>NEXG01000012.1 GCA_003019535.1 Candidatus Marsarchaeota G2 archaeon ECH_B_1
TCTAGGAAGTCGAGAAGAGGTGTGAAGGGTGTTTTCTTCGGGTTTATGTTGTTGTAGAAAACCCTTGTTCTATCCTTGAGGTACCCGAAGAATCGCTCAACCAACGGAGCTACGCAACCCAAACGTCTGTGAACGTGGTTTCTAAAACCAGCTCTGCTCACAGCATCACGCTACCATGGTCCCCGATCCGTTAGGATCACAGGGTCACCCAGGCATCTTTTTCTCAACCTACGAAGAAACCTGAGGGCGTTCTGTGTGGTCCTTGTGAGTGAAACACCGAACCAGACAGATGGGTTGCCTCGTTACAGCGTCCACACCAACCCACACGTACAGTGGTTGGCCCCTACACTTCACCACAGTCTCGTCAACAGCGATGACTGGATATTCGCGTGGCTTTGGGTTGAAGCTCAGCTTCTCCTCCGAGAACCTTTCTCGTCCACTCCTCAACACTCGACTTCGAGACTGACTCGCTCTGAGAGTAGTCTAAAGAAGCTAGATGTTTTTCCTCGTTGAGGCTTAACCCAAAGGCGTTGAGTAGCACAGCCACCACCTTGAGCTCGTGAGAACCTCTTCTTGTTCCTCACGAAAACATTTAAATTCCTAAAGAATGTAAAGACATCCGTGGTGAGATCCACGGGTAGTCACCAATTCCGAACCGTGGCGCCCACCACGTTTAAGCCTTATCCGGACACCATCCGCCACACACCTGAATTGATTTAAGAGAGTAGAATCCACCACTCAGCGAGGATGTGTCACAATCCTTCTTTTAGCAGCCTAAATGTTTTAGGAGAACAAGAAGTGGTCACCCAGCATATTTCTCAATAGGATACCTAGAATCATTAGGAGAACAAAAAGAAGTGGTTCACCTGAGGCCCTGTTTACAGCTCTACTACTGCGTGGTGCTATTGAACTGCGCACAGATTAAGATGGTCAGCATATAGGGCTAAGCAAAGAATATGTATTTTAAGGAGAGACAATTTGGTGTCTCGAAATCTTAATAATGATACCAGCTACCATATCTTTTCCCAGTTCTTTGTTATGGCGAGTCTCAGTACTGGGTCAGCGATGGTGTAACCCTCCTCACTCTTCTCGACGTAGCCATACTTAACTAGTTGCTTTAGCGCTTCATTGAACTGTCTTTCCGAGGTGTCCACGGCTGCGCTCACAAACCTGTAAATGTAGGACCAGCTTGCGCCGCCCTGTGCGAGCGCCTGTAAAATCGGCTGGTAGTATTTTCCTCTGAGCTTTTTTACCTCTTCGAGCTCAAGCATTACGGCGCTCCTCATTATTTCATTTGTGTTCAGCCCCTTAATCTTGTAGTTACCATAGTGAGCGAGCCAGCCAACTATCCCATCCAAGGCTTCAACCACCCTCTCAAGCTCCTCGGGTGGTTTGACACCGCATGCGTGAAAACCTTTGTTTAAGAAATCTAGGGAGCGCTCCTTAGATAGTCTCTTCACTTCTACTCGGTTTATGGCCCTACCAAAAAGATAGGCTGACGCGTCACGCTCTCCTAAAAAATCCTCAAGCAAGCCAACCTGTGAGCCTGTTAGCACAAAGCGCACATGGCTATTATAATCATAGGAGTGAGCGATAGCGGCCTGAAGACTCTTGTAACCCCGCGCTTCCTGCACCTCGTCGAGGGCTACCGTGAAGGGCGCACCCTCGCTTGCCGCGTAGTCATCGAATATGTCGAAGAGCTCTGAAAGGGTTATCGACTCACCCACCACCCTGTCAAAAACAACGCCGAAGGGCCCAATGTTGACCCCCCGGATCCTCTCACTTAAGAAGGCCCACAACCTCTTTATTCGGGATGAGTTGAGTGCTTTTTCAAACCTCTTAAAAAGCTCCCTCGTTGAGGGATTCGGCCCCGTCTCCCTCAAATCCACAAGGATACCGGGCTTCCCCACTAAGAAACACTGAGACCACGGAAGACTTACCCACCCTTCTAATCCCCGTCACAACTGTTATCGGTAACCCCGCACTCTTCTCCAATAAACCAAGCTCCTCCTCTCTATCGTAAAGATCCTTCCTTTGAGTCTTAACCTTCAAACTGAAGTAATCCGGGTCACAACCGAGGGTACCCACAGTAACTGGGGGTACCCACAGTAAAATATAAACATTATCACGAACCCTTAGGGTTCTCTTTTCCGAAATTATTAACACATAACAATTCAAATCATAGCGTGGTATTAACAAACCGCAAGTTTACGTGGATAATTAAACAGAAGAGCGCGTGCTGGCAGACTTAGCACAAACGACACAGCTATGTTGCAACACGTTCACCCGTCCAGGGTCAGGTAGCTGTGGTCTGAATACGTCAAGACCGGGAAAGTTCCACAATTGAAGAAAGCGGGAGGCCAAGGAGGATTATAACTGAGCTTGAGGGGGAAGAAGTTGTAAGCGCATACAGGGAATGCCCATCAAATGCCATAGCACTTGAATGCGTGTTAGGGAAAAAGGGATAAATAAGCTTCCCCCTAACATGGTCCATACCATATTGGAGAAGCACAAACTCGCATCGGATCAAAAGAGCAAGCAGAAGCGCAGGAAGTGGGTGAAATACGAAGGGAAGCATACAAATTCGCTGTGGCACACGGACCAGTACATGTTGATGGACAGGAGGTGGATGGGAAAGTGGCTGATGGTTTACATTGATGACGCTTCAAGGTTCACAGCGGACTGGGGACTTCTTGATGAAGCCACAACCGAAAACGCAATATATGTTCTTGACAAGGCGATCAGCGAATATGGCAAGCCAGCTACAATACTCACAGACCATGCACCCCGGTTTTACGCAAACTTCGGAGACAGCAAGTAAGCCGGCATAGCCGCGTTTCAGGAACACCTTTCAAAGCTGAGGATACAGCACATTCTCGGCAGGTTACAACACCCCCAAACCAATGGTAAGGTCGAGAGGTTCTTCGGGTCAATGCAGGTTAAGCTGCACCTGTTTGGGTCAATCGGTGAATACATAAAACGGTACAACACTAAGAGGCCTCACATGTCCCTTGACTGGGACAACCCTGAGACTCCAGAACACGCATTTTACCGGAAGTGGGACAAGAGGAGAAGGCTTATATCAAGAGAATCATATCCTGGTGACAGTTGATGGCAGATATAAACGTGAAACGAGGCGCTAATAATTTCAGGAAAAAACAACGCACCCTTAGGATACTGTTATAATATTGGCTGCCTGTTAAATGTAGGGTCATGTTTATTCCCGTGCAAACCAGCCTATATTACTAGAGCAGAAAGTCGAAAGCCTTAGTTCGGGCTTTAGGAGGCGGGTTCACTCCACTCGCCGCGCTGCGGGGGGTTGGAAATATACGTCTGCGGATACCGGTTGGGGCCACCGTACCCCCCTTATGGTGGTCGAGCCTGATTGGTGGCTAAGGCTGAAAGCTCCGCCCTTACTGCAGTTCCAAATTCGCGTTTGACGCTGATTGTGCCCCGAACACTAATTTTGTGTCTACAGTTTTGGGGGTAGCTCACATGGCTATCAACTGCTTTTCCATCATCCCACCACTATCCCTTTGGGTAATGCTGGGAAGGGGGTGAATCACAATTAGATACCATGTTTCCTCGATTTCTGAGCCGTCATCGATAGTTCGCTCATGTCTTAGTGGTTGCAGCAAACCCATGTAGACTCTCTTATGGAAGCTAAGGGGTTAGCATAGTGGATTGATAGGTTACGTTAGCGATTAAGGGTTTGCCACCCTAATAGCCACTTCCAGAGGGGGTGAAAACAATCTTTTTGTCTCCAAACTGTTTTTGTCCTTCGGCGTTCCAAGTGATAACTGTGAGTTTTTTGGGCTTTAATTCACGAGAAGCCTTTAAGAGGGCGTCTATTTCCCTTGTGTGAACGTTATTCAATGAATCCGCGTATGTTACCTGTAGGAGCTCCTCGACTTTGCCGCCTACTCTTAGCACGAAGTCTACTTCGTTCACGCCGCTGTTCCAGTAGTGTATCTCTAATGATGGGCTTGTGTTCCGTTGTCTTAGGAGTTCGAGGAACACGCAGTTCTCCATGAGTTTCTCCTTGTCTTCAAAGAACCTTACGGTTTTGGCAAGTGCGGTGTCGCAGAGGTAAACCTTACTTAGAGTAGGGATTCGCGTAGATGCGCTTTGGAGCTGAATCTATCAATGAAGAAAAAGTAGGCTGTGTCTTCGAGTTTGGAGGTGTAGTCGTAGACTGTATCCTTTGAAATCTTTAAGTCCATAGATTTTGCCCTCTTGAAAACAGAGTTGAGTGTGACCTCGGATGAATAATTTTGAATATAGAAGTTAAACATGAACCTTGCAAGCGCGAAGTTTTTGATGTTATGTCTTTCTATGAAATCCCTGAATAGTATTAGGTCGATGTATTCACGGAGTATTTTTAGCTTGTCTTTGCCGTACACTACGTCTGGGAAGCCTCCGTACTCCAGATACTCCGTTAAGAGAGCCCTTAGCTTCGCCTCCTCATCCTTCGACATGTGTTTTTCAACCTCAATTTCCTTAGCTTTCAAAAACTCCCTGAATGAAAACGGAAGAAGAATGTAGCTGAGGGTTCTACCCATAAGCTGTGGGGCCATCTCCTTGGAAAGCAACTTGGATGATGAGCCAGTTATCATCATCTTGTACTTTTTAAGGTCGTGAATCTGTCTTACCACTAGCTCCCACCCTTCCACACTCTGAATCTCATCTAACAGCAACACCTGCGGCTCGAATCCGTAAACTTCAACGTACACCCTCACTATCTCCACTTAGATCATCGTAGCCTATACCCATTAGCCTCAGGTCTTCAAAATTAACATAGAGAGCCTTGGAGAGCTTATTCCTTATTGAAAGAAGGTAGTAGGTTTTTCCAGCCCTTCTAGGGCCCACTATCGAAACAACGAATCTATCATCGGGTTCCACGCCTAGCTCCCTAGGTATCATAAAGGGACTAAACCCCTCATACTCCCTCAGAAAATCAACAACCAAACTCCTATCCATCTTTCCCTATTAAAAGGAAAACTTATAAAAAAGTTTCCTTCTTAGAGAGAAGACTATAAACAGAGCCAAACAAGAGTCTCATCTAGAATCCTACGAGAACTCCGAAGAGCTTGTCTATGTACACATTTTCCTTTCCACAGCTAAAGTGGAAACCGCGCACATAGGCCATAAGGATTACAACCACTTTAGCGGCGCCATTAAGTCACCGAAACCCCACTTCGGGTTGTATTCATAAATCAACCCACACCTTCAATACCTTATTATACGTTAGTGGCATCTGATTCTGAGGCTCTTGAGCAACGCGGGATTTTCCTTGTTCCTGTCTGACCTCGTGAACAAGTATACAAATGCAACCTTGGCTCCATTCTCGGCCTTCACCCTCGCTAGATAGTGTTCAGATAACAGTTTTCCACGCTTAACCACCGCGTTCAACGCTACCTAATCTGGACACCATCTCAGGTTGCTCCAAGCTTAAAGACGCCTTAAAGCACTGCGCGTGCATGTGTTTTGCATATAAGTGTTACCAAAATACGGGTGGATTTTCCGTCTACACGCTTATATTTGTTGGCGGATGATTTGTTTGACGATACATGGCCACACCACTATTTGACGGCGTCTACCAAGTTGACGTCGAGGGATATGGGCAGCAGTTAGCAACGCTAAACCTTGTGCCGGGTGTACGATCATACGGTGAGCGACTCATAAAGACCGACTTTGGGGAGCTAAGAGTCTGGGACCCCTATAGGAGTAAGCTGGCCGCAGCGATAAGGAAAGGCATCCGCACAATGCCAATCACCACTTCCTCTCGGGTTCTCTACCTTGGGGCGGCTGCTGGAACAACCGTGAGCCATATTTCAGACATTGTCGGCCTTAGTGGGGTGGTGTACGCCGTCGAGTTCTCGGCTAGGTCTATACGTGAATTACTCGTTGCCTGTGAGAACAGGCAGAATGTAGTTCCAATCCTCGCCGACGCGAGACGACCCTTAGAGTACAGAAGGTACGTTGACTGTGTGGATGTGGTATACGCGGATGTTGCCCAGCCTGACCAAGCTGAAATCACTGTTGAGAACGCGAAGGTCTACCTAAGACGGGAGGGCTGGGTGGTGCTCAACATTAAAGCTAGAAGCGTAGATGTAGCCGTGGAGCCCACAAAAGTATACGATCAGCAAAGGAGCGTCCTATTGGATGCCGGCTTCAAGATCATTGAGGAAGTCGAGCTTTCACCTTACGAAAAAGACCATGACTTCATCATAGCCAAACTCACTCGATAAGCCTCAACAACGCTACGAACTCCATTTTAAGACCGAACAATGCGTGGCTTACACCGTGGTGTACCAAGCTCTTAATACCAGCACATGATTTTCGGGGGCTTGTTAGGCCTCACTCACGGACCCCTAGCGTCCTTCTTATACTCTTCCAAGTTGTACGCGCAAACTCTGGCAGAGAACCGGTCTTTACATAGTATTCTCTAATGAAGCGCATGGTGCGTGGGTCGCTTGGGTAGCCGCTACCAACATCGCCGTAAAACTTGTTTAGTTCAGCTATTCTCCTGTCACGTGTGACCTTGGCTACAATGGATGCCGCTGCGGTAACAGTGTATTTGGAATCAGCCTCATGCTCACTCACAAAAACTATGTTGGGCGCCCTCTTGGAGAGTTCCTCCCGGAATCTCTCCTCATCCACATCCACAGCATCAACGTAAACCGTATTCACCCCAAGCCTTAACGATATCTGCGCCATCTTTATGAGCTCAAGCTGGTTGAGGTTGAGCCCATGCCTGTATCTCGAATCAATCTCTTGGGGGCTTACTTCAACCACCTCTACCTTGTCGGCCACGCGCGTAATGACGGAGTATAGCTTTTCCCTCCTGAAGGGGGAGAGCTGCTTGGAGTCGCGCACACCCATTCGCTTAAGCTCCTCTAAGAGTGAGTTTTTGAGCGCCACACCAGCAATCACAAGCGGCCCAAGGAGTGCCCCCCTACCCGCTTCGTCTATTCCACCAACACTTTCATCAGTAGACAGGCTTTCTTCACCGACTACGAAACACTTTGATAGGATTTAACAGTTTCGCACACATAGTGGGTTAACGTGGACAGAGGGTTGTACACTAAGCAGGTAGTGGAGGGAAAGACGCTCCTATATGTCCCAGATATAATCATGTATGCCAAGAAGGGTAAAAGGGTTGGACCGTGGAGTGCACCCGTATTCTATAACCCCAACGCCTCCGCTACGAGGGACATCAGTCTTGGGATAGTGGGTGCGTTGGGAAGCCGTCCGAATGTGCTTGACGCTATGTGTGGTATTGGTGCGCGTGGACTGAGGATAGCAGTGGAATCTAATGCGTCTGAGGTCGTGATTAACGACGTCAACCCCGATGCGCTAGAGCTTGCCTATAAGAGTGTGGAGGCGAACGGGGTTGCGGGAAAAGTGGATGTTCAATCGGTTGGCGCCAACGCCCTATGCGCTGCCTACGATTATAGGGAGGGGTTCGACTATGTTGACGTAGACCCCTTCGGCTCGGTAGCGCCGTTTGTCACCACGGCTCTATTAGCGGTTAAACGTGGTGGGGTGCTCGGTGTTTGCTCGACGGATGCTGCAAACCTTTGTGGTAACAGGCCAGAAGCGCTCTACAGGCTGTACTTCGCGCGGAACACTTACACACTTGGGGTTAAAGAAGTTGGGCTGAGGATACTTATCGGCTACGTGGTGAGGGCCGCGGCCAGTATGGGGTTCGCTGCTTCACCGCTTCTGTGCTACCATTATGGGGACTACTTCAGATGCCACTTTAAACTCATTCGCACACTCAGCGCCGCACAGGAGCTTATGAATCAAATAGGTTATCTCCACAGCTGCTCAGATGGAGCGAAATATTTGGATTCACAGCTCTGCAGTGAGTGTAAGCGTGGCTCAGAGGCGGGACCGCTCTGGATGGGGCGTCTTTCATCAAGAGATTTTCTCAGTTCGGTTCTAACAGAGCTTAAGAGAGTGGAATCACAGAGTGCGCGGGAAGCAGAGCGATTGTTGAGGACACTACGTGATGAGGATGAGGTCACTCTACCCTACGTTAACACCCACAAGCTCGTTAAGGGCTCTGGTGTGAGTCCGCCCAGCACCCAAAGGTTGATTATAAAGCTACGCTCACAAGGTTATGAGGCTAACCCTACACACTTCGACCCTAAAGCCGTCAAGACAAACGCACCACTCACTCAACTCATGGAAGCCGCACGCTCAATCGGGGGCAAAACCGTTTAAACCACGCTAACTGTTTGTTTTTGTATGGTTGATTTGGAGTTCCTCGCAAACAGGCTACTCGACTCGGATAGGGAGCTAGCCAAAACGAAGCTCGCGGAGGAATATGTGCTTGCAAAGAACATGGATAGGGAAACAGCTTCGGCGTTCGCTGAGGCGGTACTAGAAGAAGTCGAACGTAGTAGGAGAAAGCCTCACAATTCTTTTGTAAGGGATGTTCTGGGTCTCCATTCAAGCTGTGTGAGAGCCGGTGTATTCGGCGTCGGCTCGCGTGGTGAGGGTGACTTCCTAGTCCACTCACTCATCGCACGAATCGCACACACAGCCAACAAGCACTCTAAGTTGAGGGTGGTCCTCGAACCAGTGGACCACGATGATGTTGGCGGCGTAGCCCTCAACGGGGGTGCTGTTGTTGGCTCAATTGATGGAGCCCATTCGAGGCTTAGTGGATACCCATTCCTTATGGGTTTCCACGTGGCACGTGCAGCCCTACGTGATGTTTGCGTCAAGGGTGCAACACCCCTATTCATGGTGGACGACGTCCACCTTGCTGATGACGGGGATATCTCGAAGATACTCGAGTTTGTAGCCGGTGTTGCCGCCGTGTCGGAGATAAGCGGGGTTCCACTGGTGAGTGGTAGCACCCTCAGGGTCGGGGGAGACATGGTTTTGGGTGACAGATTGGTTGGGGCAGTGGGCTGTGTGGGCTACTCGTATTCGGGGGTGAAAGTCAAGAATAGTGCTCGGGTTGGAGATGAGTTAATAATGACCGAGGGTAGTGGTGGCGGTACAATCTCCACTACAGCCATATACTCGGGTCATCCGGATATAGTAGCCGAGACCCTGAACCTAGACTTCTACTTTGCATCGGAAGCACTCAGAGAGGCCGGGTTATTCCGCAAACTCCACGCCGTCACAGATGTAACCAACGGGGGGCTAAGGGGAGACCTTCAGACAGCGGCTGACAAGTCGTCTGTTAGAATAGTGGTCGACCAGGGAAAAATCAACTCACTAATCAACCCAAAAGTTCACAGAATGCTACGTGAACTTGGCGTCGACCCCTTAGGGTTATCGCTTGACTCACTGCTGCTATTTAGCCCCCCAAAGCTCACCGATACAGTCCTACAAGAGCTAAAACGAGCTGGTGTTAAAGCTGATACCATCGGCAGAGTCGAAGCCGGTAGGGGTTGCTATATAGTTAGGGATGGAGGAGAAAGTCCTCTTACACCACTCTTCAGAGAGTCACCCTATACGAAAATCAAAAAACTCGTAGGAACTGAACCCCCGGAGCGCAAAAAGGAGATGGGGGAACTTCTCGAGCACGCCGCGAACGAGGCGCTTAGAAAAAAGGCAAGAGTTGTAAGACGTGTGCTACTCAAGTATAGGAAGCGAGAGCTAAGCTTTAAATAGGCTCGCCCCACCCCCCCAAGGAGAGCAGATGTACTTCTTATAGGCCACATGGTCTATTCCTTCGGCTAGTCTATTGGCCTCCCTGTCACCCTTAACCAAAAAGTACACCGCTGGCCCAAACGAACTCATACCCGCTCCAGCCGCCCCAAGCCTTAGCCCTTCACTGATCGCCTCCAATACAGATTGGGACTGAGACTCGAGCTCACGCTTTTTGAAACCAGTCTGCTGAAGCATGTTTATTGCCTCACCGAACTCCTCCAAGTTACCTTCAACCGCCGCTGGGAGTAGCTTGAGTAGCACAACTCTAGAAACCAAGCCCACCTCCTCCGCTGGTAGTGGTGATACCCTCTCGAAAACACTCTTCTCAACTTCCCCGTAAACCTTCTTTCCACCCCTTGGCACCACAACCACAAATCTCCAATCGGTTGGAAGACACATCTTGACGATGGGTTTCGCTGCCTCAAACCCTTCCGAATAATCGGATGACGTGAAACCCGTTTTACCATTTGGGCCGAAACGGTGGCCACCGTCAACTATAAGTGAGCCTCCCCCCTCAAACCCGGCTACCCCTATACCCGAAGTGCCACCCCTACCCATTATGCGCGCCAACTCCCGCACAGAGTACCCGAGACCCATTAACTCTGAGAGCGACCTAGCCACGCTGAGTGCGAGCTGGGTGGTGGAACCCAACCCAACATGCCTCTCAAAGCACTCATCCAGCTCAAGCTCAACACTCAGCGTTCTGGGAACAGTTTGAAAGAATTTTTTTGCGAACGGGAGAAGCTCCTCATTGATAACATCCCTACTCGCTTTGCGCGCCACCACACGCACAACTGGCTGGGAGAGGATTATACCCACGCTACCGTCCACCCTACCGATGGACCCATTTAGGTCAATCAAGCACACGTGCAGTCTCGCGTGCGCCTCAACACCCACGGAATCACTCAAGGCCAGCACATCCTAGTGTGAGCTAAACCCAGCTCTAAACCATACGCACACTCAAGCAGCACCCACCGCATTCTTACTGAGCACAGCTCAAGGGGGCTTTCTCGCATCATAACGCTACGAGACGCCGAACCTCTGCTGGGTCTGCGTGCTACGCACAAGCTCAATCGATTTACCCTGACTAGGTTTGACGGTTTTGAGGGCCTCCAACAGGTGCTCAGCCCTAAGCTTCGGCTCTGCGCCGTCCTTCTCCTTAAGCTCTATGTACTCCCTTATTGCAAGCTGCACCGCCCTGTCAACCACGCCTTTTAGGTCAGCACCACTATAACCCTCGGTTAACTGGGACAACCTAAGGTAGTCTATATTCTCATCATGAGGATGCTTGTTCACGTAGAGTTTGATGATAGCACTCCTCGCTGAGAGGTCGGGTAACGGCACGTAGAGGATCTTATCGAACCTACCAGGACGTAGAAGCGCTGGGTCCACTAGCTCTGGCCTATTAGTGGCCGCCATAACAACCACACCGTTAAGCTTAACCAAGCCGTCCAGCTCCGTTAGCAGCTGGCTCACAAGCCTCTCGCTTACATGGTTATCCTCAGCCGACCTCACGGGCGCGAGCGCTTCTATCTCATCGAAGAATATAATGCATGGCGCCGCCTGCTTAGCCCTCCTGAAAACCTCCCTCAAAGCCTTCTCACTTTCACCCACCCACTTAGAGAGGAGGTCTGAGCTTGTGACCGTGATAAAGTTAGCCCTACTCTCGGAGGCCACCGCGCGGGCGATAAGAGTCTTACCGGTACCCGGAGGACCATAAAGAAGAATACCCTTGGGGAGCTCGGCGTTTATCTTAGTGTATAACTCGGGATACTTGAGCGGCCACTCTATGGACTCCATAAGCTCCCTTTTAACGTCCTGTAAGCCCACCACATCATCCCACTTCGTAGTCGGTACCTCTATTCTGAACTCCCTCAGAGCCGAAGGCTCGATCTCCTTTATGGCTGCCAAGAAATCACTTCTAGTTACAGCGATCGATAGGTCGAGGTCGCTCATCCCGTAGAGCAAGTCCTGCGTCTTCCTCTTCAGCGCTTGGAGGGTTGCCTCACGCACAAGCGCCGCTAGGTCGGCGCCCACGAAGCCGTTAGTGAGCTCCGCAATCTCCTCCATGTTCACATCAGAGGCAAGCGGAAGCCTCCGCGTGTGAACCCTTAATATCTCAAGCCTCGCTGGTGCGTCGGGCGCAGGTATCTCTATCTCCCTGTCAAACCTACCAGGCCTCCTAAGCGCGGGGTCAACCGCGTTTGGCCTGTTGGTCGCACCGATCACCACAACCTTATCGCTGGGGGAGAGACCATCCATGAGTGTTAGAAGCTGGGACACGATCCTCCGCTCAACCTCTGTGGAGGTGTTATCCCGGCTGGGTGCTAGCGAATCTATTTCATCCACGAATATTATTGACGGCGCCGTCTTCTCAGCCTCCTTAAATATATCCCTTAACCTCTTCTCGCTTTCACCATAGTACTTACTACCGATTTCGGGTCCACTTATAAGATAAAAGTTAGCCTTAACGGTGTTGGCCACCGCGCGGGCGATAAGAGTCTTACCGGTACCCGGAGGACCATAAAGAAGAATACCCTTGGGAGGCCTGATAGAGAACGTCCTAAAAAGCTCTGGTCTAAGAAGGGGTAACTCAACGAGCTCTCGTAGCTTCTGTATCTGCTTTGTCAGTCCGCCAATATCTTCGAATGTCACGAGTGGGACGCCTTTCGGCTGAACCTTAGATGGCTCCCTGATCATCTCGATCTTAGTGTTATAACCAACCACAACCGCCTCCTCCTGTGGTGAGTAGTCCTCCACCGCCGAGTTGATTATCTTGCCTCCGACACGCACGCTTATTATGTTGCCTCTACACAGCGGCCTACCGCGGATCGAGATTATGACCTCCCTGAGGTCTGGTTGCCCCTTGAAGTCTTCGGGGTAGCCGAGCACTATCCTCTCAGCGGTCTTGGGCTCGATTTTGCGCACAACCACACGGTCGCCCAAGGTCACACCCATGTTGAGCAGGGTTTCCTCGTCAACCTTCATAACCCTTCTCCCATAATCGCGTGAATCGGATGGTAAAACTATAAGGCCTGTACGTCTGTAACCAATGGCCAAAACCGGGTCGTTGGCCGATAATCCAAGCTCCTCCATTATCTTGGGGTCAATCTGGGCAACACCCCTACCCCAGAACTTCCTATCCAGCGATTCAAGCTTGACTAGTGCTTGTCCACCCACACTTAACCAATTATTATAGTGTGCACCAATGTTAAATCGTTTTTGCAAGAACGCTTCAAACCTTCGTGGAAAACAGGTCAGAAGCTTTGGTGACAATTCAGCAAACTTATCTTAAACCTAAGAATTCTGGTAATACATGGGTGAAACCGATTCGTGCTGTAAAAACGAGATAAGGGTTGCGCTTGCCGGTGTTGGCTCTGCCGCGAGTGGGATGCTTCAAGCAATTGAACTATACTCTAAGGGTGAGGCTCAGGGCATCCTGCACCCCGCGCTATCTGTTTATACACCCTCGAACATAAAAGTGGTAGCCGCGTTTGATATCGACTGTGAAAAAGTGGGTAAAAGCGTCAGCGCCGCGTTATTCACCAGGCCTTGGAGTCTCACCAAATACACAGAGGTGCGCTGCGACGTGGTCGTCCAACCGGGCTTACTACTCGACGAGCCGCGGTTCGAAACGGATACACGTAGCTCGGAGCTGGAGAGCGTTGTGGAGACGCTTAGAAGAAGCGGCGCTCAAGTGCTGGTGAACACGATTAACAGCGGGCTCAACAGGTCAACCGAGGCATACGCTAGGGCGGCCATCAAAGCTGGTCTGGCGTTCATCAACGCTACACCTACACCTGTCGCGACGAGCACAGATATGGAGAGAGCTTTCAGCAGCGCGGGTCTACCTCTACTCGGAGATGACCTGTTAAGTCAGATTGGGGGCACCGTGTTCCATGCCTATATACTATCCTTCCTTAATTCTCGCGGCGTCAGGATAAAGCAAACCTATCAGGTTGATGTGGGAGGAGGACTAGAGAACCGCATAACAGTTGAGCAAGACGAGCTTAGGTTACACAAACGGTCCATCAAGACTTCCACCGTTACAAGTACACTTCCTTACCCTGTTAAGGCGGTAACTGGTACTACCGAATACGTCGACTATATGGGCAATAACCGTGAAAGCCATTTTGAGGTTGTGGGCGTAACAACGCTGGGGGCCGAAGTAGAAGCCGAAATAACACTGCGCACATCGGATGGCGCAAACGCCGCTGGACCGCTAATAGATGCGGTGAGGGCTGCTAAAGTGGCCCTCGACAAACACATTGGTGGAGCGGTCGAGCAGGTGAACCCGTACCTCTTCAAATTGGTGCGCTCCCCCATCGACCCTATCAGCGCGCAGACCAACTTCCTAAGGTTCTTCGAGGAGTAGCTGGTGAGGGAAGTGGGCGGCGAATATGGTATAATAATACATGGGGGAGCGGGTGCTCTCAGGAACACTATTAACCCTGAGAGTTACAGTGAGGGTCTACGTCGGGCGGTGATAAGTGGATTCAGAAAACTCGAGGATGGGTGTGCGCTTGAGGCCGTCGTGGAAGCGGTGTATGTAATGGAGGAGTCTGGCATATTCAACGCGGGTCTGGGATGCTGTCTTACCGCTGAGGGTACAGCGGAGGTGGATGCAGGTCTAATGGATGGGTCAAGCCTAGCGGTGGGCGCTGTGGCTTCACTCAAAAACATCAGGCACCCAATACTCGCAGCCAAAACAATTATGGAGAGAACAGACCACGTCCTCATGGTGGGGGAGGGCGCTATGCGCCTACTCTCACTCTACGGATTCAAACCCGACCCAGAGCTGGTCACAGAAGCTAAACTCAGAAGGCTTCACGAGCTCAGGGAGAAGTGGCTGAGTGGGGCCGACCGGAAGATGTCCAAGAACAGGGAAATAGTGAAGGCGCTCTCCCATGGCACAGTGGGCGCCCTAGCGATTGATAGAAAAGGGAACGTAGCGGCCGCGGTATCCACTGGAGGCTACTGGCTCAAGCTCAGCGGCAGGGTTGGGGACACACCCATAGCGGGCTCAGGCTTCTACGCTGAGAACGGTGTAGGGGGCGCCGTCGCAACGGGGATAGGTGAGTACGCCATTAGACTAACTCTTTGTAGAAGAACGGTTGAGCTTATCCGCAGCGGTCTTAACGCCAAGCTCGCCGCCGATCGGGCGATCAGCGTAGTTACGAGTACATTCGGGGAGGGTACAATGGGTATCATCACAATAGATCAACAGGGAGGTTACGGCTACTCCTATAACACCGAGGGCATGGGTAGGGCGATTATGATGAAGGATTTCAGCGAACCAGTAGTGGGTATTTTTCAATAACCAAAATAGCCGCTTCACACTTTTATGCTAGAGACTTAAACACCGTAGAGCTTGCATTCTTTCTTAAATAGAGAGGTGCGGGTATACGGTTATCGTCATTTGAATATAACTGTAATCTTAATTTCGCAGTGTCTTGCTAGAAAAACTCTTTTAGCTATGGGTGCCTCTTATAACGCATGGATAGTTTGGATGAAGATGAATTTCTAAGGATGCTGCTTTCAGAGGAGAGGAAAGCATGGCAGAATCCGAGCGATATCCTTTTAAGGCTTGGTCTAACGCGTGGTCAAAGGTTTCTAGATGTGGCTTCTGGACCAGGCTTCTTTGCCGTTGAAGCCTCCAAGATGGTGGGTGAAAAAGGGTATATCTACTGTGTGGACACAAATACGAAAGCGGCTGACATCTGTGCTCACAACCTGAGCCGGGTGGGTTATAGGAACTTTGAAGTTATCGCCCAACCCATAGAGGTCGCCCCGCTACCCACTGAACACTTCGATGTGGCGTTGGTTGCTAATGTGCTACACGATTTTGGCGACCCAGTTTTTGTTTTGCGCAGAGTCTATGAGTCACTCCGTAGCAATGGGGTGTTGGGTGTGGTTGACTGGAAAAAGATGGAGACACCATTCGGTCCCCCACTCAGTGTTAGGCTCAACGAAGAAGAGAGCATAAGAATCATAGAGGAAAGCGGATTCAGGGTGGTTGAGGTCATAAACTCTTATCCCTACCACTATCTAATCAAAGCTGAGAAGAGGTAGCCGCCCACCAGATATACACTTTTACAAACCATATTTGTGTGTAGACATCATGAATGTATAAGTCTCGGGACGAGGAGTATACCTATGAGCATGACGGTAAGAACCGCGAATGAGAGTAGGACGTAGAGTTTGTCCTTTTTGTACACGAAGTCTAAGCCGAGCTCTAGTACGCGTATTACGGGTGTGGCTATGAGTATTATTACCCCCACAAGTATTATTGCCTCTGGTTTACCCGCAGCTAAACCCTGCAATAGTGTCGAAGTAGAGTAGTAGGATGTATTGTACACTGATTTATCATGCTCTAAGTAGTAGAGCACTAAGCCCGTGATCACGAATGCAGAGGAGAGTATTACGCCGATGCGCAGCGTCAGGCTCACTATTTTCGCTAGGTCAGTCATGGTAGGAGTCCCACCCCTCTAAGTATGAGCTCCGCGCCGAGAAGTATGAGTACAACTGTGAAGATCTGCCGAAGCCTCCTATTGAGCATTTTATTCAGGTAGCGAGCCCCCAGCAGGGAGCCGATAAGTACTCCTGGTATGGTTGACGCCACAAGTACCGGGTCAATGAAGCCAAACGACCAATAGAGACCGGAGCTAGTAGCGGCGGTTACACCAATCATAAAGTTGCTTGTAGCAGTGCTTATCTTAAACGGAAGAGACATTGCGAAGTCCATAGCCAAAACCTTGAACGCACCAGAGCCTATTCCGAGGAGTCCTGATATGTATCCTGCAAGAAACATGCCCGCGACACCAAGCGGGTAGCGTCTACCCTGATACTCAACGGTCTTCTTGAGGGCTTCATCATAGTATGTGCCAAAGAGGCTCAGCTTCTTGGTAAAGTAATCGGGTTTAACACCCGTGGGAAGCTCGGACTTCATTCGAACAAAGTTTGGGAACGTGGAGAATATTAGGACCGCCCCAAACAGTATACTGATTACGAAGAGGAGGTGTAACCTCTCGATTGTGTAAAGCGTTAGTGACCCGCATATCGCGCCGGTGGTGGTACCAATCTCGAGGGCTATGCCAACCTTCATGTTTGATAACTCATCCTTAACGTAAGCAGAAGCCGAACCACTCGAAGTGGAAATGGTTGATATAAGGCTCGTACCTAGCGCATACTGAATCGGCACACCCAATAACAATACCAGTAGCGGGGTAAGCACAACTCCTCCTCCGAGGCCAGTAAGGGAGCCTAGAAGGCCTGCGAGGAACGCTGCAAAAAAGATTTCAAGAGAAAATAGGGGGTTTATTATCAAGGTTGGCTACACCTGGGCGAGTCTACGACGTGAAAAACGCGTTGACGATGCTCTGAGCTACCGATAGGGGCTTTCAAGGATGGTACACGTAGAGATGTATCCCGCTTGCTACCACGCACACTAGTATTCATGTGCTGTAACACCACTGCTTTCAGGACCCCCGCCCAATTGTGTGCATGCCTAAAGTTTTGCGGCCGACGAGCCTTCTTGGCTGAGCGTAATTCGCCCAGCTTGGCAGTTGATAATAACTTGTTACAAAGCCACTGCCCTCTATAGCATCAGTCGAGGGGCGGGTAGTGGGAGCAGTTAGCATAATCGGGGTAGTAAGGGCATGTTTCCCACCTCCTTCAAAGTTAGTGGGAGACGAAGAAACCCCTTCACCGCATAACTCGACACATGAATCCACGTGGAGCCACGCCAAGTCGTGTGAGACTCTAAAAAGAACTTTGGCCATACCCACCACTTTAACACCAAGAATATAAGTTTGGCCAAAAATATCAAGAGAGAGCGCTTCTAAGAAGCGTTACAACTAAACCGACACACCCATGATATACAATGAAAACTTAAACATATCAAACCTCCAAACATTATCACTGACCCCTCCACACCATGAATGACGAATCAAAAATCATTCTTGGGTCCGTCGTTAGCGAACACATATTTTTGACCCACCGGGGGGTCGAGGCTTTCTCAACCCTATTCTCTGGGCAGGCTAATGGGTGCGTTTGAGTCGCACACCGATTTTTTCCGGTAGTGCGGCGACTAGTAGAGGTAGCGTTATTGTGGCGTCACCTATTACCACGGCGTGCTTGGATGTGGGCTTTATCTTATTCCAGCTTATGGCCTCCTTGGGCCGCGCGCCGCTGAGGCTCCCATCATATTCGCTAGCAGTGGTCAAATACACCGCGTAGTCCAACCCGTCCTTAAACTGGTTCCACCAAATCGTGTGATGCTTGCTTATGCCTCCCCCAATGATTAGGGCGCCTGTTCGCTTAGAGTCGAACACTATGTCAGATAACTCTGACATATCCCTGAGTATGTTGAGTGTGAAGCTATGGGTCTGCGAGAATGTGAATACATGTGTGCCCACAGCGCCATCCACGAAGCCTGGCACATACACTTTTACTCCAGCGGTGTGGGCGGCTCTAAGAATACTATTCTCATCTATGGGTAGTTTTGAAGCGAAAAGGTCTATTAGCTCCCTTACACCCCACTCCCGCTTGGCGGCGGCGCCAGCCTCGGCGAGCGTTGAATGGACAAACTTTTCGGTTAGGACGCCGTAGTCCTCTACAGGTATAAAGATGTTACCGAGCCTGCTTATCCCCAGCCCACGCAGCTCTACGTCGTCCGAATCGAATGAGCCGAATGAGTAGCGTGCACCGAGGGAGCGCGCTATGTCGTGGTCGAGTGTTCCACAGGTGGTGATAACCACCTTGAACAGGCCGCTCCCCACGAGCTGAGCCAACACGCCCCGTAGACCAGTTGAAACCAAATCAGCCGTAAACGAGAGAAAATTGGTGGACTCTGAGTCAGAGAGCATTTCACACAACACTTTGAATGAGTCCGACAGGTGTCTGGCCATAAAACCACCCATCTTAGAGTATTCTTCTAAGAGCCCTGCAACACTCATATTGGGTGTTATATGGGCGTCCTGAACGAGCTCCCCTAGCAACTTTAACCTCTCACCACGTTTTTCTTCGGACAACCTGAAGCACCCTAACCACTTGTTGCTCTCCGACACTTGGGTCTAGCGGTCGCTAAGCCACCGTTAAACCGCTTATTTTGGTCGAGACACAGATAACTATTTCATGGTCCGTAGGGTGAGTTTATCTCCTCGTCGTCGCTGTACTCATCCTCATCTTTCTCGGCGCTCAACTCTTCGGGTAACTTAAGCCTGTCCTTGGGTATCATTTGACCCCCCAAACTCCTATCCACATATATCTGGCAGCCGGTTCTAAGCGCGATGGCGATGGAATCCGACGGGCGAGCATCAATTTTCACCACCCGGTCAGATTTGAGCTGCTTGAGGTATATTGTGGCCGTGAACACACTCTTTATGAGCCCATCAATCTTTACCTTATCCATCTCGTAGCCAAGCTCCTCGAGCATGTTGGCTATCAGGTCGTGTGTTATCGGTCTCTGCGGTTTCACACCCTGCAGGGCGAGTTGGATTGACATGGCCTCAGGTTCGCCTATCCATATGGGTAGAACCATTCTGTTCGACTCATCAACTAAAAACACAACATCCTCTTCCTGGTCGTTACCCTTCACTTTATATACTCCAAGAACACCAACCCTGATTTCCCCATCCTTTTCCTCCGTAACCATCAACCACATTACATTACGACACCCACATATATAATCTGTTCGCTTTGCGCCTATGGAAAACACGCTCAACATCCACGCCAAGTTTAGCTTAATTAGCGGTTAAACGCATGGTATACACATTGAGCACAAGAATCCGTGAATTTATTAATTCTAGACCATTCCTCATATTGCTTGTCTCCTTTCTAATAGACCTTGGGTTGAGCTCAATAAACTTCGGGGTGCCACTCTACGCATATAAACTCGGCGCACCACAGTACCTTATAGGGTTGATGGCATCAGCGTTCGGTTTAAGCTATATTCTTTCCGCTACATACTCCGTCAAGATCGTTTTCGGCAGGAACCTAGCCAAAACCATAGCGATGCTACTCATAGGTTACGCAGTCATAGCAGCCATCTACCTATTAGTGAGAAATCCCATGCTCTTCGTGGTAATAAGGTGCTGTGAAGGATTCACTCTTGGTAACCTCTACCCACTCACTGACACACTTCCAGCCCCAGAGGGAGGTAGGGAAAACCTCGTGCCATGGTACAATGCGGGGTGGGCTCTCTCATATATCGTTGCGCCACTGGTCCTAGGCTACTTAATAATAGCTTTAGGCTTCGACTCACCATTCATCCTTGCGATGCTCGCATCGCTGGGCGCACTTGTGGTAATAAGGCTATCCACAGACAACCTACGCCTCAATACACTTCAAAACAAACCAAAAGCTGTTTTAAGCCTCCAAAAGAACACCTTGGGCGAAATAGCACTCCCAGCTTTTATAGCTGGCTTTGTAACCGCGGTGTTCTCATCACTCTACCCAGCCTACCTAGCAAGCAGACACTACGACTACGAGTCCATAGGGTTGATAGTAGGCGTGATGGCGGCATCAAGAACCATAGTGCTGGCTACTGCTGACCGCATCCAGTCAACGCTGGGCTCCACGCGAATAAAACCCTTCGGCTACACACTATCAGCGCTCATAGCGATACCCACAATACTGCATAGTATGCCTGAACAGTTTATCTGCGCAGTGTGCGTCGGCGCAGGGGTTGGGCTACTATACCACGCCGGCCTAAGTAACTCGTTAAGCAAAGAAGGAGACTACCAGACAAGCACTCTGGAAGCCTCCCTCGGCACAGGCTTCTTCAGCGGCCCATTATTGGGAGCAGCACTCAGCGACATATCACCCAACTACGTATACATCGGTGTATCAGTAATACCTGTGGTATCACTTCTGAGAAGCCTTAGGAGAACATCTAACGTGGAAGCCAGAAAGATAGACTAAGAATTAATTAGACAACTTCATCTCAACAACCTGCGAACACCGCTTAATGCGGATTTGAAGCCCTTACAAAAATTCTATACAAATTTCAATACCAGCGCGTCGGTTTGAGGCCTGATAGCTTGTGATTCAAGCTTTGTAAGCAACCCCGCCCTACCCAGAAGGAGAAGCTCCCAGACTCGGCTGCCAATCAGACTAGACCACCCACCACACGGGGGTTGCCGGGTCTCCTTCTAGGGGTGTCCACAGACGTATACTCCCTTACCCCACACACCGCATGCGGGTATCAATGAACACACCCCAGAGAACCCAGTTAAACTTTTTCGGTTTCTTTCGAGATTAACGCGCAGGGGTTTCGAGAAACCTTATAAGTTGTTTTTCCTAGCGAAAACCGTAACCCAGCTTGATTACTTCTCCACGAGGTTATTAGGACGGCGCCCGGATAATGGTTTTCCAAGCTCGGAGACCACGCCCACTGACCCCTAATCTGAACACAATTGCTTATAGGCCACTTAGCTTTTTAGCCTGAATAAATACGCTGTCCAGCATCTCTGGTTTAAGTAAGCCTGTCTGCGTGTTTCTCCTACTAGGGTGATAAGACGATATTAGGTAAAGGTCACCCTGCCTTAGGATGGCCCCATGACTAAACTTCTCCCCAGCTGGGAAGCCTAATAGACGGACACATGAATTAAAGGCTACACCGCCAAGCGCCACAACAACTTTTAGCCTCTTTAATAACCTGAATTCCCATTTAAGGTAGATAGAGCAGTTTTCAAGCTCTTCTCTGAGGGGGCGATTCGCTGGGGGAGCACACCTCAGTGCAGCAGTGATGTATACGTGCCAAAGCTTTAAACCGTCATACCTATCGTTTGAAGTGGGCTTACTTGCCAAACCAACACGGTAAAGTGAGGCCATAAGCGTGTCTCCAGAGGAGTCGCCCGTGAACATCCTACCAGTCCTGTTCCCCCCGTGTGCCGCTGGCGCTAAACCCACGATGAGTATCTCCGCATTAGTGTCTCCGAAGCCTGGGAGAGGTTTACCCCAGTACTCCCACTGCAAGAATCTCTTGGTCCTAACCTGAGCGACCCGTGTGCGGTACTCGACGAGGCGCGGACACTTATCGCACGCTATAATATACTGATTGAGCTGCCATAGGCTTTGAAAATTCAACTCCAAATTCAGCTCAATGACATGGGTTTAGAATAGTGTTTAAACGTTTTGATTTTACTCTAAACAACTCGGGGAGGGGGGCACATTATAGAATAGACTCCCAAAAGCCACATCCCTATTGAGGAGTCGGGGTCTGCGACTGATAGCGTCCCAGAGTGGGCAGTCACCAAACTTGAGCGCCCACGCCTGAGAAGCATTTATTCGCACACCGCCTTGTAACAAGGGGAACTTATGCTGATATCCAATTCAGGGTTACCTGTACCAGTCTTATGATGGGGAAACCCACGCTTCTGGTAGCTGTGTGAAGGATCATAGTAATCCCTTCGATGGTGGGAGGTGAACTTTGTGGTTGACGCGGGATCCTTGTACTCCAAGTAATAAAGTAGCTCATTTTGAGCCCACATTATATTTTTGTTTTAGCAAAACACTCAATCTGGGCTTGAACCTCTCTAGCGTGATGGCTTATATCTTGGAGTATCCATGATGTGTTGATGGTTGAGGAGAATCTGGATTACTTGAAAGTGATCGAGTTGGCGCGTCAGCTCAGAGTCGGCGTCACCGAGGAGGAGGCCAAGATTATAGCGAAAGACCTCTCCAAGGTGCTCGAATACGTTAGGAGACTTGGAGAACTGGACCTAGAAGGCTATGAGCCCACCTATAGCGTGACCCCAGCAAAGAGTGTTTTAAGAGATGACGTGGCAGAGGAAAATCTTCCCGTGGAGGAGGTGTTCGTGAATGCTGTGGGTGAGAAGGGCTTCATCAAGGCACCCAAGATCTGAGTGATTAACCGTGGAAGCAGTTTTCAAAATGGGGGCAAGCCGTATAGCTTCGGCTGTGAACGCTGGTGAGCTGAGTGCTAAGGAGGTTGTGACCGCATATCTTGAAAGAATCGCGGAACTCAACGGTAAGCTCAACGCATATCTCCACGTTAACTCTACGGGAGCTAGAAGGGCGGCTTCAAGTGTTGATGACTTAGTGGTTAGGGGGGAGAAGTTGAACCTGGCTGGTGTGCCAGTGGCTGTAAAGGATGTTATATCGGTTAGGGGTCTACCTATAACGTGTGGGAGCCGTGTGCTCAGAGGGTATGTTGCCCCCTATGATGCGACTGTGGTGAATAGGCTGAAGAGGGCTGGCGCAATAGTGCTTGGGACAACCAATACCGATGAGTTCGCCATGGGTAGTAGCACCGAGAACAGCGCCTACGGTGCGAGCCGTAACCCTTGGGCTGAGGACAGGGTTCCCGGTGGCTCTAGCGGTGGGAGCGCGGTTGCCGTCAGCGGTGGGATGGCCACAGCCGCCCTTGGTACAGATACTGGTGGCTCGGTTAGGTTGCCCGCGTGTTTCACTGGCCTGTTCGGTTTAAAGCCCAGCTATGGTGCGCTTAGTAGGTATGGTTTGGTGTCATATGCCAACAGTCTAGAGCAGGTGGGCGTGTTCGCTAGAAGTGTGGATGACCTTGCGCTTGTGTACTCAGCGATGCTTGGTGCAGACCCTAAAGATGGGACGACGACCAACTTTTCTTGGAGTATACGTGATGCACTGTCGAGGGGTGTTGAGGGGTTAAGGTTGGGGGTTGTGGTGGAGATGTCCGGGGAGGGCATACATGAGGCTGTGTCATCCGCCCTGTCTACGACGTGTAAGGAGCTTGAAAGAAATGGTGTTAGCGTAGGGGAAGCCAGCATCAAACACATGGGATACAGCTTAGAGGCCTACTACCTGATAGCCATGAGTGAGGCTTCAAGTAACCTCGCTAGATTCGATGGCGTCAGGTATGGCGAGCACCCCGCGTTTGAGGGAGACTGGAACGAGGAGTATTCTCGCGTGAGAAGTCTATTCGGCTTAGAGGTAAAGCGGAGAATAATACTTGGCGCCTTCGCGCTGAGCGCTGGCTACCAGGAAATGTATTATGGTAGGGCTTCTAGGTTTAGAACACTGCTTATACACGAGTTTAGAGAGGCCTTCAAGCAGTTCGATGTTCTCATAGCGCCAACTTCACCTACACCCCCATTCAGGTTCGGTGAGAAAACCCAGGATCCGCTCACCATGTATCTAAGCGATGTTGACACGGTACCCGTTAACCTAGCTGGGCTACCAGCGCTCAACGTGCCAGTGGGTACATTCACCACTGATGGAACAACCCTACCATTAGGCGTACAGCTCATAGCCCCCTACGGGAGGGATGACCTTCTTTTCACGGTGGCGTCCCAACTTGAGAGAAGTGGTCTCAGCTCCGCAAGGGTGGTGGAGCCGTGGGGGAGAATCGTGTGAGCGTAATCACGTCAAGAGATATGGTGAGGCTTGAACACAACTCTGCATGGATGGGCGTCGACAGCTTCCTACTCATGGAGAACGCTGGAAGAAGGGTTGCCGAAGAAATTGGTAGGCGGTATTCTGGGAGTATAGCCGTAATAACGGGCTCGGGTGGGAAGGCTGGCGACGGCTACGTGGCGGCAAGACATCTTAGCTCCATGGGATTCAGGGTCGGGGTGCACTATTTGGTCGAGCCAACCCTCAACGAGAATACAGCTGCACGTTCGCACTGGGAGATAACACGAAGACAAACAACGATAGGTGTTTCCAGGTTTCAGGGTCAAGTGAAGGCGGATGTGGTGGTCGACGCACTGCTTGGCACAGGCTTCAAGGGTAGACTCAGAGAGCCATATCGGTGGGCGATTCAAGCAATCAACTCATCCAGTGCTAAGAAGGTGTGCATAGACATTCCGAGCGGTCTTGAAGCCGACTCAACCATTCTTGGTGGAGAGNATGTAAAGTGTGATTTGATTGTGACGATGCACGCGCCCAAACCATGTCTTCAGGGTTTAAAGGGTGTGGACATCGTGGTGGCCAACATAGGCATACCCCAAGAGGCCGCTGTTTTCGCTGGTCCTGGAGACATTGAGGCAAACTACCCTCACCGCCAACCACTTATGAAGAAGGGGGATGGAGGAAGAGTTGTAGTGGTGGGGGGCTCGACCAAGTACACTGGCGCCCCAATACTAACAGCTCTTGGCGCATTTAGAGGCGGCTCAGACCTAGTATACTTGGTGGCACCGAAGCCAGTCGTTGAGGCTGCTCGGAACCAGATACCGGAGCTTATATGTCACGAGTATCAAGGCGACTATCTAAATCCCAGCTCACTAGAAACTGTAAAGGATGTTCTGGGTAGGGCTAAGTGTGTAGCGATTGGACCAGGTCTCGGCTTCGATGAAAAGATTGCACAGGGCGTGCGTAGAATAATCGAATCATGTTTAGAGCTATCGGTCCCCACAGTTGTTGACGCCGACGGGATTAGATGTGTAGCCTATCTTATGAGTAAAGGATGGGTCCCTCCCCGTGGCATTATATTCACACCTCACGCTGGAGAGTTCGAGTGTCTAGCAGGCTTCAAACCCAGTGTTGACCTGACTAGGAGGGTGAGGGAGACAAGTGAACTAGCGCGTAGGCTGGGGGCAATTGTGCTACTCAAGGGTCCCTGCGATATTGTCGCTTCCCCATCAAAGGTCAGGCTCAGCGCGACGGGCACACCCGCAATGGCTGTGGCTGGTACGGGCGATGTGCTCACAGGTTTGACTGCGGCTATACGCGCTAAGGGTGTGGACGACTTTGACGCGGCGCTCACCGGCGTGTGCGCCCTAGGATTGGCTGGGAGCCTAGCGTCGGGCGTGATGGGCGAGCAGCTTATAGCACGAGACATCGTGGAGTATTTGCCTAAGGTCTTGGCGGACCCGCAAACGTCGGCTGCCAAGGTTGGTGTGAGAAGGCTTCCCGATGAGGTTTTGGGTGATATGGGTTGGCTGAATCTGATCACAGGGTTATGATAGGCCTCGAAGTGCACGTTCAACTCAACAGGTTGAACACCAAGCTCTTCTGTGGATGTAGGGCGGAGTATCAGGGCTTGCCGCCAAACACCAACGTGTGCCCAGTCTGCCTTGGACTACCTGGCTCTTTGCCTGTGTTGAATAAGTTGGCGGTGAACCACGCTATCATGGTGGCCAAAGCTCTGAACTGCACCATCTCTAGGAGTTTTAACTTTGTCAGAAAGAACTATTTCTACCCGGATATGACGAAGAATTTCCAGATATCTCAGTATGAGAAGGCTGGTGGAGTACCCGTGGCTCACTCTGGCTGGCTTGGCTTTGCAAATGACTCTTTAGAGAGGAGGATTCGTATACGCAGGATTCAGATCGAGGAAGACCCTGGCAGGCTTGAACACCCAGAGGGTATAGGGAGCTCTAAATATGTTCTTGTGGATTACAACAGGGCTGGTGTGGGCCTGCTTGAAATAGTCACTGAACCAGATTTGGCTTCGCCTGATGAGGCTAGGGTGTTCATACAGAAGCTTAGAAGCGTCCTTGAACACTTAGGCGTTTGTGATACCTCTCGTGAGGGTGCTATTAGAGCTGATGCCAACGTATCTGTAGATGGGGGAAACAGGGTTGAAGTCAAAAACATATCTTCTTATAAAGAGATCGTGAAAGCCATAGAGTTCGAGGTATTGAGACAAACTAAGATCATTGAGGCCGGGGGCTCTGTTAGTAGAGAGACAAGGCACTGGGTCGAGGCCAAAGGAATGACTATAAGCTCGAGGCAGAAGGAGGAGGAACAGGATTACAGATACTTCCCCGAGCCAGATATACCCGTCGTAAGCCTAGACGAGGATGCACTACAGAGAATATTCGACTCGATGCCGGAGCTACCAGATGCGAGGGCAAAAAGATTTGTTGAGCAATACGGGCTAAAAAGTTATGATGCGAACGTACTAGTGCTGGATAAAGGTCTGGCTGACTACTTTGAGGAAACGGTAAGGCTCTACACTAACCCCAAAACCGTCGCGAACTGGATCCAGTCAGAAATCCTAAGGCAACTCAACGAGAAGAAAATCGAAATAAACCAACTAGCGGTTACACCGGGTTACCTAGCTGAGATGCTACACATGATTGAGACGGGGGAGATAAGCGGCAAGATAGGTAAGAGGGTTTTAGTAGAGGTCGCCAACACAGGTCTTCCGCCGAGGGTTGTAGTTGAGAGGCTCGGGTTAACCCGTATAGCGGATGTCGAGTTCATAAGGAGGGTTGCCGAGGAGGTGTTCAGGGAGAATCCTGATGCAGTTGAGGATGCAAAGAGGGATCAGGAGGCTGTGAACTACCTTATCGGTCAAGTTATGAAGAAAACGCGTGGAAGAGCAGACCCCGAGGTAGCTAATAAAGTTGTCCGCCAACTACTCAACGGCGGCTGACCTCCGCATCTTCTTGAGCTTCTGGCACGCTCCTTTTCGATCGTCTGTGTGATGGTTCTTCGGGTAAAGGTATATCTAGGCTACGCTTAATATCCATGAGTATTAGGCGTGTGTTGGTGCGTAGTATGTTGGGATTAGAGAGCATGCCCTTCACAAAGCTGCTCAACTCTTCGCGTGTCCTAAAGCGCGCAAGTATAATTACGTCCGTATCACCTGTGACGTCGAACACAGCGTAAACGTTTGGGTACTTTGCTAAGGTTTGCTCCACTTCAACTATGTGGCCTCCCTGCACGCTCACCTCTATTAACGCCTCGATCGTGAAGCCGAAGACATCGGGGTTGATTATGGTTGCGAATTTTTCAATCACGCCGCTCTTTACGAGTTTATCTATGTGCATCGACACGGTCACGGGTGAAACCTTAAGTCGTTCCGAAAGAGCCTTCTTACTTATTCTCGCATTTACTTGGAGTTCCCTTAAAATTTTTAGGTCCAATTCGCTTAGCTCCATAAACAAAACTATGAATATCTACCTAAAATCCTTACGGAAAAAAGTCTTCTAATCCATGGTGCTAACACGCAATGTTAATTAGGTGGTTAGATGGTGTAGCACAGAGGCAATTTATGAGCGGAGATAAAGCCGGCTATACGCCAGAGGTCGACGAGTTGGATCTGCAGATCATCCGCTTCCTCCTCCAAGACGGTAGAACCCCATTCGCCCAGCTGGCAAAACAATTAAACATCAGTGAAGCGACCGTTCACGCTAGGGTGTCGAAGCTAGAGGACGGCGGGGTTATAAAGGGGTTTACAGTAATAGTTGACCCAGACAAACTTGGCCTAAGCCTCGCTGCACTCGTACTGATTAAGACAGACCCCAAACGCACACAGCACGTCTTCTCAAGACTTGCCGAAATGAACGAAGTCATCGAGCTATACGATGTGACAGGGGACTATTATGGTGTAGCAAAAATCTTAGTCCGCGACCACCATGAGCTGGGTAGATTCCTAGACAAGATTGGTTTACTAGACGGTGTGACATCCACCAATACGCTTGTGGTGCTTAGGAAAATAAAGGAAACCAACATAATTAGGGTCGGATACTAGGTTCTATCTAACACGTGTTCTGAGCGCTCTTTCCCTTAGGGGGCATGTATGCGAGTACTGTGCACATCTTTGAATTTCGAACTGCATGAGTTTCCTATGCATCACCCTGCATTCTCCGTCACCGAAGAATTCACAGTCAACCTCTATATTCAGTGATGGTTGCTCCTGTGATGTGTATGATTCCATCTTGTGGTCAACCACTTCTTCTGAGGGAGCCCTGTCTGAATTCGCAGCGAATATTGAACACGATTTAAACTCATACATGCATCTCTGGCGGCTAGTGTACAGTTTAGCGAGGCGTAGGTCTTTAACGGCACTACACATATCCATTTTATAGAAAGGGCAGGGCAAAGCGTAGTGTTTATGCACTCAGCTTTTTTAATGTTTCTATAACGGTTTCCTCATTATTCGGCGTCGTGATGAACATGGGCATGTTTCTCACACCGGTGGCGCTATAGCTGGAAAGAAGCCACTCTCCACTCTGCAACTCAAGCGTCTTATCCACAATGGTTGGGTCCACCGCGAATTGGTCGCTTATAGTTGTGCGGTCATAAGGTCGTGGGAGGGTGCCGACGAAATACGTATGAATCTGCTGCAACACGTTGGTATTCAGATAGGCAAGCCTCTGGGTTGCTATGAGTCCACCCAAACCGTACTTTCTACCCTGACGCAGGAGTTGCTCGATGGCGTACGAGGAGTACCTCGTACCATCATCATCACGTGCTTCTTTGGGTATCAACTCTTGTGCCTCATCGAAAACAAAGAAGACTGGTGGGTCCTTTCTAAACCTCGATTTCCTGAACTGCAAAACACGTGTGCACACATTGGCGGCAAACCTCCTGAGCCTCGAAACATCTGTGAAGGAGACAACCACTAGGCGTACACCCGCGGGGTCATTCAGTAGATTGACTAGCTGGCTATCAGAAAACCCCTCCCAGTAGGCTTCTTTATCTGGTTGGCGGTTCACCGAATCAGCAATTACTCGCATGTCGGTCATCAGGTTCTGCATCGGCTTCTGGCTGAGGTCGACGTTAAGACCCTGTATAAACTCACTCAACTCTGCACCCACGGGGTTTTCCCACCCTAAGTTTCGCTGTTTTATAAAAGAGCTAAGCTGGCCGAGTACGCCTATGAGCAACACTTTAAGGGTGGCATTTTTCTTATCAGCATAGTAGTCTATCTTCTCGCTTATCATCTCGGCAACATCATTATAGGTCACCCTTGTCTCCAAGTGGCGTGCATAAAGCTTGTGTTCGGCTACCTTAGAAACCCTTTTTCTACGAATGAGCGCCTCGGCGAACGTGTTAACAGATGTGGCAACCTCACCCGCGAAGCCTTTGGGTAGAGTGAACCTCGAAGAGAGTTGGTCTGCGCTTAAAACCTCTTCCTCGATGAGCAAAAGCGACTCGTAGGCTTCTGACAGCATAATGTCAGCTAGATTCACTGAATATTCTCCCGCTACATCGAAAACCACCACTTTAGTGGTTGGCGTACTATTCATCACCGTTCTTATTAGGTGGGAAACAAGGTTGGACTTGCCACCGCCCGTATATGCGAAAACCCCCACGTGATAGCTGGTGAGTGCATAGGCATCCACCTTGACATTGACCCCCTCATGTGAAATCAGTTTTGCAATAGTGGGGGAATCCGTGGGTAACCCATTGTTGATCAGATGGGAAATAGAGCTCTCGGTTAAGAAGCTCACTTCGCCACCGAGCAGTGGGAAACTCCACCCCCGCTCAAAACTGTACTCTGAGCCGTCAACAATCAGGTCGTAGTTAATAGGGTTCCCTGTGAATTGTATGTAAGCAGCTTTGGAACCCTTTACCCACTCGTATCGAACCTTCTCGAAGACCTCCTTCCTTATCTCAGGCAGCGTGTCCGCTGTTATAGCAGCCGCCCCAAAATGAACAGGCCTGAAACCCACTAGTTCAAAGAGTGTGTATCTCTGCTTAGCATCAGATCTAAAATTGGGCACAGCGAATATCATTCCCGGCAGCAACCTACGCATCACCTGGATGTTATACGTGGCGGTGCAAACTCCTATATAATGTGAGGATTTGTAACGCTCGAATTCAACGACCGAGTTATCAAGCCTTTCAAGACGGGCTTCAAGAGCTCCATCAAAGTCTGTTAACGCGTCTGCGCCCAACTCCTCCGACCCCTCTCAAACTCACTCCTCTTCTGCCTGAAGGGTTTAATAATCGAAAGATACTCACGGTAGGCTGGATCCGTGATCAGCAGTTTTTGATAGCCCTTGACTATGCTTCCCAGCCCAGACACAATGTGTTTAACGTACTTATCGACCTCGAAGAGTGGATATATGTGGCCCAGCGCTTCAGGTATCGAGCATGTTGGCTGTGAAAGAGCAAGGAGTAGCCCTAGGGTGTACTCTCGGTCAGGGTCATCCATCTCGTAATATGGAGGAAACACACCGACTGCGCGCCGTTTTAATCGCTCACATACCACAACATCGGAGCGAACACCTTCAGTAACCATAAGCTGGACATAGAACCTAGAAAAAACTCCTTGCATAGGAAGTTCGTTGGACGTGGGGTTCGACTCTGAAAGAGGGTCATACTCAATCGTGCTCCAGGGCTCGTTGATAAGAGTGGGCTCTCTAAGAGCCGAGTAAACCTCCAGCGCGAGCTTGTCAGGTAAGATGAACCCTCTTTTAGTAGGGCTGGTCCCCCCGAAGATAAGTTCCTGCAGACTCGTGGATGTACTATCCTTCGCAACACTAATTAGTAGTTTTCCCAAATGTTTTGCTTTCAGTAAGAGGTCAATGAACGCGTAGGCTCTAAGCAGGTCTATGTCATCCAAACCAAGCGGTCTATCTAGGAGCACCAGAGGATGAGAGGCTCTGTTGAGTGCAATGTTCTGCCTCACTAGAGCAAGGGTTTCGGTCAGCCTATCCCAGCTCTTCATCGCCTCCTGAGATAGCGTTAACGTGCGAGTGCTCAGCTGTATTTTATCTGGATAAGCAGCAGCAAAAGCTTGAAGCTGTCTAACACAATTCCCATCCACCCCATCAAGAACAACTGTCCCACCGTTCCTTTCAGCGCTGAATATGAGCGCGAATGGGTTTGGCGGCCTTGCAACTAGTAAATCTAAACCCCTGTATAGGTTTATGAGCAAATCATATTCATCAAGCTCACCCCAACCCGTCTTTAAGCCATTAAGTCTTGTTTTCTTGTACAATCTTTCGTTGATGGATGCGTTTACCGATGTCTTATAATCCATAGAGAGGGAGCCATCTGATAGCACAATGTCCGCAATACTCATAGTATCGGCGAGGGTTAGAAACTCCAAAAGCTTCATTAGGTTTGAAGCCAAGTTCGCAAAATACAAAGAGCTATCAGAGGATTCAGCGCCTGCTTGATGGGCTAAGACGGGTAAAATGAATGAGTACTTAACACCTTGCTCAGGCCACTTTTCAATCCAAACCGTATCTGATGAAACCATTTCGTATATGAGCGAAGCAGCTGCAACACTGATAAAAACAGTATCGCCGAAGACATCAACACTGCAACTACCATCAACCGCCCCAAGCGTAACACTCGGTTTACCCATCAAACCCCGCAGTCTATCAGGTCTGAGGCTACCTATTTCTTGGATCACCTTTTGCCCATTCACCACCACGTTAAATTGTGTGTTGTTAGCCTGATTCATCGACTCGGTAATAAGCGTTAGAGTCGAGGCTTTGAGGCGTTCGAATTCTTGTTCATAGTCCACCTGTTAACACTCCCCCCACAGTGTATGTATCTGGATGACGCGAGCTGCTCCGTTGTCACGGACGGGGCTTCCTGCCTCAGTGGCCCACATCTGCAGTGATTGAGAATTGATTTTGTATAGCCATGGGTACTTCTTTCTCAAGTCAATCAGCATATTCTGTGCATCAAGATAATTCAGGGATAATTTCACTACATCCCTATACGTTAGATAATATTCATCACTCTTTGCCAATGAGTAATCATAGAGAGACCTACAGCTACCAAAGTGATTCCCCAACAAAAACTTCTGATTCTGATCAGGATAGAGCTTCACTTTGGTGTCAACCAGCATTATTGGTTATACCTACAACAATATATTTATAAACATTCTGAGCGGAGAGGGGGCGTATCCCACCGCCTCCTCACGGATCGGAAGGAGACTTCCACCCCTAAACACCCACAAAGTTAAAACCCAATATGATTAGGTGATGGCCTACATGTGGAAGTGAGCTGGGTGTTTGTTGGACGTTTTTCGATGTTTCTCAAAGTTAATTAATGGCTATAGAGTGGGATTCTTGGTGTTAAGCTTGCCAGACAAGAGGTTAAGCGTTCCCGAGCATGTTAGCATGGATGAAATGAGGTTTGGGGGCTTGGTAACTTTGCTTCGAGTTGACATCAATTCTCCCATTGACCCTTTAACAGGCAAAATAATCGACCACACACGTATAAAGTCCCATATACCCACCATCAAGAACCTTATTGACCAAGGAGCAAAGACTGTTCTCCTTGCACATCAGGGCCAAAGGGGTTCACAAGACTTCATTTCACTCAGGAACCACGCTGAGATACTATCAAGCATCTTAGGCACCGAGGTCAAGTTTGTTCCAGAGGTTTATGGGAAACACGTGGATGAGGAATTGATTCGACTCAAAGACGGCGAGGTGCTTATGCTTGAGAACACACGCTTTGTTGATGATGAAACACGCGAAGTATCATATGAGGAGCACTCTAAATCACCATTCGTAAGAAGCCTTTCCTCGAGGGCGTCAGCCTATATTAACGACGCCTTCGCCGCAGCACACAGAAACCACGCCTCCCTAGTAGGGTTTCCCTATATTCTACCGGCCTTCGCGGGCGAGCTCATGGAAGCCGAGCTCAACGCCCTGAACAGGGTTGTGGGTGGTAACCTACGTCCAACCGTGTTTCTAATAGGTGGAGGAAAAGTTGCTGATTCTATAAGGATGATCCTGAGGATACTGGAATCAAACTCGGCTGACAAGGTGGTGGTCACAGGCCTTGTTGGAAACATCTTCCTACTCGCTTCGGGGGCCAGATTAGGGAAAAAGATGAGTGCTTATGTAGCTGAGAAAGGTCTCGAAGACGCGCTTATAGCCGCACATAAGATCCTCACCGAATACAGCTCTAAGGTCGTGTTACCCGTTGACATCGCTGTTGAGAGGTCTGGAAAAAGGGTTGAGGTGGATTTACAAAGCGTTGCCGAAGACGACAGCGTTATGGATATCGGCGAAAGAACCATCAGCATAGTGCGCGACGAGATAAGTGGGTTCAGAACAGCGTTCATGAGGGGGCCGGCAGGTGTAGTGGAGAAGCCTGGATTTGAGGTGGGCACATCCAAACTACTCCAGCTATTGGCCGACCTTAAAATTTACACGGTAATCGGTGGGGGGCACACCAGAATCATGGCTGAGAAGATGGGTCTGGTGGAAAAACTGGGATACGCGAGCACCGGGGGCGGAGCACTCCTAACGTTCCTAAGCGGCGAACCACTACCAGCCCTCGTAGCGCTAAGTCAGGCAGCGCAACGCACAAGGCTATTTGTTAAGAAACTCGACGCACGCGTCGAGAGGCCATAGGGGGGACGGTGGGTTTGAAGGCCGTTATTCTAGCGGGCGGATTCAGCACAAGGCTAAGACCAGTGACTAACTACATCCCCAAGCCGCTTGTTCCAGTGGTAAACAAACCCATAATTGAGCATGTAGTAGAGCGGCTCAAGGAGACCAACATCCGAGAGATCATCTTTACCCTCTATTATAGGGCGCAGGAGATAATAGACTACTTCGGCGACGGCTCAAGGCATGGAATAAACCCTGAATATAGGGTGGAAGAGAAACCGCTCGGCACCGCTGGTTCAGTCAAGAATGTAGAGGAGCTACTGGACGACGTCTTCCTAGTGGTTAGCGGGGATGTACTCTTCGACTTCGACCTCAACTCTGCGCTAAAAAATCATGTAGGCAACGATAATGCAGCCACCGTTATTCTGAACCAAGTAGAAAACGTGCAGCACTTCGGTGTTGCCGAACTCGACCACGACAACAGGATAGTGGGGTTCGTGGAGAAGCCAAACCCAGCAAGGGTTAAGAGCCGGCTTGTTAACACCGGTATATATATCCTAAACAAGAGTGTACTCAACCTCGTTGAAAGAAACACTAAAACAGACTTCAGCCTAGACGTGTTCCCCAAACTTGTGGAAAAAGGTCAGCTCTACGGTTTTGTGCCAAACGGTTTCTGGTATGACGTGGGTACATTCCAGGGTTTGATTAAGGCCCAAAGGGAGGTGTTAAGCGGTAGGACTAGGATAAAGATTCCCGGCAAGCGTTTGGAGGAAGGCGTGTACATTCAAGGTGAGGTTGAGATTGAAGACCTAGAAAGACTCAGCGGCCCGACGCTGATAGGTGAGGGGTCTAAGCTGCGAGCCGGCGTAGTAGCCAAGTATTCATCGATAGGCAGACGCGCAAAACTAGAGGAGAGGTCCTCGCTTGTGGAATCGGTTCTTATGGATGACTGCCTAGTCGGTGTCGAGAGCGTTCTCGCGGGTGTCGTGCTTGGACGCCGATGTGTCGTGTCGCCGCATAAGTCCCTGCTCGGACCAGTTGGCTTCGGTGATGATTCACACATCTGAATTAGGATTCTTAGCGGTATCTGGCTATGAGCTTTTTGAACTCCTCTATTTTTCCAGCTGGAGTCAAGTCCTGTGTGGCTATAGGTGAGGCTGGGTCTTTTAGCTGCATCGACTCGAAGGAGGGGCTCTCACCTTTATAGAGTAGACCCGTGGGTATCTTGCCCTCTTGGAGTGTGTTCAACACGCGTTCGAATACTAGAGCCCTATTCGTAGGGTCGAAGGATTTATCGGCATTCATATCGACGGTTGACTTTCTCCACTCAGCATATGTGTCATTGTAGGTTACACAGGGGCTTAGCACGTCGAGAAAGGCAAACCCCTTACCAGCGTTGGCGTGCTGGATGGCCTCTTTGATTAGAAACTGGAGTTGAACCTGATTGCCTGAGAAACCTCTCGCCACAAATGTTGTCGACCTAATCGAGAGGGCGGTAAGGATGGGTTCAAAGGGTATTTCCTTGGTTCCTTCGAAGCCTATCTGAGCGGTGGGTGAGGGTTGACCCTTAGTGAGCCCGTAGGTCCCGTTGTTCATAACGAGATAGACTATGCTGGGGTTGCGTCTAAGTGCGTGTAGGAAGTGGTTTCCACCGATAGCATAGCCATCCCCGTCACCCCCCGCAGCTATCACTGTGAGCCGAGGGTTGGCGAGCTTAATACCTATTGCTGTGGGAAGGAGCCTTCCGTGTAGGGAGTGGTAGCCGTATACCAATAAGTCGTTGTGTATGTGACCCGAGCAGCCTATCCCACCCACCAAGATTGTTTCGTGAGGAGGAATCTTCAGGTCATTAAGCGCCTTTTTCAACGCAGCGAGAACACCGAAGTCACCGCAACCAGGACACCATATGGGTGTCTGGGGTGTGAAAACTTTAGGCACTTCACTCACCCCCATTCCTAGGTAGCTGGCTCAGGGTTTGAGACACAATATCGCTAGGCCTGAAAACCGATCCATCATACTTGTTTATCCTCACTATTTTATCAGCGTAGCCATACTCACGCCTTATGAGGCCGGCTAACTGCCCGGTCAAATTCGACTCGACCACGAAAGCTGTGTTCACCGATTCAAGGAACTCCTGTACCTCCTCAAGAAGCGGATAAATCGAACGCAACAAGAGGAATTTGGTCTTAAACCCCTGTTTTCCAAGCTGCTCCATAGCTTCAAGTATTGGTCCTAGGTTTGACCCATAAGAAATGAACCCTACCCTAGCATCCTGATCACCGTAGACACGACCACGCGGCATATCCTTTTTGGCCGCTTCAACCTTAAGCATCCTTTTACGCATTATTTTAGCCCTATTAATCCTGTCAACAGATACGAAACCCCATTCATTATGTTCGTTACCCGTAACCTGGAAGAAGCCATCGGGTGTACCAAGTATAGTCCTAGGCGAGACGCCGTCCTCAGTGAATTCATACCGTTTATACACGCTAATCCGGTTCAGGTCTGCCTGAGTAAGTAGCTTCCCCCTGTCTATGTTAACCCTTGAAAAGTCAAACTCTGGGACCGTCTGAGTGTTCTGGCCGAGGGCTTGATCCATAAGTATGAACACGGGTAACTGGTATTTCTCGGCTAAGTTTAGCGCGTCCACAGTCAGATAGAAGCAGTCTGACGCGTCCGCGGGGGCTACAACCAGTCGTGGAAAATCACCGTGGCCCGCGAAGACCACGTGGTTTACGTCCGATTGCTCGTGCTTTGTGGGCATCCCCGTGCTCGGTCCAGCCCTCTGAACCTCGACTATCACCAAGGGTATTTCGGCCATACCAGCTTGCCCCAAGCCTTCCGTCATTAGGTCTTGGCCGGGGCCAGAAGTTGCAACCATGGCCCGTGCGCCCGCTAGTGAAGCCCCTAAAGCCATGTTTATCGCGGATATCTCATCTTCTGCTTGGAGGGCTACCCCGTTGAATTTTGGAAGATTTGCTTGGAGGTACTCGAGTATCTCGCTTGCGGGTGTGATAGGGTAACCCGCATAGAACCTTCCCCCGCCAGCTATGAAGCCCATGCCCACAGCCTCATCCCCAGTTATCTGTATTAAGCCCTGTTTTGGCTCAGTTTTAGGAAAACTAATGGAGGGTTTAACACCCAACTGGTCAGCCAGTCTAAAGCCGATCTTCAACGCCTGCAGGTTGCTTTGGAGAACATCCCCACCACGCCTAGCGTACCTCCAGTTTATGGCTTCCTCCGCCAGTTGATCAGCGAGACCAAGCACTCTACACAGCACGGCGAAGCTTACGGTGTTCTTAAGCAGTGTCTTCTTAAGCTCAAGCCCAGCGATCTCACCGAATTTCGCGCTGTAAACCTTCACAGTGGGTTTGAGAACAGTTTTGAGCTGCGAATGAGAGTTATCATATATTACAACAGCGTGGTCCAAAAGCTGCTCTTTTGCCACTTCGACTGCTTCCTCGTCGAAGGCAACAAGCACGTCCAACCCGTCCCCTATGCTGAGTATGGGTCGAACACTAGCTCTTAGAACACCGTCAGCGTGCCCGCCTCTTATTCTAGATAAAACGTTTCGGGTATCATACGTATATGCGCCTATCTGTTTGAGCGCGTGTGAAAGCAGGTTTATCACGGTGAGCGTACCGTCACCACCCTGACCACCCACCATTACCTTTAGGTCCTCAAGGTGTACAACACGCGGCTCACTCACCTCGGTTGTTTGAGTCGACGACAACTAATTAATCACCACCAACAAATCTTTTTACGTAGTTAAGCCCCCTCAGGTTTATTTAAATCTTGGTTAAACCGTAAACATCGTTCACGGCCAATACCTGAGGTCGGAAGCCTTAATTCACCCAGTTTGACCTACTTATAGGGGATAGGAAATCAGCTCACCTCAAAAGACAGAGAAACCCGTATTCCCAAAGCTCGGATTCGAGGACAAAATGAAGTATATGACGCTCCCAAAGGACTCATTGGGGTTCGGTGAGCTAAAGTATAACGTTACAGATAAAGGCACATGCTGTAGGTGCGGTGCCTGTGTGGCTGTATGCCCGGTTAATGTATTAGACATTGACAGAGTGGACTCGGGAGTGCCCGTGAACACGGGTAAATGCATAACCTGCTCGTTGTGCACATGGGTGTGCACGGGTATAAACAGGTGGGAGGGACCAGCCTCTAAACCCATCGGTGAGTACGTCGATATATTCATAGCCACCTCCGCGAATAGGGAGGACAGGGTGCAGGATGGAGGTGTCGCCACCGCTCTGGTGAGGTTTGCGTTGGAGCGCGGTTACATAGATGGCGCCGTGCTCGTTGAGAGGGATGAGCACTGGGTTACAACCCCGCGTATAGTGACCAAACCTGAGGATGTTCCCAAAATGGGGTCGAGCACGTATTGGCTGGTCCCACTCTTCCCTGAAGTGACTGAAGCCATAACAGACAAACACCTTAGCAAGATAGGAGTTGTTGATGTGCCTTGTGGCATAGCAACCGCTCGCTGGGTTGAGCGGGTGCCCAAATATAAGAACAAGATAGCTCTAAAGATCGCGCTCTTCTGCTATGAGAGTTATTATCGCGAGGAGTTTTTAGAACACATCCAATCCATCACCAAGACCCCTCTTGAGCAGGTTAAGAAGATCGATATAAAGAAGGGTAAAATGACCATCGACGTTGAGGGTGGGATGAGGGTGGGGGCGGACCTTGAGTCATTCACCAAGTACACGTGGGATAGTTGCTGGACTTGCCACGACCTCACCGGCGAGTGGAGCGATGTATCTGTTGGAGCCATTGGTAATCCACGTGAGGGTACAAACGTCGTAATAGTGAGAACCGAAGTGGGAAAGAAGCTTATAGATGAGGCTTTACAGGCTGGTGTGATACTAAGGCTCCAAGATAAGGTTAGAATAAAGACTTTGAGTAAAATCGCCCTCAAAAAGAAGCAGAGGTCTCAGTCACAACCGGTAGAGCAACCCCAAATAGGTGTGAAACTAGTAGATGAAATCCAGAAAGTCAACCCCATCGAGGCATTCATCATGCCCTTCATCGTCACAATACAGCAGATAGCAAGAAAACCAGTAACCGTCGAGTACCCAAAGGTTAAGCTACAACCATCCGAGAGATTCATGGGAAGACACAGACTCGATATGGACCTGTGCACAGGTTGCTCCATATGTGCCAGGGTGTGCATAGATTCATCCATAGAAATGATACGCACAGAAACAGGCAGAGAATACCCCAGCGTCAACATGGCCACATGCTCCTTCTGCGGCCTATGCGTGGACTACTGCCCACGCTACGCGCTAACCATGACCAAGGAGTTCGAGTTAGCTGGCTATAACAGACATGAAATGTGGTATACGCCAGAACAGCTCTCCGAGATAAAGGAGCCAGAAAGCTATGGTAGCGAAATCTACCCCAAACCCCACATCAACATTGAGACCGTGAAACCACCTGAAGCCCACAGTGACGAAGAAGAGTAAAACCTTCAATAAGAAACTTTACTCCAAAATTTGAATACGACTAAATCCGACTTAAACACTGACAGTGTAATCCACTCAATGACATTGGGAATAGAACTAAATACGGGTTCCGATATTAAGTATACTGATATGAGTTTAGAAAAATTGGATGAACAAAGTAAGCCGCTTATCATAATCACAGAATCAGCCGCGAAAAAAGTGTTGGAGGTAACAAAGCAGCAGAATAAGGTTGGCTACGGTCTAAGAGTGTTCGTTAGGGGTGGAGGGTGTTCTGGTCTGACTTATGGCCTGAGCCTAGAAAGAGAGCCAGAGCTGAATGACATAGTCATAGAGCAGAAGGGACTGAGAATCTTTGTTGACGGGTTTTCGGCGGAGTACATCAAAGGTTCAGTTGTGGACTACGTAGAGTCATTTCAAGCCTCGGGGTTTAAGATCGACAACCCGAACGCCGTTCAGACATGCGGGTGCGGCCACTCCTTTAGGACAACAGCGAGACCCGGTAAACCTCAACCCTGCAACCATACGAAGTGAACAGCCCCATCTTTAGGGATGCGGTCATCCCGCTTTAACTTTAAGGGGTTTAAGGAGGACGGGAGCTCCCCTTCGTAAGGGTCGGCGGTTCACAGTTTACCCACTATTCTTGTGGGTCACGTATTCCCTGGGTGGTGATTTCGAATACAACTTCACCTGGTTCAAGGTAGCTGCTATCAACCAGCCTAGCAATCCTCTTCTGACCCTTACTCTTCCTCAGGTATACCCTGTTATTTGGAGTGTGACCTATTATGTTGCCTCCAACAGCCCGTGTGGGGTCACCGTAGAACATGTCGGGTGTAGCCATAACCTGATTGGTGACAACCACAGCCAAGTTGTATATTTCGGCTAGTCTAAGAAGGCTGTGTAGGTGTAGGTTGAGTTTCTGCTGACGGCTAGCCAGATTTTCCCTGCCAGGGTACTCTGACCTGAAAAGACTCGTCACACTGTCAACCGCGATGAGACGCACACCATGTTTCTGCACAAAGTCCTTAGCACCCTCAACTATTGCTATCTGGTGATCCGAGTTGATAGCCCTTATCCAGTAAACATTCTGGAGAGCATTTTCAGGGTTAAGCCCCTGAGCCTCAGCCATACTCCTGATCCTTGTGGGCACAAACGTACCCTCCGTGTCGATAAACAGAGTGGTCCCTTGCAGTCCACCTTTTTCAGGTGGTAGTTGAACGTTAACCGAAAGCTGGAACGCCAACTGTGATTTACCCGTGCCGAATTCACCGAAAAACTCGGTGACCGCCTTTGTTTCAACCCCCCCACCCAAGAGCTTATTAAAGTTAAGGCTACCAGTCGTTATCCTTCTAACATCCTTTAGCTCCTGCTCCAATTCATACGCAGTCTTAATGGTGAATTTGAGCTGAGCTCTAGCTGAGCTAATAATCTTTTGAGCCAAGGTCTGGGGCAGACCTGTTATCGCGGATAGCTCGTTGGCATTAGCAACAGCAAGCGACTCATATGTGGTGAAACCATACTCAACAAGCTTAGTAGCCGTCGCTTCACCCACTCCCGGTAACTCTGTTAGCTTTTCTAGCACCAGGTCAACCTCGTTTAAACCATCATCGCTAAGATTATCACTCTCCACCGGTTTCACATCCTCACCATCCTTATCCTTTTTAGGCATAAACACTCACTACCAAATGTGTCTAAAACAAGTTATCAACGAACTATTTAAATCTCTTTGAAAAACGCTGCAACACGAAGAAATCCAGATGTCTTAAGCAACAAAAAACTGAGAACAGTCTTCGACGCATACATACACGTACTCAAAAACAAACTCGTCACCCATTCACAAAAACTTGGGATAGCCCCGGCCGGATTCGAACCGGCGTCAGGGGATCCAGAGTCCCCGATCCTTGGCCGCTAGACGACGGGGCTAGTCTTATACTTCTACGACGATACTTTAAACCTTGCGGGGAGAAATCGCCATCTCATCCCCAGTTGATAAGGATGTTATCTTAATCCGACACTCTCCCCGCCGTAAACCGTGGATCAAAATTCCTCCTTAGCGCTGGCCGTGTAACAGATGCAAACCTAGTCTATAATTGATGGGTGCAACCCATCAAGTTGCGAACACAATGATACGATTGGGTTGACTACTATAGGTTTCTCGCGGCGTCCCAGGCATCCTTTATTAAACTATAGAGCGACGCTTTTCCTTCCAGATTCCTTCTTAGAACGCTGAGCAGATGGCCCCTATCCCCACCATCCACTGAGTACATTTCATGTAGGAAACTATTTATGACCTCGGGGTAAGCGTCGTATAGTCTCCTGTTTGCAAAGAACTTTGGATAATTCTTGTATCTTCTAAGGTGTTTTAACACGAAGCTGTTCTCGAGTAAGTGGGTATACTCTCCAAGCACCCTGCTAGAAGTATCCCCTGTTTTAACCGCCTTAGCGGCGACCTCACCCGCGATTCTACCCGAACCTACGGCGAAATCCATGCCCCTTAGATTGAAGCCGTTATTCAAAACGAATCCAGCCGCCGAACCAGCCACTAGGAAGCCGTCGCCGAATAATCTTGGAACCATATCCAAGCCCCCTTCGGCAACCAAGCAAGCGCTGTACTCCACTAATGTGCCTTCCGCAATCAGTTTTTCTATGAATGGATGAGACTTGAAGTCCTCGGTCACCATCGAGATATCCAAGTTGTTCTCCACCGCACTCTGCATGTTAAGGATCACACCAAGCGAGAGGCTCTGCTTATTTGTATATAGGAATGCTCCACCCTCAACACCCTTCGGGCGGCCGAGAAACGTGTACTCAACACCCTCAAGCCCGCTTAGCAAGAACCTCTCTTCGAGCTTTCCCGTTGGCAACTCAATCACCTGTTTTACCCCTATACCAAGCGTTGAACCCGCCCACTCGCTTCTGAAACCCTTCTTTTTGGTGAGCAGCGAGTTAATTCCGTCACAAACCACGGTAACATCAGCCTCAATCTGATCGCCCCCAGATATGATACCCTTGACTCTACCATTCTCTTCCAATAAGTCATCAACCCTTGTCCCCGTGACAATCATAGCACCCGCCTCCTGAGCCTTCTGAGCTAGCCACTTATCGAGCTTATTACGCAATACTGATACACTGTTGTATGGTGGCTCACCGAACGAGGTGTTATAGTGGTCTACGAGTGTGGCGGATGAGTCGCCTAAGAAGCCTAGCACATACCTCGATATCCACCTTTCAAATGGAGGGTCCTCTTCAGCCCAGAAATCTCCGTACAGGTCTCTTAATACGTGTGTATAGAGAAGTCCACCCGAAACGGTCTTCGAGCCTACTTCATGCCCACGCTCAAGCAGAAGCACTTGGACACCCGCCTTAGCCGCCGCGTACGCCGCAGCGCTACCAGCCGGTCCCCCGCCTACAACGAGCACCTGAAATCTCTCCATAGCAAACCTGAGCACACCAAACACACACTTAACGGTTATGCATAACTTGAACGCTGGGGATCGAATTATATAAGTAACATCAAAGCTACAATAGAATTATTATATTGGTTTACACTATTATTTTGTGATGGCGATTGATGAGTACAGATAAAAAGCTTCACGAAAACATCGATTTTCGAAGCGAAGATGTAAACCAGCTTGCAAAAAACGCCGAAAAAGCCNCCCTTTCAGGTATCGGTCTAAAAGAGTTTTATACGCCCGCCGACACAGACGGGCTTGAGTACGCTTCTATGCTCGGCGACCCAAGTGTATACCCCTACACACGCGGCATACATAGGGACATGTATCGGGGTAAGATATGGACTATTAGACAGTTTTCTGGTTTCGGTACGCCGGGCGACACAAACAAGCGTTTCAAGTATCTTCTGGCTCACGGTGAGGCGGGGCTCAGCGTGGCGTTCGATATGCCCACGCTAATGGGATATGACCCAGACAACCCCCTCTCAAAGGGGGAGGTGGGTAGGGAGGGAGTATCTGTAAGCTCAATCGTGGATATGGAGGAGCTCTTCTCGGGTATACCACTCGACAAGGTGAGTGTGTCGATGACCATTAATGGTCCAGCCATAATTCTCCTAGCCCTATACATCGTGGCCGCGGAGAAGCAGGGGGTCTCCCAGGACAAGCTCATGGGCACAATACAGAACGATATACTCAAGGAGTACATCGCCCAAAAAGAGTTCATATTCCCACCTGAACCCAGCGTGCGCCTAGTTGTCGACACATTCGAATACTGCAGTAGATATATGCCGAAATACAACTTTATAAGCGTGAGCGGCTACCACATCAGAGAGGCGGGTGCCGACGCCGTTCAGGAGCTCGCCTTCACACTGGCTGACGCTATAACATACGTTGACCAAGCCGTTAAGCGTGGGCTCGACGTGGACAGTTTCGCGCCGAGAATATCCTTTTTCTTCGACTCCCACATAGACTTCTTCGAAGAGATAGCCAAGTTCAGGGCTGCTAGGAGAATGTGGGCTAAAATCATGCGTGAAAGATTCGGTGCGAGAGATGAACGCTCAATGAAGCTTAGGTTCCATGTTCAGACGGCGGGTGTATCACTCACAGCCCAGCAGCCACTAAACAACGTTGTGAGGGTGGCCTATGAGGCGCTCGCCGCTGCTCTGGGGGGTGCTCAGAGTCTGCACACGAACGCCATGGACGAGGCGCTCGCACTACCAACAGAGGAAGCAGCTAAGCTCGCGGTGAGAACCCAACAGATACTCGCACTCGAAACGGGTGTGGCCAATGTGGCCGACCCATTGGGGGGCTCCTACTATGTTGAGTGGCTCACCGACGAGGTGGAGAGGCGTGCTTGGAAGCTCATAGATGAGATAGAAGCACAGGGCGGCGTGATAAAGTGTATCGAGAACGGATGGTTCCAGCGTCAAATAGCCGACTCGGCATACCGCTACCAGCGCTCACTTGAAAACAAGTCAAGACTACTCGTGGGCGTTAACTGCTTTAGGGAGGAGGAGAAAGTCAAGGTGCCCATATTCAGAATAGACCCAAGAATAGAGCAAAGCCAAGTGGAGAGAGTTAGACGTCTCAGGGCTACTAGGGACAACAAAGGAGTCGAGCGGAAACTTGAGGAGTTAAAGCAAGCCGCCCAATCCAAGCTCAACCTAGTACCCTACGTGGTGGAGTGTGTTAGAGCTTCGGCCACCCTCGGAGAAATAGTGGGCTCGCTCAAAGAAGTATTCGGCGAATACACCGAACCCAAAATATACTGATGGTGCATAGAGTTTGAGCCAAGCTCTGGACAAACCCAAGCAAGAAACTCGGAAAATAAGGGTTCTCGTAGCAAAACCAGGTTTGGATGGCCACGACAGGGGAGTGAAGGTTCTCGCCAGAGCTCTGAGTGACGCGGGTATGGAGGTAGTGTACACAGGGCTTCACCAGACACCATCACAGATTGTTGGCGCGGCCATCCAAGAGGATGTCGACGTGATAGCGATAAGCATACTCTCAGGCGCCCATATGGCCATCGTTCCAGAAGTCTTAAGGCTCCTTCGGGAAAACAACGCAGGGGACATAGCGGTGTTGGTTGGAGGCATAATACCCGATGAGGAAGCAGAGGAATTAAAGAAGATGGGCGTATACGAGGTTAAGGGACCCGGCACACCCCTTTCTGAGCTTGTCGAAATAGTCAAGAGAGCCGCGTCGGCTAGACACTAAGAGCGGGTGGGTGGTTTGACACAAGAGCTCGAAGAGCTTGTTTCACTGTTCAGAAAGGGTGACACTAGGGCTCTCGCCAAACTCATAACGATGTGCGAGGAAAGCGAGGATAAGGCGCGTAGAATCATCGATATGCTAGACGTAGACACGCAGAGGAGGGCGCACATAGTCGGCTTCGCTGGGGCTCCAGGTATCGGCAAGAGCACCCTCATAAACAGGGTCATCGAAGAGTACAGGCGTAGAGACCTAGGGGTCGGCGTTCTCGCGGTGGACCCAACAAGCCCTTACACGGGTGGAGCTGTCCTCGGAGACAGGTCCCGTATGAACAGGCACTCAGTCGACCCGAAAGTGTATATCCGTAGCATGGGCACCCGAGGCCAACTAGGCGGGCTTTCTAGGGCTACGAGAGACGCTATCAGGCTGCTTAGGGCGTATGGGAAGGACGTGATCATTGTTGAGACAACGGGAACGGGTCAAAACGAAGTCGACGTGGCAAGGGTTTCTCATACCGTTGTGGTTGTCATGATGCCCAATCTCGGGGACACCGTTCAATTCATTGAAGCCGGACCCGTTGAGGTCGCTGATGTGTTCGCCCTCAACAAGGCTGACCTAGTTGGGGCTGACGCCACAATGGCTGAACTCAGATCGATGGTTCAGTTGAGGTTCGCGTCAAACTCTTGGGTACCCCCAATAGTTAAAACCATAGGCACAACTGGGGAAGGAGTCAAAGAGCTTGTTGAGTGGATAGAGAAGCACTACAAATACCTTGTAGAAACGGGTGAACTGCGCCAACGTGAGAGACGGGCCTACCTTTACGAGGTTGTCGACCTAACAAAACACAGATTGTCAACCTTAGTGGATAGTGAGATTGGCAGCGACAGTCATGCCTTAGAGAAGATAGACTTCCTTGATGGGAGCGCCAACCCCTATAAGGCGTCGGATAACTTTGTTAAGCACCTGATAGAGAGGATTTCTGGCCACACTCAGCAAAAACTTTAGGCGTACCCTAGCTTTCGAGCTATTTTTTTAAGGGCGACCCTCAAAGGCGTGAGGCCTAAACCGAATGCTGATTCAAGCCTGCGTGGCGACGATACGAAGTCGCTTATGAGTACGTCCAGTTCATCTACGCTCAGATATGGATTATATCTACGTTTGGATCTTTGCCGCATGGCGTCGCGGTAGGCTTGCTCCAAGTCTACGTGCTTAAAGTAGACCTTCCTGTTTAGGGTTTCCGCGAACAGTCTAATGTACTCCACGAATCGGACAATGTCCTTTCCCACTAGATCGTAGGTCTTCATCCACTTACCATCACTTATGATGCACCCAACGTAGACGTGTACAGCGTCATCCACGAATATGGGTTGAACTCTGTACTCACCCGACCCGTACACAGGTATAGTCCCACCTCTTAAAATGTTTTCAAGAAGGTAGCCTGAAAACTCGTCCCCTGGCCCAATAATATAGGAAGGACGAAATATAGTATACCTTAGCCCGCTCTCCCTTATTATTCTCTCGGCGTGTAGCTTACTCAGAAAGTATGATTGTGTAGTATGCGTGTTAACACCCAACCCACTGTTGTACACAAAGCCTTGAACGCCGCCGCGCTTGGCAGCTCTCACCAAGTTTAGTGTTATGTGTGTGTTGACTTCATACATGTTGATAGCAGCAGACTGGGAGCTTACACCAACGAAGTGGTACAAGACTTCACACTCCTTTAAGGCTTCTATAAGAGAGTTGGTTTCATTGTAATCCACCTCGACTGTCTCCACCCCAATCTGAGAGAGTTCGGTGATCCTCTTGGAGGTAGAGCCTCTTCGTATTAAGCCGCGCACACTAACACCAGCTTCAATAAGACCCTTTACAGCATTGTAGCCAACAAATCCCGTCGAACCAGCCACAGCCACCCTTTTGGTCATCAGCATAAACATCCACAACGAATTATAAGGTTTCAAAAACACCGCCTTAAAGAGCTGGGTGACAGTTTCCAGATAAGGCTAAACTTGGTGTGCATCGAGTAATTAATTTAAGGATGAGTAGTATTATAATGCTGTGTCATCGGTTTTTGACCGTCTGAGCGAGGATAAGAAGAGGGTTTTGAGTGAACTCAGAGCCCAGATAATGCAGTTGGACAGCGAAATAATCGAGCAAGTGAGGCCTCATAGAATCGTGTATTCCAAGAATTTCTTTATGATGGACTTTGCGGAGATAACCTTGAAGGGTAACGCTATCCAAGTCACCCCGATATCACGTGAAGCGAATAAAACTGAAACCGTGTTAGTGAACGACCCAGAGTCAATTCAGCGCGCAATCGATGTGGTGAGGGCGGCTCTAAAGCGGCTTACAGATTGAGCATATTTCATCGTACCTCAATCATTGTTTGATGTTGCTCTCAACTTTTTCGCCAAAGTGTAATGTGGTTTGAAGTAAGTCTTTAATATGACAATTGTCATAGATCTTCGTGCTAGAATTAACGCTTCTCTTCCTAGGTCTCTTGGCTGGTTTCACAATATTCATCGGACTTCCAATCGTAGCGTTGATTGGCGATAACGAGAGGAGTAAGGGTTTCCTGAGCGCGATCGCGGCGGGCATACTATTATTCATACTTATTGAAATATTGTCTGATGGCGCGGAACCGATAACCGCGACGAGAGGCATACTCCATCTTGCAGGCTACTCCGCGCTTTACCTAGCCGGCTTCACAATAGGTGTCTTTACCCTTGTGGCGTACGAGGATAGGCTCGTCAGGAGGATGAAAGCCCAAAGAGTGGAATACTCCATGGCAACCATGACGGCGTACGGCATAGGTCTGCACAACTTTGGTGAAGGTTTAGCCATAGGCGCCGCCTTCGCATCGGGCGCACTGGGACTTGCAACGTTGCTTGTGATAGGCTTCGGCGCTCACAACACAACCGAAGGATTCGCTGTGTTTTCACCCCTCAAAAGGGCTCAGATGGCGACGGGCAGGGTTGTGTGGCTGGGTTTACTCGGCGGCGGACCCACACTCATAGGAACCATTGTGGGTGGATTCTTCGACTCCGGCGTATTAACCACTTTTCTCTATGCCCTAGCGGGTGGATCAGTGCTCTACGTTTTGATAACAGTGTTTAGCGGTGTGCTAAATAGGTCAGGTAAAAGGGTAGGGTTCATGGGCTTACTCACGGGTTTCGCGCTCGGTTTCGTAACCGACATCATGATAGTGTTCGCATCAAACGGAGCGCTCTAGTGGCTCTCGAACCAGTTAAGCATCTGTTTGAGCCTATCAATCCTCCTTGAGGGTTTGCCTGAGCGTGAGAGTTCGTGCCCCTCTTCTGGGACACGTATAAACACGGCTTCACGTCCAAGCTCTCGTAGAGCCGTGAAGAACTGCTCAGCCTGCTCTATAGGGCACCTGAAATCCATCTCGGCGTGGTGTATGAGTAACGGTGTCCTAGCGTTTTTAACATACTTGAGAGGCGACTTGTCCCATAACCTATCCAAATCATCCCACGGTCTTCCACCTATCTGATCGTATGTAAAATGATAGCCTATGTCGCTCGTCCCATAGAAGCTGACCCAGTTGCTTATGGATCTCTGGGTGACGGCCGCCCGGAAAATATCTGTGTGCGTAATGATCCAATTAGTCATAAATCCTCCGTATGAGCCGCCAGTAACGTATAGCTTGGAGCGGTCAAGGTTGAACTTTGAGGCCGCATACTCAACGAACTCCATAATGTCCTGATAGTCCCTTTCACCATAATGACCCACCACGCTCAGAGCGAACCTTTCACCGTAACCAGAGCTACCCCGCGGATTACAGAAGATCACGTTGAATCCCTGATTCACAAAAAATTGGAATTCGAACATCAACACTTCGCCGTAAGCGGTTCTCGGCCCCCCGTGTATCTCGAGTATTGTGCCCTTTGCGGGCTGCCTGCTTGCCCGCATGAACCAGCCATCGAGCTGTTCGCCGTCGCTGGCTGTGAAAGTAAAGCGCTCGGGTTCTACAAACCCCATCCCCCTAACGCTACGCTTACCAAACCCAGTCAGACGCCTGAGATTACCATTTCCCTGTTTAAGGGCATATAGATCGGCTGGCTCCCCCCATGTGAGCCCGGTAAAGTAAACAGTTTCGTTAACAACGTGATAACCTTCAACCGATATCTTCCCTGTGTCAACCACCTTCACACTCGACGACCCAAAGTCGTAGTTGGCGAGCCTAGTTATCCACCTATCAGTATATACAAAGTACACCCTTGAGTCAGACCTATCCCAGAAGGGGCTCAGATCAGTGTTTCTGTGCCTCACATCAGTGTTAAGCGAGTTTTCAAGAGACCTGTCAAAGCCGTCAGTCATACACTCAACCTTACCACTCGTGGTAGATGCTACGTAGAGCTTGGTGTTGGTAGCATGGCCGTGCTTCATATCGTGGCCGAGAAAGGCGAGCCTGTCGGCCTTATGCGAGAGGTTAAGCGCATTTATCGGTCCACTCCACTCGACAACCCGCTTAGGAGAACCGCCGCTTAAAGGAACCTCGTAAATGTGTTTCACAAGTGAAGTTTCTGCGTCGGCATCCATGTTGGAGGCAAAGTACACCCTAGAGGAGGCTGCATCAACGCTGAAGGAGCCCACATCGAAGTCTCCCTCCGTGATTCTCCTGAGCTTCCTAGATCCAACGTTCAGCCTGAAAAGGTGTGAGCGCCTGTTATGAAAGTAGCCTTCATTATCAAGCCTATACCTTATTCTCGACACCCTCTTAGCGTCACCCTCATCCCTGGCAACCACTTCCCTTTTACACACAACCAGTTCATCCTCACTAACCCAGCTCAAACCAGTGAAACCCACATCCTCCTCCGTGTAGAGGGTTAGTGGTCCCCCGCCATAAACCGAAACAGTCCTAACACTAGCCTGTGACTTACCGTTCGACCTAACAGTGTGCACATAGGCTAACATCTCACCCTTCGGCGACCACACTGGGCTGGCTATCGACCCATAAAACTCAGTCAGCCTAACCCTTCTACCCGAGTTAATCCAGAAGAGAGCCGATGCATACGTATCCTTCGCCCTATCTATCCGGGTAACGCTGAACGAGACAACGCCCTTGCCACTCACACGTGGATCCGAGACAGAAACCAATCTAGTGAGTGCTTCCGCGCCAAACATATCGAGCACTAAAAGCAAAACACTCAACCCCATTTAGCTTTTGCGCGGAGCTTAAAACGGTGCGGTTGGTACAGCTACAGAGTAAACAGGTTTATATACTTAAATGGGTACTACAAGATAGTTCTCGACAAAGTGGTAATATTAGCTCGCACAAAAGATATTGTGTGGCTACTAAAAGAAAAGACTGCTGTGGCTCTTTCATGGATTCCCGAAACACGTAACTTTAATAGTAAAAGGAAGTACGGTTCAATCGATACTTGGTGGTATAACGGTTCGCTTGGTATAACACTAACGTTCGACAGACTCTATAAACGGACACGTGATATAACCTATGCACAAGTTATTAGGAGCGTCTTAAACGCGAATCCCCTCAGACACTACCATGGAAACATAAGGTGCCACGGCTTGACGGTGGTTGGCGAAGTCTACTTAGAAGCTTACAGAACACTTAGGGACCCCTGGCTTTTTAGGATCCCCCCCGCATCGCGTCGCTTTTGAAGCGGTTCGCCAGAAAATCCGAGCTGGGGGCTTCATGGTTGGTTGAGGGGGTAAAACACACGGCTGACCTTATGTTGGGTTGCTCGGGGATAATCCACTTCTTTTTGAAAATAAATGGAGGACGCTTTGGGTTCCCAGCCATGTTGAATTTTTGAATCATATAGGAGCGGGTGGGTGTTTTGGCTGAGATGTTTAAGGTTCTAAGAGACCCCTTGGTTAAGCGATTGGTTTTGTTGAGCGCTCTGGGTAACGCGTCATTCTCAATTTGGAGTGGGGCACTGATCATCGACCTCTTCTTGAGGTTGTCAAACATATTCTATGTGGGTGTAGCTCAGTTCGTACTGAGTATTATAGCAAATATTTTACTACCATATCTGGGCTACCTTGTTGATAGGTTCCCTGCTAGGAGGGTTGCGGCGGTGGGCATGCTGCTTGAGGTTTTACTACCACTCCTCTTGGCGGTGAAGATGAGGGTGCTCACGGGGTTCTACTTGGTCTACGCGGTTCTGGCGTCGGTTGCCCCACTCGGTGTAGCCACCAATCTTATGGGTGTTTTGTTTAGTAAGATGTACAGGGGCCTCATCAACTCCCAGGAGCTTGCGCGTCAGCTCACATCGCTTAGAAGCACGCTGCGCACAATAGTGTTCGTCGTATTCGACTCCCTCACAGGTGTGTTGGTCTACCTTCTTGGGCCTTCCTTCACGTTCATCATAGCCTTCCTTATTGAGTTAGCCGGATTCGTATTCCTTTTTATAGCCTTTAGAGGCGCCTGGTCGAAGTGGAATTCGGCTGCCGTGAAGGATGATGGCAAACCCCCTTTTAGGGTTTATTCAGTCGTTTAAGGCCTCTGTGGGCAACCTCAGGTCGCTGCTTAAAGCCTCCTCGGCCTTCGCCTTTATTTTTGTCTTAACACTCACACTGAGCTTTTTGAACTCGGCCAACACGCTTCTCATAACGGGTATACTGAGGAGTTTTAAACTGTTCGCGATTTACGCGGGGCTCTTTTCATCACTCCTCTACGCTGGTCTAGCGGTGGGCTACCCGCTTGGCTCGGTTGTTAGACTCCGAAGAGGGCTGCAACTACTCCTACTTGGGGCGGCGGATTCATCCCTAGTCTTGCTAGTGGCCGTAGAGCACTCACCCCTCCTAATTTTGGCAATCATCTTCATAATCACCTTAATGGAAGGATTAGAAGGTGTGTATAGTGAATCCATCGTCTTCTACACACTACCCAAAGAAATGTATGGGCGCCTAAGTAGCTTATACCAAAGTTTAATCACTATATTGATGACTGTGGGTAGCCTGCTCATAACCTACCTTGCGAGTCTACAGACGCCAGCCCACATACTCTTCGCGGTGGCACTCACCTCCGTGATGATAAATTTGGCAATCATAGGCCGCAAACGCTTTAGGGACGCCCCACTAACTTGATAGACACACGCTTCAAACCCGCCCATCTCAACTCGCGCGAACCAAACAATCTATGACACCTTGGGATAGAGTCTGGATGTCCCCTGCACTTAGCTCACACCCATCCTCCCCCAAACTGGAATTAATTGTTTACAAGTTATTCGACTGATTGTTTATAGGTGGAACACAGATATGTTGATGCTGTCCCTGATACCCATTTGAGCGGTTTAGGAACCCAGCGCCAACCCCCATAACCACCCCTAACCAAAAAGCGCGTGACTCCACCTATAGTGAGGAGAAAGAATAGATGGGTGTATACCAGATTATTCATACTGAGAGAGCCAAACCCTACCCTCAAAGTCCTCCGCCACCCCATTAGTGGCCAAGCCCCATTTAAGAGCATGGGCGGGGAGTCGGGATCCCCAACCCGGACAGGCGGACACCACTTGCGGCTAAGCCCACGAACCACGATACGCCCCCCACACAAACGCTTCCCTAATACCCATAGGGTAGATTATGCGAGGCATCTTGGATGTGGCTGTTATCGCAAAAAAGCTACCCTTTGCTTTGATTTTCTGGTGAACCTTGATGCTTCCTTCATCTATCTGTTTGCTCGTCGAGTCTTTTGAGTCTCTCCTCAATTTTGTTGAGTTGTACTAGGAGCATCTTTTTATAGGCTGACAATAACTCCCGCTGCTCTGACACGGTCGCCTTATCCAGGGATCTAAATAGGTCTGTGAGAGACTTGTCTAGATCAGACAAAATCTCCTGTGCTGATTTTGAAAGCTCGGGGAAAGTTTCCTCAATGCCTTTTAAAAGGGTTTTACCCGTTACTCCAACCAGTTTAACCAGACTTTCCGCGAACTCCTTTGCACTTCGTGTTAATTCATCCTCCCTCTTCTCAGAACTCGAATCGCTCATAGGCACACAAATCTTAAAGTGGCCACCACCGTTTTAACCTTTCNAAAGCCACAGAGAAGATTGGTCAGATAAGGTCATATCCTAGTTAGGAGGGTTTATCCCATGTTTTTTGGAGAGTATGACTGGTTTACTATGCTACTATCAACTATTCGGCAATTTGACGAAGCTATTCAGATAACAATTTCCCACGCTTGGCGATTACGATTATCGCCCCGAATCCAGACAGCGTTAATCTGACCACTAATATGTGGTGCGGTGGCTCAGAGTGCGGGGTAGTTGTTAAAGTAAATAGGCTTCGCCTTTGAGAGTAGGGTGGCTTAAACCAAGCGGATTGACTGCATTATGTGTTTTGGTGTTCAGCGTTTGGCTCTATGTTTAGAGTACCACTCTAATTCTTTTTCAATTAGCATCTTATATGTGAGAACCTTGTCTGCTTGGCTTGGGGCGATCTTTCTGTTGGCTAGGGCCTCATCGCACATCTCTATGAATTCCTTGAACCTCTGTAGTGTGTCATCATCGTATTTTTCACGTGGGATCACTGAGAGGTTTGCTGTGTACTCAACTTCGATTATCCTTACTAGCTGACCAATCGTTGAAGCCCTTTTCACAGTATATTGAAGCATGTCCCCAGATATTACCCTTACCTTGAGGATAGGGTAACCAGGCTAGTTTAACGGTGTTGAGGAATGTGTTTTGAGGCGTTGGAGTCTTTTACATAAAGGTTAAAACACCACTTTGGTTTATTTGTGCTGATAGAGTTGCGGGTGGTTATCGGCGGTATAGATGGATATATTGGCTGGGCTTTGGCGCTGCATCTCATTTCTAGAGGGCACAGCGTGATTGGCGTTGACAACTTTATAACGAGGAGGAGGGTGGAGGAGGTGGGGTCATGGTCTGCTACACCCATCTTGGATATGTACGAGAGACTCAAAGTGGTTGAGGAGCTAACAGGTCAGAGGATAGACTTCGTGGAGGGTGACCTGACAGATTACGCCGTTGTACGCGGGGTCTTCAACAAGTACAAACCCGACGCATTCGTGCATCTGGGAGAGCAGAGGTCGGCGCCATACTCGATGATAGACGTACACCACGCGGTGGAAACCCAGGTTTCCAACATCACGAGCTCTCTGAATATAGTTTACGCCATGAAGGATGTATCACCACACACGCACCTTGTGAAGATGGGTACTATGGGTGAGTACGGAACACCCAACATCGATATACCTGAGGGGTTCTTCGAGGTTGAGTACAATGGTAGAAGGGATTATTTGCCCTTCCCCCGAATGGCTGGAAGCTGGTATCACTGGAGTAAAGTGCACGACAGTGGAAACATGATGTTCGCAAACAAGATTTGGGGGCTGACGATAACAGATGTTATGCAGGGTGTGGTGTACGGTACGAGGACCGATGAAATAGTGGATGAGAGGCTTCACACACGCTTTGACTTCGACGAGGTGTGGGGTACCGCGCTCAACAGGTTCTGTGTTGAAACGGTGCTCGGTCTACCCATGACCGTGTATGGGAGAGGTGGGCAGACGCGGGGTTTCATCAGCCTTACTGATAGTGTTCAATGTTTGAGGATAGCAATAGAGAATCCGCCAGACAAATCCGAGTATAGGGTGCTTAACCAGTTCGACGAAGCATACTCTGTGATTGAACTCGCTAAGAAGGTTTATGAAGTGGCTAAGAGAAAGGGGCTTGAGCCGGCGATCGCGAACGTGCCCAACCCAAGGGTTGAGGCGGAGCAACACTACTATAATCCAATACACGAAAAACTCAAGAAACTGGGATACAAGCGCACCAGGATGCTTGAAGACGAGCTGAGTATAATACTCGATGACTTGGTCAAGTATAAGGAGAGGCTCGAGGCGAAAAGGGAGGTCATATTCCCGAGGACCGATTGGCGTAGGCCAAGGAACCCTCTACGCTGAGCCTCGTTATATCAAGTGCCTTTAGGTATCCCTCAGGTGTGCCCACACTCAGCCACTTGTATTTCACTTCGTCCAGCTCTAGTGCATAAACCCTACCACTTCTAGTGATCAGGTGCATTATACCATCTGTGAGCTCAACTTCACCAGTTTGGCCAGCCGTGGTGGCTCGAAGTGCATCCATGATGGTGTGGTCGAACACGTAAACAGCCACGAGCGCCATGTTTGACGGGGGATTACTCGGTTTCTCAACAACGCCATCAACACGGAAAACTCGCGAGCCGTTGACAACCTCAAACCTTCCTGAAACAACGCCGTACCTAGTAGGGTTATTAACGAGTCTCGTGAGCAGCATGCCGGAAGCCTGAGTCTTCAGAAAAGCCTCAATCAGTCCAGCGTACACTTGGCGACCATTCAGAATGAGGCCGTCGCCAGCGTGTAATACGAATGGGTCGTCCCCAACAAACTCGGCCGCCCTCCGCACAGCGTCTCCAAATCCCTTTGGTAGCGGCTGGTACACAAACTCGAGGTGTACATCTGATAGGATTCGTCTGAGCACCTCTAAATCCTCTGGGAGTTTACCCATTCTTTTTAGGTACTTTAAGTAGGTTTCTCTAAGCGTAAAGTAGTCTTTAATCATGTGTTCGCCCCGCCTAACAACAAAGCAAAAACTTCTTAAGCCCAAAGCGTAGAGTTCCTCCAAGATTATTTGCACAAGTGGCTTGAGGGTAAGCCCGTCAGACGCGCTCTTTGCGCACAGGGGGAGCATCTCCTTCCTGATGCCCCGTGTGAGTGGAAGCATCCTAGACCCCTCACCAGCAGCGGTTATTACTGCCTTTTCAACCTTCAAACAATACACCTTGGGTCTACACAACGAACCAAGCTATATACCTGTTTGGCAACATATGGATGCGAAAGGCTTAGGGCTCACCGAAGATTAGACTGTGCGTGGCGTATTCCGAAAGCCCCTATATTAGAGAGGCAACTCGGGATGACGAACCAAGGATACTCAAGCTCGTAGAGCACACCTGGAGTTGGGGTGACTATATACCAAGTGTTCTAGACAAATGGCTATCCAACGATAAGAGTAAGGTGTTTGTGTGTACAAAGGGGGATGAGCTTTTGGGAATGGTCCACCTCAGTATTGAGGAAGGAGGGCTCGGATGGCTTGAGGGGGCAAGGGTTGCACAAGATCATAGGAACAAGGGTATAGCCACTATGCTCGCAAATCACACGGTGGAGTATGCGTCTAAAATCGGTTTGAGCAAGCTTAGACTCGCTGTAGCAGTGGACAATAAGCCCTCAATAAGACACGTTGAGAAGGTTGGATTTAGGGCTTTTAAAACGTTCAAAAGAGTCTCGTCACACACGTCCATGAAGACCCACACGGTATCCACTAGAAGACTCGAAGAGAATGAAGTTTCATCTGTTTTAACTTCGAAGTTCTACGATTCGTATGGTGGACTCTACTACAAATCCTTCAGGTGGCTGGACCTTAGTGGGGAAACCCTTACCCGATTATCGCTTACGGGTAGAGCCTTTTGGATAAACAAAACACTGCTAGTCCACTCTTCTGAATACTATGAGGATAATATGAAGGTCGCCGAAATAGGCTACACACAGTTCGACGAAAAGTTTGATTCGTCAGAGATTGTTAGCCTCTTTGCGCTTCGGCTCTTTTCCAAAGTGGATTTCATTCTACCAGATAAAGTGGAATTAGCTACAGAGGGTTTTAATGAAGAAGGTCAGAGATTCATCGTCTTCGAGCGAGCGCTCTAAGCATGGGCCCTAAAGTCTTGCTTGACCTTCTCGGCGAAATCATGGTCATCCACCAGCCTGACTGCCACACGGGCCAATGCTTCGGAAACAGTTTGCAGAGCCTCTTTTGCCTCCCTTGAAGCCGCTGCACGAGCGGACACCTCCGAATGCCAGGGCGTGCCTTCTGGAGCTATCTTGCAAGTGATTTCAAGTGCCGGTAACAACTGGGAAATGTTCGCAAAATCTGTTGAACCACGAGGAATACTATTCGTCGTCTCCTTATAGTCTTTTGGTACTACTCCGAGCTCTTTAAGGACGTTTTGGGCGTACTCTATGAGTGGGTAGTTAAACTTGGTTGTGGAGTACATGGGTCCAATATTCCTTATAGAGTAGGCAGCGTTCGTCGCCAGTGCGCACCCCTGAACTATGAGCCTGAAACGCATTATGAGCTGCTTGAGATAATCAACATCAGAGCTGCGAAGGCCGTATACTAAGACCGCTTTGTCTGGCGTGACATTAGAGGCCTTACCACCCTCTCTGATCACACCATGGATAACAACATTCGCATCCCTCCTCACATGCTGCCTAAGCATGTTGACAGCAGTGTATGTGAGTATGGCTGCATCCAGGGCGCTAACCCCCTTTTCAGGGGAAGCGGCTTCATGAGCGGCTACACCACTGAAGGTCACCTCCAAGTCCTGCACGGCGAGTGAGGGTGAACCAAGACTCCAACCGTCACCTGGATGAGTCATCAACACAAAGTCAATATCCGAAAAAGCCCCTTTTTCCGCCAGTAGTATCTTCGAACCGCTCCACTCACCACTACCCTCCTCGTCAGGCGTGCCTATAACGACAATTCTACCAGCCTTAAGCCGAGCCGCAGCCTTGACGGCCGCGAGAATGGCAGCAGCAGCTATTACGTTGTGTCCACATGCATGGCCGACACCGGGAAGAGCATCATACTCAGCTAGGAAGCAGACAGTGGGACCCTCACCGAGCCTCTTCTCAGCGCGGAAAGCCGTGGGTATTCCCATATATTCACTCGTAACGCTGAATCCCTCGGTCCTAAGCGTTTCTACTAAAAGCTTTGAAGACTCGTACTCTCTACTCCCAACTTCAGCCAGCCCATGTATTTTTAATGCAATAGACCAAGCGTCTTCTTCAGAAAGCATGACAAAATAGAGCCAAACAGAGATAAAGCTCTAACGGAGAATAGGGATATTGTCTAGATAGATTAAGGCTTGCACGCTTGGATCGCTAACCCACCAAACCCAATATCCAGAAAACACTGGACTGGTAGCGGGCAAACTTTTTATGCTAATAATATTCAAACAATTCTTCCAAGGAAGAGTTTCTGTCGTGCTCCATCAACAAGAGTTTTGAAGTGAGAACAGGATCTTGGAGAAACACAAGCGCCTGTTTTCTATAGATATTGATGGCTCTAAAAAGAGAAGATATACCAGATGCATTGATAGTTGACAGTGATAACTTCCTTGATCATTTCTTAATTATCTACCAAAACATGCTATCTGAGTACTGTTTTTATACTCTGACGGATTGGAGAGGCTGAACAAGCGGTGAGAGTTACACAGACATTTTGCGCAGATTAAATGCCATGATATTATAAGGATGTATATGACGCTATTCAATCCCTCGATCCCTCACCTGCCAGTAGAGTTGTAGATAAAACAACATTTGCTATACTATTTTATTACAGTGGGGTAAGCTACCCCGCCCTGAACTGTAGACCCAAAATTCGTGTGTGGGTTACAATTGGCGCTATGTGCTAATTTGGGTCTACCGTAAAGGGCGGAGCTTCCTGAATCACCACCCCACCATAAATGGCAAGGTTCGCTCGTTCTTGATCAAGCTACTCATAAGGACTCAATACTACACGGGTAAGCCCAAGCTCCATTAATGTGCGATACACACGCAAATGCCATCTAGTCTACGTTAAGTGTAACCCAAAGTGCGGTCGCCGGGATTTGAACCCGGGTTACCACCGTGGCAGGGTGATGTCCTAGACCAGGCTAGACGACGACCGCTATCACTACAAAACTGAAAAACACGTACGGTTAATAAACCTTGCTTTGATAACTCATCCGTGTCTGAATAAGGCTTAAACATGAATTGGCGTCATCGGTCGAATTTATGATAGCCCCTGAAGCCAGACTACCACCTACCTAGCTAAGGACACGGTCAACTTCTTCAAGGATTTAAGTGTTTTGTGAGGAATAGGATCCTGTCCGGATAAGCCTTAAGTGGTGGGCGCCACGGAGCTGAATTGGTGAACCACCGTGGAGCCCACAACGGATATCTTTACACTCTTCAGGGATTTA
>NEXG01000013.1 GCA_003019535.1 Candidatus Marsarchaeota G2 archaeon ECH_B_1
TTTGGTTGACCACGTCCCTGTGCGCTAGAAGCAGTGGTAAGAGCTCCTCTCCGAGCTCATGCTCTAGCGAATAGCTTCTCAGCACACTGAACACCCTGTGACCCTTTATGAGCGCACACCCGCTCACACACACAGATATATTTCATAAACCGATATAAACCCTTATAATCTGAAACTGCTGACAACGGCGACTATGAACCTATCCCAACTACGAGTAAGCTCGTGGGTTACATGCGAGCTAAGCGTGTCGCCGTAGTGGTTCCCAGACTAGTTGTCAGCTCAGCCTTCCCACCCATTGGCCAAGTTTGGGGCGACGAATCTATTAAAATTGACGCTGGGAATTACGTTGATGTATTCACGGAGACAGAGGTTAAATCGAATGGGTATGTGCCGCTCTCAAGTGTCTTTTCCGAGTTACCGCTTGCTGTGCTCATAAAAGGAAAATGATACCGTGGCATATAGTATTCAGCATGAATGCTGCAGGGTTAATGTGTCATGTCACAGCATGGTGACAGAACCATTAATTCAAAGATATTTCTATTTCTATAAGTTTTAGCGAGTATATTTTATATAAGCTCATTTTTTAGGTAGAATTTATATATTTCTTTACGCGTTCTAGTTACGCTGAGCTACTATGAGCGGAAATGAAGGTTCTGAATCGCTCTTTCCCAATCTGCGAAGAGGTGTGCTGGGTCTAAAGGAGGTTTATGGTCAGGCGATGGGTGTCACGGCTCCCCTTGGAAGCGTTGTGTCAACAACCACCGCTGCAGTGGTTTACGCTGGTGCCGCGGTGCCTCTTGCAACCGTTATGGCCTTCTTGGGTAGTGTGTTGTGGATCTGGATACTCACCCGCTATTCTAATAAGCTAGCTAGCCCGGGGGGCTACTACTCGTTTTCAAGCGGGGCTTATGGCTCTAAGAAGCTTAGTCTCTTCGAAGCGCTCACGGAGGTCGCCGCGTACGTGTTCCTTAACGCGTTCGACGCTGTGGCCGTCTACCTCCTACTCGAGGTAGCTGGCTCGTTCTTCGGGATAACAGTGCCCCCAGCCTATGCGGTATTAGCCGTGGTTTTCACGGTTGCCTACCCAACACTCATAAGCCTTACAAATGTGAAGTCGCTCATGGGCAGGATTGTTATGGTTGGCTCCACACTCGAAGTTCTACTCCTAATAGGCTTTTTTGTATATGAAGTCTTAGAGCACGGCTTCCCCTTAGTGCCATTCGAGCCTTCAGCGATGACGGGCGGGGTCAGCGGGCTTGCGACGGCCTTTATATTGAGTCTGGTCAGCATATCAGGGGCTGGAACAGCCACCTACCTTGGGGAAGAGACACGTGTGCCCACAAAAACAATCTCGAAGGGAATGTGGCTTGCACTCTTGATTGGTGGGTTATCCATGATCCTCGGCTCGTATGCCATAGTTGTGGGTTGGGGCCTCACCCACGTATCAAGTTTGACGAATAGTCCACAGCCTCTTTTCCAAGAGATTGGCGGGGTGAGCGTTGCGGCCTTGGCGGTCACGGTTGTTTTGGCCTTAAACAGCCTACTTGTTCAAAACATAGGGGTTACAGTTGGCGCTGCAAGAATCCTCTTTAACCTAGCGAGGGAGAAGAGCGCGCCAAAGGCGTTTGTGAGGGTGAAGGCTAACGGTCAGCCGCTCACAGCCACTTTATTCGTTGGCCTCATCACCGGCATCCTAACCCTAATATCGATACTATGGCTCGGTGTAATTGGCGCCTTCGCAGTGCTCGGCGTTCCACTGTCAGCGTTATGGGTTCTTGGTAGAACTATTGATACAATGGGTTTGCCTCTCTTCTTAAAGAGGATTGAGAGGGTTTCGCTCGGGGTTGTCGTGGCCTCTGTAGCCATGGTCGCCCTAAACCTATGGGGCATATTCGAAACCTTCTATCCCCCCGCCTTTGCGGCTTCAGTACTCATGGGGTGCTTTGGAGCCACGTATATAATCTGGTATAGGATATGGGGTTCTAAGGGTAACGCTGGACAGCTAGTGGTGGATGAAGACTGCTCGGTTGTACCGCTCACACACAAGATTGAAAGACTACGCGGCGAAAAGGGAGATGTGCCATGATTTCCACCCCACTGATTAAATTCGCGGCTGTGTTCACGCTAGCATATCACGCTTCCTCAAGCTCTAGTGTAAATATGGCAATTTCCTTATGTAAACCTGTTCTTATTTTAAAGATATTCAATAGCCTAAGCGGTAACCTCTAAAAACGTCTACGTGTTTACGCGAGTAACTTCCGCATCTCAATGCTTTTCAGGGCTTTTAACAAAACTAATAGAGCCTCCCCCTACTACACAAATGGATGGTTGGGGTGAGGAACTGCCCCGTCCCAATGCACTTGGTGTGTGTTCTACGACTCCTGTATACTATTCAACAGAATGATTAGCATTATAGTGTGCGGAGACATTCAAACCATAACATATACATCACAGGGGCAAGCTATTTGCTCTTATAGTTTAGATTTTCAACAGTGTTTGCCTTAGAATTTCGTGTCAAACAGATTGGATTTCGCTAGGTCTATTACTTCGTTTCCTTGACCGTTTAAAACAGCCTTTATTAGGTATAAGCCGAATCCTGTGAGCTCCTTCCATGTGAGTTTGGGTGGGGTTACTAGCTCGTTTCTGTTTACCACGACATCGAGGAGAGCTGGACCCTTAGAGTTGAGGGTATCTATGAGAGCCTGTCTAAGGTTCGTTGGCTCCTCCACCCTGATCCCGGCTATTCCAATTGATTGGGCTACACTTGCGAAATTCGGGTTTTTCAGCTCGGTCCCATATGGGAGCAATCCCTCCGCTTTCATCTCAAGCTCAACGTAGCTCAGAGCTGAGTTATTGAAGACTATGACCTTGACGGGTAGGTCGTGTTGTACTAATGTTAATAGCTCCCCGAGTAGCATGCTGAGGCCTCCATCACCAGAGAGGCTCACAACCTGCCTGTTTGGATGAGAGAGTTGTGCGCCTATTGCCTGTGGCAAGGCGTTGGCCATGGAGCCATGTGAGAAGGAACCCAGAAGCCTGCGTTTGCCATTCATTCTTATATAGCGAGCCGCCCACAGTGTGGGTGTACCAACGTCGCAGGTGATTATTGCGTCATCCGAGGCAAGCTGGTCGACCAGTTTGACCAAATACTGAGGTCTAACAGGCGCTTTGCCATCCCCAATGCTCGCGTGTTTATCCAAGCTTTCCCGCGCATTCCTATAGTGCTCTAGTGACGCCTGCAGATGCTTGTCGTCTTCCTTATCACTGACTAATGGTATAAGCGCATGTAGAAAAGCCTTCACGTCTCCAACAACACCCACGTCAACCCGAACCCTTCTCCCTATCTGCTCTCTCCTCACATCCACCTGCACTATCTTGGCTCGAGCGGGGTAAAACTGTCTATACGGGAAATCCGCTCCTAGGATGGGTAGTACATCTGAATCCATCATCGCGTAGTAGCCTGAGGAGAACCCTAGTAGACCCGTCAGACCAACATCGAAGGGGTTGTCGTACTCCACATACTCCTTGCCCCTCAACGTGTGCACAATGGGCGCCTTAAGCTTCGCTGCGACACTAACCAACTCTTGATGCGCCCCCGAACNCCCAGCGCCAGCGAATATTGTAACTCTCCCCGCCGCATTAAGTAGCTCGGCCGCGCGCCTAACATCCTCAGCTGGGGGAGTTACAACTGGGTTTGCATCCGAGAAATCCAGTGGACCTGTAGCCTCAGCTTCAGCCCATGCTACATCCCCTGGTACAACCACGACGGACACACCACGCCTACCAATAGAGGATTGTATAGCTATACTCATTATACTGCCAACCTGACCTGGCTCACTCACCACACCGCAGTACACACTGCAATCCCTAAATAGGTACTCGGGGTGTGTTTCCTGGAAATAGTTAGTACCTATTTCATTACTCGGTATCTGGGAGGCTATCGCTACAACAGGCGACCTGCTTCTGTTAGCATCGTAGAGGCCGTTTATCAAGTGGAGGTTCCCCGGACCACAGCTACCCGCACACGCACTAAGCCTACCTGTAAGCTGAGCCTCGGCGCCAGCCGCGAAAGCCGCTGCTTCCTCATGCCTAGTGTTGACCCACATGATATCCGTCCGCCTTCGGAAATTCTCAGTAAAAGCGTTAAGCGAATCACCAGCAATACCATAAACACACTTTACACCTGAAGCAACAAGGTAATCCACAATAACATCCGCAACCTTACTCTTCAATGACAACCCATCAATAACAACCTACAGCTAAAATATTAGTGCAGCTCACCCTTTGACCCATTAACCCATGAAACGTTGAAAACCCCAAATCCCAAAATTATGGGTCCCACACCTAGCGTCTCTGGGAATGGGTTTTAGCAACTTTATAAAGCTATTTAAACACGGATAATTGATGACGACGACTATCCCCACTTTTATGGCCGCGTTGTTCGTCGATTATTATAGCTTGAACGAATAATTTAGCCTTAAGGGGTTAAAGGGGTGTAGGAGGTCTTCATTATAGGAGAAATATAGTGAATAGTCCTCATCTCTCCCTTATGGAAATGGCCTTATTTCGCTTATAAATCGTCTTAGATGCAGGGTGCATGTGAGTAGCAGGCGAGACGCTCAAAGATGGTCACACTATATACCACAGGTAGCGTACTGGAGCATCTCTCAGGTGTTCCACATGCGGATGTAAGTGTGTTGGTGAACCGAGAAGCCTGTAAGGGTGGGCTAGTTCGCCTTGGAGGTATGGGGTAGCTGATATGGGTTATGTTTCTATTTTTGGTGTGAATCCTACTTGTTGCCTCACCAGTTTTGCGTCGAAGAATTGTTGTATTAGTTTTATTCGTTTGAGTCTGTGTTTGGGTGTGCCGTTAATACTATGGGCGTGGTCGCCTTTTCTGAATACGGCGATATAGCTTTCCTTGTGAAGGGTTTTGAGTAGGTGGTGAAAGCTAACGGATTGTTCGAGTGGGCAGCGGTAGTCCTCCACACTGTGGATAAATAGGATGGGTGTGTTAACTTTGTGTGCAAGGTAGATTGGGCTGAGCTTCCTATACTCTTCGGATTCCAGTGGGTTCTCTCCTATTAGGTCTCTGCAGAACCAGTAGCCGATGTCAGAATATGTGTACATTGTGAACCAATTGCTAATTCCATTTTCGCTTACGGCGGCTTTAAACTTCTCCGTGTGGGTCACAGCCCAGTTGGTGAGGTAGCCTCCCCCGCTTATCCCCGTCACTCCCATTCGCTCGGGGTCGACGCCTCCATCTCTCTTTATGAGTTCATCCGCCCCCTTTAAAATGTCTTCGAAGTCTTCCTCGCCGTACCTGTGCATTATCCGCATGGCGAACTCCTCGTCGTAACCGTCACTTCCACGTGGATTTGTGTAGAGCACATAGTAACCCTTCTGTGCTAGAAGCTGGCCGAGGAAATCGAACCTATACCCATACATCCCCTTGGGGCCGCCGTGGATGAACACGATGAGTGGAGCCTTCTTCGATGCATCTAGTTGGGGTTTAAGATACCACCCATCGATTTCAAGTCCGTCAAAACTCCTATACTTTAACTTGTTTAGGGGTTTAAACCCGAGTCTCGCCGCGAGAGCTGTGTTATACGTGGTAAGCTGAGTCTCCGATCCACTCCACATGTAGACTTCCGCTGGCTGTGTGGGTGATTCTTTAACGTACACAACCCTGTTGGCTGGGCTGACATCGAGCATTGTGACCCAGCAGTCATCGTAGATAATCCTCTGCTGTGTGTAGCCGTCCACACCCACACGGTTGAGCGCTAACCTGCCCTCCTCCGCGCTCACATAGTACACGAAACCGTCTCCACCTAGTTTTGGAGGTGCCCAAGAGTTGTTCCACTGATACTTCTCCGTTAAAGCCTCGACTTTACCCCCGTCCCACAAATAGATGTAGCTATGCTCTGCGTGGTGCGCCTTCTTCGGTTTACCATGTAGGAGCAGGGTTCGTCCGTCGGAGTCAACCGCCGTGTATGAAACATCCTGGAATAGGTCTCGTGAAACACCCCCCTCACGTATACGCACCGTGAACTTGGTGAATGGGTTCTCCCTGCTCGGCGAGTTGTACACGAGGGACTCACCGTGCCACACGGCTACAGTGAGAAGTGGGATAAGTGGAATACTCTCCTCGAAGCTTTCAAGCACCGCCCCGCTAGCTGAGTCAACAACCCTGAACTCCGCTTTCTCAGAGTCAAAGAAACCCTTAGAGTTAAACCACACTGGCACATCCTCCTCAAAGTAGAGGTGAGCGTCCCCTCGCTTCCTAGATGTGACGAGGCACAGCCTGTCACCCCGAGGCGACCATAAAGCATCCACCAGCCATTCAACCTCAAGCAGCCTCCTAGAGGAGCCTGTGAGCACATCCATCACCCATAGCTCAGATTTACTGGTTGAATCACTTGGGATAACGTAGCCAAGATGCTTAGAGTCAGGGCTAAACCTAGGCATATACCCCTTAGACGCAAACCTCTCCTCCCCGCTTTCAAGGCTCCGCACAACCAGCGTCTGATCGTACTTGTCACCCATCAAATCGGGCTTGCTCAGCACGTAAGCACACCACTCACCGCTGCGTGATATCCGCGGGTCGCTTAAACCTACAAGTTCGAAGAGTGTTTCGGAATCCCACATGGACAATCGACTTGAATACTCCCAGCAACCTATAAACACGTTGTACTACAGTTATAACCGATGCGCAACTAAAGGTTAAGAGTCTAGGCTCTTAGGGCTGAGGTAAAGGGTGTGGAGTCGAGTTCTCACACTCCCACCGACACAAACTCACTACACTATTGTCCAAGCTCGATTCTAACGATCAACTCACGCATAGTTTGAACTTTGTAGAGTGTTGGGGCATAAAGCTTCTAAAAGGGTGAGCGGTTTTATCTATGTATGGCTCAGAAGCTGGGTGCGGGGGGTACACTTCTCCTTCTCGCGCTTATGTTGCTTGTTATAAACTATGTTGAGACCATGGTTATACCCGCTCTCCCCACAATCGAGAAGGATTTCTCAACGAGTGCCACAACCGCTGGCTGGGTGACATCGGCCTATCTAATAGTTGGGGCCGCCACGGCGCCGCTCTTCGGCAAGTTGGCTGATAGGTATGGGAAAAAGAGGATGTATATTTTCGCTGTTGCGTTTTATATCGTAGCTGTGGGCCTAGCTGGATTCTCACCGAATATTGGCTTTTTAATAGGTGCTAGGGCAATACAGGGTCTGGGCTTCGCTATCTTCCCGATAACCATCGCCATTATCACAGATATATTCCCTAGGGAGAGGGTTGCGTTCGCTCAGGGTGTACTGAGCGGCATGCTCGGCATCGGCCCAGCCTTAGGACTCATAGTGGGCTCCTACATTGTCCAAGACTTGGGGTGGCCCTTCGCCTTCCACACAGCGTTCATTCTCTCACTAATCATCTTTGTGCTATCACTACGATATCTAAGGGAGACGGATGTGAGAACGAAGGAGTCTGTGGATTATGTGGGTACAGCCATACTCATGACGAGTGTGGTGGCCCTCCTAGTATACCTTACACAGGGACCTAATATTGGTTGGCTCACACCCGAAAACCTAGCCCTCCTTGTATTGGGAATAGTTATGTTCGGCGTCTTCCTCCCATATGAGAGGAGGATAAGGGAACCACTCATGAAGCTGAGCCTGTTCGAGATAAGGAATGTGGCTGTTGCAAACCTAGCGGGGTTAACATCAGGCATAGGTATGTTCCTATTCTTTATAGCAGTAGTATACTACACACAGCTTCCAAGACCATACGGCCTCGGCCTCACAATAATACAGTCGGGACTACTTATGGCGCCGGTGGCGTTGAGTATGCTCGTCTTTGGGCCACTCATGGGGAGACTGATACAGCGTGTTGGACCCAAACCAGTGGTTATAACGGGAACAATAATCGCGGCACTAGGGTTCCTCGCAGTCCTCGTGTATAGAGCCACGAAGTACGACCTACTACTTGACGGCCTCATCTCGGGCGTTGGTCTCGTGAGCGTAATTGTGCCGCTAGTAAACATGATCGCGGTCTCCCTCCCAGCAGAGTACAGGGCTGTCGGTCTAGGTATGAACACACTCCTCAGGGCTCTTGGCAGCTCAATAGGTCCAGTTGTGGCCACAGTCATTATGACCACATATCAGAGCTGGGATATAGCAATACTCCAGGGAAAAATTCTACCAGTGGGCGAATTCCCCACCCCCACAGCATTCAATTATATCGCCATCTTTGGAATAATACTCATGCTTCTCACACTCATATTCTCCAGCTTCACCCAGAACTACACATTCAAGCATCCTCTACAGGAGCAAAAAGGGGTAGAGCAAGTCCCCCAGAGACTTGAACCAATACAACCGGTCTAATCCAAAAGATCATTTTAAACGAGCTTCCAGTGGTTAAACGACCCGGAACTGGTACTAACATATATTTATGAATCTTGTGGATGCGGCTACTATTAATAGGCCGTTTTGTCTTATCCGCAGAGTTTATGCTCGGTGGATGAATTAAATTTGTGGTCACAAACTTTTTGTAAGGTGATGATGTATATTGTGTGAAGACCTTTTTCTGGGTGCTTTTATAGAGTTTCCAAAACTTCCCCTTCCACTTTAGGTCCAAATTCGCTCTTAACTCTATTGTACCCTGAACACGAATTTTGGGTCTACAGTTTAGGGCGGAGTAGCTCACGGAGTGCTTTTCTGTTTCGCGTTAAACATATATCGGCTTTGGTTGTTATGTGTTTTGTGAGGAAGATTAGTTCGGTTGGGGTTATAGGCGCGGGCACTATGGGTCATGGTATAGCTGAAACAGTGGCCTTAGCGGGTTACACTGTTAGGTTGGAGGACGCGTACCCGGAGGCTTTGGATAGGGCTATGCGTGCGATACGTGTGAGCTTGGATAGGTTTGTTTCCTCTGGGCGTATTGATAGGTCTAAGGCGGATGAGGCCTACGCTAGGATTAGTTATCATGGTTCGCTTGAAGAAGCGGTTGAAGGTGTTGAGTTGGTGGTGGAGGCTGTGCCGGAGGATGTGGAGTTAAAGCGTGGGTTGTTCGCCAAGCTCGCTAAGCTCACACCTAAGGGCGTGATACTTGGTAGTAATACTTCTAACATTAGGATAACTAGGATTGCCGCTGGGACGGGTAGGGAGGGGGATATCGTGGGCATCCACTTTTTCAATCCTCCAGTGATAATGAAGGGTGTGGAGGTTATACGTGGTGAAGGAACATCAGATGAGGTGTTCGAGGATGCCGTGAGCTTCGTGGCCTCACTTGGAAAAAAGCCCATAAGGGTGTTAAAGGATACGCCAGGCTTTGTCGTCAACAGGATAACTGCGCCGGAGGGCCTCCTCTTCTGTCTCCTCCTTGACAGAGGTGTTTCACACGCCGAAGTTGATGCCTACTTTAAGCGTCAGGGTCTACCCATGGGTCCCTACGAGCTTATGGACTATGTGGGTGTGGATGTGGTTGCGCATTCAATGGAATACTATGGGGATGAGCTCTCCGCGGACTATAAGAAGTGCTCCTCTCTTAGTGCAATGGTGCGGCAGGGCAGGTTAGGTCTTAAGAGTGGTAGAGGATTCTACGAGTGGCGTGAGAACAAGGCTGTTATCCCCCAGGCGAACCCATCCTCACCAGTTGAACTTATGGATATTCTGAGCTTGGAGGTGAATGAAGCCGTAAAACTGGTCGAGCAGGGAGTCGCGGACCCCGAAGACATCGAGGAGGGTGTCAAGCTGGGGCTCAACAGGCCGTTTGGACCCATAACCGCGGCGAATAACATATCCCAGGAGGAGCTTAAGACTAGGCTCGAAAGGCTGAGTTTGACTTTTGCGGTAGACGTCTTTAAGCCCGCGAAGACGATAGTGGAGGGTAACCTTAAACAGTTGTTGAGCTCCTCCCATGCGCAACAGGTTGGCAAACACACACAGGGTGAGCAGTATGTGGCTGTGGATAGGCCGTCACCCAAGGTTGCGAGGATCACTCTAGAGAACACTAGAAACAACCTGATCAATGCGGAGGTGCTCGACCAATTAGAGGAAGCGGTTAGGTCGCTTTGGAATAATAGGGAGGTGGTTGTGATACTTGTCACCGGTAAGGGTGAAAACTTTTCGGCTGGCGCCCAGCTCAACCAGCTCTTCCAAAGCGGTATGGACTTCACGGAGATGTCGAGGCGTGGGCAGAGGGTATTCAGGCTACTATCAGAGGTACCCAAGCTAACCGTAGCGGAGATGAAGGGCTACGTACTCGGGGGAGGGTTCGAGCTCAGTCTAGCGTGCGACATGAGGCTTTCAACGGAGGAGGCGCAGATAGGGTTCCCCGAGCTCACCCTAGGCCTACTGCCTGGGTGGGGTGGAACCCAGCGGCTGAGTAGACTTATCGGTCTTTCAAGGGCGACACAGCTGGTACTCACCTCTGAGAGGATAAGCGGTAGGCAGGCGTATGAGTGGGGGTTGGTCTCGAAGCTTATTACGAAGGAGAGGGCGGATGATGAGGCGGCGGCCTACGCAGCGGAGCTCGCCACCCGAGTTGCACCGGTGGCCGCCGCGCTCGCTAAGCGACTACTCAATAAGGGCTCGGAGATACCTATGGATAACGGCCTAGAGTGGGAGGCCACAGCCATGGGTTTACTATATGGCACCGAAGATCTCCGTGAAGGTATATCAGCCTTCCTCCAAAAGAGGAAAGCGGAGTTCAAAGGTAGGTAAAGGTTAATGTAGGAGTCCCGCACTGGTGAGTTGGGTAGCCTTAAGGGGTGTTGGTGTTGAGCGGTGGCGGCGGAAACCATAGTGAAGTGGGTCTATTCAGCATTGTGCGGTGGGGAGTCGGAGGCACAATCATCGTTATTGGGGGAACCGTGACCGCCTCCGTGCTCTTGGCGCTGTGGTTCAGATATCACACCCTACCCGCCCTACTCCTCTCAGCCCTCACATACGCGGTGGTGGCTGTTGTGGCCTTCGTTAAGATCACAGAAGAGATACAGCCCACGCGCCACATAGATGAAAGCGTAGTGGGTAAGGTGGGGGTTGTGGTCAGCGAGCCAACACCTTCTAAGCCGGGGGTGGTTAAGATAGGGTCCCAGCTATGGTCCGCCAAGGCGTCCTGCGAGCTCAAAACCGGTGACAAGGTCGTAGTCAGGTCACGAGAGGGCCTCTACTTGGTAGTAGAGAGGGCATCGAATGAGGATTAAGGAGCAATGAGCATCAACTCAAAGTGAGCTTTAGGTTCAGGTGTAATGCAGAGTCCTGATTAGGGTCATGTGTTATCACGGCCTAGTGAATTTAGGTGGATAATAATAGTTGTTGGAATCTCTGTGCGTTCTTGGCCATAGCTGTGTTATTGAAGAACACATAGCATGTCTCCGGGTCGAGTTCTACAACTTTTTTCCTGAGTAATTCGAGCTCGGAGTCCGAGTAGTCGTAGGTGTATCCTTTGCCTCGACCGTGAAGTCTAAGGTAGGCTACATCTGTGTTAAGTAGTGGTTCACGTCTGAATGGGTCGAATACATCCACTAGGTCGAGTTTATAGAAGAGGTTGGCAACCTCATCTTGGTATTCGAACCAGCTTGGGTTTCGTAGCTCCACCCCAATCTTTACTGGTCTTTCCACCGAGCCGAAGAATGCAACTAGGTTGCCCACGTTCTCAGTGTTCCTCGCAAAGCTTGGAGGAAGCTGGACAACTATGAAGGGTGAACCCAGTTTTCTAGATATCTCAAGCACCTTCTCCCAGAGCGCGTAGTTCTCCTCGGTGGGTTTGAGGCCACCGTACCTTTCAGGGTCACCCTCTGGGTGCCTGTATCTACGCCAGGTTGGACTTGTAAATGGGTGGGTTAAACCCTGGTACGCCTTCATGGTAAAGGTGAAGCCATCCCCGAATGCCTCAACCCACTTTGAAGGTGTACCGCTCCTCGGAAGCCTATAAAACGTGTATTGGACCTCCATAGCCCTAAACTTCGAGCGATAATCACTAACCCTTAACCCACCCTGACCGCAGCAACCAACCAGCACATTCACAAATACTAGAACACTCGGAGAGTACTAAAACCCTACTCAGGCACTCTTTCCCTTCTGGTAGCCCGCTAGGTAGAGGAGTATGTACAACGTTGAAAGCGCCAGTAAGATGTATACTATCAATGTGTCTAGTGCTCCAACGGTGGATGAGGCACCACTCCGCCACAGCCCACCCGCCCTGTATCCAGTGTATACGAGTAGGGCTGACCACCCCAGTGTGCCTATCATCGTCACCACCCCAAACGCTCGGCTATCCATCTTAAGAAGCCCAGCTGGGAAGCTGATAAGTGTGCGGATCAATGGTACAAACCTAGCAAGTAGGACCGCTCCAAGCCCGCTCCTGTTAAACCACCTCTCAGCGCGAATCAGTGATAATTCACTCACACGTATGCGTTTAAGCACCTGTACAAGCAGGGGTCTTCCAAGCAGCCTAGCAGCATAATAATCTATATATGCACCCACAAGCCCACCAACTGAGGCCACGATCACAGCTTGAATGAAACCCATCTTACCCAAGAACACTAAGTAGCCAGCCAGTGGCAAAATAACTTCGCTTGGTACTGGTAGACTCGCGCTCTCTAAAAGCATAAGCACAAAAAGACCTGGGTATCCAAGTGTCGCCTCAAGCTGTATTGATGACGTAAATAATCCACCCACAACACCCGAAGAGCCCACAAGGCTCTCGAAGGGTAGCTCGAAGGCGTCAATCGCTTCAATCAATGTAAGCCCAAACACCACTAGGCTTATCGCGAAAAGAAAATTGCTTCTAGGAAGCCATTCGAAGGCTTGTCGTCGATCCACACAAATACTAAAGTACTCACTCATTTAAGCTTAGCAGCAACACACGAAAAATAGTAGACAAATACAATCTAATAAATATAAATGAATTTTAATATGTGTAGAAATACTTTAGCCCATCGAGGGCGGTGACTGATCAGCCTCCGTATGAGTAGCCAAAAAAGGCGTCATCTATTCAACTATTGCTACCTATCCCCGCTCACTGGGTCGAGTATTAAACGGTAGCGGATGAATCATTTTGCTACCACTGGTTTCTTTACGAGGCCTAGTCTTTGGAGTTCCTCGGCCAGCTCCTTCTTCTCCTCCGGGGTCAGCGGTGATACGGGGGGTCGTACGTGGCCTGCGGCCATACCCATGAGTTCGCCCCAGTATTTAACCATCTGGACTGGGAGTGAGCCGCCGGTTCTGGCTACCAGTCTACTCCACCACACACGTGAAGCCTTTTTAATCGGCCATATCTTCTCGTAAAGTTTCTTGGCCTCTTCAAGGTCTCCCTTTGTGGCTAGCTCTACGAATCTCACATAGTCGTGTCTTTCCTCCGAGTCAAACCTCCAGTCACTGGTGTTGGCAAACATTACCTGCTGGTGGAAGCCATAGTACGGCTCATAGAAGAATATTTCTTCGTCTGGCATACTTATCACCGCCTTGTCTCCCGCGAGTAAGTGGGTGTCTATTGATATCTGCATGTTAAAGCTAGCCTCCTTTATCGCCACCACGCTTGGTATCTCCGCAATCTTGCTTAGAGCCTTCGCTGAGAGTGTGATGCCGAACTGGGGGGAGTTATAGAAGGCTATACCGATATCGAGCGCCTCCGACACCCGTCTTACCCAATCGATGACCTGCTCCTCTGTCTTGGTGAGCATGTATGGGGCTGCGAGTATGGCGAGGTCGTACCCAGCCTCCTCAACTCTTTTACCCAAATATATCACGTCTTTAAGGCAGGTATCAGTTATTTGGAAGGCCGTGTAAGCCCTACCCTTAACAAGTTTGGGTGCAGTCTCTAGGAGACTCAGCCTTTCAGCCATAGTGAGGCTCCAGAACTCTCCCATATTCCACGAGAAACCCATACCTTTGGTGCCAAGCTTAATCACGTGCTCCACGTTGTGGGCCAATCCCTTAATATCCAGTTCGTCCTCAGGTGTGAATGGGGTTATCATCGTGGTCCACTCACCAACCATCTCATCCCTGGCCCACTGCTTGGCTTCCCTCTTAGTGTAACGCATATAAACTATACACCCCACTCAAGCTTAAATTTTTCGTACCACCACTTAGTGGTAAGGTGTCGCCCCCCAGCGCTTGGCTGAGAGCTGTGAGACCAGCATACCTACCAGCCTCCCTAATCCCCGTCATAGTAGGCCTAGCCTACGCGTGGGGGGCAGCCCACACCTTTAACCCAATCTACGCGTCGCTAACACTCGTGGGGATAGCCCTCGCCCATATGAGCGCCGACCTGTTTAACGACTATTTCGACTATATCCACGGAACAGACCAACTCTCCAAACTAAGAGGCCTAAGCGGTGGCTCAGGCGTACTTGTGAATGGCTTACTCAAGCCCAAAGAGGTCTTAAGAGGCGGATTCACACTCCTGGGATTAGCACTAGTGTGTGGGCTCTACCTCACCCTAAGGGTGGGTTTACTAGTGCTGCTACTCATGGGGTTAGGCGCCCTATCCATTTATGCTTACACATCGCTTCTCCAGAGGGTCGGGCTCGGCGAGCTCACACTCGCCCTCGAAAGGGTTGCCACTCTACTTGGCACTTACTATGTTCAGGTTCAAAGAGTGGCTGCTCAGCCTATACTGCTCGGTGTCATACTCGGTGTACTATCAATTTACATGGTGTACTACGCTGCATTCCCAGACTACGATGCAGATAAGCAGACCGGTAAAAAAACACTCGTAGTCATTCTAGGGCGCCACACAGCGTTAGAGTTCGCACCAATCCTTCCAACACTATCATACATTTTCCTATTCTTCGGTATAGCGGTAAAACTTCTACCCTACACTACACTCATCACCCTACTAATCCTCCCAGTGGGTTACTGCTCAATAACGAATCTTAGAAAGGTGGATGATCAGAAGTCAATTCGAGAAGGGTTAAGACAGACAGCGTTGTTCACACGCCTCTACGGCTTGCTTCTTGCCATCTCCCTACTACTTATTTAACATCCATGCGTCTTTTGAGATATGAATTTCCAATCTGCCCTCCTTTTCAGGTAGGACAGAACCCACCCTCAGCTCCATTTATGCTCTTAACGCTGACTTTAGGTCAAAGAGTTTTGGGTTAGCTCATCTGGATGATGAGTTCTAACATTAGCTTGGTGTATTTTTGTAAGAAAAAGGGGATTAGGTGTTGTGTGTTTCGCCTTGACGCGTCTTGGTTTCGAGTGAATCAAGGGTTTCATAAATCTCTTTGGCTTCTTCGTCAGCCTCAGCGTCAAGCATGTACACCCTCGCCTTCCAGTCTGAGAGTTTGAGCCAACTATAGGTAGACTGGCTCGCCCACCAGTTCAGGCTTCCTTCAACTATCTCCTCAACCTCTCCTTTTACCTCGTAAGGGTTACTGATATTTATAGGTGGGCTCTCGAGCACAACGTACACCCTACTAGTACCAGGTGCGGCTTCCTCCTGCGCCAAACCGAATTCGTTCGACGGCTCAATTTTAATTGTAACCATTAAAGGCTGTTTCCCGGGGTCTGGGTTGGGTATGAGTGTTCTTAGCTCCTTTACTCCACCACTAGTCTTAAGCCTCTCATGTATCATCTCACCGAGTTTGGCGCTTTGGAAGTAAGTGACGAGAAGCTGACCAACTAGATTCTCGAGTTCCTTGTCTCTACTGCTTTGACCCCAGCTCAAGCCCACCACTTCACGAATAGCCTTATGGCGCCTTGTCTATCAGTTTGAGTGAGCCGACCCTGAAGACTACATGGTCAGCGAACACCGTGGGGTCGACCACGATATTCCTGTTCGATTCACACAGCGGCAGAAGGGTTTCCTCCTCCTCAACCAAAACCTCTTTTATATCCATCACAGAGTATACGTCGGCTTCCGCTATAAAGCTTTTGGATAAACTTACACGTCAGCGAACTGTTAAAGGCTAACCTGGGTATGCATTAGTTTTACGCCTCTCTGTTTTGACCATTTTGAGGAATGGTAGAAATAAGGCGGCCACCGCGCCGCTCACAAGCCAGCTTACCCTATAGCCCATGAGGGTTACCGAGTAGCCGAAAAGCACTATGCCTACAGCGCCGCACAGTATGCTCACACTGTTTATTAGGCCTATAGCTAGAGGAGCATAGCGTTTACCTATACGCTCAACGTCGGTTGGGATGGCGTAGGCGATGGTGTATGCGGCTGAGTCGAAGAAGCCTAGAGTAATGGTTGCTAGGACTAGGCTGTATTGGTCTGTGTATGAGAGGAGGGCGACTGAGAGTCCGGCTAATAGTGTGGGTATAGCAACGTAGATCCTCCTATCGGGGCTTCTATCTGATATCGAACCTATGAGTGGCCCACCAACTAGACCGCCGAATAATATAAGGGAGGAGAGCAGGCCCGCTGTGGTAGCGGGTAGACCTAGAGTGTTACTTGCGTAGTCAACAATGAACTGACTAGCAATATAGTAGACAACCGAGAGGCCAAGGATACTTAAGGCTACCCCCCAAACGATCTTAGAGCTGATTGTGTTAACTATCCCTGATGTGTCACTAGACTTCTCATCAACAACGCCTCTGAATACCGCTTGATACTGGGCTAACGCTACCAGTGTGCTCACACCTGTGATTAGGTATGGTGCACGCCAACCCCATGCGGCGGCTGCCGGGGTCATTGTGAACAGGGTTATTCCACCCCCTAGGTTGAAGGCTGCGTTGTATATGCCTATCATGAGCCCAGAGCGACCCTTATAGAGATTGGAGACCACAACCATTGCGGGTGCAAAGTAGAATGCTGCGCCTACACCTGTGATGAATCGGGTTATGACTTGGTTGAGGATGTTCGGTGAGAGGGCTGAGGCGAGTGAGCCCACCGCTATGAGCCCCAATCCAAGTGTCACTGCGCGTGAGGCGCCTCTACGCGCAGAGTATATACCGGCTGGTACCTGTAGTGCGCCTGAGCCCACCATGAAAGCGGAGAGGAGTTCGCCTAGCTCAGTATAGTTATAGTGTTGGTGGGCTACGAGGGCCGGTGAGGTAGCGGCCGCGTCGAACCAGCAGAAGGTGTAGATGATCCTAGAGAAGGTTATGGATGCGAGTAGCCGTGTAGGTGAGCTTGGAAACTTGGTACACCTTGAAAGCACACTTGGTATACAATTTAGGATTTACTCGATTATATCTAAGGCTTCTCCAGTTGTTGCCTCGCTCGCCTGAGCCTCTTGATCACTTCGTAGAGGTCCTCGTTTGTGCGCCGCCTATATTCTCTGGCGACGAAGAAAGCTGAAATCATTGATGAGAATAGTATAACCATGAAGCTTATGTCGAATATCTTGGATGCGTAAGGGTAGATGGCTGAGCTGGGTGGTATAGAAGCTATGAGTGTGCTCGCCAACACGGCTACGGTAAGACCTCTTGGGTAGAGTGATATCAGTAGGCCTATGTTCTCACGCAACTCTTGGTCTCCAAGTGTGGTTGCTTCAACCCCAACAACCCTTGGTAGAAGCAGGAAGAATGCGAGTCCTAGTCCTATTAGCGCGGAGTAGGGTTTGAGTGATACGAGCGTGCCCACGAACACGTAGAAGAATGTTCGCACAAAGAAGTTTATCTCGCCTTCAAAGTTAGTCACGTTTCCAAGGTTCACTTTGGAATCCCTGCCAAAAAGTCTTAGGAACAGTTTGTGGTTTCCGAGTACCAATCCGAACACGAGCACGCTGAGCACAGCGCTGCCGCCAAGTATGTCGACGAGAGCATATATACCTATCACCACGGCGACGGTGACTATATAGGAGTGGGGTATATCGCCCACACGTTCCAGCACGGTCACCCAGGTGAGGCCACCCACCGCACCGATAAATATTCCTGTTGAAACTAGTTCGAACAGGTAGCGCGCCACGAACACGATACCAGGGCTTACTGGGGTTGCGCCCTGCGATTGCATGAGTATGTCAAATATTATGTAGAAGGCAACTATGCAGGTTACACTGTTGAATGTGGAGTCTATCACCATGCTTGTCAGTACAGACTCGCTCAGCCCAAGTCTCTGGGATACGGGTATAACGATTGTGGCGGTGGTCTCACCCAGCATCGCACCGAAGAGGGCTGAGACGAGCAGTGGCCAGCCGAAGACGTAGTGGAATAGGGGTGTTATGAATGCCATTGTGAGGAGTGTGTCCATCACCGCCATCACGACTCCCCTTCCCCCGCCACCCCCAATGAGTGAAGAGAAGTTAAGGTTGATTGAACCGCTCAGCACGATTATTACGAGTGCAGCATCGCCGAAGAAGGGTGCAAGGCTCCTTAACACCTCCACTTGTGTGGGTGATACAATGTGGAGGACTGGTCCTATGAGCATTCCAGCCAACATGAGTGCCAGGTTTTCCGGTAACCTATACTTGTAGAATATCACTTCAGCCAAGAAACCGATGAATATAACACCACCTAGTACGATGAGTAGTAAATCCGTGTCAGTCGCGATTAGGAGACCTGTGTTGAACATCTACAAACCCTTCTCTACTATTTTTTGAGTTGCAGGGTTATAGCTGATTGGTGATAATCGTATATAAGGAGTGCGCAGCAAAACTTTCATGTTATAAGCTTTCTAAAAACTCGCCATTTAGAGCGGGATGGCCTACTTAACCGTACAAACTATTAAAGTAGCGTGTGTTTTACGCTCAACAGTGCGTATTATTGTGCTAGTGGTTCCTCTGACCGCATTTTGACTCTTCTCATCTGCGCTCTTGCCTCTAATATGTAGACGAATAGGGGTATGATTCCTGTTATCGTTATGAAAAGCGGTTTATAATTGTAGAAGAAGGCTAGTTTTAGCTCCTCAGCTATGGAGGCTGAGGGTGCGTATGTGTCGTAGAGTATTGCTGGCGATACAAAGTAGAAGGCGTTATAGGATAACCCCACGTAGAGGAGGGGTAGAGCTGTGAAAACCCAGGCGCTTATTCTTCTTCCCTGTATGATGAGTAGGGGGATAACCCAGAGGAAATACTGGGGATTAACATAGTTGTAGGTTAAAAACAGTGTGAGTATTATTAACATCAGTAGAACGGTTGGGTCCGCTTTGGGATGCCTATGCGCGTGGATCAATATGGCTGCGTACACTACAGGGCCGGCAAACAGGAAGAGTGGTATGGGGGGAGACTTTAAAAAGTAGAGTATCCACTGCCATGTTAAACCGTTCACTGAGAACTCCCCAGCATAAGTAGGTACACCCCGCGAATATACTAGTATGCTTAGCGTTTGGAGAGGGTGGCCGAAATATGCGTATACGCCTATACTGGCTACTGCTACTGGTATGACGCTGATGAGTATGGGTCGCAGGGCTCTTGCCACACCGAGTCTAACTGTCTGTGCAAGGTATATGGGTATGAGAACCGCTGGCCATAGCTTGATCGCTCCCCCCAAAGCCGCGCACAGGTAGGCGTAGTGCATCCTCCCCCTACTGTAGGAGTCGAGTGAGAGTAGTGCTAGGGCTGCCGCTATGGGGTCGAGTTGACCCCAGATGGCGCACACAAGCAGTGCTAGTGGGTTGGCTGACCACTGCTTTATTGCCACGCGTTCACCCACACGTGAGCGTAGCACCCGGTAGACCACTAGATAGGATAGTATCATGGGTATTTTGAGCAGGAAGACTAGGAGGGGCATGCTGGGTGTGACGTAACCCCTCCAAACACTGTATATCGCAGTATAGTAGCCCGGATACACTGTAGCTGATGTCGACGGTACACCTGTGTGGGTTATCAGTGAATAAATGAGGAACGCTAGCGTCGAGTATAGTGGGTAGAGGGGTGGGTAGGCCCACTTGAGCGGGTAAGGGTATGCTGGTGGTTGACCCGGGTTGAAGGGGTTGACGTGTTCAAGCACCCTGATGCCAGATGTAATTAGGAAATACACATCATATCTTTGACCTGTAAATGGCGCGATGATGATGTACGCAGCGAGCATGATTAGGATAAACTTCTTTGGACTCACTTTATCTGCTAGGAGGATGAGTCCAAGTGTCAACACTATTATTAGGGCATAGAGCGCTCCATCAGCTACAAAGCCTCCAGCGTTCTCGCTCACCATAAGCGTCACGGTGTTTGACACGTATACGCTTGATACCGCCCTTAGCGTGTTTTCCCCATTGTGCGCCCAGTAAGCTGTGACGGGTACGTATACCTGGGTGAAGCCTATACTGTTACCCGTAAAGGATGTAAGATTCCACCACTCTGAATTGTTATAGTACTGAATGGTGATTATTCTGCCAGCCAGCGTATCAGAGTAGTTCACAAAGAATAGCTCGCTGAATGTGTAACCCTCTTTGGGTAGGCTGGCAGGGTATGCTAGGTGTGAGGGCTCTAAACCAAGATGCAAGGATTCGCTCTGCTGCAGCGCGCGAGCTGAGCCTGAGAATGCCGTTAAAACTATCAGTCCAATCAAAAGCATCGTTGGTGACAGTCGCAAAGGCATTACGTATATCCGATTCAACTGACAAGTGATATATGCTTTATTGTGCTACTTGTATGTGGTTACACCATCTCTGAAGAAATAAAGAAATTAGGAATCCCTAGACTTGCTATATTTTACTGACGGGGGGAGCATTGGATAGTTACATATGGGCATAAGAGGATATCAAATTTATCTTCGGCGGCAATTCAATGTGATTCTAATTGTGTTTGTTTGTATTATCTGGTTATAGCTGCCTTGTAGTATCATTTCTGGTTGTAGGGGGGAGGGGGGAGGCGGGTTAGATTTGGGTGGAAGGCTTATATTAGTTGTTTTGGTTGCTTTCTCATGCAGTACGCCCGTGTGGGTAATAGTGGGCTTAGGGTGTCGCGCATATGTGTTGGTGGTTTATCCTTCGGTAATGATGAAGAATGGAAGATAGAGTTGGATGATGCGCGTAGGGTTGTGGATCGGGCTCTTGACTTGGGTATAAATTTCTTTGATACTGCGAACAGGTACTCGAAGGGGAGAAGTGAGGAGATACTTGGAGAGCTTCTCTCTGGTAGGCGTGATGACGTAATCATCGCCACAAAGGTGGGTCTGCCTCCGGGTGAAGGTCTAAATGTGCGAGACCTTTCGCGTCGCCATATATTAGAGCAGATACGACTCTCGCTTAAAAGGCTTAGAACAGAGTATGTGGACCTCTATCAGATACATAGGTGGGATCCTCAGACACCACTCGACGAGACGCTTTCAACCCTCACCAGCCTAGTGGAGCAGGGTGTGGTTAGATATCTTGGGGCATCCACACTGTGGGGGTGGCAGCTCATGGAGGCAGAGTGCCTTGCGAGGATGAAGGGGTATGAAAGGTTCATCTCTGTTCAAAACCACTACAACTTGGTCTACAGGGAGGATGAGAGGGAGCTCATCCCCCTATGTCGACATATAGGTGTGGGCGTTCTACCCTGGAGCCCATTAGCTCGAGGCTTCCTTTCTGGGAAGTATTCGCGTGGCAAGGTTGCTGACGACCCGAGGTACAAATCAGATAAATACTTGAGGGAGAGGTACTTCCGGGAGGAGGATTTCGACGTTGTGGATAGGGTAACCGAGTTATCAAAGCAGAAGGGTGCAAGTAACGCGCAGATAGCTTTAGCTTGGCTGCTACACAAAGATTACGTTGTGGCCCCAATTGTGGGTATGAGTAAGGTTGAACACGTCGAGGAAGCCGTGGGAGCATTAGATGTCAAGCTAAGCTCCGATGATATAAAATATTTAGAGGAAGCATACAAGCCCCATCCAGTGCTTGGTAGCCCTTGATGTGTGTCAACATACCCCAGTCTCTTAGCCAACTAGGATTACTGCTTGGCTACCTTGCAGCCGTGAGCGTCGGGGGATACACGCTTGGGAGAGCTTCAGAAATACTCTTGGGTAGGCTTCAGGCTAGGGTAATCGGAGGGGTTCTACTGGGCTTCGCTGTGACACTACCAGAGTACCTCTTCGCATTAATATCCACATTGTCACGTCACAACGACGTAGCGTTGGGCTCCGCCTTCGGCGGAAACATATTCCTCTTCACCCTTCTCTACGGCGTACTATTCCTTGCCAACAAGTCAGCCAGCACAGCATATAGAGGGCTCATGTTCGATGTAGCGGTACTTGGTTCCTCAACACTCCTCATATTCTTCGCCTCCATCATTAACACCCTTAACATATACGTGGGCTTGGCGCTAATACTGCTATACGCCCTATTTATCGCCTGCTCCGCAAGGGGGAGTGACGACCTAAGAAGAGAAAACCCAGTTGATTCTCTAAGCACCAGATCTAAGTTCGAATCATTAGGATTCCTCGCAGTCGGTCTGATACTAACCGTGGGCTTCATTCATCCCCTTGTAAACCAAGTTGTCCTATTCTCCTCCACAGTTGGAATACCCCCATTGATAACCTCCTTCACACTTGTACCAGCAGGCGACGAGTTACCTGAACTGGTGGCCATGTTCACACTTTTAAAGAGCGCTTCGAAGAGGAATACGGATACGCAGGGGAGTCAAGCTGCCTATGCCAACCTAATTGGGAGCAAAGTGCAGAGTAACACCCTGCTTATAGGCACAATACTGATAGCTGCGTCAATTGTGGGTAATCCAATTGTGGTTTCGGATAAGTACACTTGGTTCACTCTTTACGCCATGGTAGTCACAACTTTTACGGGTATGTTTGCAACATTCTCCACAACACGTAGGAGCGTAGGTGTACTTCTAATAGTCGTATACTTCATTATAATGGGTGTATCCGTAGGCCTAGGCATATAAAAGCAAACAGTTCACAGCGCGAACTTGACAAAGGTGACACTCAGAACAGTTACAGACCACTTAAGCCTTTAGAGAACTATCTTCCCCAGGTGAAAAAATTGGTTGGTAGGGGCTCTGTACTAGGAGTCTTCGCTGTGCTGGGGTTCGTGGCGGGAATCGCATTCGGGTTCGCGATACCCTACGTTGTTCCTGCCTTAGCGTACTTGCCAAAAATAGTGACAGCCCAGTGGTTCCTCGCTGGCCTTATGGGGGCGCTCTTCGCCGTGGTAATAGTCCTCGCGTACATCGCTGTACACCACAACTAAAGCTTTTACGGACCCCAACTAAACTTTTTATTACAGGAGAATCAAATCCTTCTAATTTTAAGGGTTAGCGATTCGGTTTTCATTGTTGCCTGTTCCAAGAGTAGTGGCTGGAGTAGTGTTTTGGAACAAGTAGTCAAGCGGCTTTGTCTCGTGGTCTTCTTTCCTATACACCCTCTTTCTAGTTATCCATAGACGTTTTTGCTCATCGTATATTGTCTGAAGCGTACTGGTATAGTAGCCATACTTTTCGAAGATCGCCTCGCTGAGTACCCCCCACGCGGTCATCAGGAACTCGGATTTTAACTCCTTGCTCTTCCTGTATGACACTGATGAAGCGTCTGTAACCTCGTAGAAGAGTGTTCTCAGCGGATCCTCACTGCTATAGTTTATCTCGATTTTCTCCGAAACGGAGGCAAGGTCAACCATTAACCTTAGAGACTCCTCTAAATCGTCTTTGACGAGCTTTAATCCCTCCTCTTCGAGGAGTTGAAGGGCGTACACACCAGCCTTCCTGATTAGCTCGTCCGCTTTCCTCTCCCCGAATTCGTCCACTAATATTTTCCCGAACGCGTAGAGCACAGTGTTATAGTATACCGACGCCGAAGAAGCCACTCTTGAGACGTCTTCGCCTGATTTGATAAGCGAAATAATGCTCCCGATGTCTGGTAGCTCGACCCACAGGAAATCAACAAAGGAGATAATGTTCTCAGCCACTCCTTTATCTTTAATATAGATGAGGGAGTAGTCGGATGGATCCTGTGAGAGTCGGGCTGAGGAGATAATAATCGTGGTCTTCCGGTCGATAACTATTAGGTTGTCCTCTGGCTCCTTGTGGACCACGTGGACCTCTGCGAAATCCTTGAATCCCTCAAGCTTAGAAAGCTGATCCGTGAGTAAGGGTGCGATGATTCTGTTTTTAACCTTCCTATCATAGGCGGCTCTTAAATCTTCACGCAACTCTCTGAGAAGCCTGAAGCAGGACCTATTGAGCACCATGACGACCTCCTGCTCCGCTTGGCTGAGCTCATCCCTTAACGCCTTTATTCCTTTGCTCTTTTCCTTTATTGTCCAGAACTCTTTTCGCTCAACGCCGTCCTTATCCTTTATTTGACTGAAGAGGTCGATTAGCCTGTTTAGCTGTTCTTTCATCGAGTCGAGTTCATCCTTCTTCTTATCTAAGAGGGGCTTAAGCGTGATTTCGGGTGACACAGCCCTACACATATACTTCTTTTCAGGTAGAAATTCAACGAACCCCTTTTTCTGTAGTTTCCTTACGTTAGCGTAGACCTTGGTTCTTGGAACATTGGCCTTCTGAGCCAGCTCAGACATGGTGCATGGCCCGTTTTCAACTAGAGCCCAGTATATTCTGGACTCGTGGTCGCTTAAACCAAACTCTGAAAGGTCCTTTTGCCTATTTGAGTGTTGGGAGTCGGGCATAATGTATAGTCACCCATAACTACGTGTGGGGTGGGGGGCATGAATGAAGCGAAGAAGTACTTATAAATGTTTCGTACCACACGATTTGTTTCCTCAGGATACATCATCTTAGGGAACAACTCTCTTATATTTATAGATTTAAAGATACGAAGGGATAATTTTGAGTAGGGATTTCGCGTCAAACTGGGACAAAAAAGATTCAACCTCCACCACCGACCGGCTAAAGGAAGCTATAAGGCCTCCCGGCCCACTTAAGCCCAGAATTGAGAGCGCTCAAAGATCGCTTCAAATGCAGGTTCAGAGACTCGACCAGATAAATAGTAGACTTGTTGAGCGCCAACGGGTGATGTTCGAGAAGGTTGTAGACGCCATAAGACGACACGACCAAGCCCGCGCCACCATATATGCGAACGAGGTCGCTGAGATAAGAAAGATGGCCAAACTCATAATGCAGAGCAGGCTCGCGTTAGAGTCAATCATCGTGAGGCTCGGTACACTCGAGGATCTAGGCGACGTGATCACAAACCTCGCTCCAGCCATCGGTGTGGTATCCTCGATTAGACGCAGCATCGGACAGGTGACGCCTGAGGCCGACAAGGAGATGGGTGAAATATCCAACCTACTTAGCAGCATACTAGTGGAAGCGGGTCAGAGTGGTAACTACACTGTGAGCTTCGACACAGCTAACGAGGATGCGCAGAAAATAATGGAGGAGGCGGCCGCGCTCGCAGAGACTAGGCTAAAAGACCAGTTCCCAGACCTGCCAACCTCCGCTTCATCCCAGCAGACCAGGCAGTGAATACATAAATTAGGAGAGTAGACCCAGATGTCTCCTGGTTCGGGTAGAAAACTATCCGACGACTCCATGTCGCCTTCGAGGCATCTGGGTAAGACCGTTAAGGACGAGTACAACAGAGTTGTCGGATGGGTAGCGGGCTTCTTCAACTATCTCCCAGAGTCAGAGGGGAGCCAGTCCGGGAAGGCAGAGTTCTACTTTGTGGTTCAGACAACTGATGGCTTCCAAGAAATACCTTCGAGCAGAGTGCTCTCGGTAGAGGAGAACTATATCATAGTCAAGTCCGAACTCAAGCAGAGCCTCAAGGAGACTAAGGATAGAATTGAGTGGCTCTATGAGAGGATAAGGGCTCTTGAAGAGGCTAGTACGAAGGATAATTCGGCGTCAGACGCCCCAGTGCTCACCGCGGCGCAACTCCAGCACAAGGTCAGGTTTAACTCACTGGTGGAGAGCATCCACCCCTTACTCGAGGTGGCTCAGAGGCGGGTGGATAGGCTGCTTTCCGAGATCGAGCTAATTGAGCGTGCAATGGTTGATTTGAACATAGCTAGAACCATGAATGAAATCGGTGAGAAGGATTTTGAGTACTGGTCGAAGAGGCTTAAGGATGGGCTTAACTCTGCTCACCTAGAGTTGAGCGACCTGGATGACCTAGTCAAATCGCTTTCACGGATAGAGAGGGAGTACAGGGATGTCTTCCGCGTTGAGATAGTGAGTGAGACAGATAGAAGAGAGTGAGCTCAGCCGTGGGAACCCTGTATTTTGACTCTTTCCTCAAAAAGAAGAAAGACTTTAAGGATATTCTTGACGAGGTTCTCAGGGTTCTTAACGAGCAGCAGGTTCAAATAAGGATGCGTATAGTGAGCCTTCAGCGTAGGGAGAATGAGCTTCTTAGAATGTGTGTGATGCTTATACGTAGAAAGGATAGGGCTCGGGCTAGGATATATGCATATGAGACCGTTGAGATACACAGAGTTCTAAGTGTGCTCCAGAAGAGTGAGCTCATAGTTGAGGCGCTCAGGCTAAGGGTTGGGACAGCAAAGGAGCTCGGTGACGCCGTGGGCACGCTCAGGCCGCTAGCGGATGCGCTTAGCAGGGTTAGAGCCCAGCTCCAAGGCTTTGTCCCAGAAGTGGCTAAAAGCATGCAGCAGACAGCTGAGGCTCTAAACGAGGTGCTCAGCGTGAGTGTACCTGAGACAAGCATAGGCGACTTCTCCTCGCCGCTCAACACTGAGAGTGTGGAGTCCATACTGAGGGATGCCGAGGAGTTGGCGAGTAGGAAGCTTAGAGAAGAGTTAGAGAAGGTGGAGGAGGCAGACCTTAAACCCATAATCGAGTATATAAGGAGTAACGGCATCGAATCCATACAGAGTGTGGTGGACAACCTTGTGGACACGTTCTCGGTGGAGGGCTTAGAGGGTGTCGTAGAAGAAAATGTGAGTTCCTCGAAGGATGGTGGTCTACTATATGTTAGGGTTAACGAAACAGACTCCGAGATACCTAGACGTGTATATGATTATATTAAGAGTAAGAATGGGGTGCTCGAGTTATCATCATGCTGTAAGGATCTCGGGATCAGCCGTGAATCCGTCATCACGGCTCTGCGAACGCTTGAGTCGCAGGGTAAGATCAAACTCGACCATCAGCCAGCGTGAATATTTGGTGAAGACCATTGGCTTTGGCCGCCTCTGAGCTTGAAGGCTTGGCTAAGCGTTATGCTAGTGAAGCGGTGGCAGCGGATAGGCAGGGTATGCGGGGTAAAGCCATCACCAGCTACCAGCAGGCCATCGATGTTCTCAACAAGTTGGTCACACTTTACCCTGGCTATGAATTGAATGGGATATACATTCAGCGTATAAAGGCGTACCAAGAGAGGATAAGGCTTCTGAAGGGTGAGGTCTACGAGGATGATGGTGGAGGGAGCAACCTTTTGCCGAGGAATCAGCAAAGCCCTAGTCAATCCCAGAAGAGCTCGTATGATGACTTGGTCATTAAGGAGAAGCCCAATGTTAAATGGGAAGATGTGATAGGCCTAGAGGATGCTAAGAAGGCGATCATGGAGTCTATTGTGTACCCAACCAAGCGCCCAGATCTTTTCCCCCTAGGATGGCCGAGGGGTATACTCATGTTCGGCCCCCCTGGCTGTGGTAAGACGCTTCTTGCTGCAGCAGCTGCCTCCGAGATTGAGGCCACGTTTATCAGTGTTGACGCAGCCTCAATAATGTCGAGGTGGCTTGGGGAGGCTGAGAAGAATGTCGCGAGGATATTCGCTCAGGCGCGCTCAATCAGAGGTCCTGTTATAATCTTCATGGATGAGCTAGATGCGCTACTTGGTATACGCTCAAACGAGGTGGGGGGTGAGGTTAGGGCTAGGAATCAGTTACTTCAGGAGATGGATGGTTTAGCCGATAAGGGTAAGACGAACATGGTGTACGTTATTGGCGCAACAAACAAACCGTGGGTTCTGGATGCACCCTTCGTGAGGAGATTCCAGAAGCGTATAATGGTTAACCTACCAGATTATGATGCTAGGATAAGGATATTCGAGCTTTACACAAAGAACCTCAGGCTTGCTGAGGACGTAGACCTCAAAGAGTTGGCTAGGTGGACAGAGAACTATAGCCCAAGCGATATCAGGGATGTTTGCCAGAGCGCCCACCTAATGGTGGTGCGAGAACTCTTTGAATCAGATCAGGCAAATAAGCCCGGTAGCATGCCACGCAGGATAACGATGGACGACTTCAAAAAGGTGTTAGAAAATAGGAAGCCAAGTGTGGCTCCGGACCTACTTGCATCCTATAAGACGTGGTACGACTACTATAAGGCGTTGTGATGGCCTAGGAAAACATCAAGGTTTTCAAGTATTAAGACATCTCCCTCAATGTACGATGCGATGCTGTGGGTTCTTGTGTAGCATGGTTGGCGCTTAGATGGGATAAAGAGTGGTCGATGTGGTTTGACTCATAGCACGCGTGTTTGCGGGCGCGCGTTAAAATCTTTTCGCATGGCTTGCGACGGTGTACAGGCAACAATTTTCCAAGCCTTGGCAGTAAGCCCACCACCTCGAGTCCGGACACCATCGGGTTTGTTGTAAGTAGGTTTTAAATTTGTAAAATAAGGTAGAACAATTAATGTCCCAGAAATACATACCCTCGATCAATTATGGGAGCCGCTCTAAGACGCTCAGTAGGAGGATGGATTTGCTCAAGTATGTTGGAAGGGACATTACACTCCACTATAAGGATGGTAGGACGGATCGGCTCAAGGTTTATAGTTATGAGGGTCCATACCTCCTACTTGTCGCCCCGAAATCTTCGCTTGGGCACATAGGTATACAGATCGATAAGTGGGTGATTAGGGAGGAGAAGGGTGAGCTTCACGCTTATCCTAATGGTCATGTCCCAGATTTGGTGATTAATCCTCAGACCTCCCCCCGATCCCCTTCGGCTTCCTCAGCCGCTTCAGTTTCTCCCTCTCCTCAACAAATGCACTGAGACGGCGTGCAAGGCTTTTCGAGTATGCTAACACACCAAGGAGCGGGAAATCGGATTTATCTGGAAACCAAAAGACTGCGTCCTCTAGTATTATTAGGTTGTGTGGTTTATCTGTTACAAGGACCTTCCTGTTCTTTGGTACTACAAGTCTGCGTAGCCAGGATGGGGTGAGCACAAGTACGCAGTTACCAGTGTTAGAGGCGAGTTGAGACGCTTTGCCAGTAACCTGCTTTTCACCGTAGTAGACGATGGCGCTAATCGCTTCGCTCAACTCAACACCACCCGACCCAAGCTCCTCCAGTAAATTCAGCTTCTCCTCCACTTTTTCAGAGAGCTCTCTACGGATGCGTGGCAGTATAGAGCTCATTGGTAAAGGTTTAAAAAGCCTCGGCCTCCCCTGTGTGCTCTCAACCCACCCCTTCTCCTGAAGGGATTTTAGGACGGTGTATATCCAGGAGCGCGGTACCCCCGAACGCTCGGCTAACTCGCTAGAAGTGAGTGCGCCATGTGTATAAAGTGAAATGCACACCTGCGCCTCATACCTACTTAAACCAAGCTCCATTAATACCCCAAGAGATGATGTGACTCTGCTCATACACGCACATAAATATCGATCGGACTTAAATATAACAATTTTTTGTTGTTATTATGCACAGGTCAGCACTAATACTCCTATTGTTTGTGCTCGGCTCATTCGCGTTGGTCGTGGTCACCCAAAGCTCACACGCGGTTGGACCAACGCTTCAGCCAAGCTTCCAAACCACGGCTCTATGGGGTTCACCCCAAGCGCCTCTTCTCGCGGCTCCCGGCTCGACGAGTCTACCATTATATGTTTCGGTCACAAACCTTGGACCCGAGGAGTTGTTCTCGGTTGTGATGCGTTTTCAAGCATCCTACCCACTGACCCCCATCAAGGGTGTTCCCAATAATATAACCCTCCGTCTCCCCGCTCTACCCGTCGGTAGCACCGTCGCCCTCGTGGGATACTTCAACATTTCTCCCAGTATTCAGCCGGGAGTTTATAACCAAACCTTAAATGTGGATTACATACTGGGTAATGAGACCTATAGTCAAACACTCAACGTAGGGGTACCCATCTTAGGGCAACCCAAAATACAGCTTGCGGGTTTCAGTTACAACCCTCTTAGGGTGTATCCAGGCTACCCTTACGCGGAGCTAACGACTGTGCTTGTGAACACGGGGACAGCTACGGCGTCATCCGTCAGCGTGGAGCTTAACATGAGCTACCCTGTATACCCTCTATATAATGGTTCAGAGAGTCAGATAGTTGGGTACATACCTGTAGGGACACCTGTGACGCTTAACTTTATACTCGGTGTCTATAACACGTCCTCAGCTGTCAACACGACCCTCACGCTTATCGTAAAATACAACCAAGGTCAAACCCAGAGGTTTAGTATACCGTTCATCGAGTACCCTAAGGCCACTCTCTCGATTGTTGGGGTTACCACACCAACTGTAAGGGTGGGTGACGGGGCGGACTATGTGACTTTAACAGTAAAGAACACGGGGGGTGTGCCAGCCCAATTCCTCACATTCACCCTTTTACCCTCAGACGTGTTCCAGGTCAGCGTGCCATCAAGCGAGAACCCACTACTCGCAGTGAGTGCAGTAAACGTCAGTGTAGGCACACTTATGCCTGGTCAAGAGGCAAACATAACCTACATAATACAAGTCAACTCCAATATCAAACACGGAGTGTATCCCCTCAGCCTCGTGGCCACATGGCATCAGCCAGGGTCCACACAACCATTTATCCAAGAGTTAACGGTACCCATACAGGTTCATAGAACGCTAATCCAAAGCTTTATACACGCATTCGAAAACCTGAATTCGAACCCCGTTTTAGTGCTCGAAACCCTGCTCATAATCGTTCTTATAATCGTTGTCATAGTCATAGCCGCAAGGCTTAGGGCAAGGTCCAAGTGAGTATCGAGAATGATGTTTGGGGGTTCGTCGACGACACGGAAACTCTTCTAGCTAATGTTCCCAAAACCCACCTCAAGGTGAGCGGGGCTGCTCACTTAAGCTGGGCACTCATATTTCATCCGCCTTTTTATTTGATCCTCTGAACTTGTCAACCGGGTATCTTTGAGCGTTTTTGGCGAGTTTACGTTCAAGTGTTGATGATAGATCAATGTTGTAGAGTTGTGAAAGCCGCAAGAGGAAGTAGAAGATGTCAGCCACCTCATCGTAAACTTTCTCCATAAGCTCGGGGGTTTGGAGCATTGTGCTCATATCCGTCTCTGACTTAAACCTGAAAAGTTGTAGTAGCTCAGCGGACTCGGTAACTAGACCAATAGTTAGCTCTTTGAGATTATGATACTTTCCCCAATCTCGTTCGTCGCAAAACATTTTCACTTTAAGCTTTAACTCGTCAACAGTCGTGTTGGTATCTTTCAACTCAGCTAGAACATATATGCGGCTCATTTAACCTTTTGGATAAGGATAAAGAATTGCATACGGGTTTAGAGCTTTGAAGACTCCCCTTTGCCTTTTATGTCATTAATTAAAGCACTGTGTTCGTAGTGTTAGGTAAGGTGTTGGGAATCGGTTATACCTCTGAAGCGTTCTGGGAGCGCTTTAAGTCGAAGGCCCCTTCACCGTCAATGTTGAGGTTCCTGAAGAACATGTAGTAGAGGAGTGGGTCGATGAAGGAGATACCTGCTGCTGACGCGAATAGTCCTATAAATTCACCCGCGGAAAAAAGCAGGGAGCCGAAGACAGTTGCTACACCGTAAGGTAGCCTCCTAGCTATGCCTGTAAGACTACTAGCCCTAGACCTTTCCTCGGCCGAGTAAAGCCCCATACTTATATTTTGACGTATTGGTAGCGCAGCTTGGTAGGCCGCGCTTCTTGCAACATATATCACAGCGGCTAAAGCCAAAGACTTGGTGAAAGGTAACACCGCTAACAGTAGTGTTCCCACTGAGCGTAGTATAAAGATGCTCTTAACACTCCCCAGCACACGCTCTATTCTCGAAGATAGAAGGGTCACGATGGCTGATAGTATATACGTTGCGTCGTAAACCAATGAGACTTTAAGGTCAGAGGCACCTATGCTCTTAAAATAAAGCGGCATGAGTGGCGTAACCATGCCGAGACCCACACTACCAAAGGATCCAGCAAGTGCAATCTTACCCGCATTCTTTATTGATTTACGGGGTAGGATTGACTTCTTAGATTTACCGGTTAACCGTTCGCGGGTGTCTGGCTCCTCTGTAATAAACCACACACCCAAGCTTGATGCTAGGTTCAACGTCAAAGCGGAGATAAAGAGTAGCCTAGCATACTCGTCGGGGAAGACGGATATTATATACGTTGAGAAAAATCCGCCTCCAACCGCTGAGAGCGTTGAAAACACCGTGAGATACGAGTACACACTTGTCCGCTCCCTCCCGCTTTTCACTCTGCTTGCAACCATGGCTGTCTGGAGGGGTGCCACAGGTCCTCCCCCCGCTCCCCCACCCATACCGCTTAGCGATAATCCAGCGAGGGATGTTAGTAGTAGCGCTGTTTTGTTAGTTGTGATTATAAGCGTGGTGTATGCGACTATAGGTAAGCCCATCACCAGTAGTAGGGTTTTTCTTCTACTATACAAATCACCTAGGAATCCTGAGAATACTAGTAGAACACTGCTACTCAAGGTTGCGAGGAATGCGTACACACCCACAAGTTCCACGCTGAAGCCGACGCCCCTTAAATAGATTGGGAGTATAAAGGCCATATAGCTAAAGCTGAAGCTTCTAATGACGCGTGTCAGCCCGAGTAAAAAAAGGTCCCGATTCAATGTCCAAGCGTCTTTAAATTAGGACATGAAAATAGGTGTTATTGTAGGTTGAAATGGGTTCAGCGTAGCCGAGCTCTGTTTATGATTGCTGATGTTGCCTAGATGGTACTTGGATTACAACCCTGCACGGTTGGATACCACGCCCACTCGATGCTAATGCGGATAGCGTCGTTGTCTAGTTTTCTATAATGGTGATGCTGGCACCTCGTTTGGATTTATCACCGCATCAAGCACAGCTGGCCTATCCGCTTCAATGAGTTCACGGATCGCTTCACCCATTTTGCTTATATCTTCAAGCCTTATACCCAGAGCACCCATGCTCTCCGCCAGCTTGGCAAAGTCTGGGTTGTGGAGTTCTGTGCCGTACTCTTGATACCCCATTAGTTCCTGCTCGATTTTAATCAACCCCAGCTTCGAGTTGTTGAATACGACGACTTTGATTGGCCTAGAATATTTGACGGCTGTAAGCATCTCCATCATGGTCATAGAGAAACCGCCGTCTCCGACTAGTGCGATGACGGGCTTATCTGACGCGAAGGAAACGCCGAGGGCTCCAGCAACACCGCATCCCATTGTCCCAAGCCACGATGAAGTATAGAACGCGTAGGGTCTACGTAGCCTTAGGTTTTGGGCGCACCACAGTGTGACGAGGCCCACATCGCAGACTAGTATGGCTTCGGGCGGTAGCTCTTCACATATTTTGCGCACAAGCGCTTGGGGTGGGATCGGCGTCTCCATCGCCTTCTCCCGCTGTTCAAGCTCGGAGAGCCACTCCCTCTTTGCATCCTGGAGTTTTAAATAGTACTTGTCCTGTTTTTCCTCAGGCTTTACTGATAATAGGAACTTCTCAACAGTGGAGACAACACTCAATTCGACACCCATCCTTTTGCCCAGATTTGCTGGTTCGATGTCGACTTGGATCGTGGGTATACCTTTGGGTAGGAACTCTGTGAAGGGGAAGGATGAGCCAAGCATTATTAACAGGTCGGCGCCGCCTAGGGCGATCGAACTAGGTTTTGCACCGAGCAGGCCGAGTCCCCCCATTACTTTAGGGTCTGTCTCAGGTAAGACGCCTTTGCCGTTAAGACTGTACACTATGGGTGCGCCTATCCTTTCGGCGAATTCGTCGAGCATGTGGGATGCTCCTCTCGCACCTCCACCGATGAGTATGACTGGCTTTGAGCTCGCGTTTATCACCTCTTCAGCCTTCTTCACGTCGAAAACGTATTCCACGTGTGGAAGGTCTGCTTGCACTTTCTCATTGGCTTCGACTTTTGACCTAAGCACGTCAACTGGTAGTACTAGATGTGAGACGCCCTTCCCAAGGAGGGATGTCCTACATGCGAGAGTCACCATTCGCTGGGCGCTTGCAGGGTTTATTATCTGCCTATTGAATATGGATACATCGTCGAAGAGTTTGAGTAGGTCAACCTCCTGGGGAGAGTCGAAGCCGATTGTATCGCTTCGCACCTGCCCCGTCAAAGCAATTACTGGGGCGTGCTCTAGTTTGGCGTTGTAGAGGCCGTTAAGAAGGTGAACCGAGCCGGGACCAGATGTGCCGAGAGCCGCCGCAAGTGTGCCCGTGTGTTTCGCCTCAAAACTAGCTGCAAGAGCTCCCCCCTCCTCATGCCTCACCTGGATGAATCTAACACTCGGGCTCTTCCTTATGGCTTCAACAAGCGGGTTTATGGAGTCGCCGGGCACACCGTAAACCCTTTTTACGCCGAACTCAGCAAGTACAGAGACAATTAGGTCGGCTACTGAATATTCCATGTTTTCAGTAAGTCATACCTTTTTAATAACGTTGTGCTAGATGAATTCCTACGCTGAGCGTAGTTTTAGATGTCGTCGCCCATTAGCATGCTCAGCCAGATAAAGCTGATTGTGAATAGCTAAGGACGGCAAGCAGGAGGAATAAAAAGGGTTAGGTTTTTCGTTAAGTTGTGGTTTGGTTACTCGGATATTTCCTCTAGTACTCTTCTTGTGCTTCTAATCCCCAGTAAAACGAACACTCCTCCTATGGCTGCCTCGATTGCTAGCGCTTCGTATGCACGGAACAACCCGCTTGCTACGAAGAGTGCTGCTGTGAAGGGGACTGAGAAGATTGGCGCGAGGTGGCCTAAGCCGTCAGTAAGGGCTACACCGTTGCTCCTTGCACGTGTTGGAAAGTTCTCAGCGGAATATACGTATAGCATGGTAGCGAGGAAGGTGTTAGAGAAGGCTGCCACGAAATACGAGAAGACCTCTTCCGCGAGGCTCCCTTTTAATCCTATTCCAATCATTGCAAGAGCCTGGATAAAGAATAGCAGGGCTATCAGGTACTTCCGCTCAGTTAGGTCAGAGAAGATGAATGATAGGAATGCTCCGAGTGCGAACCCAAGGCCACCGAGACCCACTACTGTAAGGCTTGCAACGTAGGCGTAGCCGGACGCTGAAAGCAGTGAGGTGGTTAGCGCAAGAAATGGGTAAGCGTAGACATAGTAGAAGAGGAAGACGGCTAGCATTAGAAGCACGCGTGGTAGGTGTTTTCTCGTAAAGAGGCTGGTTATTGGCAGGGTCTTTTCTTCCAGCTGTGATGTGTTAGCTAGGCTAGGTATGGGTGGTAGTGTTCCCTTCTTTTTTTGGTACGTTGTCTCAGCTAAGCCTATTATGCCCTCTGCCTCACTAAACCTCTTCTTCATTATGAGCCAGCGGGGACTCTCAGGAATGCTTCTCCTCAGATAAAGGATAGCCAGACCTCCTAGGGCGCCTATGATAAAGTAGACCCTCCAACCATAGCTCGCCACTGGAATAACGAACAAACCTATAAGTGGGCCTATTCCAGCGCCCACAAACCCGAAGAACGTGCCGAGGCTCTGGAACCTTCCCCTCACACCTGCGGGAGTCATCTCACTCAGATAGGCGGCGGCTATGGCTAGGTCGGCCCCTATACCGATCCCCGTTATAAACCGCCAGAAGTATACCTCAAAGATATTCGTGGACAAGCCAGTCAGCAGCGAACCAATAGAATAGGAGATGAGTGTGACAGTGAGTCCGGTTTTCCGCCCATACTTGTCGGCGATGTGTGCGAACCCAACAGCACCTATGAGGTAGCCCACCAACGCTATAACTGTTCCCACACTGGCAAGCGTGGTCGCACTAACCCCGAGCTGTGATGCTATAGCGGGCGCGGCCACCCCCAACGTGAGGACGTCGTAAAGCCCGAAAAAATAGGCGATGCCGATGAGTACAAGCACGCTGAGTGGCCAAGGCCAGCTGCCGAATCGCTCCAAACGGTTTATTAAAGCCGTCTCAGAAGACATTTCGAATACTATTAGATATCATCTATATAAATATTGTGCAGAAGAGATTTATTTTTAGAATCACGTACAAAGATTGAATAGTGAACAGAGATTTCGATATAAAAAGCTCCTAGATAACATGTTGACTTACCCAAAGTAGCCTCTAAAGCACATATTTTTAGCAGAGTAACCAGGTGGTGCCCGGATTAGAGGGTGGTGGGCTTCCCAACCACAATTTCATTCAGGTTAATGTCTACAGCAACACTACCCTTCTCCTCTGCCCTCCCTTTAAGCTTCTTAGTGATTTTGAGGAAAGCCTTGACATCCCTTTTTACTAGCCTTGCCTCCTTCGTCTTTTCACCTGAGACCCCCTCCGCGAAGGTGGGCAAGTTTGCTCGGATCCTTCGCGGATTCCTTCAACCAGAATAAAACGAAACGTAGGGCCTCCACGTAGTTATTCACTAAGGCTAGAAGGGAGTCCCACACAGCGACCTCCATCGAAACTGTTGCTCTGATCGCTTTTTTGCCCCTCATGTCCATCAAACGATTTCTCGAAAAGCTAATAAATATAAGGGACTATCCATCCACACACAAGCAAAGCTTTCCGCCCCCTTAACCCCCTCTTTTGTAAGCGATCGAATAACGCAACTATACGATACACACTCCACTACTATATTGAAACTTAGTTCGCCAAGTAGTTCAGGAGTTTTATTAACTATTGTTGTGTGATGTATTCTCACGCCCAAATTATATACATTATGTACTTATAATCATAGACCGCGGTTAAGTTGTTACCATCAAAAAAGTAGAGGTATCCATTGTATTTTTGCAGTATTACTGTAGGTGTAGTATTTAGACCTTTAATAAAGAGGTGAGTTTCAGCGTTGTTCACCTTGAGTGCGACGATTGTTAGTGTGGCGGTGCCGTTCGCTTGTTTAAAAGACTCTATGAAACCGCCTCTATCGAGTATTCCCGCACCAAAATCCTGCAAGCCTCCTATTCCGTGTTTATAGTTTGGGGGAATGGTTTGAGCACTACCATTAAAATATATAATTCGAATGGTGCCGTTTGTTAGAACTGAAAACGTAAACGACTCATTGTTTTCCCTAAGCCAAGTACCCCCAAAAGCTGAATCCACCTGTTTGACACCGATTGGTTGCGGATGGGAAGGATATGCAACAAATACAGTAATGATGCCGAGAACAACTAAGGCAAAAATGGTTAAAGCCACAGTGAGTTTCTTCGTTTTTATCACCTACGCTTGGCTGACATAAGCTGGAACCGCTTCGCTTGGTATCACAGAAGGTGTGTTAGGGGCATTAAATGGCTCAGACTGTGTTGTTGGGTATAGGATTACTAGCGGAGTAACCCGCAGGGTAACCCGAGGAGTACTCCCCATTAGTTTGTGTGTTGACAGGGTAGAAGGCTACGTCTATAGCTGTAGCGTTCCCGAATCCGCACTCCGTTGCGCTCACCCATCCCTGTGCTGGAACCTTAAACACGAAGGCGTCTATCCACACGTTTTGAGTGTACACAATACCTATAACGACTTCAGTGGTCCCAGAGGGATAAGGATTGTTACTCGTAAGAGGGCCAGAGTTGTATTCTTGATCCATATAAGCGGATCAGAACACATCACCAGAGTAATATTCTTCATAACCAGGTAATGAACAATAGCGCAGGATTATGGGATCCTGAACGCTATCACTATTGTTCACGAACTCATAAATAACCCCGTTTCCCCACACAAGTTGTACTGTAAACATGATAATATAGGCGAAGAGCTTCCTCCGCCGCCTGTGGTTATCGGGTCACTTCGTACAACAACGCCAGCATTCTAAACAATCGTGCCATCATCGTAATACACTGTGCTCTGCATAGTTCCACCCATATGGAAATGTTTTGAATTGGAAGCCGTAACAATGGGTGTGACGAAGGAAAAAACCAAAACGACCACAATTAGATATTTTATATTCACTTTTTTAGAGAAAGTATTATTTAAAACCTAACTAAATAATGATTCAAGTAACCTGTCCAATTAAGGTGTGTATATTAGCGAGAGGTAAATTCACGGATTATCTGGAAACCGTCCCAGCAAAACCGAAGGCTCTATATGGAACTTTATTGTAGACACGTTTGGTGTTTTTATTGGTTCGGCGGGTGGCCCCCCTAGTTTTGCTATTAAGGGGTCATCATTAGTTTGGCTGTCGTGATCTATTTACACAGTTTACCTCAACAGCGTGACATAACACCCGCTATGTCACCCCAGTACGTCTTCGGGGGACCAACCGTGTTTCCCAACGCTACTCTACACTATATTCCGGCGCACACGCTTGTTTGGACAAAAGTTGTGTTAAAAGAGCCCGCAACCATAACCCAGGTGACTTTCAATTATTATTGGCGTAGCAACTCCTCGGGGGTGCTTACGGCTGGGGTCTATGTGAACGGTATCCTCAAATACACTTCTAACCAGACACTCGTCGCGGACCAAGAGTCTTCAGCCATTATAGGGGGAGCTCCTTACCTCTTTTTGAACACAACTTTCCCAGCGGGAACAACGCTTGAAATAGCGTTTGTTTCGACAATACCAGTTTGGGTCTTAGGATACCCATCGAATTTTAACCAAAGCTGGGTAAGAAGTCATTTTCTTGCTAACGCATCGACTAGCACATGGGTGCCAGTCAGTAGTGTAACCTTTACGTCTTCGGTTTACATGAATACACTCCAAGTCACGCTATCCACGCCTGAAATTATTTCAGAATGGGTGTTTGTTGTGGGGGGACTATACATACCGAAGGCTACTACTGGAGGGTTGCACACGACATGGAGCAGAGAATCGTATTGATGGATTACTCGTTTCACTCTTACTGGAAGTTTCATCAGTAGCACCAGTTGGCGCAACCGCGCGGGTGCGCAACGAGAACGGTGAATTCGGCACGAATGGGGGCACCCCAGTACGTTTCGGCATCTGTCAAGCTGAATACCCTCTCGATTACAGCGGCTCTAATGGATTTATGTCTATTCAGTACAATCCAGATGCATACTACGCTGAGGTCGTGTTTGGGGGAAACTGGGTGCGGGGAGTATTATAAAGTTTCTAAAACCTCGCCTTTGAAGAGCGTGGATAAAGGTATAAATAATAGTGGTGTGGAGAAATACTGGCCGTGCGTGTAGGGGCTTACAGATTCAGGGTGTACTACTCGAAAACCACCGTGGGCGGGGGTGTTAAAAACCCAGCTAGAGGCTGCGTGTAAGCTCTACAACACGCTCTTACACGCTGAACAAGAAGAGTATGAGAAGAACAAGCATTCGATGAGCAGAAACGAACTCAGGCAGCTAGCTTTGGGCTTAAGAAAACGGAGTCCAGAGTTCCAGGTTCTCTACTCCCAGGCTGCGCGGCAGGTGGCTGATAGATTCCACCAGGCTCGCGAAAGGTTTCTTGACGGACTCGCGGACAAACCCAAGGAAAAGAAGCCGCACAAGTATTTGTCCCTGGTTTACCCACAGAAAGGCTGGAGGCTTTCCAATACTAGGCAGGTGGGGCGGGGTAAAGACGAAAAGAGGAGGGAGAAGGCTCGGCTCCACCTGAATAAAATCGTCTTCTTCACTTTGGTTTTGCACAGGGATTTTCCATTAGAGCGGGTGGCTCAGGTGTGTGTCAAGATGTACCCCTCTGGTCGAGTCTACGTGGTGTTCTTAGTGGAGGAAACAGGAACACAACAGGAGTCTTGAGAGGAGCCTGAGAGGGCTGTGGGTTTGGATGTGGGGATCACAAGGTTTGCCACACTCTCCGACCGATGGCCGCTTCTTTGGGAACCCTAAGCCGCTTGAGCGCTCCTTGGAAAAGATTCAAGGGTTACACAAAAGGCTCTCCAAAAGGAAGTTCCTTTCAAGGAACTGGTTTAAAGCGAAGACTAGGCTAGCGAAGGAGTACGAACACTTAAAGGATTTCCGGCGTGACTCCTTCTTCAAACTCGGTGTTCTACTCTCACAGGGTTACGACGTCCTAATACTAGAGGACTTGGATGCACAGGGCTTGATCCAGAAGAGGGGGCAGACGGGGATGAGGAGGCGTGGGCTTTACGACTCGGCTTTCTCCGAGTTAAGAGCGTGCCTGGAGTGGGGGTTTCAGAAGCGGGGAAAAACCGTTTTAGCGGTGTCGGCGTATAACACTTCACGTGAGTGCTTTTTGTGTGGAAGAATCAACCATAATTTAACGCTGGAAGACCGTGTTTTTCACTGTCCGTGTTGTGGTTTCACTCTGGATCGGGATCTTAACGCCTGCTTGGTTCTCTTGAAACGGTCAGGATGGGTGCCGTCCGGTGTGTCTGCAGTGGAGCTTCGCCCAATACCCCCCCACCCTCTTTGGGGTTAAAGAAGAGGAGGCAAGGCGGGGCATTGAAGCGGGAAGCTCCCGCCTTCAGGCGGGGGTATCTCACCTTATGGAATAAAGGAGGATGCGCTGAAACTTGGGTTTAGGTATATAGTGGTACTGGTCAGCTTGTTTGGGGAGTCTGGCAGGACGGATGGTGTATATGTGGAACGATGGACTCAGCCGGTTCAGTCTGGGCTATCAATTATCGAGGAGGCAGCCTTGGCTGTATAGGAGATTGACTTTAGCGCTCCTCCACCTCTTAATTGTTGGTCTATCTCTCTTCCGTGTTAACCCCAGAGATGTGTAGGCTAGGTCTAATATGTGTATCTGCGGGGTGGCTCACTTGGCTTCGTAAACTTGGAATTTGGTAGATTGGTTGTGGCTTGTTAACCCGTTTTCAGGCAAGGNTTATATAGCTATGGACAGCCTGAGTGTTCAATGCCCTTCAATATTCAGAGTCTAGAAGATTATTATAGCCCAAGAACCGTGAAGGAGGCTTGCTCTTTGCTCTTGTCCAATCAAGATTTTATACCGATCGCAGGTGGCAGCGCAATATATATATTCTCCGCTAAGGGACTGCTACAGGATGTTAGAGGTTTTGTGAGCCTGAACTCTATTCCACTCAATGGGATTCATGGTTCTGATGCCTACGTTGAGCTTGGAGCCACGGTTACACATCAAGAACTGCTTGAAAGCCGGTTGCAGTTGCCCGGTGTTTTAAGGGAGGCGCTACTCACCATTCCGAAGGAGGTAAGAAGCGTTGGCACAGTGGGAGGCCAGCTGTGTACGTGTTTTCCGAACTTTGATCTTAACGTTGCTCTCCTAGCGTTGGATGCAGAAGTCATGGTTACTGGGAGTGACCATGTAAGAAGTGAGGGGATAGAGAAATTCTTTAAGGGTGTCCTCGAACCAGACCTCAGACGGGGTGAGATTGTGACTGGTATAAGGTTTCCAAAGAAGAGGGATTTGCTTAGCGGGTACAGTAAGGCGGCCCTTACTGCTCATGGGTTCAGCTTAATTTCGGTGGGTGTTGCTCTCAAGGTGAGTGGAGGCTTCTTTGAAGATGTGAGGGTTGCTGTGGGGGGTACGCTCAACACTTCTCCGGTTAGGCTTAAAGGTGTTGAGGGTGCGCTCAGAGGGCGCGCTGTAACACATCAGACCATCTCGGAGGCCGCTGAATTGGCTCTCCGTGACGGTGCACTCAACGTGAGCACCGACTTCAAGACGTCCTCAGAGTATAAGAGGCACCTCGCGTCAGTGCTTATTAGGAGGACTATTCTCCGCGTGGTGGGATTATAGCTTATGCGGATAAGTCTTCGTGTGAACGGTGAAGAGACGGTTGTCGATGACGTGAAAGCCAGAAACACCCTTCTTGACGTGTTAAGGGATAAACTTAACCTTAAGGGAGCCAAGAAGGGCTGTGAAGGCGAAGGTTGCGGTGCGTGCACGGTGATCGTCGATTCCCGTCCCGTATACAGTTGTATGTACCCCGCAATCGCTGCCTCTGGTAGAGATGTGCTCACGGTTGAAGGTTTGGAGATGGGAGGGGAGCTTGACAGGGTTCAGAAAGAGTTCGTAAATAGGTGGGCTTTCCAGTGTGGCTACTGCACCCCCGGCTTTATAATGGCCTTGGAGGCATTAGTTAGGGAGGCTGACTCCAACCCAAGTAAACTAAGGGAAGTATATGGTGGTAAGGTTAGAGGCATAGTGGAGGATGCGCTTATCGGACATATCTGCAGGTGCACGGGCTATGAGCCGATAGTTGAAACCGCTCTCCTTCTCCTCTCTGAAAAAGGCTTAGACTAAGCTTATGTCTAAGCCACGCTACCGTAACTTATGGAGAGAGCGGGCGGAACACTACCTGAAGTTGACGGTGTAAACAAGGATTTTTTCGAAGGCTTGGCGAACGGAAAACTCCTTTTGCAGCGATGCTCTGAGTGTGGCTCACACCAGTTTTACCCCAAACCTTGGTGTGTAGTCTGCGGAAGCTTAGACCTCGAATGGACAGAGGCCTCCAAGGAGGGGAAAGTGTACACTTACACCATAATTAACCGCGTGATAGGCAACTCAAAAGAGTTTGAGAAAGAGTTGCCGTACGCTGTGGGCTCAGTTGAACTCGAGGGGGGGATAAGGGTTTACGCACGGCTGTTGGCAGCGAATCCTTCGAGTATAAGAATAGGATGTAGGGTGGTGCTCGAACCGCGCAGGTTAACAGATAAAGTGGGTCTACCCTACTTCAGGGTGGTGGAGTAGACATGACGGATGTGCACGTCTCTGGATACGCTGTCATCCCCCCTTCAAGGGCTAGGGCTGATAGGGGGGAAGCGGTGCTCACAGCCGAAGAGTACCACGCGCGTGCGCTCAGCGAACTCCTACACTCTCTGGGTATCGGGAAAAAGGATCTTGATGGATTGAGCTATGCATTGGGTATTAACAGGACTCTTTGGCCGCACGCGCTGATCTGGAGCGCTGAGGTGGCACAGAACCTAGGCATAGCGCCCAAGCTAACCATAATCTCAGATCATGGGGGCATGAGCGCGCTCGGCCTACTCTCTCAGGGCTACGCGCTCATAAAGAGTGGAATGGTTGACCACGTGGTGCTGCTTGGGGTTGACTCGCCCCTCACCCCTTCAAAGCCTCAAGGTGAGTATAGACTTGAGAGGACTTGGAGGTATGAGTTAAACTACGAGCTACCCTTAGGCATGATTGGTCCACTCAGCGAGGCGGCGCTCATAGCTAGGAGACACATGTACGAGCATGGAACCACGCCCGAGCAGCTGGGTTTGGTGGCGGTGTCACAAAGAAAGAATGCCTCTAAGAATCCCTGGGCGTACCTGAAGCAGCCACTCACGATCGACGAATACCTCAAGTCCCCCTACCTCGCAGAACCCGTGAGGATTCTTGATGCCGTGATACCCGTGAACGGAGGCTTCGCGCTAATGCTTTCGAGCTCGGATGGCGCAAAGAGATTCACGGATAAGCCGGTGCGAATAGAGGGAGTCGAAACCCAGGTGAATTCCGAGCCCCAAAACGAGTTACGCGACATAACCAAACTGAATATCCCATCTGCTAGGCTTCTTGAAAGGGTAGGAGTCGGTTTGAATGACATCGACTTCTTAGAGCTCTACGATGATTTCACGGTTGTTGTGTTAATGCAACTCGAAGCCTTAGGTTTCGCCTCGGAGGGTGGTGGGAGATTTGTTGAGAAGAACTCTATTACATATGACGGTGACCTGCCTGTTAACACGGGTGGGGGGCAGCTTTCGGGTGGCCAGGCTGGGACGGCTGGGGGGTTCTCCCTCATCGTTGAAGCCATCCAACAGTTAAGGGAAGAAGCCGGTGAAAGACAGGTCAAAGGAACAACCAGGGGACTTGTAACTGGTCTTGGCTGCTTGGGGTATAACCACAACCTAATTAACAGGGGTGTCGCACTCCTATCAAAGCCCTAATTATGAGCTGGTTATCTTTATTATTACTCTATATATTTTCCTGGGTTGAGTAGGTGTTCCGGATCGAAAACCTCCCTTATTTTCTTCATCAACTCGATGACCGGCGCTCCGTTGTGTTCCTTTAGCTGCCTCTTTAGGAGCTCTTTCTTCTGGAGCCCAACGCCGTGCTCCCCGGTGATTGATCCCCCTATCGAGATCACGTATTCGCACAGCTCTTGGTAGAACCTTTGAGCTTTCTCTCTTTGCGAGTCGTCGAAGAGTATTTCTGGATGCAGGTTGCCGTCGCCTATGTGCCCCTGTGTTGGTGCGAGGAGGCCGTATTTCTCCTCTAGTTTGCGTATCATGCTTACGAGGTCGGGTAGCCTGCTTATTGGTACAACCACGTCTTCGACCATATAGTTCTTGGAGAGGGCGCTAACGGCCACCCCGCCGAAGGCCCTAGCCCTATAGAATTCCTCTTTTTCCTCCTCTGTTTGCGCAATCCTGATCTTGGCTTTGGATAGGACGCTCTTTGCCTCTTCTAGGTCGAATTCAGCGAGGTCTAGTAGTAGTGCTCCTACACCTTCCACGGGGAGGTTGAAGTGTGTTCTTAGCGCTTCGAGAACCCGCTGGTCCATGTACTCTGCTAGCTCGGGCTGAATTCTGTGCCGCCTCAGTTCCAAGATGGCTTCGGCTATGTGTGCCTCGTCGTGGAAGAAAGCGAGTAGCCGGGTGAGCTTGTAGCGTGGTAGGGGTATTACTTTGAGCCATGCTTCTACGACCACGCCCAGGGTGCCCTCGCTGCCCACCATTAGCCTTACAAGGTCGTAGCCCGCACGATTTTTGAGTAGGGGTTCACCGAGCTTCACGATTGAGCCGTCTGGTAGCACCACTTTGAGTGCGAGCACCCAGTCCCTCATCGTGCCGTATTTAACGCAGCGCATGCCCCCCGAGCCCTGCACGACGGCGCCGCCCACCGTGCACACAAACGAGCTGGCGGGGTCGGGGGGAAAGAAGAAGCCTCTTTGGGAGAGGAATCTGTTTAAGTCGTCGAGCACTACTCCCGCCTCCACGTGGACTACCCAGTTGACGTCGTCGAACTCGATGATACGCTTCATGGGTGAAACGTCAACCACCACACCACCCTTATTCCAGAGCACACCTCCAAGGCTGCTGCCTCCACCCCAAGGTGTGAGGCTTAACTTATGTTTACGTGCAAGTGTGAGGGCGCTCACCACTTCCTCCGTGGATTTGGCCTTCACAACGATTCGGGGCTCCACGGGATAATGTGTGAAGTCCTCTCGATACTTCTCAGTGTTTGACACCACCTCTAAACCTAGCCGTGAAAACTCTTCTTCAAGCGACACAATAAGCCTACATAAAACATGGATATAAGCACTCAGGGGGTGTGCACCACTTATGGAAACCTATTTTAGCGCCCTGGAGGTATGATGGTTGTGAAAAGCCTACTCTTACACGAGGTTCTCACGTGTAGCGACCCTGAGAGTGTTTGCATAATAGATACGCATGAGGGTAGAACGCTTAGCTATGGGGAGTTTTACGCCTCTGCCTCAAGGTTCGCTGGCTACCTGATGGGTCTCGGCGTTAAGCCGGGCGATAGGGTGGGAATTCTTCTTCCCAATGGTTGGAGGTTTGCCGCATCACTTTACGCCATCATCATGTGTGGAGGCATCGCCGTGCCCATTGATTACAGGTCTAGTGAAAGGGAAGTGGAATTCTACGTTAAGGACTCGGGAGCGGGCCTAGTTGTGTGCTCATCTGAAAGGCGTGTGGATGAGTCCACGGGGGTCCGGGTCGCCGACTTCTTAGAGGATGCTAGTGATGGTGGGGCTTCTGTGCTGGGTGGCTCACTAGGCGGGGTGGAGGATGCGTGCATCTTCTACACTGGTGGGACAACAGGCATACCCAAAGGCGTGGTTTTGACGCATAAAAATATTCTCACAGTGCTTCGGGGACTAAGCGCGGCGTGGGGTCTTAGAGAAGGCGAAGAAGTCTTCGTGCAGGTTCTACCTATGACGCACAGCGGCGGTCTCAACTGCTGCTTTAACACGGCCCTCTACGCTGGTGGTAGGTGTGTGATAATGAGGAGGTTCAACTCCGAGGAGCTTCTCAACTGTATCGAGGAGTACAGAGTGAGCGTGCTGGTTGGTGTGCCAACGATTTACGGAGAGCTTGTAAGAAAACTCGCTGTCTCACATTGGGATGTGGGTTCGCTTAGGGTGTGCTTTTCCTCTGGAGCGTCGATTCCTGAGAAGGTTGCGCGCGACTTCGAGCGGCTCACGGGGGTGGCGGTGAATGTGGGTTGGGGGCTCACTGAGGCTTCACCGCAGCTCACCGTGGCCCCCCTTGGAGTGTTCAAGCCCAACTATGTGGGTCTTCCGATCAGTGGAGCCGATGTTGCGGCCTTCGAGGGAGACAAACGTCTACCCATGGGTGCAGTGGGTGAGCTCGGCGTTAAGGGTGAGCAGGTTATGAAAGGGTATTGGAACAATGCGGAGGAAACGCGTAGGGCTTTCAATTCTTTAGGCTACCTGCTCACGGGTGATGTGGGCTACGTGCTACCAGAAGGTGTCTACCTGCTTGGTAGAAGAAAGAATTTGATAAACACTGGGGGCTACAAGGTTTGGCCACACGGAGTCGAGCAGGCAATCATGGAGAACCCCCACGTAAAGGAGGCGGCGGTGGTAGGCGTCGAGGACGAAAAATATGGGGAAGTTGTCAAAGCGTTCGTTGTAACAGACGGCAAAATTACACAAGAAGAGTTGAAAGCGTTCTGCAGGACGCTTTTAGCGGGCTACAAGCTACCCCGCATCATCGAGTTCAGAGACGAACTACCCAAATCGAGTGTGGGTAAAATCCTGCACAGGGTGCTGAAGGAAGAGTCAGAAAACAAAGGTTATTAGTCTGGCTCACACTAACACATCACATGTCGACTGACGAGCTCATCGGAGCCCTTTCGAACATCACCCCCGAAGAGGTTAAGGGGGCGCTGCAGTGTGTGAGGAGAGGCTTGGTTGTAAGCCTCGCGCACACGCTTGAAAACGGTATGCCGGTACCCGACTTCCATGGACCATTCGTGATGACTACTCACAGGACGGTTGAAGGAACCTTACGGCTCTTCGAGGGATCCAACAAGAATAGGCTTGGCTCAGTGGTGTGCAGGTATGAATTGGCCGACCACACGGGCACACACATAGATGCACTCAACCACGTCTCAGAGGGCTATGAAATGTACGCTGGACTCGATGCGAGGGATATCACCACGGATACGGGCACGCTCAGACTCGGCGTGGACACCCTCCCACCGATTGTCACAAGAGGGGTGCTACTCGATTTCCCAAGCTACTATGGGATTGATACGCTCGATGAGGAGTATGAGATTCGAGCCGAGGAGGTGTGTGGTCTCCTTGAAAGATACAGGCTCACCCTGAGGCGAGGCGACGCCGCGCTGATATACACGGGGTTCTCCAAGTACTGGATGAAGGATAACGCGAAGTACCTCGGCTACGCTCCGGGCGTGGGCGAAGCGTGCGCGGAGTGGCTGGCAGCCCAGAAGATAAGCATTGCGGGCTCAGATACTTCGAGCTTCGACGTCGTAAAGAGGAATTCTGAAAAACTCTTCCCATGCCACCAGATATTGATCAAGCGAAGCGGGATACCGCTCGTGGAAAATCTCAAACTCGAAGAACTAGCAAGGTCAGGTGTTTACCAATTCCTGTTTGTATGCTCACCGCTCAAATTCAAAGGGGGTGCAGGATCACCCGTCACACCAATAGCGGTATATTAAGCCTGAAGCCGGCTCACTAGACACACTCGATGCTGTAGTTACCCCCAATACGCGTCAGCCAAACAAAAGTAAATAGCTTCCCATGTTATTTTATCGCCGTTCAAAATTTTGGTTGTACTTTGTTAGAATTCTCAAAATGCTTAAAAGTAAGATCCAAATTGTGTAAGCGTTTATGTCACGCGATAAGAAGTCTTCCGCGCCCTTTGTGCGCGAGTCTACGGGGCTAGTGAAGAGTGTCTCCGCCTTGGACGTCTTAGCGTTCACGCTTTTAGCGGCCGGCCCACTGGTGCTCATACCTCTTGGGGTATTAACCCTCCCCTCAGTTTATGAAGGCTCGAGTCTCTTTGTGATATTTGGTCTTTCGTTACCCATACTAATCGCTCTAGCCTTCAACACGGTTGCTCTATCATCCACGATGCCACGCGCAGGAGGCGATTACGTTTTCGGCTCGAGGGTTATCCACCCAGTGTGGGGNATGATTCCCTCATTTATGGCTCTCTTCTCATTTGTAGTGGGAATAGGTACGCTGTCGGTCCTAATGCTACAGGCATTCCTCGGCCCAGCCTTCCTAACTTCATACCCCCAGACTGCGCCAACGATTGCCTCGATAATCTATACCTCCAAACCCGACTTGTTCGCAATATCCGCACTTCTCCTTCTCCTTGTTTTCGGCCTCGCTATGATCAGCAATAGAGCGTGGTTCTGGTTCATTCGCGTTCTCTCCCTGATAGCCTTCATCGGAGTTGTGGTTCTAAGCTTTTACCTTTTCTCCACGCCGCACACTGTGCTCGTCCGCAACTTTGACACGCAGCTAGCAACGGGTTTCAACACCTCCCAAGTTTATGCTAACGCCACAGCAGAAGGCTGGAGTCCAACTGTGGGAGGCTCACCGCTCACAACTGCGGGGGCGATGGTGTTCGTGTTCTTCTTTCTCGCGGCACCCATATCCGCATACTTTGCCGGTGAAATAAAGAACACTCTTAGAAGCATGAGTGTGGGTGTTATTGGTGGCACCCTCATCTCTTGGGTGATTGCGGCTATGGGTGTAGCCGCGTTTTTCATTGGTTTCGGCTACAGGTTCCTATCAGCCTACGGCTTCGACGCCTTGGTCAACCCCGCCACCGCCCCAAGCGGAGCGTTCAGTGTGAACGCCCTAGTATTAGCGGCAGTAGTAAACCCCAACACAGCGTTCTTTATCGGCATCGGCTTCTTCCTCGCAGTATTAGGTCTCGTAGCCGCGCCCATCCTACCAGCAAGCAGGATACTTTTCGCGTGGAGCTTCGACCAGCTCATACCCAGAAGATTCGCATCGGTATCAGATAGGACTCACACACCCATCTTCTCGCTGAGTGTTATATGCGCTCTCACGATAATAGTAGCCGCTCTCGACACCTACCTCTCAAGCGTGCTGGGGAGCTTCCTAGCAACCACACTCATAGTAGCCATAGCGTTTCTACCAAACGGGGTAACATCACTCATCCTCCCCTTCAAAGCTCCAAGCATCTTTCAAACAGCACCCCTAACAGTTAAAAGAAGTATAGGCAGGCTCCCCCTAATCACTGTCACCGGACTCATACACACAGTGGGCCTAGGCGCCATAATACTACTCGTATTCCTAAACCCAGCGAGCGCGGGCACAAGCACCGGAACACTCTCAGCTGGCGCCCTAGCAGTGGTCGTTGTAGGCCTCTTGGTATCCGTAGTCTTCTACCCAGTGGCCAAAGCGATAAGGCGTAGGTCAGGTGTGGATATAAGCCTCGCATTCAAGGAGATACCACCAAACTAGTCGGGTAGACCTGGGCTTTTGTCAGAAACACTTTAGTAGTGATACACAATGACTAGGAAATTTTCTTCGGCTCGTCAAGTCTGGGCGGCGCACCTTGGATACCGTGGTTCGCCGCCCCAATCCATATGGTATTCTTGGTCTAGGCGGTCACCATGTTTTTGACGATAATCCCATTTCTTTACGTGGGTAAACTCAGTCATACCAGCCAAGCCTGAGCACACCAAAAGAAGAATTCGCTAACCCGAAAATCCACTGAGTGAGTGTTTGACCCCTCAGACTCTTGCATCTGAAAGTGCACCGAGGACAGATTACGTGCAGCCGCCATAAGGTGTCAAGCACTCAAATCTCGTTGTGTATGTGTTCAGAGAATTTTAAAGAGTTGTGGATAGGCACTCCTATTGAAGTAATCACCCTGTTAATATTTTTCAGTGGCGCTGTTAACTGTTCAGCTGTTTTCGCGTTTTGCGAAAAACTTTTTAGTGTTTACAGGGAATACACTTGATAGCTTTGGCAAATATAGAGTCTATCAAGGAGGGCGGCGTACTGACCCTTAAGTTCAACAGGGTTGAGAAGCTTAACGCTTGGAGTAGTGCGCTCGTAGAGGAGCTCTCCACTGAATTTCAGAAGGCGGCTGAGGACGAGCAGGTGCGTGTGATAGTGCTCACGGCCCAGGGTAAGGCCTTCTCAGTGGGTGGGGACCTTAACGAGTTTATATCTTCAACCCCAGACCAGGTGGCCGCCTTCAATAAGAAGGTGATAGCACTTTTCTCGCTTATGGAGAGCGTGCGTAAACCCATAGTGGCATCAGTTAACGGCTTCTGCAACCTGGAGACAATACAGGCGTGCGACTATGTTGTGGCCGCGAGGTCGGCTAAGTTCGGGTTACCCGAGGTTAATGTGGGTATAAGCCCGGGTGCAGGCATACTTGTACGGCTCCCCCGCCTGATAGGGAGGTTGGCGGCTAAAGAGATCGCCTTCTTCGGTGAATGGATAAGCGCTGAGCGAGCGTGTGAGCTCGGGGTTGTCAACAGGGTTGTCGACGATGACAAACTCCAGGATGCAACTAGGGAGGTGGCCTCCAAGCTCGCCGAGAAGCCACCCCTCACCTTGGGGGCCATCAAGGCTGTGATAAACAAGTCTTGGGGGATGGAGCTCGACGGAGCGATGGAGTACCAGTTACGTGAGAATATGAGTCTATTCTATACCGAAGATTTAAAGGAGGGGATACGCGCCTTCCTCGAGAAGAGGAAGCCAGCCTTCAAGGGTAGATAGGCCTTGGATCAGAGGTTCTGGGATAGGCACGCTGAGACCCTGCCGAAAGAGGATATCAGAGAGATACAGCTTCGAAGGCTGAGGGAGGTGGTGGAGAGGGTGTACACAAACGTGGGATTCTATAATACAAAGCTTAAGGCTTTGGGTCTGCACCCTTCAGATGTCTCATCACTCAGCGACCTCGTAAGGCTTCCCTTCACAACTAAGGCGGATATAAGGTCCAACTACCCCTTCGGCCTGCTTGCCACACCCAAGAATCAGGTGGTGGAGGTCCACATGTCCTCTGGAACCACGGGTGTACCCACACCCAACTACCTCACACTCAAAGACGTGGAGAACTGGTCAGAGGTCTCTGCGCGCTCGCTCACAGCGGCTGGAGTCACCCGGGAGGACGTGTTCCAGATAACACCCAGCCTAGGTCTCTTCACGGGTGGCTTCGGATTCTTCTATGGTGCCCGAAAGATAGGCGCCTTCATAGTGCCCACGGGGGCGGGTAACACTAAGCGCCAAGTGGAGATCATGCGTGAGCTGGGCACCACCTCCATCTCAGCCATAGCCTCCTACCTCAACAGGCTCACCGAGGTGGCACACGAGATGGGTGTTGACCCAGCTAGGGACCTTGGTGTGAGGAGAGCTATTATAGGCTCCGAGCCATTCTCGGAGGAATTCAGGGCTAGAATGTCCAAGACGTGGGCCATGGACATATATGATATACCCGGCATGACTGAGACCTACGGGCCGGGTATGGGTATAGACTGCTACCTCCACGACGGATTACACATCTGGGAGGACCACTACCTTATCGAGGTGGTTGACCCAAAGACGGGTGAACCCGTCACCAAATCCGAAGAGAGGGGTGAACTCGTTGTAACCACGCTCACAAAGGACGCTATGCCACTACTCAGATATAGAACGGGTGACGTAACCTATCTTTACGATGACGGCGAGTGTGAGTGTGGTAGAACCCATAGGAGGATAGGTAGAATATCTGGGAGGGTGGATGACATGATAAAGTTTAGGGGTGTTAACTTTTGGCCCTCCTACATAGAGTCACTCATACTGAGGCACCCAGACCTCTCCGAAGAGTATGTGCTCGAGGTCACATCGCAGAGTGGGCTCGACGAGATGATACTTAAGGTGGAGTCCAAACGCATACTCGATCCAGCCGAGAGGAGAAGGCTTGAGAACGAGTTGAAGGAAACCATAAACAAACACTTCTACTTCACCCCAACAGTCATGGTGGTGGATCCGAAGACCCTCCCAAGAGTCGAGGTTGGTAAAGCCAAGCGCTTCGTGGATAAAAGGGTGAGATAGGACGCCCAAGAACCCCTTAGAGGAAGTGGGCGTGGTAGCCGGGAAATACGGTAAAGAGTACTACCTCAAAATGGTCCATGAACACAGGTTTCCCCAAGAACTCTGGCGTGAGTTGGGAGCACGATCACTCTTCGGCTTCCTAGTGGACAAGGAGCTCGGCGGCTACGGTGGGGGTCTCCCCGAGTTCGTTGAAGCAACACGCATGCTTTCATATTCGGCGGCCACACTAGCCTACGTGTTTGTGGCCCAAAACCTCGTAAGCAGAATGGTGGCAAAGAATGGTGATAGTGAACAGCTGCAGAGCCTCCTCCCCAAGCTTATGGTGGGGGATGTTAGGGTTGCCATGGGTCTCGCTGAGGATGCCGCTGGAAGCGATGCACTCGGCGTGTCAACAAGCGCGGAGCGTGTGTCAGAAGGCTATAGGCTTACTGGGCGAAAGGACTACGTCACCGAGGCTGCCCATGTTGATGCCATCATTATCGTAGCAAAGACGCGTGGTGATGTGAGAGCAAAGTCTCTATCCGCCTTCCTTGTACCCTCATCTCACCCCGGTCTGAGCTTCACCGATACACATAAGATGGGTCTAGACTTCCTAACCCTATACTCAGTGGGGATCGATGCAACGGTTGACTCCAAGGCACTCCTAGGCGTGGAGCATGAAGCTTGGGGATACCTCTCTGAGACGTTCGCATTGGACAGGGTGGCGCTCGCAGCGATGCTCAACGGTGTCTCAGCTAGGCTGCTCGAGGAGGCTTGTGGGTACGCCAGGATGCGCGTGGTCTTCGGAAGACCCATAGGTGCTAACCAGGGTGTACAGTTCCCGTTGGCGCGTGCACACACAGAGTTACTCGCCTCCCAAGCCCTAGTGGATAGTGTGGCCAAGCAGCAGTCAACGGCCTCCCAGAGCTTCACGGCGGACTCGGCTGCCGCATTCTACCACTCGGCTCACAGTGCGTATGAGGCTGCGGATGTAGCGTTGCAGGTAAAGGGCGCCAAGGGCTATATAGAGGGCTTCGAAGAGGCGTGCTTCCGAGACATCCGCTACTACAGGATAGGTCCACTCTCAGAGGAGCTATCCCTCGCAACAATAGCCAGAAGAGGATTACACCTACCATCCTAGCTTGGACGTCTGACGTGGAACCCTAGTTCCGAGACATCTATTGCCCCATTCAAACCCAGTCTGCGCACCGCCTCCCTCCTGAGCTTCTGAGTCGGAGTCTTGGGTATTTCATCCACGAATAGGAGGTATCTGGGGAGCATATAGTATGGTAAACGCTGGCTCAGATAGGCCATGAGCTCCAAGGGTTTCACCTCCATCGTTGATTTAATCGCGACGAGTATGTACTCGTCGCCGAGGCCACTTGGAACACCCACCGCGGCGCACTCAACCACGCCTGGGAACCCTTCCACCGCAGACTCAATAGTGGTGGGTGAGATGTTTTCACCCCGCGACCTTATCAGGTCCTTCTTCCTCTCAACATAATAGTAGAAGCCCTCCGCATCAACACTCAATATGTCGCCCGTGTTGAACCACTCACCACGCTCCCAGTGGATGGGGTCCTCACCCAGATAGCCCGTGAACATTGTGCTGGGTATTTTGGGCCTCAGCATCAGCTCCCCCTCAGACCCCCCGCCTGATAGCTTGGCCTCAACCGAGGGGAGCGCTTTGCCAACCGAGCCCTCCTTGTCCTCGTCGAGGGTGTTGTATAACGCTATCCCACAGGTCTCAGTCATGCCGAAGCCCTCAAGCAGGCGCACACCGAACACGCCTTCAAACATTTGTAGCGTGTCCTTCCTAACCCCACCACACATCACCACACGTAGGGCGTTCTTCTCGAAACGGTCTCTGGTGTTGAGGAGGATGTTCACCATGCGGTTGAGGAGAAAGGACACCGTAGCCCCACTTGAGGCGGCTAGGCTCCAAAAAGTGGAGGCGTGGAACCGCTCCTGCTGCACCACTGTGAGGCCGTTGAGTAAGGCGGGTAGTGTCGTCATCACCTGCCCACTCGTGTGGTAGAGTGGAAGCGAATTATAGAGCACGTCGTCACCCCGTAGGTGAACGATTCGCTCTATCTCCATAACCCTGTTGATGAACGCATAGTGAGGTAACACTACACCCTTAGGGGAGCCAGTGGTGCCCGAAGTATACAGGACCACGGCTGGATCAGATCGTTCAACCCTCACTGGAACATGAGTAGAGTCTCCATCAACACCAAAACCAATCAACCCCTCCCCAACTTTGTTTACAATCACTCTAACACCCTCCAGAGGCACCCCCTCTAGGTTCCCAAGCAGGCTAGAGTCCACAAAGAGGAGCCGGACCCCGGAGTTATGAAGCTGGTAGCCAAGCATCTCCCCCCTAAGAGCGGTATTGAAGGGTACAAACACGCATCCAGCCCTCAGCGTGGCCAGCCACACACCAACCATTTCCAGAGAATTCTCCATAAGGGCACCAATCCTCTCACCCCTCACGAAACCCGCCGCTTCAAGAGAGCTGGCTAGCTTGGATGTCTCCGAGTCTAGTTCAGCGTATGTTGTCACGGCCCCCCGCCACACCATCGCGGCCTTATGAGGCACCTTTGCAGCCACACGTGGCAGAAAGGAGGCCAACTCAACAAACTCATCCAACACACCAGCGCATTCATACTACAATGTAATAAGCATTCCCATAAACCATTACACCAAACTATAGAAGTCCTAATCCATCCCCCATGTAATGCCACCCACACCAGCCTACACGGAGAACCGTAACACCACGTTAAGCCAAGCACCCACGTGGCAAACCACGACAAACCTAGAACAGCTTAACACACAAAATCTCCATCACAAAGTTATTGGGGCCCCAACCCATTGAATCTAACACCCAGCGCTGAGAGCCAGTAAAATAATAAATATTCACACTACTCCTTGGGCTTTAGATTCATCCTCAAATCACTGTTCCAAAATACATTCACAACCTGATTATTGAAGGGGTTTGCCTTAACTATCAAATACACGCTGCTACCATCACCAAGGTTTAACACGATGCTCGCGTTCACAGTGGCATCAGAAACATAACCAGTACTATAGAGTGTCCGCCCTCCACTAGTAACGTAGAGAGTCACGCTATTATTAGTTGGAGCCCCACCAGCACCCAGAACGCTGAACTCTCCATAAAGATTTACAGTAACATTCGTTGCCCCAAAGGCCAACTTGAGGTAGTCTAAATCCACGCTTAACTCTGAACCCGGTGTAAGAGGGATGCTCGTGCCGAAATGGAAGAGTTCCCCTGAAACCCCACTGTTAAAGCCCGAGTGGAAACCATACGAGTAACCCCTTTGAAAGGCAGCACTATAGACCACTCCAAACGCTACCACAATCACCACTGCGACGAGTGCTATAATGGGAGCGTTAACACCCCTATGGTCATTTACCAACATGCCGTGTCCCCTGCCTCAACGTAATTTGTGAACTACCCCATCCTAAAGGATGGGGTTTCATACTTGGGACACCAAACCAGGTCCCCCACTTCTGGATTACGGAGACCCCCTTGGTGTTAGCAGGCGTGGATTCTCCGCTTTAAGCACAGCGGGTACCCACAATTATACTGGAAATGTTTCTCTTAAAGCTTTCGCTTTGGTGAGAGGTATTGGTCAGATAGTGCGGACTGCTGGTGTTGGGGTGTTTATTTCCCTGTGTGGCTTTAGTGGGGCTTTAGGGGTGTAAGGTACCCCTTGGTTATCCATTTAACGTGAGTTATATATAAGGTTTATATATATCGTTAAGATTTTATGGATGAAAATGATATTCACCCGGATGTTTGGGTGTTAGGGTTATGGGTGGCACCTCGCGTGGTCGGAGGGGTGTTAGGGTGGGTTTAGCCCTGGGTGTGGTGATGTTGGTTTCCCTCTCGGCTTACCTCATCGTGAGCCATAACCACGACCCGGGGATAAGCCTCCTCTTCTTGGACCGCCAACTGCATCTGGTGAGCGGTGTCCGCGTTGAGCTGTACGCCTTCTACCCCACCTCGACTGGTACCGTGTTCACCCAGGTGTTCAACGAGTACACCTCATCGTCGAGTGTCACCCTGCCTCTGCAGGCGGTGGGCGCGGCCGCGTCCGCTTGGCTCAACCAGTACTCCGACTTGGCTGAGCCCTCACTTATAGGCTTCGCGGTGCACGTGTTCAACCAGAGTGGGAGCATACTCGCGGAGGCGGAGAGCTTCACGGTGGGCTTCGACCCGAAGAGTGTGCTCGGCGGCCAAGGCTTCACCCAGCCTGTAGTGTTCGAGCAACCCATCATAATCAACCTATCCAGAGCCCTCTCAACGCAGGCAGGGGTACTCAAACCCCAAGCCGCGGGCGCGGGCGGCGCAGCCCTCTCAACCACGACCACCACGACCACCGTGCCCTCGTTCGTGTGTAAGCCTTGGTATTACTGCTCGGTTGAGTACGACCTGAACTGGGTGGTGTACTACCCCAGTCAGAACTCGTTTGGGAAGGTGCCGCTGATCGAAGCAGACGCTTCCGCGGTGTACACCGATGGCCTCGCCCAGTACATCCAGGGCTTCGTTGAGGCCTATATGAAGACCACGACCAGCACAACTCTATCGCTAGAGGTAAGTGAGGCGGACGACTTTTCAAGTGTATCCTACCAGATACCGGGTGCGAGCATCACGCTGAAGAGCAGCACCCTAAGTGAAAATGTCTATGAAAACTTTGGGATGGCGGTTAATAATTATCCTTCGAGTGTCGAGATTTATGAGGAGGCTCAGCTAGCGCTTGCAAACTATAGTGTCTGGGCGGTCGGGCCCGGCTACGCCACGCCGCTTGGAAGCGCGTTGCAGGTGTTCACAACTGGAGTTGTTATCGAGCAGTCGTCCGGCTCCTCTCTCCCGGTGCTCTACGGCTCATCCGGCCTCACACTACCCTTCAACCCCAACGAGGCAAGCCTACTTGGGACAATCAACCCAGGAGGTAGCAGTGGTTGGGTAAGCTCGTCTCTCACTAGTAATCAGCTCCCAAGCCTCACGACGTCTATTCCGGTGGGCGCCATATTCGCGGCGCTCGTACCAGCCGGGGCTGACTTGGCGGGTATACTACCCGACCTAAACTTGGTCTATCAGACATCCACCGTGACCTTGGAGTTCACAGAGTTCTACTTGGTGCTCTCATCGCAGTCGCCTGTGCCGGTGTCGGTGTATGTGGATGTTCCCCCCGTGAGCTATAGTTATAATGGGGGTACGTATACCTTGCCCACAACCATCTTCCAAGTGGATGCATAGGTTTCGTGAGTGAGTCCAGTAGAGGCTGGGTTGAGGGTATGGTGTACGCCGTTGTCAGCAGTTTCAAAATAAATAGGTTTAAATGGATTTATGCTGTATGGGGTTGCAGGCGTGCTGAGAAGCTATTCGCTTGAATATGATTGTGGAGAACAACTCGAACCGCTGCCTCGAGCGTACAGGGATGTGGTCAACCGCGTACTCGAGGAACTCTGGGGCAACATAGAGTGGGGAAAGAAGAAGGTGAAGGGTAACAAGCAGTGGAGGCTCCTACCCAGGTACACGGTGGACATCCACAGCGGGGAGTATAAGAGGGCGCTCAGGGACAGCCTCCTTGAGGACTGGCCCTACGCCGCCCACTGGGTGGACTCCGCCATAAAGACCGCCTACTCCATCTTTAAGTCTTGGCGCAAAAACTACCTGTAGGGTGACCGGAGGCGGGGGAGGCCCACCGCGAGAAGACTCTTCGCCAGAGCCAAGCAGACGCTCGTCAAGTTGGAGGGTGAAAAACTCAGGGTGACTGTTAAGCCGGGTGAATACGTGTACCTCGACCTCTCGAAGAGGTACTTTCCTCTACCTGGGGAGGTGTCCTCGGCTGGGCTGGGTGAACCCATAATCACACCCGAAAAGGTGCACCTACCAGTACACTGCGGGGATGTCGATCAAGGCGGCAAACCCGGTGTGGCCTGGGACTTCAACCT
>NEXG01000014.1 GCA_003019535.1 Candidatus Marsarchaeota G2 archaeon ECH_B_1
CAGCCCTCTTTGGCTCCTCCGATGAACGCTCCCCGACCTCGGATTCCTCCACCAAGAAGACCACATAGATTCGACCAGAGGGCTCAAGCTTCACACACACCCGAGACACCTGGTTTTCCTGGAACACCCTGTGCAGAATTAAAGTGAAGAAGCCGATCTTACCCAGGTAAAGACGAGCCCTCCTCTTCTTTTTGTTTTTGCCTAGCCCAACCTCCCTAACATCAGAAAGCCTCCAGCCACTCTGAGGATACACCAGGGAAAGGTAGCGGTGAGGCTTCTTCACCCTGGGCTTGTTCGCGAGGCCCTCGAAGAACCTCTGACGCGCCTCGTAGAACCTATCAGCAACCTGCTGCGCAACCTACGAGTACAGAACTTGAAACTCTGGGTTCCGCTTTCGGAGGTCCAAGGCGAGCTGCCGAAGCTCGGTTTTATTCATCGTGTGCTTGTTCTCCTCGTACTCTTACTGTTCGGCGTGTAAGAGCGTGTTGTAAAGCTTACACGCTGCTTCGAGCTGGGTCTCTAACACCCTCGCGGTTGTCTTTGATGAGTACGCTCGGAAGCGGTAAGCCCTCACACGCACACCGAGTATTTTCCAGACTCGTATTTATACCTTTGGGATCCCCGCCCTAAAAGGGCGAGGTTTTGGAAACTTTATAAGAAAATAGCTTAACCTGACATGAAGCCTGAAGAAAAGATGCAAAACTCACCCCAAGCTCTTTAGTAGAATTGGGCAGCCTCGGGCTTTGAACAACCGCTTACCCCCTCTGTTTTAAAGCTTAGAGAACTTAACGTCAGAGGATTAGCTATCCGGTCCCAATTCTCTCACAATAGAGTATATTATTGTTGACCTTTGTGCACAGTTGCATTGATTCCGCTACGTTTAAACGAACCCACCAATAGCTGGTGAATTAAGGCCGATGCTCCTATGTTATTTAAGTCGGCTGTTAATATTGACGAAGAGATATACAAGAGTTTTGGTGATCTCTTTGGAGAAAAGATTGTTAACGGCCGAAGGTTGAGTGTTGAGGAGACAATAGGTACTCTGACCGCCGAATTGGAGGCAGACATCGAGAAGGCACTCGTTGAACGCAGAAGACTGCTCAACTCTAGAGACCCAGTGATTGCGAGGTACGCCTTTCCCAGCTGGGATACACGCTTTGAGCATCCCGTTGATGGGAGTGTTAGGAGTTTTCGGGAAATTGTTCAGGGCCTAATAGACAACTTTCTTGGTAGGGACAGTGAGTTGGTGTGGCGGTTAAACGAGTATGCGCCCATACCAGATGAAGCCCATCCTCTTAAAAACCCCGGCCTCGAACTCACTGGACCTTGGCATCCCATCGATATGGCTATAAAGCAGATTAACGCGGATGTTTCAGCCATCATGGGGCCAGATGATGAAGACGCGGCGCCGCCTGACTATTTACCCTATGGCTCTAAGGAGGGGGAGATTGGGCTTTTCGCCTCTCGGCGGAACGAGCACCTACTCTTATCTGGCGAAATTCACGAAGCTACTGTTAAAAGGAAGGGTGAGGCAAGGTTATACAGGATTGAGAAGCCGCGTGAGAAGTGGCCGACGAGTTTCCATAGGGTTCCCGGCATGCACCTCAGAACCCCCTACATTAGGGTTAACGGTAAACCAGCACCAAGCATAATCGTCGACTACGTTATTCACGCCTTAAACGATTTTGAGCCGCTCAGGCGTAGGGGTAGCGTGCTCTATTTCTATCAGCCCAAGGTTCAGACGCCCTCTGAGGCAGCGGTGGTTGCGAAGATTCTTTGGAGAGTTGAGAGACTCATGGGTGCGGAGAAGCCTGGTACATTCATCAAACTCAAAGCCCTATACGAGGAGGGTAACGCTGGCAGGTTTCTACCGGTTATAATGTGGTTGTGGCGCTACTGGCTTATAGGCACAAATGTTGGGCGTTGGGATTACACCGCGAGCCTGATAGAGATGTGGAAGGATGAGAGGGTTCTCCCAGACCCACAGAACGGCTCGCTTATGGGCATGACGGCGCCACACATGATGGTATACCAAAAGTATAACGCGCTCATGAATCTTATGGCGGGCGTAAACAGAGGTGAGCTTGTGGGTGGGGCGCCTATTGGGGGCATGAACGCGGTTATGCTCTACGCTAAGACAGACCCCTACGGTAGGGATAGACACAACGCCGTGACTCTGCGCTCAATGTGGCTTGATAAGCTACGTGAGCGCCTAATAGGGCTCATCTTTGTACCCCACCAAGGAACGCCCCCGAATGGAAAGATAACGCTTTCGGATATCTTAGAAGGACGTGTTAAGGGAAGGCTTTATGACTGTTATAGGCAAAGCTGGGTGGCTTCACCCGATGAGCAGTATGTGGCTGCTGGGAACAAGCCCCTACGCACCCCTCTTGAGAAACTTCAAGAGCTATTGGATGCCCCAGAAGAGTGGGAAGTAGTGGATGGCGCAAGGGTCGCACCCAAGGTGAGTAGCGGCCTCACGGACGCTGAGAAGCGCATGCTCAGCGGGCTGGGTCTGGTTGACGGGGCGGGGAGGATCACGCCTTGGGTCATCAATGAAGACAGTGTGGACACACCAGAAAAACTCTTCTCAACCATATGGGGTGAGAAGGGGTTGTGGGGTGGGCTCTACGATATACCAACTGGTGAGATAACCGCGGAGAACATTCAGCACGCCTTCTATATGGCGGCCAACTATGGCTTCCAAGTGCTCAACGGAAACCTGGCCGCGGCCATAGACGACTACAAACTCTTCCCCGGCCGCGTTGTTAGGTTCATGAATGATTTGGCAACCTATAGAATATTCGTATCCTGGCTTTGGAGCGTTGTCCACCACAGTGCTAAGGTCACTAGGAATGGTTGGCTGTGCGCGTCGAAGCTCACGGATGATGGTGTGATACCTGCACTGGAATCCATAAAGATAGCGACTGGCACACCCTTCACAGCTGAGCTTCTCGAAAGGCTTTGGGAGCTTCATAATCAGTGGACCCAATCATTCTTCGAAGAGTTCGACCGGCTCGCGGCTATACGAATAATAGCCTCAACACTTATTGACAGACACGCTCGAAAAGCGGCTGGAGACGCGGCGCGTAGTGTATTGGTAGATCAGGCTGTAAGAGTGCTGGTTAAATCCCTTCGAATGGGAGCGCCAACCGAAGAGGTTGCGAGAAGCCTCACCAGCCTGTTCGAATGCGACGAGGACAAACTCGTGGAGGATTTAAAGATTGTCAACCTAGCTTCACAAATAAGCAAAATACTGTCTAAGACGTATGGCGCCCCTCCAGATTATAGGAGGGAGCTCACATTTGAGCAAGCCGCAACACGAATATCAATCCTCCTCAACCGTGAAACCTCAACCCTAGTGGCTGAAGTTGACGCCTTAGCCCCGAGATTCGACCGCGCAAAGGCCCCCATAATTATGGACATCCTAAGAAGGCAACTAGTGTGCCCCAAGTACATCCAGCACAGTGCTCGCGTACTGTTCGTAGTGGCAGATAAAAACGACGTGGAGCGTAGAAACATACTAAACGCCATATACTACGTTGAGGCTAATGGTTCACCCATTTTTAGGGATGAGGCGGGGTTACCTTCGAGGAGGATGCTAGTGGAAGCGGTAGAGGCTGGTAGGCTCCCAAAATACGCACTAGAAGCCCACGACTACGTATACGACGAGTATGAGGAGAACATCTGACCAGCACAGTATCGCAACTAAAAGAAAACCCTACCAAATCTATCTAATACTCTAAGAACACACTTTTACATTAGAAGAAGCGATAAGAGACAATCCCTCGAATAAGATTTTCCAGAATCCATGCAGAGGAGCGTTTACAGTGTATCAGCCAGCAACCGTTCAGCTAGTATCACCCATTAAGTAGACGAGCTCAGCGAGTCTGACTTTTATGTTTGGATGTACTTATGGTTTTGAGGTCAAAGTAGGTCGGCTAAGTGGATGGGTGTGAACCCCATTCTCATCAAGGCGAGGCTGCAGGCGAAGTTGGTTGAAACAACAGTATCACACCCTGTGGCAGCCACCTCTTTCTTTTTCGCCTCCATAATCTCGTCCGATAGCTCCGGTTGCTCGAAGATGTATCCCCCTCCGGCTCCGCACTCAAGTGTGGGGTCTGCCATTTCAACAACTTGGACACCCATCCTCTCTAGAGCTGAGTGCACATAGCGGTTTAGACCCGCAAGCCTCGCGTGGCAGGGTTCATGCACGGTTAGACCCAACTGCTTTTTTGGGAGCGGTAGCCGCATTAGCTCGACGAATTCTGGGAAGTCGTACACCTCGACCTCCACGCCTAGTTGTCTGAATGCTTTCATATGCGAAGAGCAGTTGGAGGGTAGGGAGACTATGGGTTTACCCTGCGCGGCATCCCCGAGCCTTTGGGCCACTGTCAGCGCACGCTCCCTTTCACCCTCCGCGTAGTGCGCGAGCCCGCAGCACGCGTTTATAAGCCTCACCCTGTATCTTTGACGCAGGAAGCCGAGCGCCCTCAGCACTGTGGAGGTAAAGAACACGGGAGCTATGCACCCAGCGAACAGGATTAATTCGGGGTCGGGGTCGCTGTACTCAGGTGGCAGTGTTGGCTCAGGTGTGATTTGAGCAACACGCCTAGCCACCTGCAGGGGGAGGCCCATTTTGGCAAGCCTAGCAGCATTGTAGAGTCTGAGGGGGTCCTCCAGTATCCTGTGCACCATGATCTGTTCGAGGCTAGGCCTCCTAGCGGCACTCATTATTTCGCCGAATTCCACGCCGCTTGGGCACGCTTCTTCGCACTTCCTACAATACACGCACGTCTCTATCCCAGAACTCGTAAGCGCACCTGAAACCACCGCAGCTATCCTACCGCGTGGAGAGTGCACCTCTGACCTGGTCGCCCTATATGTTGGGCATACCTCTAAGCAGAAGCCACAGTGCACACACTTCAGCGAGAGCTGCTGCGCCAGTTTGAGGTCAGCCAAGCTACTCAGCCTCCCAAGGCTTTGTGTATAGTAGGCTTACAACGCGGTCCCCAGTTTCTGGTGGGTTTTCGTAGAGCATCTTGTATGGGTTGAGTAAGCGGTCGGGGTCGAACGCGCGTTTTATCCTCCACAGCACCTCGAGCTCTGACTGTGAATAGTATTGATGCATGAACCTCGCCTTCTCTATTCCCACCCCGTGCTCGCCGCTTGGAACACCCCCACGCTTCATTGAGGCCTCAACTATCTCCCACCCGGCGCGCAAAGCGTTCTCCAAGCTCTTAGGACTCTCCGGGTTATAGGGTATAAGCGGGTGCAGGTTTCCGTCCGCTGCGTGGAAGACGTTGGCCACCATAACACCATACCTCTCGGCTATCCTCCCAACCTCCTCCAGAACCGAGGCTAACTCAGTGCGGGGCACTATACTATCGAGTGTGAGGTAGGCTGGGGAGACAACGCCCATGGCGGGGAACGCTCCCTTCCTCCCCAGCCAAAGCCTAGAGTTCTCCGCTGGGTTCTCAGGCACCATTACCTTACCGCCCAGACGTTCAAACACTAAGCGCACACGCCTAACCTCCTCCTCCACTTGTGGGGTGTAACCATCACACTCAACCAAGAGTAGGGCCGCGCAATCAGGGTAACCCGCCTTATACCTACTCTTCTCAACCACGTCGATAGAGTTCCTATCCATCATCTCAACAGCCGCGGGTATCACACCCTCTTCATAGACCGCTGAGACCGCTCTTGCAGTTGAGGCTACATCTTGGAACGCTCCCAAAACAGTCCTAGAGGTCTCCGGCCTAGGGTGGAGCCTAAGCGTGGCCCTAAGAACAGCGCCCAAGCTACCCTCGGATCCCACGAATATATTCGCACCGTTAAAGTAGGGTGTACCCCCAACATCCTCCACACTTCCATCGCATAGTGCAACCCTGAGTTTGACCACACTGTTAAACGTGGACCCATACTTGGGCACGTGTATCCCACCCGAATCATGGGACACATTACCACCAATAGAGCACACAGTGTAACTTGAGGGGTCAGGGGCATAGAAGAGGTCGTGAGGAGCGTGACGCGTCACCAACACGTTAGCCAAACCCGGACCAACCTCTATTTCGAGCCCTTCACAGCTGTAAACTCTGTTGAGACGTGTAAGCGAGACCACAACCTCCTCGCCTGTAAGGGCCACGGTTGACCCACTCAGACTCGTCCCGGACCCCCTAAAAACCATGGGTGTACAACTGCGGTATAATAAAGCTATCAACCTCACGGTCTGCTCTTCATCAGCTGGGAGCGCCACCAAACGCGGTCTACCCTTCACCGCCGTGAAGGCATCGAATCCGAAGAGCGCCGCATCCTCTCCCTCCACAACCCATCTGGCGCCAACAATTTCCTCAACCTCTCTTCTAACATCCACGACTACCACGTCACAAGAGTTCCAAATAAACATTATCTCCCCACACCTCCGTACGTGTATGATACACCAAGTAAACACAATTTCAAAGCGAGCCTGACACACTATTCAAGGATGTCCTAAGCAGAATTTTCCAGGTGATAGCACACCTTTGGGGTCGAGGGCTTGTTTGAGCTTCTTTAGCACAGCAGGGTGATACCCCCAGTAATCACCGTTGTAATCTCCTCTTTCAACTATAATCGGCACCCCCAATAGCCTTCGAGCCTTCTCAACATATGAGAAGTCTTTTACGGAGAGGCGCACAACCCCGCTGCCCACGTAGGCGATGGCCACGTCTCCTTTGAGGGCGCTCAGTGCACGCTTCGCATATTCAGACTCTAACCCTTTTTTGGAGGCAACGGTGACAATGTTACCCTCTAAGGTGGGGGGCTTAAGTATACCCTCCGACAGCCTCAGAGAGGTGTTTATCCTCTTCAAGGCTGACGCGTAGCCCCCGAACACCGCCCCCAGAGCCTCCCTACCCCCAGCCTCAAACACCACCCAGACGCACAGCGGCCTCAGCGCCCCACGCAAAAGCGTGTTGAGCAAAGAGGTATCACCAACACCGCTCACAAACACTTCGGGCTTCGGGTAAACCCTGCAGTAGAGCTCTACGAAGACGCCCAGCCAGCCTAGCGAGCCAATCAGGCTCTTCCAAACCTTATAGCCGCTCGAAAACTTTGTTGTCTTAGAACCAGAGCTCACAAGCACCCCATCACCAGTGCATATTTTCGCACCCAAAACGAGCTCCCTAGGCATACCGTACCACGTTGAGTAGGCGCTCACAGCGTTCGTGGACGCCCAGCCACCCATACTTCCCGTGTAATCGGTTGGCAAGTAGAGTCCACGTTTATCCAGCTCGGCGCTCAAAGATGTTAGAGGGCACCCAGACTGGGCTGACACGTAAAGGTTTTCAGGTGAAACCTCCAGAACACTGTTTAACCGTGAAAACACTAGTCCGATCTTTGCTTTAACAGTTGGACCAACCGGGTTTGTGCCCATGCAAAACGGGTACACACTCAGGTTATTGGCCGATGCGAAACCCAACACGGAGGCGACCTGCCCATAGTCTTCGGGGTAAACGTTCACCTCCGTCTTAGCCCAGCTCACGTTCAGTCCATCCCTAACCTCTACTAGTCTAGCTAAATCGTCACTCCAATCCACAAACACCAGCACAAGAAACCCACATAAAAGGCACACAGTTTGAGCGATGTTGGATGGAGACCAGCCTAGATACACAAAAACGTTACAAGCAACTATGAAGACTCAAAGTGTAACTATACGTCAACTATTCAAATATTTTTAAAAATTGTTTGCATACATATATGGAAATAGAAGTGTTTAATAGTTTTCGGCGACTAATAGTATTATGGCTGTTTTAAGGCCAATTCTGCTCAGAGGCATTTACCGCTCGATACGTCTTATTGGAGGCGAAAAACTTCCACTTATCGCTGGCCACAAACTGCTTTACTCGTGCAACCTGCGCTGTAAGATGTGCCCCTTTTGGCGGAGAGAGGATGAGCGGCTTCTCAGCGTTGAGGAGGAGGTTAAGATGCTCGACTCGCTTAAGAGGGCGGGAGTTCTCTTTATGGGGTTCGAGGGCGGTGAACCACTCCTACGCAGAGACATCTCCCAGATCCTCATGGAGTCGAACAAGCGCTTCCACACAAGCATGGTCACGAATGGCTGGCTGCTTAAAACAAAAATACACGAAGTCAAAGACTACCTAAACTTCCTCTTCGTCTCACTGGATGGACCACCACACATCCACGACCTAATCAGAGGGATACCAGGCTCATTTAGTAGGGCTGTTGAGGGATTAAAGGAGGCTAAAAAACACTTGGACGTAGCGATAAGCCACACCATCATGAGTGAGAACCTAAGATACGTCGAGGACATGGTCACACTAGCGCAGAAACTGGGTGTAGGAATAAGCGTCCAAGTAGCGTACAACTATACCACGGCTGAGAAGCTATCACCAACTAGAGAAGGTCTTAGAACAGCACTTCAAAAATTACTCGAGTTAAAGCGCAGAGGGGCGCCCATAATAGAGTCAGAGGGGTATTTTGAATCGGTGTTGAAATCATGGTATGGGGGACACGGCTGGACGTGCAAGCCTTGGCTCACAATCAACGTTGACCCCCAAGGAAGGGTTGTTCTACCCTGCTATGTGCTCAACGAATACAGCGGCGAGAAGCGTGTTTGGGAAACAGACCTAGTCAAGCTCTGGAACACCTACCCATGGGAGCAATTCGAAGCCTGCAACAAGTGCGCCCTCGCGTGCTACCTTGAACCATCACTATTTAGCTGGAGGAATCTCTCAAATGTGAATGAGAGAATACTTCACGGCATGTTCTCATACATAGCTTCAAAAACTGGGTTAAAACACATGGACGACGAGCCGAGCGACAAACCACTTGTGAGCGCAAGGGTTTAAGCTCCCCAGAATCCCCACCGCTTTCCCTCTCGCCGACTTGATTGGAGCTGTGTTGAGCTTGAATAGCTGTTTTGCCTCCCCGTATCCGTTCTAGTATAGATAAGGACTTTAAAGTTCGGGTTAAAGCTGAGACACCAATTCACGAGTTCGAGATACGCCCCCAAGTACTCGTTACAACGCTAAAATTTTCCTCCTATTCTGTTCGAAGACCTTTCCGCTATGGTTCACCGGACTTCTTTCATCCTAGAGCATCCAAAGAATTTTACTTCTCCTGAATATTCAAACCACCTCTCTACCTACCTCTCCTTGCACATCACCACGCTTACGCATGGGTCTTACAAGCAACGAAGGATAAAAGATATGTTTGCCCAAGACGTATTATGAGCCCAATATGCTAGAGGATACAAAGTATGTAAAGGGTGGTGAAAACTCAGACCCAACCACGGGGTCACTCACCACCCCAGTTTATCAGACTGTAGCGTACAGGCACCCCGTGGGTGACACATACAGGTACTCTAGGGAGAGGAACCCCACAGTTGAAGTTTTGGCTGGTAAGGTGGCTGGGATTGAGGGAGCCGAGTCTGGCTCTTGTTTTTCAAGCGGTATGGCGGCTATAACTACAACCCTTTTCGCTCTTCTTAAGCCAGGTGATACATTTGTGCTTCAGAGGGATGTTTTCGGTAGGACTATCCGATTCGCAAGAGAGTTTCTTTCGACGTGGGGGGTAAAACTCGTTATACCAGACGTGGGTAACAAGGAGCTGATTGAGGCAGTAAATAGAGGGTGCAACCTCGTGTTTGTTGAAAGTGTGACCAACCCGGCGCTCAGGGTCACAGATATAGAGAGAGTGGCCGAGGAAGCTCACAGGGTTGGCGCCAAGCTCGTGGTGGACAACACCCTCCCCACACCCGTAAACTTCAAGCCACTCGAGCACGGCGCGGACCTAGTGGTCCACAGCGGCTCAAAGTTCCTATCGGGCCACTACGACGTTGTGTGCGGGATAGTAGCTGGCCCTAAACCCCTTGTTGAACGTGTAGACGAGCTACGCAAGACGCTCGGCTGCTCACTCGACCCACACGCAGCCTACCTAGCTATCAGGGGGATTAAGACACTTGGAGTGAGGATTGAGAGGATAAACAACTCGGCTTTAAAGGTGGCCCACTACCTCGCGGGTCACAGTAAGGTCGCCTATGTGCGCTACCCAGGCTTACCCCAAGACCCTGAGAACACCACCGCGAGAAGATTACTACGGGGATATGGGGGTGTGGTGAGCTTCTGCTTGAAGTCGGAGAGCAGGGATGCACCAGAAACACTAATGACCAAGCTCAAGATGATTCAGCCAGCCAACACCTTCGGCGCAGTGGACACGGTGATAAGCCATCCTGCCACCATGAGTCATAGAAACCTTACAGAGGAGGAAAGGCAGAGGATAGGTGTGCCGTGGGGTCTACTCAGGTTATCCGTGGGGTTAGAGCACGTGGAGGACATAATCGGAGACCTAGACCAAGCGTTAAACCAAACCTAAAAAATCTTAGAACCCCCATCACAACCCCCGCAGTTCATGCTCACACATCTAGCGGGAAGCGCTAAGCTTCGACCTAAGCTCAAGGAAGAATTTTAACGCCTCGGGGTTGGCAACCGAGCCAATATTCACTGCTCTATCCAGTGGTACGCCCATCAGAATCCTTTTTACCGGGATCTCAAGCTTCTTACCGTTAAGTGTTCGGGGAACCTCCCCAATTTGGTAGACCTCGTCTGGCACAAACCTCGGTGACGTGTCAACCCTAATCTTCTCCTTAATCTTGGTCTGAAGCTCTTGGCTGAGTTCTATGCCCGGCTTAAGGGTAACGAATAGAAGCATCTTGGATTCGCCTCCCAGACCCTCCAAGTCCACCACTAGGCTGTCCAACACCTCGGGGATAGACTCCACAGCCCTATAGATCTCAGCTGTACCTATCCGCACCCCGTGCCTCTTAATCGTCGAGTCGGAGCGCCCATATATTATGCACGTGCCCCGCTGGGTTATCTTTATCCAGTCGCCGTGACGCCAAACACCGGGGTAAACGCTGAAATAGGTTTCAACATACTTTTTATCGCCCTCGTCACCCCAGAAATAGAGAGGCATGGAGGGCATTGGCTCCGTGACCACGAGTTCACCCACACTCTCCAAAATCGAGTTACCCACCTCATCGTAGGCCTCAACCCTAGCCCCCAGATACCTACACTGTATTTCGCCAGCATATACAGGTAGAATTGGGCAACAGCCAACGAAGGCTGAGCACACATCGGTGCCACCACTCACGGAGGCTAGCCACACATCGGGGTTAACCTCCCTGTACACCCAGGAGAAACCCTCAACCGATAGGGGTGAACCAGTCGAGCCCACCTGAACGAGTCTTGACAGCCCAAACTCGCGGGGGTGAACACCACTCTTCATACACTGATTAATATACGCGGCGCTAACACCGAAATGGGTTATCCCCACACTCTCCGCAAGCCCCCAGAGAGCGTCCGGCCGCGGATACATTGGGTTACCATCGTAGAGCACCACCCTCGAACCCACCAGCAAACCACTCACGAGCAGGTTCCACATCATCCACCCAGTGGTGGTGAACCAGAAGAAGGTGTGCCCCGCCTTAATATCATGGTGCAAACTCAAGGCTTTCAGATGCTCCAAGAGTATGCCGCCATGGCTGTGCACGACGGGTTTCGGTGGACCAGTTGTGCCCGATGTGTAAAGCACCCAGAGGGGATGATTGAACTCTACGTTTTCATACACTCGTGCCCGCCCACCGCCCGATTTGAGAGCGTCCTCGAAGAGCACCACATCTCCACCAATACCCCTCGTAGGCTCCGCATTGTCCAAGTTTGCAAAAACTATTGTGCGCTCAATCGTGGGTATCGAGGTGCGCACACGCTCAACCACATCCCTCCTATCATACCTCTTACCACCATAAGTGTACCCATCCACCGCGACCAGCACTTTCGGTTGAATTTGGCTGAATCTATCGACTGTGGATGCGGCTCCGAAGTCGGGTGAGCAACTCGACCAGACTGCGCCTATGCTAGCGGTTGAGAGGAGGGCTATGAGCGCCTCGGGGGTGTTGGGGAGATAGGCAGCAACCCTATCACCTCTCCCCACCCCCACTGAGCATAGGTATGAGGAGAAGGCGGCTACCCTTGATCTGAGTTCGCCCCAACTCATCTCCTCAGCCTCTTCATCCTCCTTTGCATGCACTATTGCAACCTCTGAGTCATCCTTGTTTACCCCTTCAAGCATACTCTGGGCGTAGTTTAACTCCGACCCAGTAAACCAGCGTGCACCAGGCATCCTCCTAGAGGTGAGCACCTGCGTGTACTCCTTGATGTGCTGGACATCGAAGTATCTCCAAATCGAGCGCCAAAACTCCTCAACCTGAGTCACAGACCACAGCCAGAGAGACGAATAATCCTGAAAGCGGTGGAACCCAGCCTCAGCGAGCCATCTCATATACGCCGCGAGATTAGAGCGCTCCGCGAACTCGGGGCTCGGCTCCCATAGCACCCTACCCTCCAACTCCGACAACCAATCACACCAATCAAGAACACATCTGAAAACTTAAAACGATTACGCACCAAGGATAAGGTAAGCATTAAACGCTGTTATTACCACAGCACACAAGATGGCAGCAAAGGTCGTATAGTTCCTGTTTACGAATTCCCCCATGAACTTCCTTCTAGCTGTGTAATAGAGTAGTGGGTAAAGGGGTAGTGGTATAAGTATGCTCAGTATCACCTGGCTGTAGACGAGCACCCCCAAGGGGTTTAGACCCAAGAGCAGCACAATTGTGGTTATGAACACGTTGATGAACCTTGTGACAAGCCTCCTCACCCATGGGTTAACCTTTACGCCAAGCATGCCCTCCATAACCGCTTGACCAGCTATTGTGCCAGTCGTAGAGGAGCTCAGGCCTGATGCTAGGAGTGTGAGTGCGAAGACAACGGCGACCGCGCGCCCAAACCTATCCGCGAAGACCTGAAAGCTCTGCTGTATGGTTGGGTTGGGGTTAGGGTATATGGATGCAGCCGAGACAACGAGTATGGCCACATTTACAGTTGCCGCAAGACCCAGTAGCAACATGTTCTCCACGAAGTGCAACCTGAGGATTCTCCGCTTATCCACGGGCTCCAGGCTGCCCAGCTTGTTTTTCGTCAGGTATGAATGAACAAAGAGTGTGTGAGGCATCACTGTGGCACCAACTATGCCCACCACCACGAAAAGCGCACCCTGACCCGGAAGGCTTGGGACAACTGAGAAGTGGACTGCCTGGGTGAAATTGGGTGTTGTTGTGAGCGCCAAGTAGAAGAATCCGAGGCTTATGACGCCTACGAGAATCATAAACAGCTCTTCTATTGTCCTGAACCTCCTAGATGAAAGGGACATTATGAGTAGCACATCCATTGCACCTATGAATGAGGCGATTATGAGCGGTATCCCGAAGAGTAGATTGAGCGCCAAAACCGTCCCCAAATACTCCGCCAAATCCGTAGCTGCAATAGCCACCTCAGAGGCAAACCAGTAACCCACCACACCGCTCCTCCTCTTTATCGAGCGAGCCACAAGCTCAGGAAGAGAGCTACCCGAAGCCAGCCCCAGCTTACCAGAAAGGTATTGGAGCACGATCGCCATAATCGAAGCAAGCCACACCGCCCACGCTAAGCGGTAGCCGTAGGCGCTACCCGCTTGGAGATCAGTACCGTAGTTACCAGGATCCATATATGCAACTGAAACCATGAGTGCCGGTCCGAGGAACCCGTAAAGCATCCTCAGAAAAGTAAAACTCCTGCTCCTCCCCACCTCTGCGCGAAGATTCACTGATAACCAACCCCTTAAACAGAGCGGGAACCCTCTAAGGGGGAAACATTTATCCAATACATAAGCCTATTAACACCACACTCACTCCAATAATTCAGGCGTAGGTATACCAAGTAAGCATACGCTAGCTGAATTTAAATACTTTCCTTTTCCACAATCAACAAGAACACCAACAACGTCGCTTCTGACGCGTGCAAACCTTAGTGAAATTAAGGTTTCAAAGCTCTTGAACGCTTAACACAGCAGACAACACGTGGATTCTAGTATCGTTGACCTAATTAAGACGACTCGTCGTCATGCATTACAAAGAATGTCGATAAAACAGATGGCTTTTAGTGCAGGGAAAGTCTTGGTGGGTGTGGGTGCTCTACTCCTTGTAGTAAACCTCCTCCTATTCACCTTACACCTAAAGGGCTCCCCACTTGTTCACCCACTCATATGGATAGCCACAATTGTCATCACGATAACATCGCTTAAAGGTTTTCCAAAAACACTGTGGCTACTAGCCCTGATTGTTTTAGGGTATCTATCGGGCGGTATAGGGGGCACACTCATACTTCTTGGTGCACTCATAGCCCTAATTGGGTCTTACGTCTGAGATCGAAAACATCGACCCACGATACAAGAACACCATCCTTACCATCTTTGGTAAACAAATTTGTGCGATGGGTTTAAGTATGTCAAACATTTTTCTCCATAGTCAAGATCGTAAGGGGTGGCGCAAGTTAATAGTCATATTCGACGTTGAGGGAGTACTAATAGATGGGGAGCTCCTCCCAAGCCTCGCAAGACTAGTGGATAAAGAGGAGGAGGTTAAGAAGCTAACACTCATGGGCATAAGAGGTGAAATAGACTGGGAGGAGGGCTTAAGAAGAAGGCTAAAGCTTCTACGGGGCATAAGCTATGACGAGTGTAGGAATGTGGCGGAAAGCCTCCCCTTCACAGAGGGAGCACACCAAATGGTTGAGGAGCTGAGGCGGATGGGCGCGATACTCGTCGGCGTGTCGGGAGGCTTCTCGATACTCACCTCAAGGGTTAAATCCCAGCTGGGATTAGACCACGTATTCTCAAACGAACTCGTCTTCCACTCCAACAGGTTAATAGGCTACGGCCTACTCGTGAATTCCAACAAAACACAGATACTAAAGACAGCCTTTGACGACTTACTAGAGCGTGAGCCAAAAGTGGCAGTTGTGGATGGAGCGAACGACCTCGAGCTCTTTAAGATTGCCGACCTAAAGATAGCCTTCAACGCACAACCAATAGTAAAGCAGAAAGCGGATGTAATAATCGACAGGAAAGACCTACGCGAGGTTTCAAAAACAATAAAAGCCTACATCGAAGCGGGAAAGCTGGGAGTCGAGGGAAAATCGAACGCAAAAGCATCTGAAACCAGTAAGGTTTAAGGCTAAGCGCCAACTACTGCCTTAACTTCCCTGAAGGCGCGGGACGCTACTGATAGTATTTGGTCTATGTCCTCCTGTGTGTGCGCCGTGGATATGGTTATCCTTTCGAAGGGGTCAGGGTGTAGGTATACTCCCTGCTCGAGCATAGACTGATGGAAGGCGGCGTACGCATCATCGTCCGCTGTGAGCGCCTCCCTATAGTTCCTCACCTTGGGCAAATCCGTGAAGAATATCTGGAATAGTGGACCGACACCCTGAACCGAGACGTTTACACCCGCTGCCTCGGCTTCTTCCGCCAAGCCCTTCATGAGCTTCCCACCCAAGCTGTGGAGACGGGAGTAAGCTGAGTATTCGTTCTCAGCCAAAACTTCAAGGTTGGCGGAGGCCCCCGCGAGGCTGAGGGGGTTAGCGTTATACGTGCCTCCAAACCCAATCCTACCCGGACCCACCATCTCCATGATATCCCGTCTACCCGCCACGGCAGCTATGGGCACACCGCCCCCCAGCGCCTTGGCATAGGTTACGAGGTCAGCGGTGACGCCGAAATACTCCTGAGCTCCCCCCTTAGCGACTCTGAAGCCCGTGAGCACCTCGTCAAATATTAGTAAAGCCTCGTATTTCTGCGCTAACTCTTTAAGCTGCTTGAGGTAGTCACCCTCCGGCATTATCACGCCACTGTTACCCATGATGGGTTCAGCGATTATGGCCGCTATATCATTCCTGTAGCGCTTGAGTATCTTCTCTAACACCTGAGGGTTGTTCCATGGTGAAACCACAACTGTTCTAGCGATCTCTTCAGGTATACCCGGTTGGTAGGGTATCCTGAATGGTGAAACCTCGAGGCCTGTCTCCATGGGCTCCACGCTGAAAAGCACATAGTCGTGCTGGCCGTGATAGGCGCCCTCAAACTTAACTATTCTATCCTTACCTGTAACGGCGCGCGCAATCCTGATGGCGTGCATGGTTGCCTCCGTACCCGAATTACAGAAGAGGACCATATCAGCCGATGGAACCATGCTACGCATCTTCTTCGCCACATCTATTTCGATCTCAGTAGGCGCCCCGCAAAGAGTCATGTACTCTAACTGCTTCTTTAGCGCCTCCATGATCCTGGGGTTCCTGTGACCATTTATTAAGGCGCCGTACCCCATAAGCAGATCGATGAATCTATTACCGTCAACATCTTCAATCCTTGAGCCTTCGCCACGCTTCATGTATATGGGATGAGACTCGAATCCAGCAATCCTCTTCAGTGAAGATACCCCTGAAGGAATGAGTTTCTTAGCTTCGAGATACAACCTTAATGAGTTAGCAGTGTTTAGAGACGATGTTTTTTCAACCATAAAATTCACCTTGAATTCACCACAATACGTAAATAGGTTGAACAAGTATATAAACGTATAGTTCAGCTTGAAATATATAATTTAAGTATTAAAAACACAAAAAAAGAAAATTTTCGCCGAAAAAGCAAACTCAATCACTCAAAAAAGAATCCAATTCTTTTTTGTTAATGTAGCAAACACTCCACCACAGTTCAAAAATTATGCAAAGATTAACTAAAATCAAGTTCAAAATTTTAACATTGAACGTAGATTCTGTTGATGATAAACCATATAAGAGTGTGAGTAGGCATTTTAGATGCATGTCGTCCACTCCGACCATCTTAGAGGAACGAGCAACCTCTAGCCTCCTCCAAGTTAGGAATCTAACAATTGACTATGTTAGTATAGACGGTTCTGTCCGCGTTCTGGAGGATGTATCAATCAGCGTTGACACGAGTGAGGTGGTAGGGATTGTGGGAGAATCGGGTTCGGGTAAGACCACCCTAGGCCTGAGTATTCTCGGACTACTCGATAGGCCTCCCGCTAAGGTGAGGAGGGGTGAGATAATTTTTGATGGTGAAACCGACCTCTTAAGGCTTGATGACCACAAGTTCGAGAAGCTACGCGGTGGTCATCTGAGCATTGTGTTACAAGAATCGGTTGAAGCATTAAACCCAGTTTATAAGGTTGGCTTCCAGCTCCTCGAAGCGCTTGAGGCTGCATCTAAGCGTGAAAAGAAGTCGTTTAACAGAGAAAGCGCAAAGAGAGAAGTGTTACGACTCCTAGAGGAGCTATGCGTCTCCCAGCCAAGCATGGTGCTGGATAAATATCCCCACGAACTCTCAGGCGGGATGCGTAAGAGGGTTGCCATAGCCATGGCTATCCTGCAGAAGCCAAAACTACTCGTCTTGGACGAACCAACCACGGGGCTTGATGCCTACGTCCAAAGCAGACTCTTAACCCTCCTAAGGCAACTCAACCGGGAGTATGGTGTGGCGATGTTGATAGTAACACACGATCTACCACTTGCCGCAACAATCTGCGATAGGATCTACGTTATGTATGCTGGCCGAATACTCGAGGAGGGGGAGGCTAAAGCGGTGCTAAACTCCCCCAAGCACCCCTACACGAAAGCCTTAGTCTCAGCGATACCTCAAGGATTCGTCGATGCACCCCCACTCGACGTTCCCCCCGGCGAGCCCCCAGACCTAAAACGGCTGCCTAAGGGCTGCAAATTCGCGCCCCGATGCCCCAAGAAGACAAGCCTTTGCGAGGCATTCGAACCGCTTTTGCTTGGAAGCCATACAGGCCGTGTTAGGTGCTGGTTGTACTCCGATGACAAGAATACTTGAAGTCGAAAACCTCAGTGTCCACTTCAAGGTGGGGGGATTGAGCCTGCTCGTCAAACCTCCCTCAGTTAAAGCCGTGGATGGTGTCTCCTTCTACATAAATGAGGGAGAGACGCTTGGCCTAGCAGGTGAGACTGGGTCCGGTAAGTCTACAATAGCCAAGGTGCTAGTCGGCCTCTACAAGCCCACCTCTGGGCGGATTCGTTTTATGGGTCGAGAGATACGCTTCGACCACAGGGGTGATATTACATTCCTACGTAGAAACATAGGCATAGTGTTCCAGGACCCTGTAAGCTCGCTTAACCCCCGTCTCAGGGTGCGCGACATAATCAGGGAGGCGCTCGTGGCTGCCGGGGTCGACCGAAAAGAGCACGATGAGAAGATTGCACAAATTGTTCCACTGGTGGGTTTGAGGCCCAGCTCACTCAACTCTTATCCCAGGCAGCTCAGTGGGGGTGAAAAGCAGAGGGTGAGCCTAGCAAGGGCGCTAGTTGTACCCAAAAAACTGCTCATTCTCGATGAGCCCACAAGCTCTCTCGATGTTTCCGTTCAAGCGCAGGTTTTGAACACGCTTCGCAGGCTTAAATCCGAGCTGGGACTATCATACCTCTTCATAACACACGACCTCAACGTTCTAAAATACATGTCCAATAGGGTGTGTGTCATGTTCTACGGCAAACTGGTTGAGTCTGGCCCCACTAAAAGTGTGATAAATCAGCCAAAGCATCCCTACACTCAGGAGCTGGTTGCAAACCTACTGCGGAGAAGCGAGTCGGGAAGCGTGGTTATACGTGAACACCAACCATCATTTGAAGGATGCATTTATAAGAGAATATGTCCATACGTCATGAGCGAATGCTCTCAAACCCACCCCCCACTTTACCACGTAGGGGAAGAGCATTCGGTTGCCTGCTATCTGAGCAAAGCGGGAATACTTGCACAGTGAATACTCTGCCTACGCTACAATTGTTTTTTAGAGGGCGCACACCCTTCGGTATGGCTTCAGGGACTCTACTCTTCGACTTTTTCTCGGATGAGTATGTGTGGTCGTACCTTTACATCCAGCATTTCTCTTAGGCCGTCGCCTAGGAGGCTGAAGCAGAGGACTATTAGGAAGACCACGAAGGCTGGTAGAAGCGCTTCCCACGGATACGTGTATAGGTTGAGGCCTATGGATGCCACCATTGATCCGAGCTCCGGCCGTGTGGGGGGTATCAGGCCTAGGTAGCCAAGGGTTGACAAGGATAGTAGAGCAGTTCCCACATCCATTGTAGCATATACAAGCACCGATGGGAGGACGTTGGGGATTATGCCTCTCCAGAGTATGTAGGGGAAACGTGTATTAAGAGCCTTTGATGCTGATATAAAGTCCTGGCTCACCACCTCGAGAGCTCTACCACGCACAAGCCTGACATAGGGGGGCCACCAAACAAACAGGATCGCTAGTGTTGCGTTGATCAGGCTTGGGCCGAGGGTGGCCGCAACCGCGAGAGCCATTATTATACCCGGGAATGCGAGGAACACGTCTGTGACACGCGCGATGGCCTCATCTAGCACACCCCTGAAGTAGGCAGCGATCGAACCGAGTAGGAGGCCTATCAGTGCTGATAGAGCCACTATTATTATTGGGAGACCCATGTCTATCGGTATGGCGGCGAGCACGCGAGAGAAGATGTCCTGCCCCTCAAAATTGGTGCCGAAGAGGTGTGCCGGGCTGGGTGGAAGATTAGCTTCCATAAGGTTTATGGCTGAGGGATTATAGGGTGTGAGCCTACCTAGGCTTACACCCTCGACGAGCGCCAAAACTAGGAAGCCTATCACGCCCACAAGTCCCACCGCGGTGAGTTTGTTTTCGAACAAGAGCTCCTTTAACAGTTTTACAGCACCCTCACTGCGACGACTCAACGTCCACCACCAAGCCTTATGCGGGGGTCGAGCACGGAGTAGAGCACATCGGCCACCAGGTTCGCAATTATCACTCCCACTGTGAACACTAATACAACGGGTATGAGCACCGGATAGTTATCCGCCGCGATGGCTGAATACGCGAATTGGCCGATGCCGGGCCACCCGAATATCTGCTCAACCACGACGGTGCCAGAAAGCAGCCAGCCAAACATGACGGCGCCCAGCGTGTTCACATCTATGAGGCCGTTGCGGAGTATATGCCGCACCCTTATTGTCCTCGTGGGTAGACCCTTAGCTGCAGCGGACTTTACGTGCGGACTCCACCTAGCCTCAAGTATGGAGGACCGCGCCACGCGGGTTATTATACCGAAATTGAGGAAGGCGAGTGTGAGGGCTGGTAGGGCGAGGTGATAGATGCCTGAGGAAAAATCCGCCCAGTTACCTGAAAGAAGGGAATCCAATACAAAGATACCGGTCACCCTCGGAGGCGGGGTGAGCGTGGGCGAATACATTCCCCCCGAGGGGAAAAGTTTAAGGTAGGTCGCGAAGCCGAGAACAGCCAGCATAGCACCCAAGTATGTTGGTGTTGCCCATGACGCCAAGTAGAAAACCCTTATCGCCGCATCACGGTAGCCCCCGAAGTTGACGGCGGATACATAACCCAAGAAGACACCTAACACAACTATTATTACGAGTGATGCTAAAACCAGTTCAAGCGTGTTGGGTAGGTAATACCCTATTTCTGCCGCTATGGGTTTACCCGTGAGTGGATCGATGCCAAAGTTACCCGTCAGGTAGTCCTTAATAAAATAGTAGAATTGGATGGGGTAGGGTTGATTGAGGTGGTACCTAACCTCAATCGCATATATTGTGGATGGTTTCGCTTTAGGTCCGGCCCACAGCCTAGCCGGGTCGGGTGAAAGGGCGTGTGAAACCAAAAAGACTATTACGAACACGCCAATGAGCGCGAAAATTGATGACACCACGCGTTTAAATAGAAAAAGGGATAGTTCGCGTGGGGTGGTCAACACGGTCACCCAGCTACGTGTAGTGCACAGTGTTGTAAAACATGAAGTATCCCATACCCGAACCCGCTGGGTTTGGAATCATGCCCGTCACATCATCGGCGTGGACCGCGAGGAAGTAGGGTGTGAAAAGCCATATCAGAACGTACTGGTCATACATCGCCCTAGTGATGTTAGCGAAGGCCTGAGCTATCGTCTGATTGTTAAACGATGTTGCGGCCTCAACAGCCCAATTAATAATGGTGGAGTTAAGATAGGCTGAAGTGCTCACATAGCCATTCTCCGTTATAGCTTCAACATAGTCTATACTGGCAGTGTAGTCCTCACTGTAGAAAGCGATACCCATTGGGTATTGAGTTGAGTTACCAACAGTGTACATTATCCCAGAATACTGCTGGAAGGTTAAGGGCGACAGGGTCGCGGGTATACCTATCTGGTTAAGCTCCGCCTGAATTATCTGTGCGGCCTCGGTCTCGGTTGTTGAGTCGGAGGTATAGAGTAGGTTGAAGGATGGGAATTGCTCACCGTTCGGGTTAATAACAGTACCATTAGGTAGTGTCGCCCTGTAACCCGCTTGGGCGAGCAGCTCCGCGGCCTTCACAGGGTTGTATTGGTAGGGTTGGAGGCCCGCTGTGGCCTGCGTGTAGAAGGGGAACCCTGGGGGAACTGGTCCAATATACTGCACGCCGAGCCCATCCAAAACATCATTTATAAGGCCCTGGTAGTCGATGGCGTAGGAGATTGCTTCCCTAACCAGCCTGTTCTGGAAGGGAGCGAAGCCCTGATCCATGTACAGATAGTATATGTCTTCGGAGGAGCCGAAGGCTATGGGGAGCTTAGTGACATTAACCCCCGGAATACCCTGAAGCACGCTGTAGTCCTGTACTGGCGCTTCAATCATCTGGGCAACGCCCGATTTGAGGTCGGCTATACGCGCGGTTGCCGACTTATAATAGATCGTTATCGTGTTTATTATGGCTGGCTGAATCGCGTAGTTAAGCTGTGACTCAGGCAAATTATCCGCCCAGTAGTTGGGGTTCTTAACTAGCGTTATACTCTGCCCCGGAATCCAGGATTTAAGCATGTAGAAGCCTGTTCCAACCATGTTAGAGAACATCCAAGAGTTTGTCTGGTTCGCTACAACACCCCCATGGGCTTCGACCACGGCTGGGTCCACCGCGTACGCCATTGGTGTTGTGAGGGTTGCTAGGAACGCGTTGTAAGGCGCGTAACCATTATAGCCGTAGCCTAGGTGGAAGACTATTTCGTAGGGGCCTACAACCTGCACCGACTGGTAAGGATACTCCATGACGCTGAGATTTTGAGGTGATGGGTCAAAGTAGTTTATTGAGTTGAGTGTTGAAGCGTTGACAGTGAAGTTAACCCCATTCGTGTACGCCAAATTCTGTCCAAGTATGAAGGAAGGAGCCTGATTCATTATGAGAGTCCTGTAAATAGAGAACCACTCGACATACGCGTTAAACGGGTCCCCATTGCTAAAGTGTACCCCCTTTCTCAGATAGAATGTATAGGTCATACCGTTGGGCGAAACACTCCAATTCTGCGCTAAAACACCCACATAGGAGGTGAGTGACGTACCGTTTGGTGCGACCAAGCCCTGGTATACCTGCTCAACAACCTCCCATCCAGGTGTTTCATACGTGACAGCTGGGTCAAGCGAATCAGGCTGTTCGCCCTCCTCAGCAACCAGTGAAGACTGATTAGCTGGCGGAGGCGGTGTCGCCGACGTGCTTGTCTGAGACGTGGTTGTCTGAACCGAGGAGGATGTTGACGGCTGCGTGGTCGGAGTGGAGGATGTTGTGGGTGTTGACGGCGTGCTCTTAACGGTTGGTCGTGTGAGCACCACTGCAGCTATGGCGGCCACGACAACTATGACCACCACCAAGCCCACGACTAGGGCCCTACTTACACCTTTTTTCGGGCTCATTGTCCTGAAACATACACACGCTAATATAAAGTTTTTTAAGTGGATCTACTAAATTAGATAAAAAAAGTTGTGTTTACGAAATATCTTTTATCTTGTTTTATACGCAACTACTCATTATGGGATCTGGGTGCTTTATTCTGTTTCCGCATACGTGGCTTCTTCTGACGCCTCGATATGACTCTAAGTCTGCAGAGAACAAAGTAGCCCTCTTTTATATCGAATATCTCTCTTACTTCATCTGGTATGGTTATCCTACCGCCCTGTATCACCTCAGCGATAAAGGGAATCTCCTCTGGTATATCTGACAACTAGTTATCGTCTAATAATCAAATGGTGGATATATATTAGACTATTCCTTCACAAGTGTAACCAACAGTGAAAACTAGTGTGTACGGGCTCTCTCAACAGTGAGTTTCACGTTTCCTTCGAATCTTCCGTTAACCAAGATGGGGGGGACCTGTTTGGAGAGTTGGTTGAGCACATTCCTCCTTATACTGCTTGGCAGCATCTCTGGCAGATAAACCCCGCTCCCAAGTGAATCCGCTTCGCTTAGTGCCACCCTTGTGATAAGCGAGCACGTGAGGCCCACCACATAGGAGTCATCTGTAGCCATCGGGTAGCTTCTTACTACATCCAGAATATTTGGGTCGCTAACCCATAGCACAACCCTAGCCTCCGATCCAGCCTTTTCACCCTCAACCTCCACCACGCTAATCCCCTGCGACCCAGTGATGACACCTCTCTCTATCATTTTGAGAAGCTCTTCCTGAGTTGGCGGCTGAGGAAGCAGGGAGGCTAGGAGGTCGATTAAATTGGGCTCACTTGAGCCCTGTGCAGTATCCTTCCGCCCTAAGAGGCCAAGTTCGTAGAGAGCCTTCATATTCTCTAGTCCACCCATCTTTAGGTCAAAGTTCTTGAGCCCCCTATTCTTCAAACTCCAGTGAAACATATACGCTTCCTCATGCTCGTGTAACCAAACACGCCTCTTCCCCACGGGTTGTGGGAAGACGTATTCTTCTTCACCGCCGAATGGAAGTGCTCGCACGAGTTTACCATCCGAGATGTAGGCTGGGGGTATAGAGCAGTCCTCTAAGAGTGTCTTTGGAGACCAAGTCATAAGAGGCTCAGTGGATTCAACTTCTCCGAAAATCCTGATCTTAACACTTAGAACACTGTCAAGCATTTCAGCAGCCTCTGCCACAAGCAGGTTGGTAAGGCCAGGAGACTTCCCAGCGCCTATAATGGCGACCAGACCGCCACGCTCGAAGTCCCCAGCCAATTGAAGCTGCTTTTCTAGATTGTTGTAAGGAGGACCAAAAGCCATGTCTACATAATGGACACCCGCCTTCAAAGAAGCCTCCATCAAGTCTAGGTTGAAGCGAGGTATCACAGCGTTTATCAAAACATCATAACCGCTCACCTTACGCGCTACGTCCTCCTTATCACCCGCATTTAGCTTCTCAGTGCGAGTGATTTTATCTGCTCTAATACCCAGCCCATCTATTGAGTGAATATGATCCTGGCATACCTCTGGCTTAATATCGAAGAGGGCGACTTCCTCAAAAGTCGGATCACGCACAAAAAACGTTGATATAACCCTTCCTTGTGCACCGCAGCCGACTATAGCTGCACGAAAACCCAACGTCCCACTCTCTTCGTCAAATAGTATCTCAAATACTGCTATATAAGTTTTTGTACTTAATCCTACAAATCTCGTATTGATCGTACAAAACTCAATACCCTGCACGATTCAATTTACCAATATTTAGTAACTCAAAGGCATCATAGAAAACTATTCAGCACTTGGTGCCTACTCGAAAGTTAGGGTGGTCAGCCCAATAGTTAGACAGCACAGTATAGACGTGTGTTTCTTTGCACGCGTGCCCGCTAGTCATTCAAGAAAGTAGTATTTCAAAACGGCGAAGGTGCAAGACAGCCGAGCGTCCACTTAAGGCACCAGCGTTTGATTTAAACCACTCCTAATTCCAATATGATGATGTTGGCTTTGCGGTTTGACCTATACTCCGCCTATGGCTTGTCCATACTCTACCCTGCGAGTTGGCGTGTCGAGCTCAACCCCGCCTCGAAGAGGCAAGAGGGAGACGTAGTGTTCCATTCTCCAGAGAAGGATAAACTGTATGTTTCGTGGGGACCGCTTGAGAAGGCTAGGCAGAAGTTTGAGGGAGTAGAAAAACACGCCGAATACAGCGTTGAGAGGATAAAGCGTAGCAAGGATGTGAATGGATTCGAGATATCGGAAACTAGGCGTTCAAACCTGAATGGCCACGAAGCCGTTTTCAACGCGGTCAAATTCGGGGTTTCGCCTCCAGAGATGTTCGGCTTCAAGGGTAAACCCAGCCCTAAGCGGGTTTATTCGATGCACCTCTACTGCGAAGACTCATCCAGATACCTAGTGGTCTACACCCTCTGCAGTGAAGAGGGAAGCGAGCAGATACTCGAAGTCACAAAGAAATGCATCGACTCCCTTAAATGCCACAATGAAGCTGTAGACTTATAACATATAGTTAAATGTTTAAACTATTGCACTGTAAGACCACTCCTCCTAGTCAAATGCCCCCGCAAGGGTAGACCCAGAATCTAGTTATGGAGCGTAATCACCCTTAAATCAAATTTTAATCTAACGTGAACGGCGAATTTTGAAAACTTTATAAATCTTGGGGGTGCTAGTGTAGATATGGGTAAGACGAGGTTTCTTATTGTATCTGACCTCCACGGCTCAGACATTGTGCTCAACAAGACTGTTAACGCAGCCAAGTTCTACGGTATCCGTAACATAATTATCGCTGGTGACCTCACTGGTAAGTTGCTTGTCCCCATAATAAAACTTCAGGGTGAGAAGTACAGTCTCAACCTGTTCGGTGAGAACAGAGTAGTGGATGGTTCAAAGCTCGAGGAGGTTAAAAAGCAGATCAGGGGTAGTGGGTATTATTATAAGGTACTCAGCGAAGATGAGTACGTATCCATGGAGGGGGATAAGGAGAAGATTAAGGCGGCGTTTCTTGACGAGATGAAGAAGGGTTTGGACGAGTTCTTCACGAAGGCACACGAGAGACTCAAACCAATCGGAGCCAAACTCTACCTTATACCAGGAAACGATGACTATGAGGAGGTTGCGGACTACATACAGCACTACAGGACTGAGACTGTTGTACCCTTCGAGCAAAGCATCGTCGAGTTTGAGGGTGAATACGAGCTGGCCGGCTACGGCTACAGCAACCCCACACCGTGGCACACGCCTAGGGAGAAGTCTGAGGACCAAATCTACGCAGACGTCAAAAAAATCATGGAGAAGTCGGACCCAAAAAGAACAATACTAGTGGCCCACGTGCCACCCATAGACACCAAAATAGATAAGGCCCCAAAACTAACACCCGACCTCAAGCCAGAGTTGGTTGGAGGTGAATACCAGATGGTCTCTGTTGGGAGCACCGCTATGAGGAGGATAATCGAGGAGTACAATCCACTCCTAGGACTCCACGGCCACATACACGAATCGGGCGGCATCGACTACGTAAAGAACAGTTTCGGTAGGACACCGGTGTTCAACCCCGGCAGCGACTACAGTGCTGGTATCCTACGAGGCCTCATACTAGAACTAGATGGTGGAAAAGTCAAAAACTATCTGTTCACACGGGGTTAGCCCAAAGCCCCACTCGTACAAACATTCGGGAATTAATACATACGCTACTAAGATTAAGTCAAATATTGCCCCAAAGGATTCTGCCATAGAGAAAATAAGGGTAACAATCCACCCAAATTATGCCTAGGCGTATGAATAGGTAAGGCATTGTTATCTTAGGGTGAGTGATAGCTAAAATTCGTTTTTGAGGCAAACTTATTACGTTGTTTCGCGATTTAGTCTCGGTGAGTGGGGCTGGCTGACGCGGAGAGCGTGGACGTGATATGCGCTGATTCGCCAAAGGATGTTCAGAGGCTCAAACTGATAGCCGAGGAACTGGATAACGACACCGGTCGGGACGTGTACCTAGCCTTTTACTCTGGTCTTGAAACCGTATCCCAAGTAGCTGAGCAGCTGGGTCTCACCATGCAGCTTGTGTCATACCACGTCGAGAAGCTTTTGCTTGCGGGGCTAATCAGAGAGAAGAAGGGGTCTGTTTGGATGAGCGTTAAGGGTAAGAGCGTTAAGCACTATGAGCCCTCGAAGGCAGCACTCCTGATTCTCCCCTCCCTGCAGTACCTTAAGAAGAGTAAGGAGATGGTTGCTAGCACCAGACAATCTCTTCTGAACGCGCTAAGTCGAATACTGCCTGAGGTGCTCCTTCCAGTAGCCGCTTTCTTCGCAGTCTTATACTCACCCGAACTCACATCAGCGGCCAGAGTGATCGCCACCTATATTGTAGGACTAGGCAAAACCACAACTCTTGCACCCAACATGAAACCTGAACCACCCTTACCCACAACCGCCACCAACACAACGGTTCCCACCGCATCATCTTCAATAGTATCAAGTATAACAGCAAATGTCCAATTTGTCGGAGCCTCTGCCAGCCATCACACACTGGACACGATAGCAATCGGCCTGCTCGCCGCGTTCATCGTATGGCTGGCAGTCCATATAGTGCGTAGTAAACACTAATACGAAAAGCCACGTTGAGGATTTACACAACTTTAAATCGCGTTCTAAAGGGATAACCGTAATCAATGTATCCCCTCTTTCTTCAAAGTAAGCTTATTTTACTGGTTAGCGTTGTGTATTCACATGGACATATACTTCGGACACAGGAAGGATGTGGAGGTGCAGCCTGTCTCTGTAAGCGGTTCTAGGGACGCGTTTATACAGTGGCTCACCACTAAGGAAATTGGCTCCTTAAGGTATGCGTTAAGAAAATTCACAATCAAGCCCCACGGCCTGATAGCTATGCACACACACAAATATGAAGAAACACTCTACATACTCTCCGGAAGAGGAATTGTTTGCGCTGGTGAGGCAAAGAGAACGGTTGGTCCAGACGATTATGTCTATATAGGTGGAAGCGTGCCGCACGCGCTAATGAATGAGTCAGACAAAGACTTCGAATTCCTATGCATTATCCCCTACATCGACGACATGAGGATAGAGAGTCTGCAGACAACTTGCTGAATACTCGGGGTACGTGATAAGTCCGTGTTACTTTCTAATTTCTCCTAAAAAGAGGGAAGAGGGTTGTAGCGTACACAAAACACTATTCTAATCGGGAGAGTCACTGTTTGAGTAAGCGTTAAAGCTTTGGCGAACACATCCACGAGTAGTCTGCTTTGAATGACGTGTTTGTAGCCCACTACTCTGAGATCTCGCTAAGGGGTGCTAATAGGGGTAGGTATGTTGGGTTACTGATTAGAAACATTAGGTCTATGCTTGGTGGGCAAGTATCCAAGATAACCCATGTGGACGCGAGACTCGTAGGTGTAGTATCGGCGGAGAACTGGGATGAGCTGGATCGTAAGCTTGGGAGGGTTTTCGGTGTTGCCTGGTACACTAGGGCAACGCTTTTGCCGCACGACTATGAAGAACTAAAGCGCAGGTGTGTGGAGATAGCGCTTCACGCCAAGCGTAGTGGTGCGCGTACATTTGGTATACGTGTGCGGAGGGCCGGCGAGTACTGGGGTGCGAACTCGCTTGAGCTTGCACGTATGCTTGGGGGCGATGTGAAGCAGTTATGTGGATTGGAGGTGGACCTGGAACAACCTGACCTAGAGCTATTTGTGGATATAGTCAAGAGCGGAATACTTGTCTACACGTCTAAGCATAAGGGCCCCGGAGGCCTACCTCTCGGATCCTCTGGCAGTGTTATCCATCTGCTTTCGGGTGGTGTGGACTCCGCTGTGGCAGCTTGGTTACTGATGAAAAGAGGTGTTACACCCTTTTATCTGCATTTCTACGCTTATCCTTCAGTTGATCATGTGGTCGACTCAAAGGTTGCCCGTGTGGCTCGAGTGCTCTCAGACTATTCTGGGGGGAGCACGCTCATTGCTGTACCATTCACGAAGTATCAGCTCGCATCCATAAGGCTAGGCGAAAGGGTTGAACCGGTGCTCTTCCGATACTTTATGAGAAGGTTCGCGGAGAGGGTTGCTTCAGCGGTCGGCGCAGAAGCCGTATCCTTCGGTGATAGTATAGGCCAAGTCGCATCGCAGACTCTTGAAAACATAGCCGCGGTCGACCAAGGTTCGCAGCTACCCGTGTTCCGACCACTGCTTACATATAATAAGCAGGAAACAATAGACCTCGCAAGGAAACTCGGACTCTACGAGCATGCTGTAGCACAATACAAGGATTGCTGCGCGATGGTCTCAAGACACCCCAACACTAGGGTGGCCAAAGAGAGGGTTAGGGAAGCATACGACAAGCTAAATCTGGACGGCTTAATACAAGAATTAGAGGATGAGTCATACGTCATACTAATTCAACCCAATGAGACCACCCACCACCAGATGGGGTTTAAGGAATGGCTTAAAACAAAAACCACGCCCGTAAAACCTCACTGAGTGGAGTTGCTGCTTTACCTATAAGACAAAGCTGGGTGTCAAAACAAATATATTTATGGGATCGGTTGCCCATATGATGAAGTTATTGGTCTTCGGGGTCACGGGCTTCATAGGCTTCAGAGCTGCCAGACAGCTTGTGGGTGACGGTCACGAGGTGTACGGTTTTTTAAGGGGTAAGAGCGAGGTAAAACTTGAGGGTTTAGCTGGAGTCGTGCGTGGCGACTTGTTAGACCCGCGGAGCGTTGAGGATGCAGTCAGAACACTTAAGCCCGAAGGGGTGTTGTTCGCCGCTGGCGAAAGGTATCCCTCTGGTAGGGTTGATAGCGTCTACCTTGAGCTTATGCAGAGGTCACGTGTGGAAGGGACAAGGAACGCTCTTGAAGCCATCGTGAAGCTCGGCTTGGATACGTGCTTTGTGAGCGTTAGCGGCGCACTAGCCTACAAGCATCACGGAGCATATAAGGGTGAGATCAGGGCTACACTCAGCAGAGAAGTCGACGAGATAGATGGGTCCACGTGGTTTGGAGACACACTTCTAAAATGGGAGGGGGTCATCCAGAGCTATGTCAACAGGGGTGTAAACGCTTCAATTCTGAGGCTGGGCGCTGTGTACGGTTGGGGGGGNGTTTGGAAGGAGAGATTCTTCGAGCCGATGCTACGTCACTCCAGAACATTTGTTCCCGGAAACGGCAAGATAAGTGTGAGCTTCGTGCACGTCGACGACGTCGCAAGAGCCATCTCATATATTTATAAAAGGTGTTCCCCAGGCGAAGTGTATAATGTGGTGGATGATGAGCCAGTCGAGCTCAGAGTATTCTTAGAAGAGGCTGCTAAAACATTCGGCGCCCCGCCTCCAATCTACGTGCCACTTATACTGGCGAGGATAAGCTTTGGAGCCGCATACAAACTCATCGCGCCTTCATTCACCCTGAGCCAAGCGGTTTCAAACGAAAAGATCAAGAAACTGGGATTCGAATTCAGATATCCTACTTATAGGGAAGGATTACAACAAGTAAAGAGGGAAGCCGAGAGGGAAATACAAGATAAACAGGTGGCTCAGACGTAACACAGCAAGGCTGAAGTGGGGTATAACATGTATGAGAACCTAAGACCTCAGGACGTATACCCTAAAGTGCGGCTACTGGTGCTCGCTGTCCCCACCACGCTTTGAAGGATAGGTCGGTCTGCTTGATTCAATATGTGGACGCCCACACACATGTTGGCATATCAGATATGCCAGAGCACTGCCGCCAGTATATACGTAGGGTTGGCCTAGACCCGAACGCTTGGCCTCCTCCCGAAAAGATGCGTGAATCATTCTCTAATGCCTCGGTTGAATGCTTAAACGTGGTGTTAATACCCTCATATCCTTGCGCCAACAATCTGAGGGTTGAAGGGGTGTACCAGCAGGCGGAGTACGCCAGGAATATGCGTGACTTCTACTACCTGTTCGGCGGTGTAAACCCCACTTGCGAATTCGACGTCAAAAGTGAACTCGAACACCAGTATTCCAAGCTTGAAATCGTGGGTGTAAAGCTTCACCCCGTTCACCACTACTTCAAGCCCAATGACTACCTAGAGAAGTCTGGCAGCCAGCTTCTAAGGGTGTACGAGTTCGCCGAAGACCATAACTTGCCCGTGATGTTCCACACCGGTACCAGTGTGGGTGTTGGTTCGAGAAACAAGTTTGGGGACCCATTATACATTGATGATGTAGCCGTGGATTTCCCCCGGCTCAAAATAATAGTTTCACACGCGGGTCGACCCATCTGGTTCCAGACAGCCTTTACACTATGTAGGATTCATGAGAACGTCTATCTAGAGCTCTCTGGTATACCACCAAAACGCTTGAAGGAGTATCTTCCGAGATTAGCCGAGCTATCAAGTAAAGCGATCTATGGGAGCGACTACCCTAACTTCAGGGGGCAGACACCATACGGTTCCGCTCAGGAATTCGCTGAAGCGGTTGGTGGTAACAGCGATATTATGCGTGGGAACATACTCAAACTATTAAAAGGAATTTAAACCACTCACAACCAGCCCTTCAGGCTAAGGCATATGGAGCCGGCTTAGGTCGGCTACGTCTTCTGTGTACTACTCTGTAAAGCTTTTGTGGATGTAGGTCCATGTAGGAATGGAATATGGCGAGAGTCAATATAGCGGTAGACGCCGGAATTGCTCAAGATCTAACCGAGGAGGCCCGTAAACAAAACAAGACGCTCTACGCAATCGCAAACGAAGCAATACAGACATATCTCCACGTCTCCCGCATGGGTAAGAGCCCCGAGCAAATCTACAAGATCATACAGGGATTCGAGTTTTTAAAGGCGATTTCAGCCGTCCCAATACCCGAAACACTGCTTGACAGGATATTGCAGGCCGCCTTCAAGAACTCAAAGGAAGAAGTGCTACGCGCGTGGTATGACGAGGGAAGAGTCTTCGGAGAACTCCTAAAATCTGAGGCTGGAAAAATAGATTCGTTAGGCGACTACATTAAGCGATTCAGAGAGCTATTACCTATAAGCATGATCGACCTAAACATAGAGGATGATAGGGTTCAGGTGATAATGACTGGAACAGGATACAGCTTCGAAAGCGCTGTTTGCACCTCAGAAGGCCTCAAAGGCTTCCTAGAAGCCTTCGGCTTAAAATTCGTGAACGCGGAGACAGCCAGTGGATTCGTTAAGGTGGAGGCAAGGATCCAGCAGTAAAACCCATGGTTCAACTAGTAAGGGCGTTTAATGCTTTAGAATGAGCCAGTCAAGCCTCATCCGAATCGTCAGCATTAACCTCACACATTTTCATAGGCGCCCGTTTAGGCCCGAATACTGGTTTGGCTTCTTAAAAGAATCCTCTTCCATACAACATCATACACCATAAGCGCCAAGCCCGCAGAGTAGAGTGTGACAATAACGTTGAAGATAGCTATGGGTATAAGCAGCGGCACCACCTCCCTCGCTGGGAAGGAAAAGCCAAATGGTATAGGCAACTGCACGAATACATAGTTGAAACCAACCATTACAGCAGCCCGCAGAGCCGAGCTCACACCCAACCCTAAAGGCTTGGAGTATTTGGGTATCCCAGCTGTGAGCCGTAGCCCCACGAGTGTTGCAAGGACCGCTACAAGATTATAAACGGGTGCGAACAGTATTGTGGTGGGGTGTGTTTGGATAACTGCGTAAACCACAACCTCTGTTAGGAAGGCTGTTCTAAAACCGAAGAAGTAGAAAGCGAAATACACAGGTATCTCCCACAGCTCGAACTTGAGAAAGGGTAGAAGAGGAAAGGATATCTCTGGTGCGCCTGGTGCGGCCAGAAGTATTGCTATCGGTGCGACCGCCGCCGTTGAAGCAACGATCCTACTTAGCCGAACACTGCTCTTTTTACTCAACACACCAAATAACTAAAAACCCAAAACTATAAGCATTGACACAAAAATTATTGTGGGACACTTCCACCTAGACATGTTCTAACGGTGTAATTTATAGGGAACACAACACATTCAAGAGTGTTAGTGGTCGAAGGGAAACGCCTTAGACGGTTCCCATACCACTCTTATGCGGATGTACACACAACGGTACACGCAGGGGAAGAGGCAGGTGTAATGCTATGTTGTGGGCAACAAGGCTTATAACGCTTGGCTAATGTAAAAATTATGGCTCAAGTCTTGATTGAGAAAACGAATACGCCGGGGGAGGGAAGTGTGTACAGGAAGATACTTGTTGCCGTCGACGGCTCAGAAAATTCGCGTAAAGCGGCCAAGACCGCCATTTGGCTCTCAAGGGTTACTGGCGCCAAGCTAATCGTGCTAGCAGTGGTGCAGGTCCCAATACTTCTAGATCAAGGGATACCGGGCGGCAGCTCGTACGGTATAGGCGAATACCTGGCGCAAACAAAGAAGTATTTAGAGAAGGTCGTTGCGGACGTATCTGAAGATGCGGCCAATCAAGGCGTGGATGCCGAGCGTGTGGTGATAGAAGGTACCGCATCAGTTGTGCAGGCAATAGTCGATTACGCGGCTGAGAACAGAGTGGACCTTATAGTTGTTGGCACAAGGGGTCTTGGCGGATTCAAAAAGCTGGTGTTGGGCAGCGTGTCAAGCGGGCTGGTAGCACACGCCCCCTGCGCAGTACTCGTAGTAAGATGACGGGCGACCCATCGCACAGCTTGTAACCCGACTGTGACGCCCTCGTTGAGCTTTCAAAAGCCCGCTTCTTTTAGTTAATACGGAGATACACTAATATTTCTATGCTGAGTAGTGTCCAGACAATGATTTGGTGGTCTCGCAACCTAGGCGTGGAAGCCTACTTATCCTGAGACCGCCGATAACACACCGTAAAGTTAATCAGACCACTAAACGACGTTTGCTTAAGTGGTTATGGCCAACAGAGTCAACCAATGGCTGCTCAGAAGGGTTCTCTATCTTCTCTCAGTGTACTTCGTGCTTGTGTCAACTCCACAGCCAACGCTTCTAACAACAATACTCTATGAGCTAAACTATGTTATGATGCAGTTCGAACTGCCCTTCAGCTGGTCCCTCTTTCTAACTACGGCTGAAATCCTACTCATGATCATTGTATCACTACTCATAACGATTCTAGGCGTGTATTTGGGGTTCAAAAAGACGCTTCAGGCGGGGGGTACGTTGAGTCGAATACTCAGGGCGAATAGAAGAGCCAGTGCAGGGGGGAGTTCCAGTGAGGTCGGCCGCCGCGGCGCTCGTTAGATTTAGTGTTATTGTTTTCTCCATATTCGAAGGGATATCGTGTAGTTGACGAAGAAGCCTAGAACTATGCCAATAATACTTGCTATCAAGTAGTGTATGTGTGCGTGGGTTGTGAGCGTATAAACGCTCGCAAACTGCACTATGAATGAGCCGACCGTGGATGCGTTGTATTCGACAAACCTTATCTTTTTAATTCTACCAGCCCTAAATGTGAACCAGTTGTTAAACGCGAAGTTCCATATCACAGAGCACTCGAACGCTAAGGGAACAGCCAAATAGGATTTTGAGTACAACCCGAAGAGGTTTACTTGGGCATCCAAAACCCCCAGGTTCACAAGCACACCACTTAGGCCCACAGCCATAAATCTGAGCAGGGAGGAGTCAAGGAGCCCTGGTAAAAGCACCTGAAACAAGAAAACACTTATCGGGAACATTTTCGCCCCATTGTCCTCAGCCGTTTTAACAGTGATATACCTCACACTTAGAGCTCTCTTCTCTAATGCGCGGATAGCCCTGATAAGTGGTGTAAAGCCCCTGCCCCCAGCGTCCAGCACGCGCTCAGCTGCCCTCCTACTTAGAAGTATGGCCCCACATGGGAATATGGGTTCCTCATCCAGGCCGTAAACATAGGCGTACAAACCGCTTAGTAGACGACTGTAGGTTTCGTTGAACCTAAACACGAGAACATCCTCCACGCCCACCTCCCGCCCGTCGAGGTAAGTCTTGGGTTCCCCAGTAAACGTGAGTAGCAGTAGCGGTTTATCCATATCTAGAAATCCTCTGATTGTTTCACTAAGCGATCCTGATGCGGCTGAGGCCACTACAACCTCATCGGAGGCAGCCCGCAATTAGGCTTTCACCTTGTAAGCGTCTTCGAACCCTGCGCATCCCCAACTACGACTAGCATGTTCTTATGCTTGGTGAAAAGGCCGTTTTCCAGTACTCCTGGGACCGAGTTTATCGAGTCCTCGGCTTTAGAGGGATCACCAACCCCGTCCCTGAAGAGTAGGCCTCCAAGAGCCAGCCCATTGTCACTGATAAGTGGGGTGAGCTTCCCATCGCATGATTTAAAGGTTAGGGTGCAACCCCACTCCTTACTGAGCATCTTAGAGATGAGGGGGTGGGCATCGTAAACGAATTCTAAGGGCACGGCGAAGCCAATCCCAAGCTTGCCGACAAGCTTTGACTCATCCACTATCACAATGAATAGCTCTGAGCTGTAGGCCACAATCTTCTCCTTTGTAAGCGCCCCACCACCACCCTTGATGAGGTTGAGGTGTGGGTCAACCTGGTCGGCGCCGTCAACTGTGAGTTTGAGGCGGCCCTCAACGTGGCCTAGGGTTGTGATGGGTATTCTCCTTTCTGTGAGCCTGTTTAGGGTGTCTAGGGATGTTGGTACAGCTGTGATCCTTTTTCCGCTCTTTACCAACTCCTCTATGAACAACGACACAGTGGAGCCTGAGCCAACACCTATGGTGTCGCCATCCTCCACATATTCGAGAGCCCTTTTCGCAGCGTTTATCTTTGCTTTCAAACTCACCTTAACGCTTCACCCAGAAACACTGAAAGAGACTTTAAACCTTCAACGAGGGCTTCTTCATCTGTGTGAGTAAAGCACAACCTGAAGCCCCTTTCGGCTCCGAAGAACTCTGCGGGCGCTATGAGCACACTCTGCTCTCTGAGCGCCTCCAAGCAAAGCTTCTCAGAGGAAACACCATCATAGTAGGTAATGAGGCAGAAGGGTGCAGCGTCCGGGTTAGACCAACCGATCCGCGGTGTCGACTCGACGAACTCTTCAACAATCTTCTTATTACGCTCAACGATCCGCTTCGCCCTTGAGACGAATCTAGACCTGTTCCTGATAGCCTGGGCACCCACCCATAGAGAGTAGGCTGCGTCTTCGCCTGTGATGAACGGCTTTAGCCTGGCCAGATCCTCGATCTTATCTTCACTAGCGGTTATCCACCCAACCCTGAACCCGCCCAACCCATAAAACTTCGTTAGCGTGTTTGAGACAACCACCTTATCTCTATTCAGTTTAAACCATGTGTCTATCGATTCCCGGAAACCGAACTCCCTAAACGTCTCATCTATGTAGACACACGAATCATCACCACTTCCGTCAATAAGACTCTTCACCCAAGTCTCAGAGAGTGACCTACCAGTTGGGTTGTTAGAGTCGGTGAGGCTAACAAGGAGAGTCCTACTTGGGTTAAAGGTTTTTTCGAGGTGAAAACCAAGCATGGCTGGCACGGATAGCATGGGTTCGTAGTTGGGTGTGGGAACAAACGCGCTGCGAGTCTGCTCAGCCATAAATAGGTTCACCAAGTAGATGGCCTCGGTGCCTCCAATCGTTGGGAGAATGTTCTCCCCGCTAACACCGTAAAGCTCGGCTACGGCACGCCTGAATGATTCTTCCGAGTCCTGCGAGGAGGCTTTGAACGCGCTGTAATCAGTAACAACACCCATTTCACTCAGATCGGGTTCACTCAGCCCGCTCGAGGAGAGGTTGTGCTTAGCTTTACCCATATTGTGCTTTATCCACCAGTACAGTCTAAAATCAGGTGTACCCATCCAGTCTAACACGCGGCGAGCACTATAAGCGTTAACACAAACTAGTTTTTCGAGCCATCCAGCCTAAGGGTGGTTAGAATGTATACGGAGAGAGCATAGAATGGTATGGACACTATGAATGGTGCGAGCCTAGACACGTAGGTGAAGAGAACGCCTGAGGCTATCTGGGCGGGTGTGCTCACTAGGAGGGGCACCACGCTAAACATGGCCATAAGCCTTCCCCTGAGCTCGGCTGGGACAACGTTTCCCTGCAGGCTCTGAATTGTTGGGCTGGTGAGCGCGCCACTCACACCCCCAGTCATACTCCAGGCGATAAGGTCATTCATACCGTTGGCGGACACGAACACCAGCATGCTCAGGGGTGATGAGAGGGCTGAAAGCACGGCGGCCCTCTTCAGGCCGAAGCGCTCCACAAAGCTCGCGGCTGGAAGAAGCAGAAGTATGGTTGTTAGGGCGCTGAGACCCGTGAGAAGACCGTAATAGGTAGGTGGCAGATTCAGGCCCTTAATCACATATATGGAAACGTAGAGGGTCGACAGCCCCGTGGCCACGCTTGAGAGCGCCGAGTAAACTATGAGCTTCCTTGCATTAGAACCAGCCAGGCGATAGGCGCTTGCGTTGTGTCTAATTACACCAACGACGAATTGGGCTAGGCTCAAACTATCAGTCCTCGACGGCTTAAAGGTTTCCTTAAGCCTCAGAGCGCGCCAGGTCACGGAGGCCACACCGAGGAGGCCGCTCATAAAGAAGCCTATTTTTAGGCCTTCAACGTCACCGAACTGTTGCATTAGAAGCCCGCCGATGTACGGCGAGAAGACCGAGGGTATTGTTGTAAGGATGGTGAATGATGCGAAGCCTCTGGGTCTGAGATCTGCTTTCATGGAGTCATTCAGTGTGGCGTTAAAAGCGGGAGTGTAAAGCCCAGATATCGCGCCCACAGTCACGGGTATAAATAGCTCTGGCCACATTTTCACGAAAAAGTATATAAATGAATTGGCCGCGGACACAAAACTGAACACTGCTATAACCTTTCTACGACCCCAAGTATCAGCAATATATCCACCGACAAGGTAGGTTATCGCCGTTACCCCAGAGCTAAGCGCCGCCAGAACACCTATAAATGGAAGCGGTGTGCCAATAGCCTCAAAAAATATGGATTGATAGGGGTTGACTATAGAGCCGCCCACCGTCCAGAAAGCGGAGGACACCGCTAGGACCCACGCGTTGCCAGGAAGATAAAGAAATCTCAGACGCATTCCTTCGGTTGACATCGAAAACACACCAAAGAGGCATCCTTTAGGCGTTATGGAAATAATGCACACCTGATGAGCGTAACTCAAACGTCGCATCATTCTTGAAACACGGACTCAAAAGTTCTGAAAACCCTTTATCTGCTTGTTCACAGGCTGATTCTCAAAGACCGCAACCCAGATTCGTTTCAAGTTCGATTATTGCACGTGTTTAAGGGGTTTGAATGCCTAATTCGATTTTCTAGAAACTTTTGCCTTAACACCAGGGCAGCAGTATTATCGTTCGGTGATAGTGTCTTGGAGAGACAGAAATTCGACTTCCTGAACCTTAGTGTGAGAGGATTAGTGGTCTTATTAATGACGAAGAAGAAGGGTTATATTTGTACTCAAGATGTGCGTAAACTGTATTCGCTACATAAGAGGTCTAAGAGGAGCGCTGGTTTTCTGGTGAACATGGTTGAGAATGGGCATCTAAAGCGGGTAGCCAGAGACAGATACGTTCTTACACCCAAAGCAGAACTGGCGATTGACCTACTTATGAAGAGACTTCAATTGCTCACTCAGCAAGAGGCAGAAGGCAAAGTTCCACAGATGGTTACCGTTTGAAACACTCAGCTTCATCGAATAACTCCGAATAATGAGAGCTTTTTATCTTTAGGGGAAGACCCCGTCCGCGAGGGCGTGGTAGCTCACTACTCACAAGCTTTTTTCTTGAAAACTTCTCTCGTCTGGATTTCATGCTCTTAGCACAAATCAACACTTAATTTCTAAACATGAATAATATGAGTAAACTCGACATCGTACTCTGCTATTTTGGCTAAAGACTCGTGCTTAGAGGGTATTAATAAAAGCGTAAGTCTTAAATACTTTATTAGGGTTACCCTAATGACATAAGATGGATCTTTCACAGATATTAAACCCGTCGTCTGGTCTCACACTCACCGAAATCATGTTGATCTCGTTTGTACTGGGCATGATGCACGGCGCTACCCCAGATGAGCACACCTGGCCCATAACCTTTAGCTACGCGATAGGTAAATATTCAACCAAGTCGGGCATGAAGGCGGGCTTCCTTTTCTCGGCTGGCTTCACCCTGCAGAGAATGCTTCTGACCACACTCGGCTTTATAGGTCTTGCAGCCTTCTATCAAAGATACAACCTCGACGGACCAGTCTACATTGTCGTAGGGATAGTCATGGCTATTGCTGGGTCATATATACTAAAAGGTAAATACATACACCTACCAGTAGACCTGCTATTCAGGGGAGGAAAACACCACTCGGAGCAAACAGAGAGGCTACCAATGCACGAATCACAGCTAAAAGATGTGCCGCTAAAGATGACAGTGGTTCACGGACTCATAGCGGGCTTCGGGTTCGGGGCGTACGCCACTATTATAACCTTCGTACTCGCACCTCAAGTACCATCGGTGCTCTACGCCCCGCTCCCGGGATTATTCTTCGGCCTAGGCACCATGAGTATGCAGGTCATTTTTGGAGCCATGTTTGCGAGCATAGCGAGAGTAAGAAAACTCGACGAGGATGAAGTTAAGTATATTGGAAGATCCACGGCTGGAAGAACACTTTACTACGGAGGCATGACTTTCAGCGTTGTCGGCCTGATAATTCTCCTCCTGCCCACAATTGACTCCATAGCCATCCCCACTGGTAACCCGATACCAAACCTAGACGCCATAAATATTGGCTTCCTGCTAGCGGTTGGAGTAGTGGGGGGAATAGGTGTAATAAGCATCATAAGATCCATGCGGGAAGTAGAAAGATTCAAGCGGCGGGACGCACTCGCCTCACCGCATATTCAAGGTGGTGAAAGTTAACGCGTTCAATAGTGTTTTCAAAGGGTAAAATGCACCATACCAACGTGTTGTTAACTCTCGACCCAAGAACCCATTCTCCACGCAACTATAATATAGATACCATTAGACTCCAGGTCGAAAAAGCCGTAAGGGGAATCCACAACCATTATAAACCCTTGAATCCATATCTAGGTGAGCAGGGTTGTTCGGCCTAAGCGACAAGGAAGCCAGCTATATAAAGACAATTGAGAAGCTCGGAGGATCAAACGTCAGACTCAGAGACCTAGCCAAAGAGATGGGTGTGTCCACTCCAAGCGCGCTTGAAGAGGTAAGGCATCTCATGGCTAAGGGCTTAGTGTTTAACAACCACGGCCAGATAGAGCTGACGTCGAAGGGTAAAAACGCGCTTGAAACCCTTAGAAGGGCTCACATCGCGCTTGAAACAATCTTCGCAAAGCAGGGCCTCACCGGGGAGGAAGCATGCGGCGAAATCCACACATTCGACTACGCTGTACCAGAACACCTAGTACAGAAGCTTTACGAGGCAGCGGGGAGACCCATGCTCTGCCCCAAAGGGAAAGCCGAGTGCTAGACCACAAAACCACCGTATAGACTTAACATGCAAAAGTGGAATTTAGATGAGCTCTGCTGCCAAAAGTTCAAAAGGTATTCCACGCTTCGCTTAATCCTGCAGACTAAACACCTTCACATGATTGGTAGTATGTTAACCCGCCTCTAAACCTCTTTTCAGCCAAGTGGTCACCCACTAAGTAGTCCAAGTATGTCTTCGTCTGTAGCAAGGCGTAGGTTAAGCCAGCCCGCACGGTGTTCGGGTCCCAGACCAAGCTTTCACCGTAGAGCGACCTAGCCACCTCGAAGAGTGTGTGTGGGTTCTTGATTATCCTCTTTACGCTTTCAACCCTTCCCAAATACTTTTGCCTAACGGCTTCAACCCATTTCCCAGCGGGTTCAAGCACTCCTCCGTGGCCAGGCCACAGCGAATGGACACCAAGTGAGCTAAGCTTGGAGAGTGTTCTAAAATAGGCGTGGAGGTTATCTATAAGCAGCGTCTGGGTCTCCAATAGCGTGTCGCCGCAGAGCCCCACCCTACCACTGGATAGGTATACGGTGGAACCGGGTGTGTGCCCCGGTGCCTCCACGATGTGTAGACCATATTTTTCGAAGCCGACGGGGAGCGGTGTGGGCTCCACGTGTGCAAAGTGGGATTCAAGCCTCCGTGTATTGAGCGCAAGAGCGCTCTGAACCAATCCTCTAACCTCTGGCTCCCCCAACTCATCCATAAGCCTCCCAAACTTTTCAGCGGTTTTACCCACTGGGTCAACCACCGATTGGAGGTCGCCTGGGTGAACGTATACTACGCACCCGCTCTGCTCCTGCAATCTACCAGCTAGGCCCGCGTGGTCAACGTGTGAGTGGGTCAGGAGTATAGCCTCTATATCACCGAACCCCGAGCCCTCCTCTGCGAGCGCGTGCTCAACCTGCCTGTAACAGTCATCAGTAGCTGGCCCAGCATCCACCAAGCACACAGACTTCCCCAACTTAACAATGTATATGTTTACGGGGTCATAGGGTTGGGGTGTGCTCAGTCTAAGTAGCTTTATGTCCCTGGATATACTCTGGAGCCCCAAACTCGACGCACCTAGGCTCTACCTGAAATTTTGACGCCGTCAACCACAATTGGGGGTGTGAGGTAGCCCCACAGCATGACGCGTTCTCCCCCAACTTCAACTATACTTCTTAGTAGGTCGAGTATGTTGACTCCAATCATTGTCTCCTTTAAGGGGTGTTTTATTGAGCCCTCCTCAACATAGTAGCCAGCTGACACCATGGCTGAGAGGTCTCCAGACGCAGGGTTAGGCCTATCACCCGTCCTAATAAGGTAGACTCCTCTTCTAACGTGTGAGATCAACTCATCTACTGCACCCTTTCCCGCATCCACCACTATGTTTGTTGTCCCCACACCCAAATCTTGGGGGCCTATGAAGCCGTTACCAGTTGGCGCTTCACCCATTTTCTCCGCGCTATAGATGTTGTGTATGTAGGTTTTGAGCTCTCCCCCCTCTATTATGGGTTTTGTGGCGGTCTCGATTAGCTCATCATCGAACCCCCTGTTATAGGGGCTACCATCAACTCGGACCTCCTCACGCATCCTGAGGAGGGGTGACGCGACTTGCATCGCCTTTTTGCCAGCCATGAAGCTTCTACCCTTAAGTATCTCGATACCGCTCAACGCCTCCACCACGCTGGAAAGAAGGGCGCCAGTGGCTTCGGGTGATAAGACTACCGTACCTGTAAATGTGCTGGTCGAGGCGGCGCCGAGCATACCACGCGAAAGCTTGACGGCTTCGCCTATGGTGTCCTCAAAGCGTAGAGCACCCAAGTCCGATGCTTCGTGTGACTTCGACGCCGAAGCCTGGTCTTCCCCCCGCTTTGAAGATACCTCAGCTGAGAAGTTCTCGAAGCAGCCAAGCCACTCACCGGAAACCCCATTGGTGTTAGCGCCCACCACCCTCCTATAACCGTATCCAGCCTCCGCGTTAATAGAATGGATAAGCGGTTCACCCGTGTAGGTCTTAACAGCCTCCAAAACCCTCTTCGCTACCTCACCCGCATCCGTCTCCATCATCGAGGCGACGGAGGAGTCCACTCTAGATTTGAGAGGCTTATCCGCAAAGTGTGTCTGCGCATCCGAGGAGCCAGCCGCAGCCGTAAGATGGTAGGCGTGCTCCAGCATGCTTCGTAACTCTTTCGGCGGGGGACTGAAGCGTACAACCCCCAGCTTACCCGCGCGCAGACACCTAACCACAGCCGTCTCTATCCGCCTTACCGAGAACCGCTTTAGCACATTCTTCTCGACCTCCAGTGTTGTAGCTTTCAACTCGGAGTAGTGCACTTCGAACTCCGCGTCAAGTCCGCTGCCCTTAACTAATCGGAGAAGGCTATCACTGTCCACCCACAACAACCCCCCTGACACGGGTGAAGGGGCCACCCGTCGTCACGGGAACCCACTGCCCATTTTTACCGCAGGTACCATCCATGAATCTAACCTCCCTACCCAGGGCGTCAATCCTACCCAGAACATCTAGCGTGCTACCGGTGAGGGCGGCGTCGCGCACATACTCAGCGAGCTCACCGTCACGTATCATCCGCCCATACTGCGCCTTAAACATGAATTTACCGCTTCCAGGATCAACGTAGCCATATTGGAAGCCGAAGAACGCCACACCTAGCCTAACATCCGAGCATATATCTTCTTCAACGTAGTCGCCAGCCGCTATGTAGGTATTAGACATCCTAGCTATTGGTTCGGTGAGGGGACTCATCGCCCTCGCGGCACCATTCGGCTCAGCATCCAGCAAGGCGGCCGATTCAAGCGTATGTAGGTATCCTCTTAGTACGCCTCTCTCCACGATAACACTCTTTGTGGCTCGAACACCCTCTTGGTCGTATGTGTACGAGCCACGTAGGCCGCTTATGGTTGGGTCATCCACTACCCCCACCAGCTCCGAGCCAACCTTAGAGCCCAATTTGCCTTCAAGTATGGATGCACCAGCCATCACTAAGTCGGCTTCACTTGCGTGACCGAAGGCTTCGTGGATATAGACCCCCGTCATGGCGGGGTCCAACACCACATCATATTTTCCACCCTTAACTGGGTGTGCTCCAACAAGCCTAAGCGCTTTACTTGCTACTTCCACCCCCACTCTTGTAGTGGCCTCCTCGCTGAAAAGCTCGAAGCCGCCGTTGGAGCCAAGCGACTCAGTTATAACATGCGTTGTGGAACCATCCTTCACATAAACTGTGACAGCCAACCTAGGAGAAGATGTTGTGTAGGATACACATGTGCCCTGATTATTCCCCACAAGCCACTCGGTCACGCTGTCCCCGTATACGCTAAGAGTAGAGCTAACGCCCTCCAATCTAGAGGAAGAGTCTGCTTGGAGGCAAACACCCAGTTTATCCGATGTGTCAACCAGCCTAGGGTCCACCCTCCAATCGGGCGGACGCTTCTCCCGCACAGGTCTAACACTGATGCCCCGTTTCACCCGAGCGGGTGGTGAGGCTCTTATCATGCTGTACGCTTGTTTTACGGCTTCAGCTAACGACTCCTGAGTTAGTGAGGTTGAGGCGCCAAACCCCCATATCCCTCCACTACATATTCTCAGGCCGAAGCCCTCCGCAGAGCCTCGACGCACAGAGCGGACCTCCCCATTGTTCACCTCAATGGTGACACTCTGGGTTCGCCCAAACCTAATATCCCCGAAGTCCGAATCCAGCACAAGGGAGGAGAACCTGTCCACAAGCCCTTCATCGAAGGAAAACATAGCTTAGATGTGTGTTTGCGGGTTTAAGGCTTTCGAGCTTCTTCTATAGCCTCCATTATCCTCTCAGCCAGCCTCCTTGAGATACCTGGGACAACCAGCAGGCCCTCCACACCCGCCCTCCTGAGCTCTTCTAGTGTGCGGTAACGCGTGGTTAACAACTGAAGTCTCTTAGAACCCAAACCCTTCACAGAGCTTAGAAAACCCTCTAGACTAACCCTCCCACGCTTCTTACGATGGTGTTTAAGGGCGAACCTATGGGACTCATCCCTCACATGCTGCAACACCTGTAAAGCCCTACTCTGCAAAGGCAATCGCAGTTCCCCGTCCCCCGTATATATTGTCTCATACTTCTTTGCGAGTGACACAACAGGTATATCCGAGGCGTGAGCCAGCCTCAAAGCCTGAACAGCGTAACCACGCTGCACGGGTCCACCGTCGATAAGTATTAGGTCGGGTCTGGGTATTTCCCCCCGTTCAACGTGCTTTATATGACGCACAACCGCCTCCCTAATCATCGCGAAATCATTCTGGGACTTAACACCCTTCACCCCATACACCCTATAGTGCTTCCTGGAGGGTGCGCCGTCAACGAAGCAGACCGCTGAGACATATGGGTGGGAGGAACCAAGATTTGAGACATCGAACCCCTGGATAACTCTCGGTGTTCGCTGTAGACCGAGAAGCCTGCCAAGCTCGGCGAGCGCCTGCTCCATACTCGTGGATGGTAGGTTAGACCTACACATATTCACTAGTTCAGCCTCAACACGGCTTGTGGGCTTCCTGATAACCGTCTCAGGATTCTTAGTCCTAAGCCACCTCTCAAGGTAATCCTTGGCTCCTGGGTCCAACCCCTCCACGAGAACGGTGTTCGCAGGCGTCCTGCCAGAGGAGTAGAACAGTTGAATGAACTCCTCAATAACACCGGAGGAGCCAACTCCCTCGGGTACACGCAGTCTGAAAACCTCGCGGCCGACGAGTGCACCACGCCTGAAGTGCATCACTACACCCGCATCGCCTCCAGCACTAATAACGTCGTAATCCGCCCAGCCGGGGAGCTGGGCATACTGACGTGTACTCAGGGTTTCGAGCGCATGGATCCTGTCCCTTATCGAGGCGGCTACCTCATACTCCTGCCGCTTGGCGGCGGCCTCCATTTCCCGGTAGAGCTCCCCCAAAAGCTTCTTATAGGAGCCGCGCAGCACACCAACGAATCCCCTTACAAGCTTCGAATACTCCTCCTTGGAGATATAGTTGGCGCAGGGCGCCGAACATATTTTAATGTGGTAGTCTAGACATGGCTTGTACACTTTTTCACCGAGCTCGAGGCTGCACCCCCTAATTGGGAAGGCGGAGCGTAGCTCTTTAACCGTGAGCCTCGCGGCGCTTGGGCTCGTGTACGGCCCAAAATAGTATGACCCGTCGTCTACGAGTCTACGGGTGAGCACAACCCTCGGGTACTCTTCCCTCGTCACTTTGATGTAGGGATACGTCTTATCATCCTTGAGCATAACGTTGAGTGGGGGTCTAAACTTCTTTATCAGATTATTCTCTAGGATTAACGCTTCAACCTCATTCCTAGTCTTTATATAATCCACACTCTCAGACAGCCTCCTCAAAGCCTCCTCGCGGGCGTCCACGGGGGCACCCGAATAGTGCTGCTCAACCCTCTTCCTTATACTCGTGGACTTACCGATATAGAGCGGCTCACCCACTGCATCCCTGAAAATATAGACTCCGGGTGAGTCTGGAAGAGACCTGAAGGATGCCTTCTGAATAGCCAAGCTATGCACCCAGCTTCGGTTTAAGGTAGACGCCCGTTATCGACGATGGATTCTCAGCTACTTCTTCCGGGGTTCCCGTGGCAACAACGTAGCCACCCCTATCCCCACCTTCGGGTCCGAGGTCCACTATGTAGTCGGCGCACTTTATAACATCCAAGTTCTGCTCGATCACAATAACAGTGTTCCCCGCATCAACAAGTCTCTGGAGCACACTCAAAAGCTTCTTGATGTCGTCAAAGTGTAGACCAGTGGTTGGCTCATCGAGTATATAGAGTGTTCTACCATTACCCTTCTTGAGTAGTTCTGAGGATAGCTTAACCCTCTGGGCCTCCCCACCGGAGAGCGTCGTGGCCGGCTGACCCAGCTGGATGTATCCCAAGCCAACGTCGCTTAACGTCTCAAGCTTGTGCCTTATACTTGGGATATCCTTGAAGAACTCGAGCGCCTCGTCAACAGTCATCTGGAGCACATCAAATATATTTTTCGACTTATAGGTCACCTGGAGGGTTTCATTATTATACCTCTTACCCTTGCACACTTCACACTTAACGTAGACATCGGGGAGGAAGTTCATCTCCAGCCTAATGATGCCGTCACCCTGACAGGCCTCACACCTACCCCCACGCACGTTGAAGCTGAACCTACCAGGCTTATAACCCCTAGCCTTCGCCTCCTGCGTCTCAGCGAAAAGCCTCCTTATATCATCGAACACACCAGTATAGGTGGCTGGGTTGCTCCTCGGCGTGCGCCCAATCGGAGACTGGTCCACAACAACCACCTTACCCAGATTATCGTAGCCCTCTATGGCATCGTGTTCCCCGGGCTCAACATTGGAGCCGTAGAGCTTCTTAAATAAAGCCTTCTGAAGCACCTCCACCACGAGGGTGCTTTTACCAGAACCACTCACACCCGTGACACACACAAAACACCCAAGCGGGAACCTCACAGTTATATTCTTAAGGTTGTTATGTCTCGCCCCTCTAACCACGAGGAATCTCCCGTTACCCCTCCTACGCACCTTTGGTACCTCTATCTTCTTAAGCCCACTAAGATACTGAGCCGTGAGCGAGGAGGGGTTACCCAGTATTTCCCTAAACGGGCCAGCGGCCACGACGCTACCACCGTTCACACCAGCACCCGGACCCAGGTCCACCACGTAGTCGGCCTCCCTTATAGCCTCCTCATCATGCTCGACCACGATCACCGTGTTACCCAAGTCCCTTAGCTTCTTGAGCGTGTTGATGAGCATGGTGTTATCGCGGGGATGCAGGCCAATAGTTGGTTCATCTAACACATAGATCACGCCCACAAGCCTGCTTCCAATCTGGGTTGCGAGCTGAACCCTCTGAGCCTCGCCGCCTGAAAGTGAACCCATGGTCCTGTCTAGCTGAATATACCCTAAGCCGACGTTAATCATGAATCCAAGCCTGTTCTTTATCTCCTCCACAACCTTCTCGGCGATCACCCGCTGCTTCTCTGTTAGCTTCAAATCCTGGAAGAACCTGTAGGCTTCCTCAACTGTTAGATGGGTTAGCTCAGCGATGTTTTTACCCCCAACCGTGAATGCGAGGCTCTCACGCCTTAGCCTCATACCGTTACACTCCGGGCACCTCTGAACACGCATAAACTTCTCGTAGTAGTTCCGCATCCACTCCGAACCAGTATTAGTATGCCTCCTCTTCACTAGGTTGACAAGCCCCTCCCACGTGGACACCTCACTCAGACTCCAGTCGCCACCCCGACCAGTATAGTTGAACCTTATGGGTTCGTCCAAGCCGTAGAGCAACGCGTGGACAACCTCCTCCCTCAACTCTTTCAGAGGCTTCGAGGGGTCCTCCCCAAAGTGCTCCACCACCGCTTCAAGCGTGCTTATACTTATAGAGGTGGACACATCACCGAACCACTCAAAGGCCCCCTCATAGATGCTCCTATTGGGGTCCTTGATGAGCAGAGTGGGCTCAACCTCCATTATCTCCCCGAGACCGTGGCACCTCTTACACGCCCCGAAGGGGCTGTTAAACGAGAACATACGCGGCGAAGGCTCCTCGATGGACACACCACAGGTCGGACATGCGAGCGTCTCACTGATCAGGAGAGGCTCACCGTGCTCGGGCTCTACGAGCACAAGCCCCCTAGACTTCTCTATGCTGAGCTCAACCGCCTCGGTGACACGTGAACGCTCATCCTCAGAGAGAACCAGCGAATCAACCAGAAGGTCGATGTTATGCCTAATATTCTTCTCAAGCCTAAACGTGTGGTCGAGTTTTGCTAACTCCAGAAGTTTACCGTCAACCCTAACCTTAGAGAAACCCTCCTCTAAGAGCTTCTGAGGCAGGTCCTTGAACTCACCCTTCACCCCACGGTGGAGTGGGGCGAATAGAGTCACACTTCTACCGAGGCCGAGTTTCATCACGCGGTCAACTATCTCATCAACACTCCACTTAGCTATCTCACGCCCACAGTTAGGGCAGTGCGGCACACCCACCCTAGCATAGAGCAGACGCAGGTAGTCGTGTATCTCGGTGACTGTGGCAACAATACTCCTCGGGTTGTGCGACGCACTCCTCTGCTCTATCGCGATGGCGGGTGAGAGACCCTCAATATAGTCCACGTCGGGTTTATCTAGTTGCTCTAGGAACTGCCTCGCATACGCTGAAAGCGACTCCACATATCGCCTCTGACCCTCAGCGTATATGGTGTCGAATGCGAGCGACGACTTACCACTACCACTTACACCCGTTATCACTATATACTTGTTACGAGGCAAGCGTAGATCGATGTTCTTAAGGTTGTGCTGCCTCGCACCCCTTATGATTATACCCCCATCATACTCACTCAATTACTGTTCACCTCCTCCTTTAGGCGCCTGATCCTATCCCTTAGCTCAGCCGCTCTCTCAAACTCAAGCCTCCTTGCAGCCTCAAACATCTCCTCCTCCAACCTCGCAATAAGGTCAGAAACATCCTCACCCCGCGGCTCCCTCCCCCCGCCAACCGCATCCTCTTCTCCGCTCACAATTGAGCGTATCTCCTTCTGAACTGTTTTAGGTATGATACCGTGTGCCGCATTATACTCTAACTGAACCCTCCTACGCCTGTTTGTCTCGTCAACCGCCTCCCTAATCGAATCTGTAACCAAGTCTGCGTAGAGCACAACACGGCCGTTCACATTACGCGCAGCCCTACCAATAGTCTGTATGAGTGAAGTCTTACTTCTCAGGAACCCCTCCTTATCAGCATCGAGTATGGCCACCAAACTCACCTCGGGTAGATCCAAACCCTCCCTCAGAAGGTTAACACCCACAACAACATCATACTTACCACCCCTGAGGTCCCTTAGCACCCTAACCCTCTCCAAGCTTTCAAGCTCACTGTGAAGGTAGTGCACCCTGAATCCACGCCTAAGCAGGTAGTCAGCCAAATCCTCAGCGGACCTCTTAGTCAGCGTCGTCACAAGCGCCCTCTCCCCTCTTTCAACAACCCTTAAAAGCTCACCCACCAAGTCGTCCACTTGATTTCTGGCCGGCTTCACCACAACCTCCGGGTCAACGAGCCCAGTGGGCCGAATTATCTGCTCAACGACCTGGCTACTCACCTCCAACTCGAACTCTCCAGGCGTCGCCGACATAAAGATAACCTGTCCCACCTTCCCCAAGAACTCCTCGAACCTGAGCGGCCTGTTATCATACGCGGAGGGAAGCCTGAAACCGTACTCAACAAGCGCATCCTTCCTACTCTTATCACCCTCATACATCCCCCTCAACTGTGGCACAGTTACATGGGACTCGTCTATGATTGTGATAAAATCATTTGGGAAGTAATCCAAAAGCGTCATCGGCGTCTCACCTGGACGCCTACCCGAGAGGTGACGTGAATAGTTCTCGATACCCGGGCAGTACCCCGTCTCACGTATAAGCTCCAAGTCATACCTAGTCCTCGACTCGAGCCTCTGCGCTTCTAGCAGCTTGCCCTGCGACTTTAACTCCGACACCCTCTCCTCTAGCTCCTCCTCGATTGAATGCAGCGCCGATTCCAGTCTGCTACGTGGGAGCAGGAAGTGTGTAGCCGGAAATATCCACGCACTTTCAACCTCGGATCTCAACATACGCGACTTGAGGTCGAACAGCGATATCGAAGCAACAACACCGTGCTCATCCAGCTCTAAGCGAAGATAGGAGTCATCAGCTGTCCCAACCTCTATTGTGCCACCTCGAGCCCTGAATTTACCTTTACCAAGCTCAAGATTGTTCCGTTCATAGTGTAGCTCAACCAGCTTTCTGAAGAACTCCGACCTGACCAGCTTATCCCCAACCCTAACCTCGAAGGAGGCCTCCCTGTAATCCATGGGTGAGCCTAGATTATAGATACAGCTAACACTCGCAACAATAACCACATCCCGCCTCGTAAGCAGAGCCTGAGTCGCCCTGTGGCGCAGCCTATCGATCTCAGCGTTTATCTCAGCCTCCTTCGCAATATATAGGTCCAGTTGTGGAACATACGCCTCTGGCTGATAATAATCATAGTAGCTCACAAAGTACTCCACAGCGTTATTCGGGAAAAAAGCCCTAAGCTCGGCGGCAAGCTGCGCTGCGAGCGTCTTATTGTGCGAGATAATCAGCGCGGGTCTATCCGCACGGGCTATCACGCTCGCCACGGTAAACGTCTTACCAGTACCCGTGGCTCCAAGCAGGGTTTGGAAGCGGAACCCACGCCTCAGCCCTTCAACCAACCTCTCTATTGCTTGGGGCTGGTCTCCCGCCGGGCTATACTCAGTTGTGAGCTGAAAGGGCATGCCAAACACCTATACGCAGAAGCTCAATTTAAAACTTGTAGAAACACCCCACAAACCCGTCGAACCAAGCTTAAGGGGATAGGTGGTATGGGCTAAGCAGGCTTAATGTACCGGTCGATTAGAGGCTTGGAACTACATCCCTTGATAAGGCGGCGAGCGCTTCAAGTTGTGCCTCGAGGTTTTCAAAGTGTGTTGTGGAGAGTAGCGCATAGTTCACGCCGCTTTCAAAGTAGGATGTGAGCCTCTCTGTTATCTTCGCAGCATCACCCACAAGTGAGTGGGATTTAAACGACTCGAGGCTCTCCCCAAGCTTCTTAGAGTAATACGCCGCGAGGACTTGCGCTCGGTGCTCGCTTGCTGCAAGAATCAGTGGTAGCCTCACCCCGAACACGAAGGCTGTGCGCCTCGACTCCTGCTTCAGCGTGTTCTTAACATGAGCGGCTAGGCTCTCAGTCTCCTCTGGAGATATGTTTTTGGGCACCAGCCCACTCGCGTGGTGCACAGCGGCCAGTACGGCCAGAGGTGTGCGGCCTTCGACCCATACGTGGGGATTCATGTTTTCTGGAAGCTGTGATGAAACCTTCATACCTTCAACCTTGAAGAATTTACCCTGATAGTGTAGGGTTTCCTCCCTCCAAGCCTTCTTAACGAGCTCGAGGCATTCGGATTCGAGCGCACCCATAACCCCACTATATGTGGGTGAACCCTTCGACTCACTCTGGGAGAAGTCGACTCCGAGCACAACCCTCCCATCCGACAGCCTCTGCAACGAAGAAACAGATTTGGCTGTCACGATGGGGTGCCTAAGTGTGAGGGAATAATCAACAACACCAAGCGCGATCCTCTCCGTGAAAGTGGATGCGAGGGAGAGTAGCCCGAAGGGATCAAGCGGCTGGTCTCCCAGGCCCTCAGAAACGAACACACCATCGAAGCCAAGCTCCTCCACCTTCTGAACAATCCTCTTCACGACCTCCACATCATCAGCTCCCCCAAAACCAACGTGGACACCTAACGGGGTTACCAACTCAATACATATAACGCTAAGGCTAAACAAAAATTTTTCCCAGCAACAAACACATAGAAGCAAAAACAATTCAACCCACATTTAATCATGGTTTACACATCCACTGGATGCTTTTACCCATGAACACTTGCGCTAAGATATTGTTATAGTAGAGTAGAGAAGCAATCGAGGAGCAGCAGAAAAATATGGGCAGCGTGAGCACGAACCAAGCAAGCGTCCGCAGCCCCAAAAGGCTCTGGTGGGCACTCAATTATGATTAAACCATATATTACTCAAGCCGCTATATTTTTGGTTGATGTTTACGTATGAGGAAGGCATTAGGGTCAGCGTTCTTGGGGTATACAGAGTCAAAATGAGGGAGGGAAGGGAGGGGGACGTTGTCTTCCTCGTGGATGAGCGGGAGAACAGGGTTCTCCCAATATGGATAGGGGAAAGCGAGGCAATGTCAATACAGATGGTTATGAGAGGTGAAAAACCCCCGAGACCCTTAACACACGACCTACTCGTAGGCATACTCGAAGTGACCGGATTCGAGGTAGACAGAATAAAGATAGATGGACTAATAAAGGACACTTACACTTCCTCACTCTATATAAGAAACCTTAGCACGGGTAAAACTCTTAGGGTTGACTCTAGACCATCTGACGCTATAGCCGTCGCCCTAAGAGTTGGCTGCGAAATATTCGTGGATAATTCACTGGGCGACCAGATGCTTCCAAGGGACAGGTTTAGATTCCCAGACCAAGAAGGTGGAACACAGCCAAACGATTAGTTACCGGTATGGGAGTCGGCCAGAAAAGTGGCAACCACCTCATATTTTTGTGCCACCGATCTATTTGGGGTGAGCTTATTAAGAGGGGTTTGATGCGTGTCTTATCATGACTGAAATACACACAGTGGTCTGCGTGCTGGGTGGGAACCCTGCTTCCAGAGCAAAGCTATGCTCATTTTTCGCTAAGAAAACCCACTCAGAGGGATTGGAGATGTACCATAGGAGGGGAGTGGCCCAGACACTTCTTAACCCCGCCACATATCCGGACAAGGTCAACCACATGCTCGCGGCGGTGAGCGTGAGCGACGGGTGCATTCTCCTCGCAGAGGAGGGGTTCGGGTGGGCGGAGGGCGAATCCGTGATAGCCCTAACCCACGCCGGGGTAGGGGGCGGGGTCATTATCGCCTCGAAGGGAGAAATATACTCTGAGAGGCTCTCAAAGATGGTCGCTGGAACCATCGCACAGAGGTTCCGTATAGTTGAAGCCGACGGAGAAAACTACTCCAAGATAAACATTGACTCCTTTGAGCCGAAACCCAAAAAGTGCGCTGGGAACGTGGTGAGCGTGGATAACGTTTTCAACGTTAAGGGCGTGGGGACTGTGGCTCTGGGCTTCGTGGTGTGTGGTAGGGTGGCCGTACACGATACACTCGGCACACCCTCTGGGAAGGAGGTGCGGGTTCAAAGCATCCAGGTAATGGATGAAGATGTTGAAGAGGCGGGCACAGGAACACGTGTGGGTTTGGCTATCCGGGGAGCAACTGAAAAGGAGCTAGGCGACCAATTCTTCCTAGCCAACACGGATTTCAGAGAAAACATTGAGGCATCAATCCAAGTAGAGAAGTTTTACAGACACCAGATTGAAGAGGGTAAAACCTATCACCTGGCCCTGTCCGGCCAAGTCATACCAGCGAATCTGCTAAAGCTCGAAGGAGAAAAGGCCACACTCAAACTAGGCAAACCAATCCCCCAAATGGAGGGGGGAGGAGTACTAGCAAATATGAATCTACCACCCGGAACCCTAAGGATAATGGGGCACATAAACCTCTAAGAGAGACCACTAGGCGTAGCAAAAAATAACACCAGCTCACAGATGTTAACCCCACGCTCCACATATTTCCGCATGCCTGTATTATCGTGTTTTTGAGGCATCCATTAGCCCCGTGGTGAATGTGGTGGTGTAGGCCATTGGAAAATGCTTAAGTCATCTTGAGCTAATAGTTTTGAATCACCATGCCCAGTCAGAAGGATCAAACAGGAGGACGCGCGACCAAATCTGTGAATAAGCCCACAGAAACAGCTGACGGTGCACCCGTCCATCTCTCTGAGGCTGACTTCGATGAGTTTATCTCGAACCACAAGCTATGCGTCATTGACTTTTGGGCCGAGTGGTGCGCCCCCTGCAGGTTCCTTGAACCAATAGTCGAAGAGCTCGCCAGGGAATACGCGGGTAAAGCAGCATTCGGGAAGCTAAACGTGGACGACAACCCACGAATCGCTGAGCGGTACGAGATCATGAGTATCCCCACCCTACTGGTGTTCAAGGACGGTCAACCAGTGCACACCATAGTGGGCGCCATGCCTAAGGGAGCATTGATAGAGCAGCTAAGACCCTTCCTAGGTTAAGCCAAGAGTCGAACCCGCACTATTTAGTTTTTATCAGCACACTCATAATTCGCCTAGACTATACCCAGTGTTTTTATCCTCGTTAACACTAAATTGATTGATACAGTTGAAAACCGATTATCTTAAGGATATCACTTCAACTATGGGTAGCGAACTCAGTGGCAGAAGGGTTGCGCTCTGCATCACCGGAAGTGTGTCCGCTTATAAGTCGGTGGATATAGCCAGGCTTCTTATGAGGCATGGCGCTGAGGTTGTGCCAGTGGTGAGCAAGGCGGCTCTGAAAATTGTTACACCCGACCTACTCCTGTGGGCCACGGGTAACCAGCCCATAACACAACTCACCGGCGCCGTGGAGCATGTGGGTCTAGCTGGGCGTGGCTCCATGAAGGTGGACATCGTGGTTGTTGCACCCTGCACCGCGAACACCATAAGCAAGATAGCCAGCGGAGTTGACGACACACCAGTCACAAGCGTTGTGTCGGTGGCCTTGGGCTCAGGTGTGCCCATCGTAGTTGTGCCCGCAATGCACGAGCCAATGTATAACAACCCCTTCATCAGGGAGAACTTGGAGCGGTTGAGGAGGGTTGATGTTAAAATCGTGGAGCCAAGCGTGGAGGAGGGCAAGGCCAAGCTAGCCTCCGGCGAGGCGGTGCTCTATAAGGTTGCTTCAATAGTAGGTAGCGGTCGCCTCCGGGGTCTGCGACTCCTCGTCACGGCAGGACCCACCCGTGAACACATCGACCCGATAAGGGTCATAACAAACCCCAGCAGTGGAAAAATGGGCTACACCATAGCCTCCAAAGCCAAACTCATGGGCGCGGAGGTGAGCCTAGTAAGCGGCCCCACACAGCTCAGCCCACCCCCCGTGGATGAGATACGCAGAGTGGAGACAACACGTGAGATGCTTTCGGCTGTGAGCGGGCTTATGAGCGAAAAGCGGCATGACATAGCGATCTTCGCAGCAGCCCCATCCGACTACGCCCCCATAAGACCCGCCGAGCACAAGATAAGCACCAGGGAGCTCGAGGAGTTAGAGCTCAAACTCAAAGCTACACCTAAGATTATCGCGGAGATCAGAAAAATGTTCCCCTCCACCGTTATGGTTGGCTTCAAAGCAGAGTACGCTCTCAGCAGAGAGCAGCTTATAGACGCCGCCAAAAACTTTAAACGGGAAACACAGCTGGACGTGGTGGTCGCAAACGACGCGGCCCAGCCTGGAACGGCGTTCGAAGGCGACACAAACCAAGGCTACATAGTTGGAGCTGGAGACGAGGTTCTCGAGATTAAGAAAACAACAAAGCAACTATTCGCTGAACAACTCCTCACATATATAGCCGACAGACTAAGCGATCTCAGAGAAAACGGTGCCGGTGTTGAGAATTCCAAAACCTCACCTTATTAAGGCGGGGATCAGAAAAGAATAAGTGTGGGCGCTAAGGAGTGTTCTGCGTGGGTGCAAGGGCCTACAAGTTCAGGGCGTGCTCGTCGAAGACAACGGCGGGCGGGGGGTGTCGAAGACCCAGCTCGAAGTAGCATGCAAGATTTACAACGCGCCCTTACACGCAGAGCAAGAAGAGTATGAGAAGAACAAGCACACTATAAATGAAACCGGGTTGAGACAGCTCGCCTTAGACCTGAGGAAGAAGAACAAAGAGTTCCAAGCTCTGCATTCGCAGGTTACCCAGCAGGTTGCTGAGAGGTTCTACCAGGCTAGGCAGAGGTTCTTTGAAGGATTCGCGAATAAGCCCAAGGTGAAGAAGCCCCATAAGTTTCTTTCCCTAGTGTACCCTCAATCTGGCTGGAGGCTTTCCAACACGTAGGGAAGTTGGCTTCGGTAAAAACAAAAAGAGGAGGGCTCGGCTCTACCTGAGCAAAATCGGGTTCTTCACCCTAGTGATACACAGGGGTTTTCCAGAGAGCCAAGTGTCCCAGGTGTGCGTCAAGCTCGAACCCTCAGGCAGAATCCATGTGATCTTCTTGGTTGAGGAGCCCGAGACCCAAGAGCAGGCTTCGAAGGAGCCAAAGAAAGCAGTGGGCGTCGACCTAGGGATAGCGAGGCTCACAACACTCTACTTGTGATGGTCGCTTCCTCGGGAACCCTAGGACACTTGAGCGCCCCGCTTGAAAGAATC
>NEXG01000015.1 GCA_003019535.1 Candidatus Marsarchaeota G2 archaeon ECH_B_1
TTCNTAAAGAATGTAAAGACATCCGTGGTGGGATCCACGGGTAGTCACCAATTCCGAACCGTGGCGCCCACCACGTTTAAGCCTTATCCGGACACCATCAAGTACGTGGCGAAAGATTTTTCTATTTGACTACAATACTAATAGAGAATGAATGAGTCGCAAGAAGAGCTAAACGCGGACTTAAAAGAGTTGTTCGCGGGTTTTGCGGATTACTGCTCACAATTTTCGAAGAGTGTGTTAAAGCATACGGGTTATGATTCGCTGCAAACCCTTAGGTTCATGGAGCCAAATTTAAGGATCTCCAAAACGGTTTTTAGCAAGTGGTCAATAGAAATCCTTGTTGTACTCTACACCTATAAATCTGCGAGATTCAGCGAGATTCAGAGAGTTTTACCACAGCTTAGTTCTAGAATTCTATCCCTTAAACTTAAGAGCCTCGAAAGAATAGGTTTGATAAAGAGGGTTGTAAGCCGCACAAGGCCACCATCAACGAGATATCAGCTCACTGATGAAGGCCTTATAATCGTCAAGATGGGCGACCCGGTGTTCCTATACTTAGGGTTAACAAAACACTTCTACCATAACATCCTAAGCACGCACCCTACAGAAGCTTAAGAGCCTCCAACACCTTAATAGCACGTGCATCAAGAGGGTTGGCAACGCACTAAGAAGAGTGGTATATTAATTAACCACTCAAACAATTAACCTGCAACAGATGTGTTAGCACCGCAATTCGTATCTAATGCTCCGTGCAACAACTCACCCGTGAAGCAGTTTGCCATCATGTTGTGTGAGTGTGCAACCATTTTTGAATTCTGAGCTAGAAGTTTTCCAAAATTTCCTCCGTCAGATCAAACGCTTCTGCTTGACCCCCGATGCGCTTTGAAAAAATTGTACACCCTTTAGTCTGGAATTGATACTCAGAACCCAAGAGCGAGTTAAAGCCACCCGTACCCGTGTTTCAGGATGTGTGGAACCAGCGCCTTGCATAGTAAGTGAAGTCTTGGCGACCCTAGGTATGGGTATCTCGAGCCTAACGGTGATGGGGAGACCCCCACTTTTACACCAAACCAATATTCACGCTTAGCATTGACATTTAATCTACACAGATTTTTGACCTACAGTTTTGGGGTGGGTAGCCCACGAGCCACGCAATCTCCAACCATCATATACGTCTTCTTACCCCGCAAAGTATTCAGCCCATCTTGAATCCACTAGCTTCTTAGTTTTCTCATCCACTCCTACCACCTCCGGCCACTCTCGGTTATAGCCCTCCTCCCTCCATTTGACGGTCGCATCTATGCCCATCTTTGAACCCAAATTGGGCATCGCTGAAGCGTGATCCAAGCTGTCCGTGGGGGTAGCTGGCACGATAACCACATCCCTAGCTGGGTCAAACCTAGTGGTAGTGGCCCACACAACCTCCCCCATATCCCTAATATTCACATCATCATCCACCACGATTATAACCTTAAGAAACATTAGTTGGGGCATAGCCCATAACCCCATCATAACCTTCTTGGCATGCCCGGGATAGCTCTTTTTAATTGAGACTATAGCTAGGTTGGTAAACACACCCTCAGGCGGTAAGTACAAGTCCACTATTTCTGGGAAAAGGATTTTAAGGGGTGCGGTGAAGACGTTTGAGGCGGCCTTCGCAAGGTAGGCGTCTTCCTGCACGGGTTTTCCCACAACAGTAGTCAGGTATATTGGGTCACGCCTCATAAGAACACCCGTCAAGTGGAAAACCGGGTATGGCTCAGGCGGTGTATAGTAACCCGTGTGGTCGCCGAAGGGTCCCTCCAGCCTGTATTCCCCCGGGTTAACGTAGCCCTCAAGAACAATCTCAGCCCTAGCTGGAACCCTGAGATCCACGGTTTCACACTCAACGAGCTCGACCCCGCTACCCTTGACGAAGCCAGCGAAAAGGTACTCATCAAACGCGTCTGGGACGGGCGCTACACCAGCGAATATAGTGGAGGGATCAGCGCCTATCACTGCGGCCACATCCATCTTCCTACCCTGCTTCTCGAGCTCCTTGAACACCTGCGAACTCTTTCTGTGAAGCTGCCAGTGAACACCCAGGGTCCTCTCATCGTACACCTGCATTCTGTAAACACCTATATTCGTTAAACCACTTTCCGGGTCCTTTGTGACCACGAGTGGGAAGGTTATGAATCTGCCTCCATCCTTAGGCCAAACCTTCGGTATGGGGAGGCCTGCTATTGTGGGGTTAACCACGTCCACAATTTCCTTAACAGGCCCAGTTTTCACTCCGCGGGGCGCGAATCCAGCGAGCTCCCTGAGCCTCGGTAGCGCGCGTATCGACTCCAAAAACCCGTGGGGTATTTCGGGTTTGAGCAGATCCCCAAGCCTACCACTCAGCTCTCCGAGGCTATTCACTCCCAAGCCCAAAGCAACCAGCTCCTCCGAGCTGAACGCGTTCCCCAGCACACGAATCTTCGACCCTGTCACACGCTCAAAGAGTACGGCTTTACCCTGACGTTGCGCCACCAGTCGGCGAAGAATCTCAGACAACTCTAGGACTGGGTCCACCTCTGCTTTGACACGTACCAACATCTGCTTTTCTTCTAGCAGATCAACGTACTCATGGAGGTCTTCTACAGCCATCTACACATCAATGTGTGACACAGATAAAAACTAAACTGAGAGCTCCTCGTCCTCGAACTCCATTAACTGGTACAAGACCTCACCGCAACAGCCGAACAATTCATCCATACCAGCAATCAGAGCCTTTATCTCACCATCACTGAGCCTGTGCGCGTCAGCTCTGTTACTAATAGTTTCCTGGATCACAATGTTTGCAATGTACTCCCCGAATATCTCCTTAAGAAAGGACTTAACCTCCTTAACTGTGACCCTCTTCTTATCCGTGCGTCCATAAACTCTTCGGGTCAACCACTACACCTCAGCCAACGAAAGACTCAAACAAGAGTCTATAGAGGTGTAGAATAAACCATCAGGTTCACACGTATCACGTATAAGCGTCAGGCTATTGTCCATACCAAAATAATTTCATACATCCATATAGGCTTTGTGTGGACACAATTAGATAAAGAGCACACGCGCTTAAAAGTTGTTATGAGAGCTATATGTAGATTGCAAACATTTAAAGCAGGGTATAAAGTACTTCTGGAGTGATGCCAGAGAAAACCAGCGTCGAGGCTCGACTGGGCGTGGATAAATGGGATCTGGACAGGCAGAGTCACATCAGGATTGCAGACCAGGAGCTCTGCCGTAAATGTGTTAAGAAGCCCTGCCTGATCGTCTGTCCAGCCAAAGTATATAGGTGGGAGAACAACGCCATAACAGTGAACTACGCCGCATGCCTCGAGCTAAGGGCGTGCTACGTGGCCTGTCACGAGTATGGTAACGGCGCCATCGAGTGGGATTATCCAAACGGCGCAAAAGGCATTGTATTCAGATACGGCTAGCATAGCTTAAGATGAAAACAAAAACTATCACTTTTTGCCGATAGAAGTGGCGTTCAGCATCCGATTATTGCAGCCTTGGAAGGCCCTCCTGAAAGCCTTTTTAAGTGTTGTTAGCGGTTCATCTCAAAATTGAAAAAGGATTTGAGTGATTCTTGTGTCACTCACACTTCGTGTAAGCGCAAGTCTTACACGTGTAGCAGCCGTTTTCGTAGACCAGTGTCTCCTCCCCACATGAAGGGCACACGCTAACACCTACTACATCATCGCTGAATGCTTTAGTCCTGCTTGCGGCGGCATCACCCTTTTCAGCTGGAGAAGCCTTAGGCTGCTCGCCTGTGGTTCTGTGAACAGGTACTTCCTGCCCGCTTATGAGTTCGAGCGCCTTCGCTATGGCGTCGGGCACACTGAGTAGTTGGATGCCTTGATCCCAAGTCGATGTCTTACCGTGGATACCCTTAAGGCTCTTTATCACATCCCTGACGTCTCCTCCGTGTTGGAGGTACCTGCTGATAAGCCTCCCTATGGCTTCACTGTAGCTCTTCTCATCGCTGCCAGACTTGCCGAGGTTCACGAACACCTCCTTTATACCCTCCTCATCACCGTTAACAGTGATATAGATCGAGCCCTGAGGCAGCCTGAACTTTATTGTCTGCCCGCTGAGTACACGGGGTCTAACCCAGTTCTTTCTAGGTGAACCAACACCAGCATCACCACTTTGAGATTGCTCGGTCTTCTCAGAGCTCTTGGCTTCCTCGGTTATAAGAACCCCCTCCCTTGAGCCCTCCCTGTACACCGTGATGCCCTTGCAACCCGACTTCCAAGCGAGCATATATATCTTCTCAACCTCCTCAACCGTTATATCTGAGGGGAGGTTGACTGTGGATGAGATTGCGCTGTCGATGTGCTTCTGTATTGTGCCCTGCATTTTAACCCTGAATTCAGGGTTAATCCTGTGCGCCTCGACGAAGTAATCGGGTAGCGCGGATTCGTCCTTAAGCCCAAACCTCTTAATGTACTCACCCACAAGTGGGTGATACACCTTGAAGTACTCCTTTGAAAGGGATTCACTCCTCCTCGTATAGCTGAACGCGAAGATGGGCTCAATGCCACTCGATGTGCCAACCAGAACAGAGCCGGAGCCCACAGGGGGCACGGTGAGCACAGCCACATTCCTCAGGCCGAACCTAGCAATCTTCTCCCTGAGCTCGGAGGGTAACGTCCTGATAAAGGGCATGGAGAGGTGTTTCTCGGCGTCGAATAATGGGAAGGCGCCCTTCTCCTTGGCGAGCTCTATGCTCGCATCGTAGGCCACACACTTGAACCTGTTAAAGAACTCGTCTACAAAGTCGAGCGCTTCCTCTGAGTCGTATCTTATCCTGAGCTTGGCGAGCATGTCCGCAAGACCCGTCACACCAAGACCTATCCTCCTACTCATACGCGAAGCCTCCTCCTGCTCCTTAAGGGGGTGCCTCCCCATGTTGTAGTCGAGCACGTCATCCAGGAAGCGCACAGCGTACCTCACGGCGCGCTCAAGCCCCTCCCAGTCCACCCTCGCACCCTCAGTGAACTCGTCCACCACGAAGGCTGAGAGATTGATGCTTCCGAGGTCGCACGCACCGTAGGGCTGCAGCGGCTGCTCCGAACACGGGTTAGTGGTCACAACCTCCATCCCATTATACTCACTCGGTGAACCCCTCTTCACGGTGTCCCAGAATATGAGGCCCGGTTCGGCCCAATCCCTCGCCGACTGCACGAGCTCCCGCCAGAGCTCCCGCGCCCTGATCTTACGCTCCAAGCGACCGACAACCTCGTTCTCATACCAGAGGGTGAACTCCTTGTCCTCCTCAACCGCACGCATGAACTCGTCTGTAACACGCACAGAGATGTTAGCGTACCTCACCGACCTCAAATCCCTCTTTACCCTGATGAAGTCGAACACATCGGGGTGGTCCACTCTGATGGTGATCATGAGCGCCCCCCTTCTCCCAGATTGCCCGATTGTACCCGTGGTCTCACTCATCACATTCATGAAGGACACGGAGCCAGTGGACTGTAAGGCGGCGTTGTGGACGGGTGCACCCTTAGGCCTCAGAATAGATATATCGGTGCCCACCCCACCCCCATAACTATAGGTGCGCGCAGCCTCCTTGCACCACTCGAATATCCCCTCAATCGAGTCCTCCTTGATGGGGATAACATAGCAGTTTATGAGCGTGGCCTTCCTCCCCCTCTGGCCAGCACCGAACATTATCCTGCCCCCCGGCACAAACCTGAACTCGGATAGCAGCCAGTAGAAGTTCCCCTCCCACTCAGCCCTCTTATCCTCCTTCTCCACGGAGGCTATCTCCCTCGCCACACGCCGCCACATCTCAACGGGGGTCTTCTCAAGCACCCTGCCCAATTCATCCCTTAACGCATACTTCTCGTAAAAGACGCGTGCGCGAAGCTCATCGCCGCCGAAAAAGTCAAGCGTCTCCTTCGGAATCTCGAGCTTGGTCTCCTTTTGTTCTTCGAGCTGAGCCATACTAAACACCTTTAACAGTGCATCCAACAACAATTAAAAAAACACTTTTAAGTCTATACGAAAAGGCGTGGAAACCCCCACCCAGCCGTAAGGTCCCACCCGCCATGTAGCTGGTTTGCCTCCGGCCCAACAAATTAGGAGTGTGCCCAAACAAACACTATTGCACCATCAACATAATGGGGCCACTTGTTTATAACTTTTCAATTGAAGTGTAGGTCACACTTCACTAGGTCTTCCCTTGGAGAGTATACGACATTCAATAATAGTATATTCCACTAAAAACACACCTAGTGAGCTACCCCGCCCTAAACAGTGAACCCAAAATCCGTGTGTGGGTTACAGCCAGCAAGCGCTAATTTTGGGTCTACGTAAAGGGCGAGGTTTTGGAAACACTATAAAGAAAACATGCGAGGCTTACACGAGCATGATGAACCCACACTCAACCTGAGCGTAAGATCAGATGTGACCGCACGTGCTTTGTTGAATAATTCTTTTTTATCTTAACCAATAGGCTTTAATTGATCATGCCATTAGCATTGCGTTCTTAGCATAGCTGACCATTGCGTCGTATGCCCAAACTTTCTGCATAGCTTCCGCTAGCAAACCAATTACACTTCTCGCCCTAAGGTCTTCTCCAAACTTTCTCTTTATAGATGAGAATATTCCCTCTATAGCCCACCTAAGGCCATACTTAACCTTCTTTGCCCATTTTTTATAACCTAGCCTCATGTACTCCCTAACTTACTTCCTGTCTTCTCCTCCTGCTTCCCCTACAACGATAAGTTGTAGCGTTCTTCCTTATCTTTATAGCTGACTCTGCATCGCCAATTACATTGAATATTTCGTTCGTGTCATATGCGCCATCTCCGTAGAACTTCTTCAGCTTAATCCCCTTTTTTTAACAGCTCTATGTGCTTCACAGCAACCTTTGACTCGGATACTTCGCCTATCTTAGCGTCAACAGCGATCAGCTTCTTTGAATTTATATCCGCAGTTATTATTACCTTAACGTACTTTCTCCTTAAATTTCCATATACATAAGTCGTGTACTCGCCAGCGTGACCAGACTTAAACCCAGTTGCGTCTGAGCCAGCTTCAACTTCATCGTAGGTTGGTGGCTTTATTTCAGGCCTCACGCCGTGTACTCTGCGCCATATGGTTGTGTAATCATCATGATGGTAGGCTATCAAGCATAACCTTTCCAGTGAGCTTGCTATCCCCTCAAGTCCCCTGTAATCAACCCACTGCAGGTGCCATACAGCCTGGATTTTAATGAAAGATTCAGGGAATTCATAAGGCCTACCCTTCTTGCCCTCATTCATCTTATCCAATTCTTCATACCAGTTATCAAACATATCTATCGGCAGCAAAAACTCACCCCTAACTACAAGCTCTTCATTGTAACTCTTCCAGTTCCTTTTGTCGATAAACCTATTACCCCATCTTTTGTTATTATTATTGCGGCTGTCTTTTTCTTTTGGGTTCATAAGCAAGGAATTGACAGCCGCGCTATAAATAATTATTCAACACAGCAGACTGCACACAATGTCTTAAATATAAGTATTCGAAGAGTAGTTGGGTTGACCGTCACAGTATTCGTGGGGGGCTTTTTCGGTGATGAGGGTAAAGGCAAGATAATCGCCTACTACTCACTCGTGGAGAAGCCTAGGATAGCCGCAAGAGGAGGGGTTGGGCCTAACGCTGGGCACACCGTCGTGTTCAACGGCCAAGCCCACAGGCTAAGGCTTGTGCCCTCAGCCTTTGTGAACAAAGACACCAGACTCGTGATTGGGCCTGGAGTGCTCGTGGATGAAGCCGTTCTGACCAAGGAGGTCGGGGAGCTAGGCGTGGATGGGAGGATACATGTAGATAACAACTGCGGCCTAATCGAGCAAAGACACATCGAGAAGGATAGGGGTAGCTCCCACCTCAAACAGGAGATAGGCACAACTGGAAGCGGAAGTGGTCCAGCAATGGAGGAGAGGGTTTCTAGGACTCTCAGGCTGTGCTCATCCTCCGAAAACCTCAAACCCTACCTAGCGGACACCGTGGCCATGATTCACGAGGAACTCCAACGCGGCGGCCTAGTGGTGGCGGAGGGCACCCAGGGAACATTCCTCTCACTCTACCATGGCACCTACCCATACGTGACAAGCAAGGATGTTACCGCATCATCCATATGCGCGGACATAGGAGTTGGCCCCAAGCACGTCGGCGAGGTGATAGTGGTCTTCAAAAGCTATGTTACGAGGGTGGGGAACGGTCCGCTACGAGGTGAGCTGGACCCAGCCGAACTAGAGCGGAGAGGTTGGGTTGAGAGGGGAACAGTCACAGGCAGGCTTCGGCGGGCCGCGCCCTTTGACTTCGAACTCGCAAAGAGGGCTGTTAAACTGAACGGTGCAACCGCGTGTGCGATAACCAAGATCGACGCGGTCTACCCCGACGCTAAGGGTGTGAGGGAGTACTCCAAGCTACCCGCAGATGCGAAGAAGTTCATCGAAGAGGTCGAGGTGGAGGTGGGTGTACCAGTCAAGTATGTGGGAACAGGTGAGGAAGTTTTTGACACCGTCACCCTTGAGTGCTGACCCGCTCAGTGCGCTCGCGTAGCTTTTGCGCTAGCCTCTGGGAGACAACCGAGCCTGGAGCACGACCCCGCACAAGCTTCATAACATCCCCCATAAGTGGCTTAAAAGCCTCCGCGCCCCTTGCGCTGATGAGCTGTTTGTTTGAATCGATCACAGACTCAATTATGGCGTCGAGCTCATCAAGACTAATTGTGGCGCTTGAAACCTCCTCCAAGGCTTCACCCACGCTTCTCGATGAAGTCGCTACGAGTCTTAGCGCCTGCTTGACCTGATCCCTCAGCAGCCCCCTACGCACAGCGCCACGCAACAGCTCGAGTACAACCTGATCCGAGAGCTCATCCACACCAACCCCTTCACGGCTTAGCTCGCGAACATCTTGGGTGAGAACGGCGCATAGAAGCTGCGCCGCCTCTGGGGCTTCGGCTAGCATCGTCTCCAATACGTTAAGCCACTCTGACTCAACAGCTTGCTTAGCGAGCTCACTACTCACCTTGAGTGATACAAGCCTAGATTCGAGCTCTTCGAGAGGAGGTGGGATGGCTGATTTAAGCCTCCTCAAGGTCTCACTCGTCACCCGCACGTAGGGCACATCCGTCTCAGGGTACATCCTAGCGGAGCCAGGCATTGGCCTTAGAAACCTCGTGGTGCCGTCTGGCTGAGCGGCTCGAGTTTCCTCAACCACGCCTTCGATAGCCTGAGTACACCTTTTGGCCACAACGCCCAGCGCCCTCTCAGCCCTAGTTCTCTCGGCTACGACGAGTATGAATCCATCGGCATCTCTGCAACACAGCTTCCTCCTAACAGCGTCAACCTCCTCTTGGGTGACACCGTAGGCTGGTAGCTCATCGCTGTGGAACAGACCCCCCACACCGGCTATCTGCCTTGCGTAGTCGGCTAGCTCGGAGCCAAACCTTCTCCCAGGCGCCACCTCGAACTTAAAGTAGCCCGAGAAGCCTTCAATCCGCACACCGAACACACCTCCACCACTCTTTAAGCCCTGCTTAATGGTGTTAGAGTGGGTGTCTTCAAAAACGGAGGTGAGGTCCACGGGGTCTGAGACAATAACAGAGGAGACCCTCCGTCTTAACTCTTCTCTTAGCTTTAGTAGGCCCTCTTGGCGCTTAACCTCGAAGCTCACAACCTTGGGTATCAGGCTTAGCTCCTGCACTCCTTTTACTTCGATCCTCGCTCCTCCTTCAACGGAGACGTTGATGTCCTGCCGAATCGTTCCGAGCCCCCGCTTAACCCTCCGCAGCCTTCTCAGAATCTTCCCAATCTCGTACGCGGCGGCCCCCGCCTCCTCGGGTGTGGTTATATCCGGCTTAGTGGATATCTCAATAAGCGGCACACCCAGCCTATCCAACCTATAGGTTACGACGCCAGTTGAGGTATCCGTGGACACAAGCCTTGCCGCGTCCTCCTCAAGGCAAACGGTGGATATACCAATAGTTTTATCTCCAAGCTTTATCCCCCCACCGAGGGCGATGAGCGCTGTGCGCTGGAAGCCGCTGGTGTTTGAGCCATCGATAACAGTCTTCCTCATCACCACGACCTCGTCAACGGGCCTCGCCCCGAGTAGCATGGCGCACATAAGCCCGATCTCCAGCGCCTCCATATTCAACTCGTGCGGCGGTTCTTCATCCATCTCCACAAGACACGTGTGATCCCTGAACCCCTGATACACGTACACCCTTCGACGCACCTCTTCAAACTGTGCCGCTGGGTCGACCACCCCAAGCTCACTCTTAGTGGCCCTTAACACGCGTCTGAACTCATAATCGGGCTTCGCGGGAGCCGGGGTAGTGGGGCAGGCGCAGAAGAGCTTTTCACGTGTATCGAGCTGCTGGTGTATTTCGAGGCCGACCTTCAAGCCCACTCACCCGAGTACACACTACGCGCGGAGACCTCACCCACAAGGTTTGAGCGCATAACACTATCCACCTCCTCGACGGGATAATTGGCGAGAGCCCAAGATAGCTTCACATACGCGGTCTCGGGCAGCATGTCCCCGAGGGGCACAACCCCCGCTGAGAGCAGTCTGCGACCAGTGGTGTAAACATTCATGTTCACACGCCCATACAGACACTGCGAAGTCATATAAACCAGGAAACCCTTCCTCCGAAGCCGCGCTATACCCTCAACAAGCTCGGAGGACACATGACCAAGACCGGTACCGGCTAGGACCACCCCCAAATAACCCTTCTCAGCAAACCAGTTAAGAATATCCAAGTTAAACCCAGGATAATACCATATTAGGGCCGCCTTATCACTGAAACCCGGCCTAAAATCAATCCTGCCCACTCCATCAAAATCTCTTCGGGGTTCACTCAAGAAAACGAGCTTCTCACGGTCCACTAACGCCACGGGCTGAGCGTTAACGGCTTTGAAGGCATCCCTCCTACTTGTGTGCATCTTCCGCACCTTGACACCGGGAATCACGGCGCAGGTGGGGTCAGAAGTGGAGGCGTGCATGCACACGTACACGCCTGAGCAGGAGGACTCTTTGGCGAACTTCACCGCGGAGAGCAGGTTCGTGTACGCATCGCTACTGGGCCTATCACTACTCCTCTGGGAGCCAACCAGCACGATGGGTCGTCCCACACCCCTCAGTGCAAAGCTTAGGGCGGCCGCGGTGTAGCCCATTGTGTCTGTGCCATGGGCCACCACCACACCCACAGCCCCCGCTTTAACCTCCGAGTACACGGCGCGAGCTATCCTCTCCCAGTAGGCGGGCTGCATATCTTCACTCAGAATACTCATAAGCACCTGCGTTTTGAGCCGGCTTATACCTTCAAGCTCCGGGACAAGACTCATCAAGTCGGATGCCCGAAGAGCAGGCCTCACAGCGCCAGTCTCATACTCCACCCTACTCGCAATAGTCCCACCAGTGCTTATCAGAGCCACGTACTCCCCCTCACCAAAGGACAACGCTTCCTCAGCGGGGTTTTGCTGAGGCGTAGCCCTAACGGAGCCCACGAGCCTCACAGAGGCATCCACAACACTCAAGCCTATGTTATACCCATTTGGAAGCTTAATTGTCACAACACTGTCATCATCAGACCCAACACGCGGCATGAGCCTACCCACAAAGCTCTCATCCCCAAAAGAAACCTCAACAGTATCCCCAACATTCNCCCCCGCCTCAACAAGCTTTCTATACGCGAGTCCATGATAGCCTTCGAGCCTACTCTCTTCCAACACACACAACCATCTCCAAAGTGTGGTTTAACCCTTACGCACAAATCCCACACATCGCACACGTAGCGAGCCGAGGCGTTTGACACTCAAGTCGGGCAAGTGGACACTACCTGGAGCCAAAGACAACTAAAAGCACCCAAACATGGGGCAATACTACACACGCACCGTATAGTCAACAAAACCCAGCTGAGCATTATACTACACCAAATGGAGAGTTAACAACACTTTAGAAGAGTGGACCCTGCTCTAGACAACCCGTACATACTGCCCCGGCTCACACCTTGGTCTTGAGTTTTGACGCGTGTCACGCTCGCTAGCCCATATGAGTAGGGGTAGGATCGCCCGTCGCAGAGCCTCTCCATCCTTTGTGAGAGAGTATTCAACACGTGGGGGTATCTCGGCGTATTGTTGCCTGCTAACGAGGCCCTGAGCTTCGAGTCCACGTAGAACAGCCGTCAGTGTGGAGGGAGATATTCCCTTTAGCTCGCGATAAAGATCCTTGAAGCGGGCCACCCCTCGTCTCCCAATTGAGTTTATTGTAAAAAGCACCCACTTTCTACTCAAAACCTCCATCACACCGTCAAGCGCGCAGAGACAAAGCTCGCCATTACTACTAGAGTCCATAGTAACTCCGACCATCGAAACTCGACAATATAAATACTACGAAAGTGGTAGTATTAATCATGGTGTACGAGTTTGAGCTGCGCATTGAACGCTATCTGTCTAGTGCGCCGGGCGCGGTGAAAAGCCTCCTAGAGGCCAAAGCCGAGGTTTTCGCTGTAAAACTTAAGCAAGCCGGAGGCGGGGGATCTAAGATTACACGCGACAACCAAATCGTGTACACCAAGGAAAAACCTCTATCTACACTTAAAATAAACCCAGCGTTAGAGAAACCCATCGACACCTCCCCAGTAGTAGGCGGTGCTGTTAGGGGGGCTGTGCTTGAAGTGCCAACATGAACACGCACAAGTCCATTTGATTATTAGAGGCCTGGTTGACCCATGAGTGGATCAAAAAGGGTCCTTTTCGTGTGTGTTGAGAACGCGGGCAGAAGCCAGATGGCTGAGGCCTTCGCTAAGAAACTGGGTGCACAGGCTATGAGCGCGGGCACGATGCCAGCAAGCCGTGTGAATCCAGTGGTGGCTCAGGCTATGTTGGAGGTAGGAATAGACATAAGCTCCAACACCCCCAAGCGTATGACCAACGAAATGGTTGAGTGGGCTGACGTTGTGGTGACGATGGGTTGCTCGGTGGAGGAGGTATGCCCCGCCCCCCTCTTAGCAAAAATGAGCAAAAAGCTAGTTGAATGGGATATCGACGACCCGAAAGGGAAGCCTCTAGAAGAGGTGAGGAGGATAAGGGATCAAGTGGAAGAGAAGGTAAAGGAGCTCCTCAACACGCAATGAAACCACTATTTCTACCCGCACTAGCAATCTTTCTAGCCACACTCTTTCTCGTCACAGTGAGACCCAAGAACCTCCCGATAGGTTACTCAGCGACAGCTGGAGCCATCCTCTGCCTCCTCCTGGGCATCACCAAACCATCAGACATCCTGTTAGTGTGGAGCATAGTTTGGAACGCCACCTTCACATTCGTAGCCATAGTAATGGTATCCCTCGTATTCGATGAGGCAGGATTCTTCGAGTACCTTGCAATGAAGATCGCGAAGATCGCAGGAGGGAACAGACTAAGATTATTCATACTCATAATCCTCATGGGTGCGGGTGTTTCAGCGGTGTTCGCGAACGATGGAACAGCACTAATAATCACACCAATAATCTACACGCTTCTAAAGAGGGTTGGCATAACCGGTAGACAGGCACTACCATTTATAGTTTCAGTTGGGTTCATAGCGGACTCAGCTAGCCTACCGCTTGTGGTAAGCAACCTAGTTAACATAGTTGCCTCAAGCTACTTCGGAATAAGTTTTCTGGGATACGCCCAAGTCATGATCCCGCCCGACCTCGCAGCGATCACCTCCAGCCTAATACTGCTTTGGTCGTACTATAGAAGGAGTGTAACGGGGAGGTTTAGCACCCACACGCTCGTGGATCCAGCTAACGTCATAAGGGACCCCCTCATATTCAAGGCGGCCACACCATCAATAATTATGCTCATCTTAGCTTACTCCCTAGGGGGATTCTACGGAGTGCCCGTTGCCTACGTAGCTGTTCCCACAGCAGTAATAGTATTAGGGCTCACGAAGCTCAATAAGAAGATAAATGCGCTGAGGATTATTAGAACTGCGCCTTGGCAAATAGTTGTGTTTTCGCTAGGAATGTATTTAATTGTATTCGGACTCGGCAGGGAGGGGCTCACACAGCTTCTCTCCACTGTTCTTGGATGGGTCTCGAGCCTTGGGCAACCACTATCCACGCTACTCTCTGGTTTCTTCTTCGCCTTACTGGCGGCCTCAATGAATAACATGCCTTCAGTTATGTTGGGCAACCTTGCAATAAGCAGGCTGGGCGACCCCACGTGGCTAGTATACGCCAACGTTGTGGGCAACGACATCGGCCCTAAGTTCACACCCATAGGCTCACTTGCAACACTCCTCTGGCTCTATATGCTTGATAGGAAAGGCGATATCAGGGTGACGGTGTACGAATACATGAAGGTAGGGGTACTAATAGCGCTACCCGTGCTCTTCTTCACTCTAATCACACTGTGGGTAACCGGTTGAGGAGGGAAGTGTCTACCAACCCTCACTAAAAGTACACGTAAAAATACACCGTCTAATATCCTTATGAATTACGGAGCTTGATTGACGATGGGTAGGCAGCACACCATTACACACCCCCCGGTGGAGATTGGGGACTTTGTCCCGGTGGATTAATGCGTCTTGTTGGAGTGAACCACCCCGCCCCCACGGGGCGTACAAGGTCTTCCCCTAAAGATAATGAGGCAACCATGAGGCCTAGGTTGCCTGAGTGCTGGGCTCAACAACTATGCTGGATGGGTCTAGGCCGAGCCATTTAACACGATAGCCAAGAGCCTCTAAGACAGCTTGTGTGTTCAAGCCGTGAGCCGAGCACAATCTGTCGGCATCACTGTACGTGATTTTACCAGCAGCCTTAAGCTCTGAGGCCACCTGTTCAAATAATGACTTTTTCACAAGCGTTGAGCCAAGCTGAATATATCCTTCCCCCCTGAGTTGTTTTAGCGCGTCCTGATAGTTTGAGCCAAGCCTCCTTTTGAGTATGCCCACATCGACCACTTCTCCTAGGTTATCCATAACTGGGGGGGCCTCCTCCCGTGGGGGATGCCTAGTGTTTAACACGTCTAAGATTGGTTTTAGTGGGACGTCGCCTTCGAAGAACACCACCCCCGGCACACTCGCTATCTTCGTGGCGGAGTGCGTCCTGTTGGCCACAACAATCAAGTCTACCCCGCGTAGGGATGCGAGCTTCCTAGCCTTGCGCTCCAAATACTCCTTTGTCCAGAAGCCAACTATCTCCACGTATACCTTGATGCCCTCCCTCGTGAGGGTGAAGTCTGGGATAAAGACCTCGTCGCCCGCAACAAGAGGCTCTGACTCCCTTAGGATCTCCCAACCACTATTCAGAGACCTGAAGGCGTAGTAGAATCTTCTCTCAACCTCGCTGTCAAAACTCGGCGGACCCCCTCCACCCCCCACGTAGCCAAAGCCCAGTCGTGAAGAAGTGTTCGAGTCCAACTCGAATATATGGGTGTACTTTGCGCTCCTAGTGGGCACATCCGCCACAAGCCTCCAGTCACGCAGGTTGAGAAGCCCGTCAAAGAATGCGATTAGCCTATCAGTGTATATGTTGGAGTTATGGGTATAGTAGGCGCCTTCAACCATTATACCAAAGCCTTCGGTGCCCCTAACCGCCTGGTACATTAGCCCACACCTTTTGGCGAGCAGGAAAACCTTCTTCCACTCGGGAGCAGAGTAGACTCTAAGCCTTAAAGCACGGGATATAAGGGTTCTTGTCAGCTCCAAGTTGTATTCTGCTATGAGTGTGTTGGGGTCTGGTCTCGTGAAGAACTCCAAGATGAGCTCCGAGTCCCTGTCAGCCCACAGCGCTTCCTCGAGCTGCTGTGGGCTCACGCCTAGCTTTTCCGCGGCCTTCGAGATCACCTCGCTCCTCTCCTCCACCCTCAGCGGTGGGGGTGACGCGTATTCGAACACCACTCTCCGAGCCGTCTTAGGTTCGACGGCTAGGTTGGGTTTAACCCGAAAACCGCACCGCCTTAGAAGCAGGGATGCGAGGCCGCGCACTAGCTTAAAGTCAGCCGAGGAGCTCTCGAACTCGTCCAGCTTGCTTTCAAGCCAAGCCTTCTTTGCGCCAACGTGTGTGTTGAAGATCTCTATTAGTGTGCTACACAACTCACCGTGCCGCTCAGCATCCAAGTAGAGGGGGTGCACCCTGCCCTCCCGTCGCCTAACCCTGAGTAGCTCCGTTTGAAGCAATCCTCACACCCTCTTCCTCCTATAGGAGGTATTGACCTCTATAGTACCCCCACTCACAACCTCTATGAGCTGAGCCACCTTACCATCCCTCTTCCGCAGTATTCGGCCAAGCCTCTGCACGTACTCCCTCTTACTGCCCGTACCACTCAGTATTATACCCACCGAAGCATCGGGTACATCCACACCCTCATCCAACACCTTGGATGTAACAACACAGCTATACACCCCCTCCCTGAACCTCCTCAAAACCTCCTCCCTCTCATCCTTAGGGGTCTCATGTGTTATTGAGGGTATCAGGAACTCCCTACTTATACGCTCAACCAAGTCGTTGTGCTGTGTGAACACGATAATACGCTCCCCCCTGAACCTCTCAAGCAAGCCACGCAAAACCTCAATCTTACCCGAAGAGTTAAAGGCTATCTTCTGCGCCTCGTTACGCGCTAGCAAAGCCTCCCTGAGCTCCCTGTTCGAACCGCTCAGGAAAATCAGCCGCTGAAAGTCCGCTGGACCCCTCATCCTAATCCTGTGCTTTCTTAGGATGGATCTATATTTATTCATCAGCTCCTCATACCTAGCCCTCTCCCGAGGGCTCAGCGATACCCTAACAACCTCAGTGGTATACTCCGAAAGATATTTCCCCGAGAGCTCGGAGTGGGTGGAGGAGTACACCACACCCCCCACCAAGAATGGGAGAAGGGTGTGGAGCCCATCCTCACGCTCATAGGTTGCGGTGAGCCCCAACCTGTACTCAGCCGCACTGAAGCGTGCAATCCTACTGTACGCCTGAGCTGGCAGGTGGTGCACCTCATCGAACACAAGCAGTCTGAACCTGTTACCCAACTCACCAGCGCGTATGGCCGCAGAATCATAGGTTGACACGGTCACACCCTTAACACTATTCATCCCACCCCCCAAGTAGCCCACCTCAGCCCCCTGCGCCTCAAGCTGCCCACCCCACTGGTTAAGCAGATCAATCGTTGGCACCACTATAAGCGCTGGGACACCTGCCTCGGAGACGGCGTGAATGGCCACAGCGGTCTTACCAGCACCAGTGGGTAAAACTATGATGCCCCTTCGCCTGGCTCCAATCCAAGCCTCATAAGCCTGCCTCTGATAATCCCTCAACGCATACTTACATTCAAATGGCTTAAACCCCAATAGATCAAGCACCCTATCACTAAAAACAACCCCCCGAGACTCCAAATACCCCCTAATATCTACGTAGTGGATGGCGTCACACACATACGCCTTTAAGACAGCATCCCACTTAGTATAAGGCGGGCTAAAATCGACCCCACGAATGAGTATACGCCCACCGTCATAAACGAGACTCGCATCCATACACCCAGCACTCAACTATTGATATGCAACAAATAAATAAACTGTTGCGAAAACACACCAGCACAACGAAGCGTGCACCTCAATGCGCCGACCCCAAAACCGTGGAATCCACGCGTAGCAAGACACTTATGCCTCTCTGGAGACCACCCATCGGCTAACCGAGCCAGACATTGTTCACGGATTCCACATTTTTGACCAAATACATGGATAAATTTCTTTTATAACCCTATTAATTTCTATCTCATTTGATTTGAACCCTGAAAAGGCTGATATATAAGGAGGGTATTCTCATTGTGTGATATTATGGTTAATGTTCCCGAAGAGGAGGCAAGAGTATACGCGGAGAGGACCAAACTCTCTAGGAGGCTATTTGAAGGCAATAGCAAGCTGACACCCTTCGGTGTGCACAGCAACTATAGGTTCGTGGACCCCTACCCACTCTATGTTTCCCGTGCGCGTGGCGACAGGCTGTGGGATGTTGATGGGAACGAGTACCTCGACTTCAACATGGGCTTCGGCGTGCTCATGAGCGGCCACGCTCACCCCACACTCGTATCCGCCATGAGGGATGCGATTGGTGAGGGCACGATATACGGCTTCGAATGCGAGGACACATACACGCTTGGAGGGATATTGACAAAGCGCTTCGGACTCGACATGGTGAGGTTCTCAACCACGGGGCTTGAGGCCACACACCACGCTGTCAGGATAGCTCGCGCACACACTTCGAGGAAAAAGGTTTTAAAGTTTGAGGGATGCTACCACGGCTCACACGACACGCTTCTCGTGAGCATCAAGCCAACAGCCGACAAGGCGGGCGACCCCCGCAGGCCTAACAGGGTTCCCGCGTCACAGGGTGTGCCCCAAGAGGTTGTGGACAACACCCTCGTCGCACCATTCAACGACCTCGAGGCCACTGAGAGGATAGTTGAGGAAAACAGTGGAGACCTAGCCGCGGTGATCCTTGAGCCCATCCCAATGAACATGGGCTTCGTGCCACCTAAGAAAGGCTTCCTCGAAGGTCTGAGAAAACTGTGTGACAAAGAGGGGTGCGTGCTCATATTTGATGAAGTAAAAACCTCTGGTAAATTCTACTCTGGGGCGGCTGGCTACTTCGGTGTTAAACCAGACCTAATGGTGCTCGGAAAAGCCATAGCTGGGGGCTACCCACTCTCAGTAGTTGGGGGTAAAAGGGAGGTTATGGAGACAATAGTGCCCGGTAAAGTGTCACACGCGGGTACCTTTAACTCCAACCCCCTCTCCGTTAGGGCTGGCGTCGTGACCATGAGTCAAATACTCACGGAGCAGGCGTACTCCGAAGCGTATAGGCTAGGAGACGAGCTCGCAGCCGGCTACAGGGATTCACTCGCTGACCGTAGAATAAACGCCTACGTGGAGTGGATTGGTCTAAGCGGCGCGGTGTTCTTCGGCGGTAAAAGGGTTGAGAATTGGAGGGACTTCCTTAAATGCGACGTGGGCGCCTGGTGGACATACTATATAGCGATGTTGAACAGGGGCGTGATACCTGGGGGCACAGGGCCTGATGAGCAGTGGACGATCTCTGTTCAGCACACGGAGGACTCCGTGAAAAAACACCTTGAGGTGCTTGACCAAGTATTAGTAAAGCTCAGAGAATCCAAACTCACAATGGACCTAGTTGAAGCCATATGAATCATGGGATAACCACACAAGTATAATGGGCTGAGTGGTATGAAGGTGGCTGTGATCGGCGCCGCTGGCCTTGTGGCCAAGGCCACAATAGCTGACCTGCGCAGGGCTAACGTGGATGTCCTGGGTGTGGACATCAGGAAACCAAGCTTCGATGTTGAGTACGCGAAGGGAGACCTGAGGAGGCCCAGTGAGGTGGCCTCAATCATTAAGGGGTGCGACTACGCTATAAACGCCGCGCAATACTATTTCAACCTGCAAGCCATGCGCGCCTGCCTTAAAGCGGGTGTGAACTACGTTGACCTAGGCGGCCTGTTCTGGATGACGAGAAAACAGTTGAGGCTCAACGGCGAATTCGAGCGGGAGCGCTTGGCTGCACTCATCGGCATGGGGGCTGAGCCGGGTATAACCAACGTAGCCGCAGCCCACCTCCACCATGTTAGCGGTGTCCCCGAACGCATAGCCGTGAGGAACGCGTGGAGGAACCTCTCCGACGAGTTCAGGGTGAACTGGAGCATCGACACCCAGATGGATGAGCTCTCAATGAAGGCACCAGTATTCAGAGGGGGAAAATACGTTTATTACCAGCCGTGCTCACTCTATGAGGACACAAAGTTCAGGCAGCCGGTAGGGGAGTTCAGAACATACCTCACAATACACAGCGAGCTAGCAACCTTCCCCTCATCCTTCCCAGGCGTGGGCCAAGTGGATTGGATGGAGGGTGGAACAGGCTTCGAGGAGGCTCGACTCATCGCCAAGCTGGGCTTCGCACTCAGAGAGGAGGTTCACGGCGTATCACCGCGAAGATACCTCTACGAGTTACTCAACAAGAGAGGCCTAGTGGGCTACGGAGACGCTGAGCCAAAAGAGTGGGAGTCAGCAAAGGTGGTGTTCAGCTGGGACCACAAGACCTCGGAGGTCGAGGTTGTCATACCCCCCAGACCCGAACTCGGAGTTGACGCAACAGAGTACGGCGCAGGTGTGCCTTCAAGCATAGCCGTACAGATGGGGTTCAAAGGGCAGGGTGTGATACCCCCAGAGAGAGCACTCAACCCCGATAGATTCTTCGAGGAATTAAAGAAGAGAGGCTTCCAAATATACTACGAGGAGTCACGCAGTCTATAATGAACAAAGCGGTTCACACGTGAGCTACCCCCGCCTGAAGGCGGAAGCTTCCTGCCCCATCACCCCGCCTTGCCTCCCCCTCTCCACCAACCCCAAGGATGGGAGAGGAGGTATTGGGCGAAGCTCCACAGGCACAGCGGGTGGCACCAACCCTGACCTCTTCAAGAGAACCAAACAAGCGTTCAAGTGACGATCCAAGGTGAAACCACAGTGGGGACAGCGGAACACTCGGTCCTCAAACGTCAGGTTCCAGTTGATTTCCCCACACTGGAAACACTCACGGGATGTGTTGTACGCTGGGACAGGTAAAACCAGTTTTCCTCTTTTCACAAACTCCCACTCAAGTATCCTCCTCAGCTCCGAGAACGAGGAGTCGTACAGCCGAAGCCTCCTCTTCCATGTCTCACCTTTCTGGATCAAGCCCTGGACATCCAAATCCTCTGGCACCAGCACATCGTACTCCCCTGCGGGGAGAGCCCCGAGCTTGAAGAACAGGTCACACCTGAAATCCCCCCCACACTCGTGCTGTTTAGCAAGCCTCCGCCTCGCTTTAAGCCAGTTACCCGAGAGAAACTTTTTCTTGATAGTGTCCTCTGAAGCACCCTGATTCTTTCAAGAGAGCGCTCAAGCGGTTTCGGGTTCTCGAGAAATCGACCGTCTGAGAGAGTGGCGAGCCTCGCGAGCCCCAAATCAACACCCACAGCCTTCACGGGCTCCCCCTCCCCCGATGAAAGCTCCTCTTCTACTTCGGCCTCCTCCACCAAGAAGATCACATGGATTTGACCAGAGGGGTAAAGCTTCACGCATACTTGAGACACCTGGTTTTCTGGGAACACCCTGTGGAGGATTAAAGTGAAGAAGCCTATTTTGCTAAGGTAGAGCTGAGCCCTCCTCTTTTTGTTCCTCCCAAGACCAACCTCCCTCGCGTTAGAAAGCCTCCAACCACTCTGAGGATACACCAACGACAGAAACCTGTGAGACTTCTTCACCCTGGGCCTGTTCGCGAGCCCATCAAGGAACCTCTGACGCGCCTAGTAAAACCTATCAGCGACCTGTTGGGTAACATGGGAGTGTAGAGCTTGAAACTCTTTGTTCCGCTTCCTCAGGTCCAAGGCGAGCTCTCTGAGTTCGGTTTTGTTCATAGTGCGCTTGTTCTCCTCATACTCTTTTTGCTCGGCGTGTAAGAGCGTGTTGTAGAGTTTACACGCAGCCTCAAGCTGGGTTTCCAACACCCTCGCCGTGGTCTTTGAAGAGTAAGCTCTGAACCGGTAAGCCCTCACACACATTGTCAAATATTCTCTGCATGCGTATTTATACCTTTGGAATACCCACCCTAAAAGAGCGAGGCTTTGGAAACTGTATAAATCCACTGCTACCAGCGCAATGATACCCACTTCACTAGATATTATACACTAGGGTTTTGCTTGGTTTCCATCTCAGGAAACTTTAATACCAGTTTTCAAGGAGACTAGTGAGAACCATATAGTGGGTAGTGGGTCATATGAGGCTGCTTGTAGGGGTTTCCTCCGTTGGTCTGGGTCACGTGAAGAGGAGTTTGAGTATTGTGAGGGAAATAGTGAAGCTCAGACCTGACACATCGGTTGGCTGGCTGTGCGCGCAGCCAGCGCTGAGCTACCTTGAATCCGTGGGTGAGAATATTTTACCTGAGTCGTATGAGATGGTGAGTCTGAGTTCAGCGTTCGAGGAAAAAAGTGTTGGTGGAAGCGTCGACTCACTCGAAGCTGTAAGGGTTGCCTACAACCTAGCCAAGCAAAATTACCAGGTGATAAGGAAAATAGTCGCGGAGTACGACCTACTAGTACAGGATGAGTTCCTCGAGACACTCTTCGCCCACCGCTGGGAACAAAACCCTACACTACCGAGTTGCAGGGCGGTGATAACGGACTTCGTAGACATCGCCCTCAAGGGGTTTAACCCCGTGCGTTGGGTGTTTGGAGCGTACGCAAACAGGATGCTCAGGAAGAGTTTACTCATGAATGATGCCCGAGTGTTCGCTGACAGCATAAATAGTGTGCCACCCAGCCTTAGGGGCTGGGTTCAAACCAACTTCTTGGTCACGGGCCCAATAGTTCTAGTACTAGTAGATGATAGGGAGGTGGGGAAACTGAGAAGGAGGCTGCTTGAGGACTCCGGTAAGCGGAGGATTGTGTGCTTTACGATCGGGGGCACCGCGGTGGGAAAACACATACTCGACTTCGCGTGGCAAAACAGGCGTGAACTATCCGATGCGCTCGACGCGCTCCTACTCTTCCTTACAGGGCCACGTGTGGACTTTAGAGAATATAATGGTGATGAAAAGAGTGTTTTGGCTGTGGGGTTCACAACACAAGCAACAGCATACTTTCAGGCATCAGACTGCGTGGTCACCCAAGGCGGAGCATCCACCCTCAACGAGCTTGAGGCGCTGGGGAAACCCACGGTGTGTATACCCATCAAGGGCCACTGGGAGCAGGAGAGAAACGCTTGGAGATTCAAAACACGGGACAACTATGCGGTTCTAAGCCCCACCCAACTCGACGCCACCACACTTATCAACTCCATTATACGAGTACTCGAAGTCCAGGCACCTTCAAAACCCAACTTTAAAGGGGGCGCGGCACGCTTAGCCGCTGAAAAAATCGTCGGCCTCCTAGGGTATAGGCGAAAGGTTTAATTCATCACACTGCGGGCTTATTTATGGGTGGGATGGGGTAAATGCAGCTTAAAGCTATACACGTGGTTTACGCCAACTGGTGCCCGCACTGTATGCCCACGACTGTTGAGGCCATGAAGAAGGCATCCCAAACACTGGGTGTTCCGATAAAGCTATACGACATAGACACGGAGGCGGTAAAAGAGGCCGATCGACTCGTCGCAGAGCACGGCGACTGGTCTGAAGACTACCTGATACCCCAAGTGTTCTTAGAGTACCCCGACGGAAAAATAGAGCACGTTCTAACAGGCTACTCGGAGGATGTTAAACTCACAGCTAGGGGAGTAGCCAATCTCCTCAGCAGGCTGGGGGTGCAGCCCTGAGCTGGGCTGGGCTTAATAGAACGAATAGTTATGGTCTGAGTGAGGGGCTACCCTCCTCATGTAGCAATACGTTTACGCCTGGTTTCTGGGTGCACACGCTGGGCAGAGGGTGTTCTTGGAGGACGCGGGCTGTTGGAATAGGGAGTCACACTGTGAACACATGAACACCGCCTGCCTGTTCGGGTCATCACTCTTAGTCCTCCTATAGCTCTGCACCCAGTAGTGTTCCTTTAGCACCGCTTCGTGTTTTTCGCCGCCGAGCCCTAGATCCCAGTTATAGCGTGTGGCGACACGCACATCTTGGGGTTTAATGTCGAGCTGGGCCCCCAGAAGCTCTTTAAGGTAGGATGTGAACCACTCCTCATCCCGTTTTGTAGAGTAACGCACTATTCGAGACACATAGCCAGAGGGGCAAACATAGCAACCAACCATACCATCTCCATCCTCCCTAATAACCCTCAGCCCAGCGGTCTGCTCGCAGTGACCATAACAACGCGGGGAGCCTGAGAGGTGGCTAAAAACCAGTGACTTAAGCTGGTAATCCATAATTCGAAGTCCAGTGAACCCAAATATAGAGGTTATCTGACTAGTGCTTTGTCGCTTAAGTATGATCTCATCCTCTTTTGTTGACCCAGAGTATTCCAAGCCTCCCATCAGACTTATAGCTTCTATCACCCCAGCCCAACCACCCCTGTGAGCCCCTTCACACCACGTCGTACACGAACACTTTAGATGGTACTACGTTGATTATTCCTAAATTAAAGGTGGATGCGGAGTATCCTCACCCACCACCCTCTTAAACGATGGAAACACAATCTCCCTTCACACCACTCCCCCAGTATGTGCGCCTCTCCCGACAACCCCCTGGGTTCGAAAGGAACCCTAACTGTTCGCCCTCTGGCGTGACCCTCTGGGCCTCCGTTTGAGTTCTTCCCAGGCTTTATCACCCGCGGGCTTGGCACCCCCTCACAGCCTTATTGAAGTTGGCTCTTGAATCGTACGCAGTGTCTTCGAAAACCCCGCGCTTATGCCCCCAACTTAGTGCTTAGCATCATCCACAAGTTTAGAGAGCTACTCGCCATCTGCCCCATACTCATCGGTTAGCCTTATGTGGGCGGGAATAGGGGTGTTGGATTGACGGATGATGGTTATTGGGTTTTGAACCCACATATTGTCCGGATTAGAAGGGTGGTAAAGCAGGAAGACCCCTCCGCCCATGAGGGCGGGTTGGTTGACTCCTCCAGTCTTGTATACTCATGTTTTGTCCAACTATGGATGTTTTGATTGGGTGGCTCAACCCACCCGGATAAATACTACGGTGGAGTCCACCAGCTATTTTATTCTTATCTGGCAAATATACGCTCCTGGTGTGAATAGAGTTAATATACCTTATCACGGCAGTGGGTTACGGGTGTCTGGGTTTGCGTGCTTGGCGGTTTGATTCGTTTGGGGGAGCCGATAAACTCTACTTAGCTGAGGTTGAGCGCCCAAAGCCTGCTAGTGGTGAAGTATTGGTGAGGGTGGCTTACGCTGGTGTGAACCCAGTTGATAGGAGTATTATCTCAGGCCGATTCCAGTGGATCCGCTTACCACACACGCCGGGCGCAGAGTTTGTTGGCACCGTGGAGGACGTCGGCGATGGAGTGGGGGGCGTGGAGGCTGGTGAAAGGGTCTTGGTGATGCCCAACCTCTTCTGTGGTGAATGCTACTATTGTAGCCGCGGAGAAGAGAGTAGCTGCCTCACTAACCCCAACATTGAGCGTGAGCCATACCTACTCGCTATACATAGGGATGGGGGTTGGGCTGAATGGGTGGCCGTCCCATCACGCAACCTTATGCGTCTACCCGATAACCTCGACTTCAGGGAGGCTTCAACGCTACCCGTGGACGGCCTCACGGCTTGGCATTTGCTACGCAGAGCCAGACCTCAGCCCGGCGAACTAGTGGTGGTGATGGGCGCCTCGGGTGGGGTTGGTAGCTTCGCCGTGCAATTCGCCAAGATTTACGGTTGCGGGGTCGTGGGCGTCGTGGGCGGGGAGGCTCAGGCTAGAGCCCTACTCGAGCTGGGCGCAGACTATGTTGTTGACCGAAGCGAGGATATAGCACACTTTGTGCGCAGTGTGAACGGGGGTCGTGGGGCAGACATAGTGGTTGACCCACTCGGCTCAGCCACATGGAAGACAAGCTTCCTCTCACTGGCACCAATGGGTAGATATGTGACGTGCGGTGTGCTCACGGGTACAACCGCTGAGCTCGACATCCTCAGACTCTACTCCATGCAGGCTGAGGTTATCGGTTCAACCGTGGGCTCACGCTGGGAGATGCAACGGGTGCTTGAGCTAGCATCCAAAAACAGGGTCAAGCCACTCATAGACTCAACCTATAAATTCGAAGAGTTAAAGTCCGCGTTCACAAGGCTCAACGAGCACGGTAGAAGTGGAAAAGTTGTGCTTGAAGTCAAAGGCTAAACGGAGCCCCCATTAGTGTTGAATTGAACCCATACACATATGCGAGACTGTTTCCTCCATCGTGGCAACACCGCTGCGAAGCCATGCTATTATGATAATAGTCTCGGGTGTTTGCACCCACCTCAGCCATCCCAGAGATTGACCTAACACGTAAGGGAGCTTCGGAAACCATAAATAACCTAAGTGGTATACTCTTATTATGGAGAAAGCTATTTCGGTCTTCGAGTTGACCCCTAAGGCTAAAGAGATGCTCTCTGAAGCCATCACGAAGAATGGTTACACGGGTCACTATATCAGGGTTGAAGTGTTTGAGGGTGGAGGGTGCGCCTGCGGCTGTGGCGGTGGCGGGATGTCCTACTCGATGAGCCTAGCGGAGAAGCCCTTGGAGGACGACGTCGTTGAGGAGGTTGACGGTATAAGGTTCGCCACCCCGAAGACCACTCTGGACCTTGTTCGCGGGTCAAAGATCGACTACTATGAAGGACTTGAGGGCAGCGGTTTCATAATACTAAACCCAAACCAGGGCTTTGATTCATGCGGGTGCGGCGGGCACGCACACTAGGCCGAAGCTAAACCAAGCCGCCCAAAACATCTTTTTAGAATCTCTCTTTGTAGACATCAGATGTGTGTGTTTTTCTCATTAATGCCAACTCTCAGTATCACCATAGTGGATAGCATAAGCGCTGCCGCAACTATATCCGTGGGGGTGTAGCCTATCTTCTCGGCGAGCGCGCCGGAGAGCAGTGAACCCGTGAATGCGCCTATACCTGAGAGGGCGCTCACCACACCCAGAAGCCCTCCCTGCCTTGTGGGTGGTAGAGTTCTGAACACAAGCATCGTGAGTGACACGTATACTAGGGAGTAGGCGTAGCCCCCTGCGAGAGCGAAGCTCAGGGCCGCGGTGACCGCAAGTGGGAGGGATACGAGGTAATTCACTGAAGCAGCGGTCGCGAGGTAGCCGGCCGCCCTGTACACCAGCCCCCTCTGCGCGGCTCTCCTCTCCGAGCCCTCAGGGATCAGGTCGCCCGAGCGGCGCATCGTGAAACCCTGAATGAGCATTGAGAATATGTTCACCCCGAACACAAGGCTTTCTGTGACGTGGCGCACATAGAGTGATGGGTTAAAAGCCGTGTTAAAGATGCCGCTTCCAAGGTTGAATACCAGTAGGCTTATGTAGAGTATGGGTGTGGGTCTCGTGAACGCGTTCCTAAGCATCTTTGAGATACGCTTAAAGTCATCGGCCCTAGGGACGCGTAGATAGAAGCTCGGGTTAAGGGTAACCCTGTGCAGGAAGGAGGACTTATCGAGCAGTATGGCTCTACGTTCAACCGGGATCGCCTCGACACGCAGGGAGGTGGCCGCCAAAGCCGTGGCCACGAACGAGAATATTATCAGGGGTAACAGGAGTGTGTCAAGCGGCAGGAACACCGTCCACAAAGCGCTCAGAACCAACCCAACCACACCCCCCATACTCCCCAAGAAAAGGTAGTAGCCGTAGACAGATGACCACTCCTGCCTCTTCCAGGACTGCATAACAAGCAGGTTGGCGGCTGGCGCCGAAGCAGCGGAGAAAAAGTTAAGCCCAACGTACGCCGACCCAATCAACACGATGTTCCTAGATGCATACATGGCCACCACGGAAAGCAATATCCCGGCGTAGGACACTATGAGGAACAAGCTACGCCTATACCCCCTATCCATCAGAGCACCCCACACCAGAGCCGCGAGTATGGTGGCAAGCGAAGCCTGAGACACGATAAGTGAGTAGTACACAACACTGTAGCCCTGCTTCAAAACATATATCGCGAGAAACGTACTCAGGGGGCCCGTGGTAACCGAACCAGCAAAAGACGAATAAAACCAGAGTGGTCTACGTGCTACTCGTACCGTCAAAACCAAACACCAAAGCGGGCTTATACCAGGATACCCCGCGAAAACCTCGTTTAAGCCTTATGACCCATGCAGTGGAAAAGGAACCAGCTTACGTACACGTGTTCCACAACAACAGGCCGCACGGCGAGCACACTCCAGATGGTGCGAAAACCTGTTGGGCTCAGGGTGTCTGGAGACATCAAAGTAAGCCGCCCCAAACCAATGGGTTCGAGTAAGACAGCCCCTTCAGACGGCAGATCACACATCATCGCCCAATAGCTCATCCAAATATCAAACTTGAGGCATAAGGATTACGTGGAAAGTAGGACGATGCCCCGATTAGAGGATAAGTGAGCGGAGTCTCCACGCGTGGAGAGTCGTTATCGAGACACCATCGAAGATAGAGCAGCATCCAGAAATACACTACACAAGCCGTAATCAACAATCTAAGCATAGATAAGGTTCGACACTGAAGCCCTGTCCCAAACGAGTGAACTACCCGCCCCCGCGGACGGGGTCCCCCCTCCGCTCCTAAACCCCCGTTAAGATAAATTAGGCATCCGCCTGCTCTCTCCACACTACTTGGCAACAGGAGTCGATTATCACGGGGGGTATACGGGTTTAATTCTACGTAGGTATATGTAGGTACATATCATTGTGCCTATCGTACGCGTAGAGCTTGGGCTTCAGCGCATCATTTAGGGATCTCACGGGTTCACTGGTCCCCTTCAGCTCCGCCCCCTCGTGTCAGGACGCACCCACCCACCATGCAGTGGGGAGCGCCGACCATCCTCAGCCCCCCCTCCCCGCTTCCTGTGTGTACATGTACCCCTCCCTCAGCCAGCCAGCGGAGGTCTTGGGTCTCTGCTACCACCCTACTGCCCATGCACACAAATGCTCAAATCCAGAAATCCATATAAACCTAATCTATTTTGAAACTGCTGACAACGGCTACTCACATGGGTATCGCACACTGGTTTTACTCGTAGAGCGCTTGGTTCTCTTTAACCGCACAGACGCGATGTATTAATAGCTTTTACAAGCTAGTCCTTTAAGGCTAAGTCTTAAGAGACGAGAAATCTTAAATGTTTCTAAATCAAGAACTGGACACCAATTTATGGAAGAAGAAAGACGGGTGAAACCACCTTCGTAAGACACTACTTAAACATGGTGGGTGAAGGGTGCGCTACGTGGTGTTTTTATGTTTGGGTCGCGTTGTAGACTGGGCTCGGTGTATCGTTTTGATCGGTGTGAGAAAGTATATTAAGCTCCCAGTCCCCATTTCGGTTGACTCCGAGGTGCTCGTCGCCGAAAAATCGCTTGGATGGCTCAGCCTAGCTGAGGGTGTCGTGTTTGACTGCGACGGGGTGCTCGTTGATAGCCGCGAATCCTATGGTAGGGCTGTTGTTGAAAGCGTGAGGTTCATTTTTAACAGACTCGGTATTAGGGATTACTCCCCCTTAGTGGATCAGGGGCAGGTGGATGACCTCAAGGCTACAGGTCACTTCAATAACAGTGTGGATATTGCGAGAATACTATTATTACTTGGGTTCTTGGGGTTACCAGAGAAGGAGGAGCGCCTCCTAGGTGAGGCAATAAGGGCCGCGAGGAGTGAGGGACAGGATCGTGAGCCAAGCCGCATTCTAGAGAGCGTCGCCTCAAGGGTTCAGCTTGGTGGTGTAGAGGTGAGGCCACCCTCTGTTGCAAGCGTGCTGAGTCGGATGAGAGTAAAGGAGCCAGGCTACGTCGCATTTAGGCGTTCACTTGAAGAAACACTGAGGGGGCTAGCGATTGAAAGGGGGTTGGGGTCTGACTATTCAGCCTACGCTGAATTCATCGGGGAGACCGGCTCCTACGGTGTGGGTCTCGCTGAAACAGTGTTCTCAGACATCTATTATGGTCCACTTGTATCAGAGTTTAAGGGTTCTGGGCCATACTTCAACCTAGGTGGGGGGCTTTACACGAAGGAGACTCGCAGTATCAGGGAGGAGACCCTGAGAAGGCTCTCAGAGATATACGGCGCTGAGAAGCTCGCAGTGGTCACGGGTAGAAACAGGCGCCTAGCCATGCTCACAATAGGCGGCCTCTACAAACACTTTAACGACAGGGCTTCAGTGTTCATAGCGGATGAAATAATGGGCGGCGCCCCACCCACAATACAGAAACCCAGCCCCTACGGGATAATAAAATCAGCTTCAGATATGGGTGTACCAACACTCATCTATGTGGGTGACTCGGCTGAGGATATAGCTATGGCTCAAAACGCATCCGAATTCGGAATCCGAACACTCTTTGTTGGAGTCACAGGGCTCACACACAACCCAAGCCGGGCGAGGAACATGTTTGCATCGCTTGGCGCGGACGTAATAGTTGAGAGCGTGGACTCGCTGCCCTTCATCATCGAGGAAGCAAAAAAGAGTGCGGCGTAGGCATTAATCCACAGCTCGAACTCTTTGTAGGCAACTATTGCGACACCAGACCTTTGAGAGAGGATTCGAAGACACGTAGACCAGCCGTGATGAGGTCGTCTTCGATTGTGAGTGGAGCCATAAACCTCATAACGTTCCCGAAGTGACCGCAGGTGTGCATTAGCACCCCTCTCCTGAACATCTCCGCCCTAAGTTTACTCGCAAGAGCGCTGGGCGTCTTCTTCACGGGGTCGTCGACGAGCTCGATGCCGATCATGAAGCCCTTACCCCTGACTTCACCTATCTGGGGTATGGCGCTCTGTAGCTCTTGGAAACGCTTCTTTACTTCCTCACCCTTCGTGCGAACACGCTCCAAAAAGCCCTCCCCGCGCACCACGCGGAGAACCGCCCTGCCAGCCGCCAAGCCGAGTGGGTTACCTCTGTAGGTGCCCAAGTGGAAGGCCGCTGGAAGACCTTCGTCGAGCTCCTCCCTATAAGCAATGAGGGAGAATGGTATACCCCCACCTATACTCTTACCCACACACACGATGTCCGGGCTCACCCCACTATGCTCCGAAGCCCAGATTCTACCTGTCCTACCCACACCGCTTTGAACCTCATCCACTATGAGCGGAACAGAGTATCTATCGGTGACCTCCCTCAGCATGGGTAGGAAGTCGTCTGGGGGCACAATGTACCCACCCTCACCCTGGATGGGTTCAACCATAACCCCACCGATAGGCCCAGGACCCGAGTAATCGTCTCTGAGCAGATGTTCAAGCATCTCCACAACAACCTTCGCCTCATCTCCCTCAGCCACCCTGAAGGGGAACCTGTAGGTGTAGGGATAAGGCAAATGGTACACGGCGTACTGGGGCACACCAGCATACTCACGGTAGTGGTGGTTAGCAGTGGCCCCCACAACCGCTCCGTGCACACCATGATACGCCCCACTGAAGGACACAATCGTGCGTCGCTTCGTGGTCCACCTAGCAAGGCTCATCGCGGCCTCACAGGCATCTGCACCCGTGACTGTAAACATCACCTTAGCCCTCCCCTTAAGGCTGCCAGGAAGGGTTGACACCAGCTCTTCGAGGAAACCTACACGTGCTTCGGTTGCCACCTCATTAATATGGACTAACCTGTTAAGCTGAGCTCTCAAAGCCTCCATCACAGCGGGATGAGCATGACCCAAGTTGAGAACACATATACCAGAAAACCAATCCACAAAGACATTACCATCAACATCCCTGATCGTCGAACCACGACCCTCCTCGAAGGCAGTCCTAAAGAAGCGAGTATAGGTACGCGAAACAGTTTCCCACCTATCCTGTTTCGAAATCAACTCTGACGCCCTAGGGCCCGGAGGCTCAACCCTAATAAGGGGAGCATCACTGAAACTAAGCCTACCATTCATAAACACCCAACTACAAAGTATAAAATAATTTTTACGCTAACACCAATACAGTAAAAAAAATTAAGCATGACACACTACTAACAAAAATTAGCACAAACAAGGAAGCCGCGAACCAAGGGGGTGATTCCATCAGGATGCCACTCACACCCAAACGACAAAATCTGCGCTTACACAACCATTAACAACCCCATAACATTATTGGTGCGCGTTCCAAACAGTGAGCCGCCCCGCCTCAAACGGCGTGGCCCATCTCCCATACACACATCCATAAAGAGTTGCTCTTCGCGCTCGATAAACATATCACTCCGAATACCTCACTGGATATAGGTTAAAATGAGTAGAACAAGTGGTTACTCAAGAGTCGTGTGGGAGTCACTCATAGGTTTCTGGAGGGTTTGGGTGATTCATCTGGGCCGGAGATACGGCCTAATTAGTGCACTCTCCAAGGCGCATGGACCTTTGGGTGGGGATGAATTGGCACGCTCACTCAACCTTANCCCGCAAGCCGTGAACGCTTGGCTTGAATCCGCTTATACGCTTAAAATAGTGGGGAAAACTAGCGGTGGTTACACGCTGCCTAAACCGCTTATTACGCTGTTAGTAGACGATGGGGACCCAAAGTTTATGGGGGGCCTGGTGTCATACTATGCGCTGAGGAGTCTAGACTTCGACGCCTTCGACGCGCTGTTTTCGGGTGGGATGCGTTCAGAGACTCACAGCCCACACCTAGGTGAGGCCTTTATCGAAGGCACAAGATGGGATCACACAGTCTTCTTAAAGATAGTGCTACCCAAAATCCCCACGCTGCGGCGAACCCTAAAGGCGGGCTGCAGGGTGCTGGACCTAGGCTGCGGGAGTGGTGGATGGATCGCTAAGGTGGCCCCAAACTTCCCCAACTCTTACTTTTTGGGTGTGGACCCAGACGAACACTCTATCCAAGAGGCAAGGGAGAAGTGTAGGCTTATACCTAACGCGGAGTTCATGATTGGAAGAGCGGAACACCTAGACTTCAAAGAAGAGTTCGACCTTATCTACCTCGGCGAGGTGCTCTATATAATAGGGGATAGACAGGGGGTTATCAACGCCTGCTACGACGCGCTTAAGCCAAAAGGGTACGTCGTGGTCTGCGAGGCTGTGTGTGACCCCGGGAGAAACACTTGGAAGGATGAGAACACCCTGGTCAGGGGGGCGCTGCTCGACTACATGGCTCAGGGAGGGCGAACGCTTGGAAGACGTGAGATAAGTAGGCTACTCACCGGCGCGGGCTTCACACAGCCACGCGAACACAACATGCACGGGGGGCTATGGTTCTTCGTATCGCGCAAAACACGGAGCAAGAACGTGTGGACCTCCGCACACCACCCCTAGTCTAGGAGAGGCGTACACGTATTTCGCGGTGTAGTGTTAATCTCGGCCAACTCCGCTGATTACATGATAACGAATATATGCTTGTACTGTGTGATTGTGTTTGGATGATTGAACTCAGGGTTCAGCTAAGACTCACGGCTGGCAGACCACCCAGCGGATTCACTGGGCTCACAACACGCGCCGCATTCCTAGGGTGGGTGGGTGATGTTAAGCCAGCTCTATCAACACTGCTACACGGCGGGTATGACGCCACCAAGCGGAAGAGGTCGTTTTACTCCATCAAACCCGTGTGGGCAGAGCCGAGCGGTGGCCACTCGTTCAGCGTCATATTCCTCGAGGACAGTCTAGCTCAGGACACACTCGGCGCGCTCATGCAGTCCCCGAACAGGTCTCTACGGATAGGTGAGGCCGTGATGGAGGTCACCTCCTTAAGCATAAGGGAAGTGGATATGGCAGCTGTAGGTAAAAGACTCGGGGGGCTTAACTCGCTTGATATGAGGTTCAGGACACCCACCTACTTTTCTGTTAAGAACTCATCATTCAAGGTTATACAGCCCAACCTCACACTCCTACTCACGAACATAGCCAACACACTTCACATAGCCAGAATCGAGTCGATCCCCCGTGAAAAGATCAAGGCGCTCAGAGCCAAGCTGGGAATCACCGGGCTGGATATAAGAAGCGTGATGACGCGTGATGGTAGCCGTGTGTACCCAGGCTTCACCGGGTGGGTTAGGCTCACAGCCAAAGGATTGGACAGCGAACAAGCAAGCCTACTTGCAAGGCTCGCCGAGTGGGCCGAGCTACTCAACGTGGGGGGAGGCAGAACAGCGGGGTTCGGCGTGGTGGAGGTCTCACCCCCAGCCAAACACGCAGAACCAAACCAACACGCTTAGAGGCTACTTAGAAAGGTGGCCACAGTTGGGGCGAGCAAACAAAGAGGTGTACGTTGGAACATCGGGATACGACTACTACTGGAATAAGCGTCGACCCTCAGCCTTCGAGTGGTACCTCTCCCAGGGCTTCAACAGCGTGGAGATCAACGCAACATTCTATCGGTGGCCGTCACCACCCATGGTGAACGTTTGGGTGCACGCACCCAACCACTTCCGCTTCTCCTTCAAAGTGAACAGGTCAATAACGCACTACTCCAAGCTCTCTAAGAGGGCAACAGAGCTCTGGGAAAAGTTCTCAGAAAGCCTGAAACCCCTCCACCCTAAAACACTGTTCTGGCTATACCAGATGCCACCATCATTCACATACACCACCTCAAACATGCATAGGGTAAACGACTACTTCTCAACCCTGAACCACCAGGAAGTGGCAGTGGTGGAGTTCAGGTCACCCGAATGGTGGAAGCATGTGGGGGAACTCGCGGAATCTGGGGTGGTCTTCTGCTCTGTTGATGCACCCGGTCTACCTAACGATATAGTTGCTATAAACAACACGGTATACCTCCGACTCCACGGTAGAACCGAGTGGTACTCATATGTATACACCCAACGAGAACTCGACCAAATAGTAGAAGCGCTGAATGTGACAAGGGCAAAAAACATCGGCGTATATCTTAACAACGACGAGGGTATGCTCGAAAACGGCCTCTACCTAGCTCGAAGATTAATTCATAAACACCTCAAATAGAACCTCTCAATATACATCTAGCGCTACAGGGTTTCCGTCTCCACCGTACAGATTAAAGAAGAGACCCCATAGAACTCGAAGACCCTGCTTGCACTCGCCTTGGTCGCTACCACTGTGTTGTTCGTGGCGACGTGCACTGGCATAGGCCTATGAGAGGCGACTGCTTGAGGCGCCGAAGACGATTCGGACCATCCTTAGCAAACGAAGGGAGATGAGAAAGCCACCATCAAGTGTGTAGTCAAACTAGTTATTTAATTATCCAAATAGCACCATGAGTGGTTTTATCTATAAGACATTTCTAGCAATATACTATTCCAACATCTTCATCATGTTTTCATTTACACAACCACCACACCTTATAATTCATCTTACAACAAGATCCCCGTGCAGAATTGAGCATAAACGCTATACTATCGCAATCCCAGAGATAAATATTCAACACCGACAATGGAGGTGTTCTGGTTCCACAAAAGGGGAGGTCAACAGAACTTTCAAAGTCATTTGGACACTATTTACGCGCATAAATAACATTCTTTGTATTAATAGATGTCTACCACTCATAGCTTTGAATGCGCACCTCAAACAAACACTAATCTCCCATCAATCTTATAGTAACATACTTTTAAAGAAAGATTTTTTACCTTGTTAGAATAGATAATTCGGCACGGTGAATCTCTTTGAAGCGGTGCCCTAAGTGTGGTAGAGCACACTTTGATGAAGGGGTTAATGTTTGCTTATCATGCGGCGCCCCACTTTCTAGTCGGAAATACTACGGTTATTCAAAATTTAAGGGAGGTAAGACTTACCATAGGAGTAGCAGGCGATTGGAGCGGGCAGTAGTCCTCACGAGTCGCTCAAGGAAAGAGTTGCCCATGTGAAGCAAGCTCCCTGAGTGTTGGCAGAGAGAAATCCTTCCTCGAAACTATGGGGTTGGGTATCGGCCAGCGCACACCAATCTCAGGATCGGACCAAACAACCCCTAGCTCAGCGCCCGGATTATAGGGGTTGTCCACCAAGTATACGAAGTCAGCGCTTTCACTCAGCACCTGGAAGCCGTGAGCGAATCCACGGGGCACGTAGAGCATGCTGTGGTTGTACTCTGAGAGTATGGCCCACACATGTTTACCAAACGTCGGAGAAGACGCTCTGAGATCCACTGCTACATCGAAAACAACACCCCTCACAACGCGCACAAGCTTCGCCTGAGCGGCCTCCCCCTCTGGAAGTGTAGCCCCCTCAGCACGCCGTGCCTAGAGTGCGAGTGATTCTCCTGTACGACGTGGAAATCCACCCCAAGCGCTCTGAACACCCCTTCGGAGAATGTCTCCATAAAGAAGCCTCGCTCATCCTCAAAGACCCTGGGCTCGATAAGGTACACGCCCTTAACCTCAAGCTCCTTTAAGGTGAAGTTCACACACAGAACACACAAAACACCCCTAAAAGCTCTTTGAAAAAACCTGAACAATATTAGCGGCACGGTGGCTCACAGCTCAAATAACACTCAGCGCATAATACCAGAAATCTTTAAGCAGAACACCACATAAACAGTAATATGTTAAGGCATAACTCTGCTGGGATTGGAAGGATTGCAGCAATAGCTATCGTTATTATCATTTTGGGTGTGTCCGCCACCATAGCGGTGGTTATTGAGCACCACACCACTACGCCTACTCCCCAATCACCACAGACAACCCCTACGGCAGCCACTACCACGGGCACCGTGAGCCAACAGCCAACCTACACCAGCACTCCGAGCACCACGCCCACCAGGTTCACGTTTGGACCCCCAAACACGAGCGTCCTAGTGGATGACTCACAGATTCAGCCGCCAGACGCGCTCGACCCAGCCACAGGGTTCACAATCGACGATGAATACTATTTTGACGCTGTATTCCAGCAACTCGTGGAATTCAACGGTTCCAACTACCAGATAGTACCTGTGTTGGCTTCGAATTATAGTGTTGAAGGCAACTACCAATCCTACATATTCCAGATCAGGCCGAACGTGACCTTCAGCAACGGCCACCCACTGAATGCGTACGACGTGTGGTTCAGCTTCGTTCGCGAGCTCTACCTGGGGCAGGCTGTGGGTATATCCAACTACTACGAGCTCACGGTCGAACCCAACTCGACTTCAAGCGGATACGTGCTCCCCTGGGGCATCAGGCACGCCATACAGGCGGTCACAGGGCTACCGGCAACCACCAACATCAACGTGACAATCTCAGTGCTAAACAACATGCTCTCAAACTTTAACCCATCCAACACAACACAAGCCGAGATAATGAGTTACCCACAGCAGGCGTACGTGGTGCTTGACCCCATGAGCTTCCGAATCAACCTACTCCACCCCTACCCATACTTCCTGCAGGTGATAGCCGCGTGGTGGGGAGCCATAGTGGACCCAGCCTACGTGGATTCACATGGGGGTGTGCAGGCCAACACCCAGAACAGCTACTTCGATGCGAACAGTGGTCCATCCACGGGGCCATACACCGTGGTCTCGGTTGGCCCGGGTTTCTCGGATATAGTGTTGGAGGCAAACCCTAACTATTGGGGCAAGTACGCGGAGAATGTACCCTTTGTGGCGCAGCCAGCGCACATCAGGTTCGTGGTTATAAACTATGGATTGCCCCACAATTCAAGGGTGGAGGACTTCGCCACCAACAGAGCCCAGATATCATATGTGAGTGTCCCCTTCTTCGGCCAAATGTACTCCGCTTACCAGTACAGGGAGTACTTCTCCTTCAAACAGATATTCTTCAGCTTCGGCCTCCTACCCGGGCTCTTCTATGTATCAATGAACACTCAGAGGTTCCCCACGAACAACACCTACTTCCGACTCGCCATAGTCCACGCCATAAACTACACGGAGATCCTCTACAAGACCTACGTGTTCAACGGCTCACTCTACGCGTCACCCATGCTGGGGCCAGTGAGCCCCGGCTTACCCCTCTACAATCCAAGTGGCCTACCAGCTTATAGCTATGACCCCAACTTGGCCGCCGAATACCTCAACTTGGCTGGGAAACAGGAGGGCTTCAGTGTTACGCTTCCAAACGGCAGCGTGATAGGTAACCCATCGTCGCTACCCCTAGGCACACTCACGATAACCTACATTGCACCACTAACACCGCTCGTGGGTGAACAGCTACTCATAATCCAGGACGAACTAGCCCAGATAGGCTTATCCGTGGCCACCCAGGGCGTTACAGCGTCTCAGGCTCTGAGCTGGACCAGCCCGCAGGCAACACCCAACCTAGTGTATGATGCCTGGGTTCCCGACTGGGTTGACCCCGTGCTGCAGCTCGTAGCACCCGCTGTGACCACCTCGAGTTATCTCCCAGCGTGGGTTAACCTTTCGAGCATAAACCAGATAATGGGTGTGCTACCATTCACAACCAATCAGACCCAGAGGGTTGAACTCATGAGTGAAGTGTACAACATAACCTACAACTACGCACCATACGTGTGGCTGCCAGACCCCTACGAGTACTACTTCATACAGCCCTACGTGCACGGATTGGTGGGCGACCCCCTATTCGGCTACTGGTACAACACACTCTACTACGCGAACGCCACCGCTGGGTAAACATCGCACAGGTGAGAAGACCATTACTTTACTTTACCCTCCAAAGACCCGAGTGGGTATGGGTGAGGCGTGTTAGCCATGCCATTAAGCTTTTTAAAGAGACCGCAGCCCAGTGCAGGCCAGAACATGGATGCAGAGGTGTACCAGCGCGTCAGAGAAATCATCAACTATGTCAGAGAACACGGTGACGAGGCGCTTTACCACTATACAGAGAGGTTCGACGGAGTGAGGCTCCGCAGGCTCAAACTCACCTCGAGTGAGATCGATGATGCGGTGAACTCAGTGGATGATCACTCAAAGAAGCTGATAGACAAAGCCCAGAGGAGAATAGAGAGATTTGCGCGATTCCAGCTCTCAATGTATAGGGATATGGAGCTACGAGTGGACGGTGGAAAAACCATACTTGGGCAAAGAGTGATACCCATAGAGTCAGTGGGTGTCTATGTGCCCGGTGGCAGGTTCCCATTGGTGTCAACGGCGCTCATGACAGCTGTACCAGCCAAGGTTGCGGGCGTAAGCAGGATATTCGCAAGTACGCCCCCCACCCGCGACGGGAAACCCAACCCAGCCGTGGTGTACGCCCTAAAGAAGGCGGGGGTGCAGGAGGTGTTCAGCGTTGGGGGCGCTCAGGCTGTGGCCGCGTTCGCCTACGGCACTCAGAGCATACCACGCGTGGACAAGGTGGTGGGGCCGGGTAACAAGTATGTGAACGAAGCGAAGAGTCAACTCTTCGGACAGATTGGAATAGACCTGCTCGCGGGTCCGAGCGAGGTGCTCGTGGTCGCCGATGACTCCGCTGACCCGGAGCTCGTGGCACACGACCTAGCCGCCCAAGCGGAGCACGACGTGGACGCTAAACCCTGGGCTGTAACCCTGAAGGTAGAACTCGCTGAGAGGATTCTCGAAGCGGTGCAGGAGGTGATCGAGTCCCTTCCAACACGTGAAACCGCTAGAACCTCATGGATAAGGCATGGGGTAGTCGCTGTGGCTGATTCACTCGACGAGGCACTGGGCTACGCCAACAAATTAGCCCCCGAACACCTCGAACTCCACCTTAACTCAACCAACACTAGGAGGGCGCTCAAAGAGCTCAGAAACTACGGCTCACTCTTCATCGGTAAACAAACACCCGTAGTGTTCTCAGATATGCTCCTAGGACCCAACCACGTCCTACCAACGGGTGGAGCCTCCAGGTTCACTGGGGGGCTCAGCATCGGATCCTTCCTCAAGGTGGTCACATACCAGAGGGTCATCGGTGTGCCCACATCGCGACGCATAGCTAGGCTGGCCGCGGCGCAGAGCAGACTCGAAGGTTTGGAGGGCCACGCCCGCTCAGCGGAGAAGAGAGCCCAACCGCAACCCCCCACCACAGAAGCACGGGGCAAAGGCAACCACGCTGAGAAGCGCTAAGTGTGGGGTATACCAGCAGGGGCCCCATCGGGTGTGCGCCGTGCACGCCCCCCAGCTAGGCTACTGGAGGGCACCTCTGTGTTAGACTGTTAGCCTGCGACCCATGGGTTTCGGGTTCCCGGTTACTCCAGGCCAAGCTGGGAGTTTTCACCCACCACAAGCTTGCTTCCAAGGGGTTTAGCCGTCCTCCTGTACACTTTAGAGTTGGCTCCGAGTATGGAGTCCACTATGCGCACATGGAATAGTGATGCACCGTCGAGTATGAGTGAGCCGCTAACCTCACAGCTATCCACCTCCACACCATCACCGATCGAAGTGTAAGGCCCAATGTAGGAGTCCTTTATCACGCAGCCCCTACCCACATAGCTTGGCCCCCGTACAATGCTACCAATGATCTTCGAGCCCTCCTCCGCGGTGACCCGGCCTTCCACACTGGATGAAACAGTCTCCGATGCAACTGAGGCTGAAGCGTATCTGTCGAGCAGGGTCCTGTTGGCCTCAAGCAGGTCCTCGGGGCTACCAGTGTCCTTCCACCATCCCTGCACAACCCTAAATCTCACCTCCCTTCCCCTGTCAACTAGGCGTTGAATAGCATCAGTTATCTCTAGCTCACCCCTCCAGCTGGGCTCAAGCTGGGCTATGACCTCGAACACCTCGGGCGTGAATCTATACACGCCTACAAGCGCCAAGTCGGAGATGGGCTCCTTGGGTTTCTCCACCAGCTTCACTATCCTCCCACCCTCCACTAGTGCAACGCCGAACCTGTTGGGGTTGGATACACGTGCGAGGAGCACCGCGTTGAAGTCTCCTCCCTCCACGACGTCTTCTAGGCCCTCCAAAACCACGTTGTCACCCAAGTAAACCACAAAGTTGTCTCCCCCCACAAAGTCCTCAGCCCCACGCACAGCATCCGCTAACCCACGCGCCCTCCCCTGGTAGACGTAGGTCACACGCACCCCCCACTTCGAGCCGTCACCGTAATAGTCAACAACCCGCTCAGCCCCATTGTCCCCAAGTATTATACAGAACTCGTTTACACCAAGAGCTCTGAGCGCATCCAAACCCCACTGAGATATTGGTTTACCAGCCACCCTGATAAGCTGCTTCGGACCAGTGTGTGTAAGAGGCCTGAGCCTCGTGCCCTGGCCGCCGTGTAGGATAACAGCCTTCACACAACCATATACTCAAAGTAGCTTAAAAGCTTAAACCATACAAACCTCTTATAAGCATCCGCGTAGAGTATTTTTGATGCGGCTCATACTTGGAGGGGCGGGGTTCATCGGCTCAGCGATGACGCGGACGCTTCACAACCCAGTGGTCTACGATGCGCTCACATACGCTGGGAGAAGGGAGAACCTTACCGACGTGGAGCACGTTTTCGTGAAGGGTGACATACTCGACATCAGGTTTCTTGAGACAGTGATTGAAGAGTACAGGCCGGAGGTGGTGTTCAACTTCGCGGCTCAAACACACGTTGACCGCTCCATAGCCGACCCCCAGCCCTTCATCCAAACCAACGTGCAGGGCACAGTCAACATATTAGAACTCGCGCGCAGACACCACTTCAGATATGTTCACGTGTCCACGGACGAGGTCTACGGTGAGCAGGAGGCCGATGAGGCCTCACCCCTAAGACCGAGCAGCCCTTACTCGGCTTCGAAAGCCTCAGCCGACATGTTTGTACTCGCTTATGTGCGCACCTACGGTGTGGACGCCTTCATCGTGAGGCCGTCCAACAACTATGGGCCAAGACAGTTCCCCGAGAAACTCATACCAAAATCACTACTAAGGATGCTTGCGGGCAAAGAGGTACCCATCTACGGCGACGGCAAACAGGTCAGGGATTGGATACACGTCGAGGACACCGCCCGTATCATAGCAAGCCTCGCGGATAAGGGTGAGGCTGGCAGGGTTTACAACATTCCAGGCGGCCAGCTGGCTACAAACATCGAAATCGTGAGCGCAATAGCCGAGATAGCGGGCGTTGAGCCGAAACTCAAGTTCGTGGCTGACTGACCCGGACACGACAGGTTTTACAGGATGACCACAACCCTGAAGTATGAGGTTACCCCACTACGGGAGGGGCTTAGGAAAACCGTTAGGTGGTATCTCGATAACAGGTGGTGGTGGGAGCCACTCCTACAAGACAAGTTCTACGGGGAGGATGAGTCATGGCGCTCATAATAGGCGGCTCGGGGCAGCTAGGCAGAGAGCTTGCTAAGCGCTTAGAGGGGGCGCTGCTCACATACAACACCACACCAGTGGAGGGTGGTGTGAAACTCGACCTCACAGATCCCCTGGCGGTTGAGGACCTCATAATAAAGAGGAGGCCGAGCGTAATCGTGAATACGGCGGCGTACACGGATGTGGATGGATGCGAGGATAACAGGGAGCTAGCCTACCGTGTAAACACCCTAGCAGTCAAACACATCGTGCGCGCCGCGAGACTCGTGGGCTCATACCTAGTCCACGTGTCAACAGACTATGTGTTCGACGGTGAAAAGGGTGACTACAGGGAGGATGATACCCCTTCACCCATAAACCACTACGGCCTCACCAAGCTATTAGGTGAGGCGTACGCATCATCCTACGACGACGCGCTCATCGTGCGCACATCCGGCGTGTTCGGCCAAAAGAACAACTTCCCACTCGTAGCACTACAGAAACTAAGGAGAGGTGAAAGGGTTGAAGCCGTCGAGATGTGGTATTCACCCATACACGCATCAAACCTAGCTACAGCGATGGTCGAACTAATCAAGAGAAGACTCACGGGGGTAATACACGTGGCGGGTGAGAGGGTTTCCCGCTACGAGCTGGCTCAGGCCATAGCCAAACACATAGGAGCAGACCCCGAGCTTGTGGTGAGAATACCATACACACAGGCACGCTTCAAGGCTAGGAGACCAATGGACAGCTCACTCAACTCCCAGAAGGCGAAAACAATGCTCAGGCAGCCCTTCAACACACTCGAGGAAAACATCCGAGCACTAGTACACAACACCTCAGTAGCAACACACAGTGAAGGCTAAGCCCACGCAACACCCACCTTCTGAGCTACCTAAGAGAGAACAGTGTCATTATGGTTCTATATTTGACGGATATACACGTCTATTGGAAAAATTAGAATACGAAAAATGAGGTGTATTGTGTGGTTGGGCTAGGCTTTAGCGCTCAGTTTTTTAGTTCCTCACCTACGAGCTCCTCCCTTGAGGCGTCTTCGAGCACCGACTGCTTGGGTTCTCGCAGGGGTATTGTGATTAGGGCGCCCACCACTGAAAGCACCGCTAGCATAAGCATTATGTTCTTCACACCCATGATTACAAGCAGCGTTGGGAATAGGAAGGTCGTTATGGCTGCACCCATCTTACCGGATGCCGCGGATATCCCATGCCCAGTGGTTCTATAGTTCGTGGGGAAAACCTCGGCTGGTACAACGAATGTGGTCGTGTTTGGTCCGAAGTCGATGAAGAAGTATGTGAGCACGTAGAACAGGAGGGCGAGTTGAGTTGGCACCAAGAAGCCAGTGATCTTTGTGCCAGCTGTGACCATAACGAGCGCTACAACTGTGTAGAACACAGCCATACCGATGAAGCCCTGAATCTGGATCACGCGTCTCCCCAGCCTATCCATCAGGGCCACAGCTGTAAAGTAGCCTATGAATCCCACGAAGAACGGCAGACCCGCGTCGAGTATGAGTCCCGCTATCTGGTCTGTCACTGAAAGGGTTGACTTAACCGGTAGAAACGTGCTCACTATTGGCCCGCTGAAAACACCCGTACCGTAAAGCGCCATATCTACGAGGAACCAGGTTATCGAGGTTATGAGGAGCGTGGAACCATATTTACGTGCGAACTCTCCGAACCCATACCTCTTCGATGAGACGCTCTTCAAACTTACCTTTACACCGAGTGTTTCACCCGCCTTGGCCGCCTCATCCCTGTTTCCTTTGGAAAGAAGCGAGTAGCGCGGTGTTTCAGGTATCTTCCTCCTCAAATATATCACGGAAGCCGCGGGGATCGCGCCCAACCCGAGCATAACCCTCCACGCCAACGCTGGGGGGAGCGCGATCACACTAGCGAGACCCACTAGCACAGCGGCCACGGAGCCGAAGCCCTGATTCGCGAAAACTAAAGCCACGAGTTTACCCCTATCTTTCCTATTAGAGTACTCGCTCATTATGGTGGCCGAAACCGGGTAGTCACCCCCTATACCTATACCCTGCAGGAAGCGGAAGGCTATCAGCCAGTAGAGGTTTGGTGACAGCGCGGAGAGTATCGCGCCCAACGCGAGCAGAGAGGCCTCCACGCCGTACACAGTCTTCCTACCCAACCTGTCGGCTATGAGGCCGAATAGGAGTTCACCCACAACCGCGGCGAATATGGCTGATGCACCTATAAAGCCGGACGCGGGCATACCCAAAATCTTCGTGGCGGGGNTGAACCCAGCTATACTCGTCTTGTTGAACACGTCGAGCACTGCGCCTATTATGAATAGGTCGTATGCATCGGTGAAAAAGCCCATGCCAGCGGTGAACCAGATCTTAATATGGTTGAAGGACATCTTCAGCTCGTCGATGTCCCTAAACGGTGTAACACTTTCACCCATTTTCCATTCAACTTTAAGTGTGTAAAACAACCTCAAAAGCCTTTCCAACATAATAAATATAGGTTATATAGTGCTATATATTATATATAGGAACACATGGCGCTTTACTCCACCTTTTTCAACTATTGAGTTGAGAATATCCATACCACCGAACATCGACACTGATGGATATCTGAACAGGAAAACAGCCTGTGTTAGGCTCGGAGACCAAAAGCTCTCAGATGTTCATACTCACGGAGCTTTACCTGCATGTGGAATATATCCATGTTAGGTAGGCTTTAACACGGTTTCATCAACACTTGTGAGCTTCCACTTCACTATAGGCACATTTCTACGAAGACAAACCAAACCACGCACCACTCGAGCACGAATACGATTGGTTCACAGCCTCTAAGCTCCCAGTGATAAAAGACAAGTCACCTACAAGGGAACCCCACGTTTTTTGCGGATTGGGCTCCAAATTAAGTATGAATACACAAATGGTGAACATTGTTTTTCCTAGCATGTAAGCTTGACCTGCGCACAAATGCTGTGGGAGCGATTCGCCATACGAACTCTATCTGATCGGTATCCCATCAAGGCACAGAAATCCTCAAATAGGATTATAGGCTGGTATACACTGATTCCGGTTGTTACAGCTTGTAATACTCTTAATCTCCTTAGGCTTGGGGCTTGCGCACGGCGCGGAACCCGACCACTTAGCCACAATATCCGCCTTGGGTAAAGGGTTGAGGAAGGCGGTTTGGTTCGCGTCGGGTCAAAGCCTAGGGTTCGCGCTAATAGCCCTACCCATTCTACTAGCTCTCCACTCACTACCCGAAACCAACATGTTTAAACTGTTGGCCGACACAGTCTCACTGGGAGTCTCGGCGGTCGTGATCTATTCGGAGCTATCTGGTAGGGAGCTCGAGGTTGGATACATGAAGGGCGGAGGCTTGGGCGTCGCGCAGGGTGCGCTCGCATTCACACCCACAAAGGCTCTCCTCCTAGTGCTAGCATCCACCGCTCCCACACCCATTATGATTCTCTCACTGGGACTATTCACACTCGCATCCTCAGCCTCAATGGTGGGCTTCGGACTCTTTAAAAGCACTCTTAGACGTGAGTGGGACCGCTACCTAAACCTCATAATAGCCATAATCGCAGCCATCTGGGTTATCCTCTCCATCTTAGCACACCGCGTCCAACAGCTTAGCCATAGATATATTTATGGGAGTCTGCGACAGCATTTTTGAAGATGCAAGGTGGTGGTAACACTGGGACACGCCTCGCGATCAGCATGAAAATAGGCGTCCCCACGGTTGACGGCGACCTAATGGGAGGAGGCTGAGGTTAACGGGTTTCACTCTACGTAGGCATACGTAGGTATGCGCCCACATGCCTGTCGTACGCGTAGCAGAGCTTGGGCTTCAGTGCATCATTTAGGGACCTCATGGGTTCACTGGTCCCATTCAGCTCAGCCCCTGTCAGGACGCACCCACCCAACATGCGATGCGGTGGGGAGCGCCCTCCATCCTCAGCCTCACCCTCCTCCCCCCTATGTGTGCATGTACCCCTCAGCCGAGGTCTTGGGTCTCTACTACCACCCTACTGCCCATGCACAACTGAACGTTCAAATCCGGAAACCCATATAAACCTATCTATTCTGGAACCGCTGACTACGGCATCGGTGAATACACAGGTAAAAGACTTAAAACCTGGATAAAGAACGAACACATAATCTGCTGGGTGGATGGAAAACCAGCTATACTACCACCAGACCTTATAACTTTCCTAGACCCTGTTACAGCGCTTGGTATAACCAACGACAAGCTTAGCGTAGGCCAAGATGTAGCCGTCGTGGGCGCAAGCATAGATGAGGTCTGCCGCACAGAGCGTGGACTACAACTATTCGGACCCAGACACTTCGGCTTTAACTACGAGTACACACCCTTCGAAAACATGACGTAAAACCATTATCCACTAGGGTCGATACATCCAGCTATTAAGACCCACTCCAACTGTCCATAATTCACGTATTAAACAGTAAACTTTTGACTTCGAGGACAGCCTTATGAAACAGTTTATTATTATCGAGCGAATACTATAGATTGTGTCGAAGACATCCCCAAAGAACCTTGATAAGGCTCTGAATGAGTTAAAAAACTCTGAGAAAGAGATCACAAGGCTAGTCGTGAACCTTATACGCTTTAAGTCCGAGAACCCCCCAGTTGAGGACCACGATATCCAACTGTTCATCAGGGATTTCCTAAGACAAGCAGGCCTGGGCTGCGAACTCCATGACCCCGGTGATAAGGCTTGGGCGCTGACATCATCATTCGGCGACGGGAACGATGGGTTCATCTTTTATGGGCACGCCGATGTGGTTCCAGCTGGCGACCCCTCAAGATGGATTCACCCACCCTTCTCGGGTGAGGTGGTGGGCGACCGAATACACGGTAGAGGCGCAAGCGACATGAAGGCGGGGCTCGCCGCCGAACTCTTCGCCTACAGGCTTCTATACCAAAACGAGGTGGAACTGCCGGGTAGGGTTGAATTTGTCTCCGTACTCGACGAGGAAAACTGGCACAGGACACCTATAGGGTGGAATACATCCGACTGGCTTCTTACAACAGGTAAACTCCGAGGAAAGGCGTGTGTAATGGGTGAACAGAGCGGCATAAAGAAGGTTTGCCTCGGAGAGCGCGGAGACTACTGGGTGAGGCTACACTCCAACGCGAAACCCAGACACGGCAGCACACCTGTTTATGAGGACAACGCGTGTGTGAAGCTGTTTAGAGTGCTCGAAAGCATCCACACAACTATCACCAAGCTGAGAGCCGAGCCACCCGAGGACATACGCGGCATCGTATACGCCTCACCAAAACACATAGCCGAGGACCTAGGAGAAGCAGCCTCAATCACCCATGACCAACTCCTAGAGATGCTTGTTAAGCCCACCATGAATCTGGGTGTTGTGCGTGGGGGGACAATGATAAACATAGTACCAGATGCCTGCGAGGCGGAAGTAGCATTCTGCGTTCCCATCGGGATGAGGAGGGAAAGCCTGCACGCAGCCGTAAGCCGCATGGTTGAGGAGAGCGGGAGCGTTACCCTAGAGCTCCTCGGAGAATCCCAATCCGACCCAAGCTACACCAAGCCAGACTCACGCATAGCGCAAACACTCAAAGAGGAGGCGGCTGACGTTCTTGGTGTAGCCCCAGAATTCTATGTGACGCAGGGTACAAGCGACGCGAATGTGTTCCGAAAGCACGGCGTGGACACCTGCTTCTATGGGCCAGGTGACTTCGCAAACACACATGGCTACAACGAATTTGTGAGTATCAGCGCGGTCACAAGGATAGCTCAAATCTACCTAAAGACGGCCGCCCGCTATTTCGCTTAGAGGTCACTCGGGAGGTATCTCTTTAAAAGCCAAGTCAATGTCCACTCCACGTCGCCTATTATAGTACTTTGAGCCAAAGTAGATCACCCCGCCCACTACAACGATTAACGCCACGATTGAGACACCGGTGTTAGTGGCGTACGCCCACGTGGGGGAACTGAAGAAACCAGATATCAGCGGCTGTATAAATGCGCTCACATATATTGGGAGAATAAATGCAAGCCATATCACCCCAATCCACACGAGAACAGGAACACCCGCAACCCTTTTTGTTAAGACCCCCATCTCGAAGAGCTCTTTCTTCCTGAAGGGCATCAGAATCGCGTTGAAACCTGGTAGAATCCAGGTCAACGCGGACAAAAGTATCGAGTAGTAAGCCAAAGAGGAGAGATTCAGGCCCACAGGTGGGAACGACATAAGGAAGAATATGAGGCCACCTAGCAGTGTGAGCACATATATCCTTGTTGGTGTGGCAGTTCTCTGATTCACCTCCGCAAACCACCCGGGAACAATTCTATCCATCGACCACGCGAACACTATCCTCGACATCATGAAGATATATACTGGGCCAAGTGAGAACATCAGCACATCGGCTACGAAGGTGACGTAGAACCAAATTGGCCATAGCTTGGGGGCTGCGATCAATCCGAGCACCGCGCTCTGGGGAATGATTCCGCTAAGCGGTGCCTGAGAGGGGGCGTTAAACGCCAGATACGCCCAAGCGTGTAGGAAGCTGTATCCGAACACACTGAAGACCACAGGGACAAGGAGTATCCATGTAACAGCGGTGTACAGCCATAGGCTCCCAAGTATTGAGACCAAACCCGTCCTCTTGATATTACCCTTTAACTCACCCGCCACGTATGCTGAATACTGGTAGCCTATCAGGTTAAACAGCGCGAATCCAACCGCGGGCCCTAGGATTGCGAAGGAGATGGGCTCAAGTCTTAACGGTGAGGAGGATAGGTTAAACGCCTGACTCACCACTTGACTCGCCGATACACCCGTATACGACTGGAAGTTAGCCAAAAACGCGTCCCTGCTTACTCCGAATGAGAAGAGCGCTAGTTGGAGGAGTATACCGCTTACTCCGAGAGCCGCGAAAACCGCGGTCACGAGTGTGAATTTCCTTGTGCTAGTGAATCCAAGCCCACCCATCAACGCCACGAGGAGTATCCCTATGACCGCCTGATTAATGGGGCTTGAGAAGAACGAGGATAGCGAACTCCAGAAAGCGGTTTTATATATTGCCCCCATGGTCACGAAGAAAGCCTGCGTCACATAGCTAATCTGGAGTAACTCGAAGCCTATGATGGATATGTTAGCAAAAAGTAGTGTCCACGTCTCAAGCTACCCCGCGAACGGGGAAATAGTCCTTGAGGTGAACACGTAGTCTCCGCCCGTGCGGGGAATCCTTGAAACCATTGCTATGAAGATCAGGCGGTAAGGAATAAGCGCCAAGGCTGAGAGGATCTGAGCTAAGTCCAGGGAGGATAGGCCGAAAGTGGGTGGAGCGGGATAGAACGCGCTATAAATATAATTTAAAACAACGATTCCCTCACTCATGGCGCAGAAGTTAAAGAACATCACCCGCAACGGGCTGATCTCACGCACGAGCCCAGTGGCTTCACGCAGGAACGGCCCCCTCTTCGACGGAGCTTGGGAAGACATTCGTAGCCATTAAACAAAACTATCTAATAAATATCTCTACTAAGACCCATAAACAAGAAACAATATTGATCTTAGCACCGAACTAAACGGATAAAGTACAACTATTCGAGGAAGAGCAGCAACACTGCTTCGAAATTACTGAACCCACGGTTCTCCCTAAACCACAAAGGCCCGAGAAAATTATCCTTAATGAGTTATTGAGCCGTCCTTTCAGATCAGATTAATGTAACCACAATAACCTCCCATGAATACACATTGTATATTCACTTGTATTAAGGTATAGAGGAACCACGAATACATTTTTGAGCAAACCAACGCCGTGAATGCTACACTAACCAAGAGCCAGCCAATGCGTGGAGAGGTGTATTCTCTAAACGTTACTCTCTAACGTATCAAGCAATACTTATAAGGCTTCTATGCAGGTGTTTAAAGTGTAATGATTGATATACCCGTCTCAAAGCAGTGGTGGAAACCTTTGCACGAGCTACTTAACGACGTTTCAAACCTAGAGGGAGTAGAGGAAATACTATTTTTAGAGGAGTGCTCCCTTTATGAGTCGAACGTGTTCGTAATAACAAAACCACAAGCCAACAAAGACCAACTAAGACAAAAACTCGCTCAAACAATCACACACCTCAAAACAAAATACCCCTG
>NEXG01000016.1 GCA_003019535.1 Candidatus Marsarchaeota G2 archaeon ECH_B_1
GAGCTCCGCCCAATACCTCCCCTACCCTCCTTAGGGTTAAAGGGGAGGCAAGGTGGGGCGGTGATGCAGGAAGCTCCCGCCTTCAGGCGGGGGTAGCTCACATTTGTGCAGTGAGTGGAGGTGTTTTGTTCGCTCCTTAAAATGGGCTGTCTAATGGCACTTATTCAGCAAAGCAGTTTGAATGTGGATCGTCTATGAGCGGTGTAGACACCCAGCTCAGATACGCTACGCGCGCGGCTTAAAACGCGGCGAGAATAAAGCTTAAATCCACTCAACTTGGGGGAGTGACTGAGGGAGGTGAAACCCTTGCCCAAGAAGGGTAAAAAGGCTGAGGAAAAGAAGGGTAGCGGTGGGGAGTCAGGTCAAACCCAACAGCAACAGCAGAAGTAAAGATGGACACGAAAACCTACGCAGCCTTCCCCCCCACTTTTTTGTAAACCGCCTCCCCTCTCCCCTCCCCCGTAAAGACTGTTCCCAGAGGGTTGGGGCCAGACTTACCGATAGATACCTACCTACATTAGTGTTGTAAAATGAAAATTGGAATGGTTTCAAAACGCATAGAGACTTGAGTCTGTTAGGGTGGGTGCCACCCTTCTGGTGTGCCTGCGGTTGAGCTCCGCCCAACACCTCCCCTCCCATCCCTGGGGTTGAGGAGGCATGGTGGGGCGGTGATGCAGGAAGCTCCCGCCTTCAGGTGGGGGTAACTCACCAGCTACAACACGCCTTCTACGCACGAATTTGGGTTCTCTGATAGTCAGCCAAATCAGCATTACCACAAATAAGACTGTGGTATTGTTTAAATCCTTGGTTGGAAAAAGTTCGGATAATGTTCTCAGAGTTAGAACTAGCCCTAACGGCATTAAGTAGGGGTGATTTTGTTCTTATCCATGACAGCAAAGAACGGGAAAACGAAATAGACTTGGTTGTTGCAGCCCAGCACATCACACCTGATAAAGTGGCAACCATGCGTAGAGAAGCGGGTGGGCTAATCTGTGTGGCGTTGAGTTGGCGCTTAGCTTCAGTGTACGGTCTACCGTATCTTACCGAAATCCTGAGAGTTGCTTCATCTAATTACCCATTTTTACGCAGGCTCATCATGGAGGAGACGCCCTACGGGGGGCGACCGGCATTCTCGATTACTGTGAACCACAGAGGAGTATACACGGGGATCAGCGACGCGGAGCGTTCATATACGATTAGTAGGCTGGCTGAAATATCGGCTTTGGCCCTTAGTGATGCGGACAACGCGAAATCAAGGTTTTACTCCGAATTCTCTTCGCCTGGTCATGTTCACCTACTGGTCGCAGCCCGAAACCTATTAGAAGAAAGGAGGGGGCACACTGAGCTCTCGGTATTTATGGCCGAGCGGGCCGGGGTCACACCTGTGACTGTTTTGTGCGAAATGCTTGATTCGGTTTCCCATAGAGCACTGGGTAGGGGGGGCGCGTTGCGATACGCTGAGGAAAGAGGAATCCCCTTTGTTGAAGGGGATATGCTTGTTCAAGCGTATAGGTCGATTGGTGGTGTCTAAATGAATTTGGGTGTTGTTGTCAGCGAATTTAATAGTGAGATAACGCAGAGGATGCTTATCGAAGCTAAAGAGTACGCTAAGAGTCTAGGTATAAACGTGGAGTACGTGTGCTATTCACCGGGGGCGTTCGATATGCCGCTAATTGTTAGAGAGCTACTTAGGAAAGACAATATCCACGCGGTGGTGACCTTAGGTGCAATAGTTAAGGGTGAAACCAAACACGACGAGGTTATAGCATTCATCTTAGCCAAACAGCTAAGCGAGCTATCACTTGAATATGGGAAGCCCGTAGCGCTGGGTGTGTCGGGGCCGGGTATGAGTTGGGAGCAGGGTTTAGCCCGAGCCTCAGAATATGCTAGACGCGCGGTGGACGCAGCGCTAAAAGCTTATACGAGTCTTGGGAAGCTGAGGGCTGGGAACAGGGAGTGTTCGAGGGAGGTTAAATAGGTGTCTTCGGAGAGAATCCAGATAACGATTATACGGATTGATGATTATGGCCCTTGGACACAGACACTTGGCGACGATAGGGAGCATCGCTTACAAATACTTCAGTCCCAGCTATACGCTCACCTAGTTGACTGGTTTGCAAGCCAAAATGGCGTGGTGTTTTACAATAAATATGACGAGATGATCGCCGTTTCGAACGGTATCCCGCTTTCGAAGCACAAGGATATACAGAGAAGCGTAGCCCAAAGGTTTCCGGTTAATATCAGCATGTCCGTTAGTGTGGGTGAGACACCCTATGAGGCCCAGCTTAAAGCGTCTGAGCTGTTTAACGAGGTGTTGCGCCGCGTTGCGGAACCTCGCAGCCTCCTAATTGGAGAGGCTCTTTCACCTATTAATAAGGGTTTGGTGAAAATCGTTCACTTCGATGTTGATGACTTCACGCGTCGTTGGACGAACACGCAAAGTGTGTACGAGTCGGCGCGCATAGTCAGAAGGCTTTACTATGAACTCACAGAGTTGATGTTCGAAAACCATAGCCTACTGTTTTACAACGGAGGAGATAACTATGTTTCAGTCTCAAATGGTATGCCGCTTACGAGGGTCGAGCAGCTTATATCGAATGTCGATAAGAGGATGGGCATTCCATTGAAGGCGGGAATTGGTGTATCTAGGACTGGCCGAAAAGCCATGCAACTTGCTACGTCCAGCTTAGAGTACATACGCGAAGGTAAGACCCAATCAAAGGTGCATGTTTTAGAGGAGCTCTAAATGACATCCCAACCATACCCATTGTTTGCGACACGCTTTAAGAGGTTGAAGGCAGTGTGTCTTTCCACTAAACCACGCTCCGGGTGTGAATCGGATTGGGAGTTTAAAAAAGGTAATCAAAGAAATGGCCAGTTTGAGCATCTTGAGCCGAAATTTAGGAGAACACAGACCTCTGTGAAATCAGCTTCCACTATTAAACATATCGAAAACATCCGCTTTCCCACGCAACGTGATGAATGCATCAATACGGCCGCTCGCTACCCGCAATATCGATGGCTTCATAACACGGTTACTTTGCTAGATTCTCGAAGTAGGCATGTCGATTGTTTGGTGAACAGCCTTCTCCGTTTGCGGAGCATAAGCGAAAACACCATTTATGGTCACGGTGCGAAGCTTTGTTCACGGGTCTAGTCGAACAGCTTGCGCGGGTTGAGGGGGTTGAGAGGGAAGGCGAATCCCTACTCTTACTCATCCAGACCACGAAGCCTCTAAGAAACCTCAGATTGGGTGAAAGTATATCTCTGAATGGAGCGTGTCTGACGGTTGTGTCGGTGGATGGAGGAAAACCGAGGTTTGAGTTAACACCCGAAACAATCAGAAGAACCTGTTTATCTGATCTCAAAACCGGTGATTACGTAAATGTAGAGAGAAGCCTAAGAGTGGGAGGTAGGCTCGGGGGGCACCTGGTCACTGGGCATGTTGACTGCGTGGGGGAAATAGTTAGCAAAGAGCATCACGGCAAGTCGGCGGAGATGTGGGTTAAGATACCAACTCGATTAACCCCCATGATGGTGGAAAAAGGATCAATCGCGGTTGACGGCGTGAGTTTAACGATCGTTGAAATCAAAAGGAACGCTTTCTCCGTTTGGGTTATTCCCAACACGCTACGCAATACCACGCTCGGGTTTAAACTTCCACGGGATAGGGTGAACATAGAAGTGGATATAATCGCAAAATATCTCAAAAGGTTTTACTATTCGACTCGAGGTGTAAGTGCTCATGAGCCTTTTGGGGGTTCGCGTTAAGATACGCATGAACAAAATGTGGATTAGGGTCTAAGCAAAACCACGGTTGCTTTAAAGGGAAAAGCCAACAACGCTATTAGGGCGTAGAGTGCCTTTGTGCCGATGAATTATTGAAGGTCAAAGGAAGCGTGATTTGATCAACTATTTGGGTACGCTTGATTGAAGCGCTCGCTCTAATATTACATATGACCACATATATATAGATAGGGACACGTATCAATAGTCCCACATAGGAGGCTACGCTTTGCTTAACATGGGAATTGATTTTGGACGCAGCCAAATCCGCGGGTCAAACGCAAACAGGTTTTTCGTAGAGTTTTCTCCCCTTCCTTACCACCTGCTCTATGTTTTCACGCTGAGCCCTGTTCACTACAAGCGAGTGAAGATTCCAGAAGGGTCTTAACTCTCTAACGTTAAGTACCATGAAGTCTGCTTCCGCGTCTACTTCTATGGGCTTTAAACCCAGACGTGGCCGTAGGTTCACTGTAGCGGACTTTAAGACCTCTTCTACCCGTTGAAAGGGCTTCCGAGTGGTACCCACCAAACACTTGTAAGCAAACTCCATCTCTCTAAACATGTCTGGAGAGTTCACCATTACATTATCGGTTCCAAGCCCTCCCCCACCGTTCAATATTTGGGTTAGAGGTGGAAAACCATTTCCCAGAGCAGCGTTAGAACGCGGGCAGCTCACTACAACACCCATGTTGAATGCATATGAAATCTCTTGAGGTGTGGCGTCGGTCATATGGACAAACACGTCCGGCCTCAGCATGTTAAAACACCTCTGAAACTCATCTCTACCTAAGACCCCCTTCAATCTCCCGCGTGTTTCATGGGACTCTAAGCAATGCACCGCTAACAACTTGTTCTGCCCGCGAACGATCTCCCTTATTTGTGTGAGCATTTTGTCGCTGTACTCGTTCGCACCACTGATTCCCAAGCCGTTACCCTTTTCACACACTTTATGGAGCTCTTCCAGTTCAAAATCCGTGAAACCCTGATTTTCAAGGATTCGACCCTTCGATGGAGGCGTCGCCAACCTACCTAGTAGTAAGAGGTCTATGTCGAGTCCCTGAGAAGCTTCCCTCCCCAGACTTAACCCCTCTAACCCTCCTTCCCTGAAGTCTATAAGGTGCGTTACTCCGAGAGATACGCACTGCTCAAGCACTGAACGCATCGCTTTGACCAAATCATTCTTTGAGGCGGTGCTGATTATTTTCGTCTTTAAACCCTTATGGGGATCAACCGCCTCCTCTAGGCCTAAACCTATGTAGGCCTCCTTTGCGAGCGAGTCCCCAATATGTGTGTGGGCGTTTATAAAGCTGGGAAGAACTATGTGCTCTACATCCTGTAACCGACCGTTACTGTTGGCCTCAATCTCAACTATCCTATCACCCCTCCAAACTATTTCGCAGTCAAAAAGAGGTCGCAGACCCTCGCCTACCAGCGCGCACACGCCGCCTAAGCTAGGCAATGTCCACGCCCCTGTTGACAGAGTTTATAAACCTGTGTTCGGAGGCTCTCACCAACTTCTGATACGAGCCGAAGACTTCTTCGGGGTTCGAAACAGAGTCTAGAGGGTGACTTGGACTAGCTGAACTATGTATGTGAATTATTTTGTAGAGGGTCGACCTTTCAGCTGGTATCCTATTGAGGTCGGTTGCCATCCGTATGAATTCTTTGGGTCTGACGAGTTGACCGTTGGCTGCTCCAGCCGCTGTGGAGATGGATTCATTCATAAGGGTTCCCCCCATATCGTTCGCACCAGCAAGCAACCCAATTTGGCTGAACCTAGGTCCCTCTTTTACCCATGACACCTGAATGTTTGAGATGTAACCGTTAAGCATAACCCTGGAAACAGCATACATCCTCAGAACGTCGGCTCCGGTTGGAAGCCTGAACTCAACGTTTAAGAGTTTCTTTGTGTACATCGGGGCCTCCCAGTGGACTAGGCTTAGTGGGACAAACTCTGTAAACCCACGTGTCTCCTTTTGTATCTCCCTAATAAGAGCGATGTGCTTGGCTCTCTCCAAATCTGTTTCAACATGACCGTACATGATGGTTGACGTTGTGGGTATTCCTAGAAGATGCGCCGTCCTAATGATTTCAACCCATTCGTCAACCTTTATTCTTCCAGGGGAAATCAGGTCGCGAACCCTCTGGTCGAGTATCTCGGCGGATGTACCTGGGAGGCTACCTATACCAGCCTCTTTTAGCATCAAAAGAAACTCTTTGTAACTCACACCCATTCTTTTTGACCCGTATTTAACCTCCTCCGGTGAGAAGGCATGAATATGTAGTTCAGGAACTTCTTTTTTTATTGAACGGACAAGGGCAGGGTAAAGCTCACCACTAACACTCGGGGCGAGGCCTGCTTGAATACAAACCTCGGTTGCGCCGAAGGCTCTAGCCTCTTTAGCTCTTCTAACAACCTCGCTGATGGGGAGAAAATAGCCTTCTTCTGTTCGATGGTCGCGGCTGAAAGCGCAGAAACCGCATCTTTTCACGCATACATTGGTAAAGTTTATGTTACGGTTAACCACAAATGTAGCAAAATCCCCTACACTCTTCTTCCTCAAATAATCGGCGGTTAGCAGAAGAAGTGTGAGAGCCCCGGCTTTTACGCCAAACAGTTTCGCCCCCTCTTCCACGTTAACCTCTCTGCCATCTAAAGCCTTATCTAAGATGGACGACACGTCGCCTTCAATATTTTTGAGCTCGGATTCGAGAATTCCTAAAAGGCTTCCCATGGTGGTCTAACCAAGCCATCATCTCCCACATATTCTTTAATCTTTTCATCGAATACTCTGCTCACCCATCCTGCCTCCTTTATATAGCGAGGATAAACGCAAAGCCTTTCGCGAAATGAATAACCCATCCGCTCAAGCTCGCCCTTCAATGACCTCAGATGAGGCCAGGGGGCCTCGGGGTTAATATAGTCAACTGTAAGAGGACTTATGCCACCAAAATCCCTAACTCCGCGCTCAACGTACTCTATAAGTGGAACCCTCGCCAAGTTGGGTGGTGCCTGAATCGTGGTTAATCCTCCGAGGATAAGATGGGCTAGTGAGATTGTCGCAAGGAAGTCTTCTGCTTGGGGCTCAGGGAAGTTACTCATCCTAGTATCCATCTTCGGCCTGAAGTTCTGAATTATGACTTCTTGGATATGCCCAAATTCGAGCTGGATAGTTCTTAGGGCTAGGAGGGATTCCACCCTTTCCCTCACAGTTTCACCTATTCCCACTAGGATGCCAGTCGTGAAAGGAATTTTAAGGCTTCCAGCGGCTTTGATCATAGCGATCCTCGCCTTCGGATGCTTATCTGGACAGTTTTCATGCGCCATTCCTTTTTCCATCAGTCTCTCTGAGACGTTTTCAAGCATCACACCCATACTGGCGCACACATTTTTCATCTCCTTCATCTGGCTCCATGAAAGGGTTCCAGGGTTAACGTGTGGAATCAGAGAAGTTAAAGTGTTAACCTTATCGCACGCATGGATAAGATATTCAACAGTGCTCCTAAAACCCAATCTACTCAAATACTCTGAAAATTCTGGGTATGCGAGTTCAGGTTTATCCCCCAAGCTGAAGAGCGCCTCCTTACACCCAAGTTTCTCTCCTATTCTAGCAATACTAATCACTTCATCCAAAGTATAGGTCTTGGCACGTGTGTCCCAAGGCTTCTTTGCGAACACACAGTACCCGCAGCTATCTCTGCACAAGTTGGTGAGCGGGATGAATACTTTTCTCGAATAAGTTATCGTTGATTTATCGAGATTTGGTCTGTGTCGCGTAAAGAAGTCGTATACCTGGACATACTCATCCACGCTTAGAATCCTGCCCTCACCCGCTTTGAACAGAATCTCCTCGACGCCGGACACTGGTGGAACAACCTCGAACAGCAAATTAAGGCTACCGCCCGGTCACACTATAGTGTAAGATGACTTCTTCTCCAATTTGTTTGACTTCGGTGAGCCTAAGTTTAAACCCATCCTTAATGTATGGAAAACCTTTACCCTCAACAGGCGTTATAGCATCCTTGCCACCTACAATAAAGGGAGCTACTGTGAGTTGAACCTCGTTGATTAAACCGTTTACGAGAAGATGCCAGTTTAGCTCACCTCCACCCTCCACAAGTACCCTCCTAATGCCTAGCTCATATAACTTTTCAAAAAAGAATGGAAGATCAACATGCTCGCCAACTCCGCAGCGCACTAACCTCACACCTCTGGATTCTAATTCGCGCACCTTACCAGCGTCCGCCTTTTGCGTGCACCCCACAATCAGTTTCCCCGGATAAAGCGTGACCAGCCTGGAATTTAGTGGAATCTTTAATGAACCATCCACCACCACCTTAAGGGGATCCCTACCCTCCACATACCTGACATCCAGCCTGGGATCATCGACTAGAACTGTGTTTGAACCAACAACCACAGCGTCAACAGACGCTCGGAGCTCATGCACTCTACGCTTATCCAATTCACTGGAAATCGATGATTCACCAGTATAGGAGGCTATTTTTCCATCCACGGTCATAGCAAAATTGAGAATAGTGTAAGGGCGCATGTATCCCACAACTAAGCGGGGCTTATCAACTTTTTTACGAGAGCCTACGATATCGATAAGACCGCCACATAGGGCTGTGGGGGGTGTTCAAACCCTTGTGAACGCGAAGCCAGTTATAGTAGGTGGGCGTAGAATACGCCTAGGGAGGCTTTGAGCTGGCGGGTGCGCCTATCCCTAGCCTGTGTGTGTTCACGTTCCCCAGACCACCCTGCTCCTCTATCCTCATCAAGCGGATGTGGAGGAAGCGCCGCACCAACCCACTCTGTTCCTCTCACCGAACGTCTCGTAGCGGTGGGTGTTAGCTGAGACACATGCGCTCGGCGTCCACCACATGTACCATGAACCACCTTCATCCATCACGATAGAACTCCAACTTGTTCCCACCAGCGTACCCCTCTACTCAGAACCCTACCTCGGGAGGAATAGTAAAGCGTGCAGAGGGCTTCTAACAGACTCACCGGGGCGGCCTCCGCAGCCAAAACCTTCACCCGTCGTAGGTGCCAGCGTCCACCGCTGACAGCCCGCACGTACACGCATTCAGCGTTCACCTTGAGCTTTGCTTCGTCTTATGGATGACCCCACGCTACGAGTCTCCTAACCCTTTTCTGGAGGCCGTCTCCACCCACCAGTGGTAGTGGGTGGCTGAGACCCCTTCGCTCCGCGGGCCTAGCCCATCCCGGGAGGGACGCGTGTGGTGGGAGACGCTCAACCAGCAAGCGTATGAGCGCCCACTCCCACCTACACACCCATGAAGATAGCCCCTACATGTAGAGTAGTAGTGCTCGAGCCCCCTTTCTCTCCGACCGGGTTTCTTCCTATCTCTCTCCTTGAATATACATGTTTTGCGGGTTCGCCCCCCACACACGAGCATTTTGAGTGGGTGGCTCAATCCGCACGCATAAATGGTGTGGGGTCGATCCGCTATTTTATCCTTATCTGACCAATATCAATTAACGATATCATCAAAATGGTTTAGTTTAACCATCACATACGAATGAACGAGGTCGAGATTAATTCCTCTCTGCCAAAAGTATCTGTTGTGAGGCCGTCGATGACTTCTTTATGTCAGGAAGAGTGTTTTGCCGTCGACGTGTACTCGTCTTACCCTTACTTCATACAGCTGTGTGAGGAGGTCCTCTGTCAGTACCCTTTCGGCTTCCCCCTGCGCGATAACTCTTCCACACTTTAGGAGTGCAACTCTATCCGCGGCCTGAGCGAACGACACATCGTGTGTGGAGACAACGATAACCTTGTGCTTAATGGTACCTAGTACCTCTCTAAGTTTAACCTGATTTTTTAAGTCTAGGCCAGATGTGGGCTCATCCATGAGAACAACGTCACCTTCAGCCAGAGCCTTCGCTATCAGAACCATTCTTTTCTCACCTGTACTCAGGCTTGAAAAGTTCCTTTCTAGGAAGGATTGGAGGCTGAATAACTCGAGGTATGGTGTATACTCTCTTCTTGAGTCTCCTGACAGTAGGACATCGAGTACACTCATTTCGGCTCCGAAGTACTCTGCGGGTGCGTATGATTTCTCGCCCGCTTCAACCTCGATTTTACCGGTCTGCGGTTTGAGCATTTCGATTATACACCTAAGTAGTGTGGTTTTACCCGAGCCGTTTGGGCCAAGTATCACGTTTAGGCCTCTGACGAACTCAACGTTCACTTCTCGTAACACGAGTCTGTCGCCAAGCTTCACGCTAATAGCGCTTATCAGCAATACCCCTCACCATTACGTATACAATGATTGGGGCCGCCACGAGTGAGGTTATGGCTGTCACAGGTATAACTGTTCCGAAAATCCCGCTTGAGAGTATGTTCGCAAGGAGGAGGAGGGGTGAGCCGAGGAGGGCAGAGTAGGGTACGAGCGCCGTAGTGGAGCCCCCGAGAATCCTCCTCACGATGTGGGGCACGATTATGCCCACGAAACCCACTATGCCAACAAGCGAGACTATGTAGCCGCTCACGAGGCTCACGAGGACAACCCACATGTACCTATATGTGTTGGGGTTTATTCCCCTCGCATAGGACATTTCGTCGCTTATTGCCACCAAGTCGATCCTCCTCGCCTGCTTCACCCCGAGTAGCACGAGGATGGCTGTGAGAGCAAATAATCCCAGGTCACTCCTCCACCCCACAACCACGATCTGGCCCTGCAACCAGAATGTTACACTTGGCACGAACGGGAACCTAGTAGATATTAGTGTGGTGAGTATGGTGACCGCCGAGGAGAAAATGAAGGCAACAACCACGCCCCCCACCACCAACCCATACACGCCCGTTCTCCTGCCCACGGCTATCGTGATGAGCGTTGAGAGTAGGGCGAACGCGAACGCAATCAGGGGGGAAACATACACCAGATATGCGAAGGGTAGGTTGAATGCTAGCAGAAAATATGAGAGTAGGGCGCCGAAGGCTCCACCCGACGCTGTGCCACTCACGTATGGGTCCATGAGTGGGTTTCTGAGGAGCATCTGCATCACGGCTCCACACACCGCGAGACTGGTCCCGATAGCTGCGGCTGCGAGCACCGTGGGTATACGTATCCTCTCAAGGATCACGCTGTACACTCCGTGCGGATGTAGGAGAGCCGACGGAGGCACATAGACCTCGCCGAAGATGAGTGCGGCGAGAATAGAAAAGAAAAGTAGAACGCTGAGTAACAATGTCCATGTTTTCTTCATGTTAGAACACTGGGAGCGTCACGTTGAGTTCGCTTTCCACCCACGCACTAGAGATATAGCTTGGGGCGTCACCCTTTATGGCTAAGTTGATCATCTGTATCGCGTAAACCGAGAGAGGTCCAGGCTCGTCTAGGAGGAAGGTGGGTAGGTTCTGTGACATCACGTACACTCTGTGATTGGTGTAGGCGCTCACATTAGCGATTCCTGGCATTGTGTTTATCATGTAAAGCGTGTAACTCAGGTTTGTTAGCTCTTGGGCGATGATTATCTGAGGATTTCCAACAATCAGACTCTCTGGGGATAGTACGGGGTACCCCGTGGTGTTAGAGAAGACGTTGACACCCCCTGATAGGTTTAGAATTGTGTTGATAAACGTGTTGGAGCCAGCCGTGTAAAACGTGTGGTCAGGATTAACCCATAGAAGGTACGCCACGCCCGTGTCACCCTGAGATTCGTAACTATGGATTCTGGTGTTCATCCAGTTTACGAGCTCCACAGCCTGCGTGTTCCTGTCGAAGAGTTTGCCTAGTGTGGTTATGCTTTTCTCTATCGCAGTATAGTTCCCCGCGTAATCAGCGTTCGTGTAGAATGTTGTGAGCCCTGCCTCGGAGAGCTGGGTCGAGTAGTCTCCTATCAGTCCGAGCTCGTCTACCACCACGCTTGGTCGAAGCGCAACGATTCCCGAAATGTTCGGCGAGATTGATGGAGAGAACACGGTCACATTTTGGGGCAGGTCAGATGTGGCATTCAAATATTTAAGTAGGAGGTAGGAGTAGTAGTCCACACCCACTAACTCTTTCCCCAAACCCAAGGAGACGAGAACCTGCGTGTCACTTGGCGCAAGACTCACAATCCTCGAAGGCGATGTGTAGAGTGTAACGTTCCTACCGCTAGCATCCCTAACAGTAACTGGATAATATGTTGAACCCGTCGATTTTTGAACAACCGTTTCGTTTCGGTAAACCAGCACTGCAACCACGCCTATAACCACTATTATAGCCACCACAGCAGCCAACAATATGGTCCTGTTCATAGCAACATGGATGGATAATCCATACATATAAACCTTTTTGGTTCCTACGAACTTATTGGCGAAACACCACACTCTGCGTGTCATCCCGCACTTGATGGGTAATCTTCAAAAACACGAATACACTGCAGGAATGCGGTGTCCATTGGCTAAACTGGATTCTGGCTCATATCAGCTTGTGATAAAGCTCGCTGACAAACGCCGTATCAAGGTGGGTAGGCTTGGGAGCTTCGTTTTCCCCGCTGGTTACTATGTGTATACTGGTAGCGCTAAGAGAGGGCTTGAGGCGAGGATTGCTAGACATTTAAGGAGGGATAAGAAGCTCAGGTGGCACATAGACTACTTACTGCAGTTCGCAACCGTCGTTGAGGTGAACAGATACCCCAATAAGGTAGAATGTGAACTGAACAAGATATTAAGCCGGCAGGGGGGTAAAGTGATTGTTGAACGCTTTGGGTCATCAGACTGCATGTGTGAAACACACCTCCTCTACATTGGTGGCTCTCAAGCAAATATACTTCATCAATAATGAGTTTAACACAATACTCGTGGTTTTCCTATAACTAACATCACCCTACCAAGCGTCCTAACAGCCTATGCCAGAACACCTGCACACTAAGCTCCTACGTTTGACCTCGGCCGCTAAACTCTTAACCCCAGCATGATGGTGACCACCCACTCCTACAATGTCTTCTACGAGGCCTGTGGATGTCAAGCTGTACTCACATCGGGTGCAGGTCGTGATGGAGGGTTGCCATTCAGATTACATTTGTGCTCAATCCGCTTCGCTAGCCATCAATAGAGTTCCTAGGGTACCACAGATTTTTCGGCGCCAGTGTAATTTCACATCTCAACCATTATTGGGTAGGGATGCCCATTCTCAGCCAATGTGATGCACCTAACAAGCTCCTGCTCATGCTGGGTTGGTTTTCTGACCTTTGCGATGTATGTGTTGAATGAAGCGGCAAGCCCGGAGAAGCCTATTCACGGCTGGTTAATGTCCACGAACTCGAAGTCACGTGCTTTTTAGCCCACTGCTCAGTCGTCCTCTCGATGGCGGGCCATTCTATCCCCCAGCAAGCATTGTTGAGCACGATGTAGACAACGCCCAGCCCGTAATGTTCACGTGTCTAAAACGCGGAACCAATGTTCCCAAACATTGCCTCACTGTCTACGAGGGTGCACACTGTGACTCGACCACCACTCGATAATCTACCCGAGGCGGGTAGGTCTAGAAAACACTATATATGGAGTAAGGATGGTGTCAAAATAATAGTTTTCCCTGCTTGGATACTCCGCTCACCAACCCCTAAACCGGATCTATCAGTCGTAGCATAAATATTATAACAATGTTTAACTTAAAGTTCGGCCCCTCTTTGTTAACATACAAATATTAATTAAACTAAAACCCGAATAGATACTGTGGCACGCTATCCCTATCGCTGCTAGAAAGTTTATTATATAGCGAGAATAATATTTTATGTGTAGAAGTTGGGAGTAGAGGACGACATTAAGAGACGATTACTGGACATGTTGGAGAAGGACCCGGAGTTTAGGTACGCTGTAGCCGGTATTCTCGGCATGTCCCAGACAAGAGACCAGCTTAGCGGAATATCTAAGAGTATAGAGAAGCTNNNGGAAAACCAAGAGAAGCTCTGGCTCGAAGTCAAATCCCTAAGAGAAAACCAAGAGAAGCTCTGGCTCGAAGTCAAATCCCTAAGAGAAAACCAAGAAAAAGCTGAACGAGATATCCGCGATATTAAGACCACTCTGCAGCGGCTAACACTCAGCGAGGAGGAGGAAGCGGGTGAGGTTTTAGCCGCCAAATTGGAGGAGAAACTCGGCGTCAGACCCGTGTTCACACGTTTATTCATTGACTCAAAGGAAGTGGATCTCTACTCAGCCTTCGACGACTACTGGCTCGTGTGCGAGGCCACTGTGCGCTTCGGTTCATCCATGATTGACGAGCTGAACCAAAAAGTTGAGCTCATAAAGAGGAGTAGACCAGACCTAGTGAGACCCAAGCTGATTAAGGCGGTGTACACCATAATAAGTGTGGGGGATGCCGCCAAAAAAGCCGAGGAGCAAAACATATGGGTGCTCACATGGAAGGAGGAACTCACACCGCTAAAACCCACTACTTAGACTAGTTCTCCATATGACCTCACAAGGAGTTTCCGAGCACTCCTTAACCAATTGTGTTTCAACACCCAACGAATCCCAGATAAATTGTTTCCTAGAGGTCTTTCGGAACCCGATTTTGTAATACACATAGAAAAGGGTCTCTATAAGAGCCACATCATACATCCTAGTCGCAGCTTTACGTGGCTCATCAAAACGAAATGGTAGTTTTACAGTGCTCCATAGATAGGCGGTGGTCCAGTTGGAGAACACTTGATGGTGGTCGACTAAAGTGAGTCTCTTGTTGTTCATTCACCCAACCTCTGTAGTGACACCCTAATCCGTTCTTGTGATTAGCCTCCGCCGCAGGAGTGACAGCCCCCAGTCAAACATGACGCCGAGCTTGTTTCTGGCTGTAGCTATACTAACCAAGTGAACCATTCTCCAAACGAGCCACCCAATGAAGCCTGAGAGAATAATTCCGTTTGCTAGTTCCACTAGTCCGCTGAACCTACCCAGTGAGAGCATGATACCCTGGTCACGGTAGACGAACGGCCCAGTAACTTTATTGTCCACAAGTATATGTGCCAAGTGGCTCCCCGCGTACTCTCCCTCCTGCACAGCGGCCGCCGCCGTCAGGGGTGCAACCGTGTCTCTCCCGGTATTCACCCACGCACAGTCACCCACCGCGTAGACCTCAGAGTGTCCGATAAGCCTGAGATTAGAGTCCACCTCGAGTCTCCCCCTCTTCTTCGGGGCTACCGTTTCAGGCATACCCTCAAGAACGGGGTTGGGTTTGACGCCGGCCGTCCAGAACACGCTTCTACTCTCAATTAGCTCCCCACCGACGAGGTGAACGCCGTCAACGCCAACCTTAACTACACGTGCGCCCAGCCTGACTTCTATTCCAGCCGACTCTAAGTCTTGCCTACACTTATTGGGTAGTCTGCCACCGAGCCCGGGGAGCAGGGTGTCCGCGGCCTCTACAAGTAGGACCCTTACATCTCGTGTCTGGAACCCGTATCGCCTTACTAGAAGCCTTGTGTAGTCCCTGCTAGTGCCCGCGAGTTCAACCCCAGTGGCCCCGGCCCCTACAACCACAAATGTTAGAAGGGCGGCTCGGTCGGGGCTATTAGCACCTATTATCGCTGCCTGCTCGAAGGACGCCAGAATCCTATTCCTAATCCTCTCACCGTCTTGAGCCAGCTTTAGTGGGAGAGTGTTCTCCTTTACCCCAGGTATCCCAAAATCATTACTCGATGAGCCCAGAGCCACCACCAGATAGTCGTAACCAATTGGGCCAACATCTGTATACACCACTCTCCCAGTAAAATCTACCACCTCTACTTCCACCTCCACTACTCTGACACGACCTTTACCGAAGTGGGGTAGAGGGTCGAGCACGTGGTGCTCATCGACAAGACCGCCCGCAACTTGGTAGAGGAGGGGTGTAAACAAGTGGTAGTTCCTCCTCGTCACCCAGACGAGTTCAACCGAATCAAGCAGGCTACTCGAAGCATTGTCTAAAAAGCTTTTAACAAATGAGNCCCCACCGAAACCGCTGCCCAACACCACAACCCTAGTGCCAAAACGAGAAATGGGCTCTAAAACACCACTTTTCTGTGTCTTAGTAACACCCGCAATCTCGGAACCCGATGAACGACTATTCTTCATAACCCGTCAATCATAATAGAATACGTCCTCGAAAGAAATAAGGCAAACCCTAAAGTGTTAGGGTAAAGCAAGCGATTTACTATCTGCCAATTTTAAACGGAAGGAGCCACACCAGAATTTCCAGGGTTACAACCCTTTACATCTAGACTACTCTGCTTTATCCTTCCGCACAGCGTTGGGAGGACGAGAGTCTGTACCTTCTACCTACTACTGTAGGGACCCAATGCGTCGTCGTGAAAGGGCCAACAAGTCACCGCTCACCCAGGAGTTCTAGAGCCCAACTCCTCTAAACGATATCCCGAAATCGATTCCTTAAATTTTTGCATTTGGGGCGCAGTTTTTTGGTACAATGTTAAAGTCAAGGTTTGCAGACCTTTAAGAAAACTCTCCAAAGGAGAACCCATCAATCAGTAGATGTCTTCACGAGTGTTCATACTTCCAGGTAAAACATAACCCACAACATGGTGCCACAAATGTGAACGACCTGTAACTAAAGGATGAAACATTCCACTTCACTGTCACATCAAGTCTCCTTATGAACCACAATTGTTTATGAATATGAGGAAGATTTTTTGATCAACCCTAAACGACGGGTCAAAGATTTGCTTTCGGCTTATGATTGATGTTAAGACAAATTTTTATCATCCGTTAAGGGCTGGGTTTTAGAATCTATATAATCGTTAAAAGCCGGTAACATGATTACGAAAGGTGTTCTTCTCATCGATACACGTGTGCTCTGTGCATCGTAAGAAACGTTTCTGCTGCTTCTCCACCAGTCATTCACCGCTTGAACTAACGGGTTGGGTAGCTAAGTACACCTATCGTAATCAGCAATGCCGTAAGTGTTTCACCAAAACCATAGACATGCTTTCGGCATCTAACAGAGTTCTAAACAAATGCATCCGATGTTAGGTTCCCATATAACTCAGGCCTTTATCTATTCTTTTGGTTAAATCGAGCATACGTTGAAACTCGGATAACGATTATGCATATAGTTGCCGTCGACTACCATCACAAAAAATAAGATGGTGACCACGCGATGGAGTCCAATACTTATGTTATGTGTCCCCGCGTTTGAGAACGGTTTCCTTTCCGTGTTAATATGTCGACTTTAGCGAGAATAATGAGTTAAAAACCATCGTAGACGAATTACCGTTATTATGGTTTTGTGACTTTGCGGGTGCGGCTAGTATGATAGTGTCTGCCTTATAGCCATCTCCACCCTCTTCGGGCTGGGTATGTTATGGTCCTCGAGCTTAGCGAGTGGGTTGACTATATCGTAGGATGTAACCCTCTTTATGGGCGCCTTAAGGCTGAATATGGCTTTATCCGAAACCTGCGCCGCCACCTCAGCGCCTAACCCCAAGTTCCTCGGCGCCTCGTGCACTATCACCAGCCTACCCGTCTTCTCAACCGAGGATACTATGGTCTTGGTGTCGAGGGGGGAGAGCGTTCTGAGGTCTATCACCTCGGCTGAGAACCCTTTGGAGCCTTCGAGCGCCACGTGCAGCATCGCACCATAGCTAACCACGGTCACATCGTCACCCTCCCTTACCACCTTCGCCTTCCCGATGGGCACCGTGTACTCCTCCTCTGGCACAGCCATCTTGGGCGCATCGTACAGCCTCTTCGGCTCCATGAACACCACCGGGTCCTCGCACCTAAGAGCGGATGCGAGTAGACCCTTAGCGTCATAGGGGTTAGATGGGACAACCACCTTCAAACCCGGTGTGTGCGCGAAGTAGGTTTCGGGTGAGTCGGAGTGGTGCTCGAGCGAGTGCACCGCGCCGTATGGGAAGCGTATCACTCCCCGCATGGGGTATCTTCCACGCGTCCTATTCCTATAGCGTGCGATGTGATTGAATATCTGGTCGTACGCTGGGAGTGTGAAGCCGTCGAACTGGAACTCCGCCACGGGTATATAGCCTCCCACGGCGAGGCCCACGAACACCCCAGCTATTGATACCTCGGCCAGCGGTGTGTCAAAAACCCTCTCACCGAAGCGTTCGAGTAGGTCTCGCGTCACCTGGAACACCCCACCATTCCTAGCCACATCCTCACCGTACACGAGGATGCGTGGGTCCCGCTCCATTTCCTGCCTGAGCGTCAGATTCACAGCGTTCCTAATATTCACCTCGACCGTTTTACCCTCCACCCCAAGTTGTTCATCCGCTTCGTCTAAATTGTTCTGCGCAAGAGCTGAAGCCGCATCTCCAAACGCTTCATAAGCTTCCTCGACTAGGTTGGGTGTGGGTTTAGAGTACATGTACCTGAAGATGTCGAGGGGGTCGGCTGGCTTGGCAGACCTGAACCTCTCAACCGCCTCCTTAACCCTCCTATTCGCCTCATCATAAATAGCCTCCTTCTCCTCCTGGGTTAGCGCGCCCTTGGACATTAGATACTTCTCCACCCGGAGTATTGGGTCGCGCCGCTCCCACGCACTCATCTCCTCCTCGGGCTGCAGCTTGTGTGACACGAGCTCGGCTGTGGTGTGATAGCTACGCCTATAGGTCACGTACTCGACGAGCACTGGTCGCCCTTCACGTGCTAGTTTCAGCGCCAGCCTAGTCGCCTCATAGGATGCGACAACGTCGTTCCCATCCACCATGATGCCCGCCACACCGTAGGCCAAGGCCTTCTGGGCTATCGTTTTAGAGTGGGTCTGCATACTCCTAGGAAGTGATATCGCGTACTGGTTGTTCTCGACACCAACCACAAGCGGCAACCCGAACACCCCAGCGAAGTTCAAACCCTCGTGGAAGTCACCCTTGCTGGTTCCCCCGTCACCCACCGTCACAACCACGGCGCCACCCGTACGACCAAGCTTCTGAGCCATCGCAAGACCCGCGGCGTGAGGTATCTGTGTGCCGACGGGTATCGCGAACGGAAGCATCTTCAGATTCTCGGGGACATGCAGTCCCCACTCATCGCCACCCCAATAGCGTAGGAGGGACTCCATAGGCATACCCATGGTTATCATAGCCCCATTATCCCTGTACATGGGCACGAACCAGTCTGATGGGGCTAGCGCTCTGACAATTCCCACTTGGGTTGCCTCCTGACCCATGTGGGGGGCGTATGTACCTATCTCCCTTACCGATGAGAGGAGCACCGCCCTCTCATCGAAGCGGCGCGCCAAAACCATGTCGGCGTACAGCTTCTTTAAAAACTCCGTGGGAACGGAGGGCTCTCTGAGCGGGGAGCCATCCTCCGCTAGAACCCTGTAGGGCTCTAGGTCTCTGATGTCATCTTCGCTAACCACCTCCAAACCTTCTGTCTGGACAGTTTCCAACAATAACCCCCATCTAAACCATTAGGCAAGCCACTATTAAGCTGTTCTAACCATTAAAAAGAACATAAAAATTATGACAAAGTCTACTCATATAAACTCTGTAAAAGTCTAATTATACTATCACAATACAGGCATACGCAACGACTCGGATAAGCATTTACTTCTTCCCATAGGCTTAGCCCAGATTAACTTATGGATAAACACGCTCTTACCCACATGCTCACAAAACAGTAACCATAGTGCCCCCATAAACCTACGATATCCACCACATGAGAGTAAAATAGCGCATCATCCTCACATCATTCACGCGGTAAACCAGTAAAATACTAAAAGAGTTAATCCATAGAACGGATATATTCGGACAAAGCAAAACAAAGTACATGCTGAGGGAAGGAAGCGTATTTCATCCCGTTACGCATCATGGACTCCCTTGCGAAAAGCAGCTTAGCGAGTAAATAGGTACCTTGGCATCTATCCGTGTCAGATGGACCTATGCGTTAGCGCCAGCTTAGTATATTATATTTTTATCAAGAGAGAAGGCTTGCGACTGTTGACAGGACGGTAGAACCGAATGGGGATGCAGTGTAAGCTGGGTGACCCTAGAGGTTGGTGATGGAGAGCTTTAGTCATCAAGCGCACACGATTTAAAAACCCGGTACTCACATTCCTGACGCATTAAATGAGCTCTTTAGAAGGCACTATTAGACTAAGCTCCGTGTTGGAAGAGGGTTTTATATAGGTGATGTGTAAGAATACCTCGAGCCAAACCCTAATCATGTTGCTTCCCTAACTTCTTCTTAACACCGCGCATTATCTGAAATCGTGTGTAATTAAGAGAAGAGTTAAGGTTTGACATTGCCTAGGTCTCCCAAATATCTTTGGGTAAACTCTTATGACGTAAGGCATATTTAGAAGGAGAGGAAAATGGGTGTCGGTTTTGTGGATGTGGGAAGTCTCCCACCAAGTCAGAGGCACGAGATAATCCTTATGGTGTTCGATGAGATTCAGCTAGGAGACCATATAAGGGTAGTGAACAACCATGAATCAGTCAACTTGCTTCCAATACTTACGCTATGTGAGGAGGGATTTCGAGGGTGAGCCTATGTTGCCCATGAACGTAGCGCGGGAGTTTGGGTTGCGGTTATAAAGTAGAAGAGTGTCGTCGAACACCGCCATGAGTCGGGGAGTGTTATTTGCTTCTACTGCTATCCAGTGAGGTCTAGACGTGGCGTATACGTTCGCCAAATCTTTATTTGTCGCAGAGGCTACGTAAATAGGCGATGGTTTCGGGTTCAGAAATCTATACCGTAGGTCACTCCACACTCACAATAGAGGAGTTCACCCGGATACTCAAGGCAAACGGTGTTAGACTCGTGGTTGATGTGCGCACGGTTCCCCGCTCACGTGCGAATCCCGAGTTCGATAAGCAAAGCCTGCCAACCTCCCTTGAAGCCGTTGGGGTTGAGTATACACACTTCCCATGTTTGGGGGGTCTGCGTAAGCCTAGGAAGGATTCTCCCAACGACGCGTGGATTAACTCCTCATTTAGAGGGTACGCTGACTATATGCTCACCGAGGAGTTCGAGGAGTGTCTTAATAGGTTACTCAATCTGATAGCCACTAGGAGCGGTGGAGTGACCCTCATGTGCGCAGAAGCCGTTCCTTGGCGGTGTCATCGTTCGCTTATAGCCGACGCCCTCTACGTGAGGGGAGTGAATGCCACCCACCTCGTGGGCAAAAATGGGAGGAGGGTGCACACGCTTACGAAGTTCGCGGTGGTGCGCGGCAAAACCATAACTTATCCCAAAGCGGGGTCAGAGTCTAATTAGCCACCCGATTGGGAAAAGGCACGGTGTGGACGCACACTTCGTCCCCGTAGGCCATGCACCTTTCGAGTTTCACGCTCCCTTTACCTGTGAGCTCCTCGATAAGCCAGGTGTGCAGCCCACTGCACACCTGCGTGGGGTGCTTTAGGGCTAGCCTCCTTAGGATACAGTTGGCGCTAGTTATTGTGGCTTCACCGTCCGTTTCACTGTAAGACGTGTGGAAGCCTAGGTTGTTTAGGAGGTCGGCTGCTTCCTTCACACCCACGGTAGTAGCACGCTCCCCTAGGAGTTCACGTGCGAGCCGCTTCGCCACACCCTTCATATAGCGTGAAGCTCTCCCAGCGTCATCACTTTCAATTTCACGCACGAGTAACTCCAACACTTCGTCGTACCTCCTTGGGAAGCGCTCCAAACCCTTCTCGGTCAAACCGTACAACTTTTTTGGTCTGCCCCTTCCAAGCCTCACTAGTGAAGATAAGACGAGTCCTCCACTCCTAAGCGCTTCGAGGTGTGCCCTCACGGCGCTCTCCCTAATGCCAAGCTCCTCCGAGAGAGTGAGAGCGCTCTTCTTCCCGCCTAGCAGCAGCTCAAGTATCCTCTCCTTTGTATCCAAGAACATCACACTGCTCAGAGGTCGACGAACACGTCGCCGTCAACAACACTCACTTTGAACACGGGGAGGTCCGGAACACTGCCAGCCTCTTCGCCGTCGGGGCCGAGAACATTCACCCCCTGATTCTCCAAGTCGAACTGCGAGCCATGGTCGGGGCACGTGACCACCCCCTCCTCGATGCTTCCAGCCGCAAGATCCCCTTGTTCGTGCGTGCACCACCTGTCAAACGCATATATCTTCCCACCCTCCCTGTAAAGCACAATCTGTCTGCCGTCAACATCGAAAGCCTTGAGCCTACCCTCCTGCAGATCCCTTTCACCGCAAACCCTTTTCCGAGCCATGACCAACTCACTGCGCCGTAAAATATAACCATTTTGAACACCACTAAATGTCTGAATAGTCTTGCAACAAAAACACCCAGAATACACACTCAGACTCGCACACGCGGAGACCGAGGCACCAACCATCAAAACCTACACCTTCGACACATCGGCTTTAGGGTTCAAATTCACAGCTGGAGAGTATGTGAAGGTGGTGTTAGACGGAGTAGTAGGCGACCCCCGAGGCAATCAGAGAGAGTTCTCGATATTCTCCCCAGCCACTAGGAGCGCGGAGTACATAAACATCACGACCACAATTGAACCCAGCGATTCACCATACAAGAATAAGTTAAACTCCCTTAAACCAGGTGACCAAGCCACCGTTATCGGACCACTCGGTAAATTCACACTTAACGGTTTAAACGACGACGCGGAGGTGGTTCTAATCGCTGGAGGCATCGGTATAACGCCGTTTAGAAGCATCATACTCACGGAACTCGCCTCAGGGAGCTCTAGGCGGATCACACTCATATACTCAGCCAGAACCCCCTGAGAACCTTGTGTTTAGACGCGAGTTCGACGAGCTGAGCGTGGAGCACCCAAACTTTAAAGCATATTACACCATCACCCGCCCAATCATGGGTGAGGCCGCAGAACATGTGGGGAGAATCGACGCGGAGTATGTGAGAAGCTTCACACACCCAGAGAAATCAGTTTTCTATATAGCGGGTCCACCAGCCATGGTTCAAGAACTATCACAACAGCTAATGCAAAAACTTTCGGTAAGTGGCGGTCGAATAAGAACAGAGAAGTTTACGGGCCACTAACACTTAGCGGCGCCATTATAGGCGCCCCTAGGGTGAGACATGCTGGAGGCCAAATCCTTCGTTGAACCGTCCCCACGTCGCCAACAATACTTGCCCGAAGCGAGCAATCCTACTTCAAACATATTCGTCTATGCAGGGTAGACACACGTAACTAAAGTTATATGCCTACTCTGGCACGCATGAGCCTTCTCTCCGCGTCATCCGCTTACCCTCTACGTAGAAGCCGGTGTGGAGGAGCCGTGGTGTAAAGAAGCGGAAGTGGCTAGTGGGTCGGGCGGGTGATAAGCTCTTAGGCTGCCAACATGGGTATCCGGATAGTGGGGGCCCGGTGAGCCAACTCCGAGCCATATCAAATAATCGTAATAGGCATTCTGAGTATATGTTGGGTGTTATGGTTCTTTGCGGCTTCTCCCGGAAAGTGTTTAGTAATATATGATGAGCGCGCTGCGTTAAATAGGCTTACAGGATGGGTAAAGTCTGTTTTGAGCTATGTTTATTTCCAGTCGTATAGTAATCAGAAGTAGATGTTAGAAGTGTGGGTGCGTAGGCGTTCAACTGACCTAGTGCTTTACATACTCTCCTTCGTGGTTCCCTTCACTGTTTACGCTCTAACACTCAACGGCTACTATGCAAGCGACCACCCCAACAGCATGCTAGACCTCCAATACTCACTCCTCGTCAACCACACACCCATCCTACCTTCTTGGATGGCTTCCAACTCTGTGGATGTGAGCCTGTACCATGGGGTGTACTCGAGCGCCATCGCTCCGGGCGCGTCGATTCTCTCAGCACCGTTTGGGGCTGTGGGCATCTTGCTGGATAAACAGTTCACGCTCTTCGGGTGGCAGAGGCTGTTTGACGAGCTCTTTGTAGCACTCTGCGCATCGCTCTCCTCGCTTCTAGTGTTCAGGGTGGCGAGGATGTTTTGGGGTGCTAAAGCGAGCTTCTTTGCCTCCCTAACCTTCAGCTTCGGAACACTGGTGTGGCCGTATGCAACCGTGCTGTTTCAACACGACGTTGCAACACTATTCGTGCTCCTCGGAGCCTATTTCAGCCTACGCGGGAAGCCGCGGAGTGCGGGATTCACTCTGGGTGTAGCGATGCTAGTGGATTATACGGCTACGTTGTTCTTCATACCCTATGTTTGGCTCGCCCAGAAGAAGTGGGGGCTTAGGGGTGTTGTCAACCTTTCTCTGGGGTGTGTACTCTCGGGGTGGACGGGCCTCGCATACAATTTCTGGGTGTTCAAAAACCCCTTAATCTTCCCAGAGGAGTACTGGGTGGGGGCTCATGGCTCCCTGTTCTCAAGGTTCACTCCGAGCCTAGCTCCAGAGCACTTCGCGCTCCTACTGTTTAGCCCCTACAGGGGACTAGCGCTCTTCTCACCCATATTGGTTGTGGGTGCGGTATCACTCTACCATATGTCTAGGTCTCCGAAGCTGTATGAAGCAGCCGTGTTTTTCGCCTCCCTATTCACGGTTAACTTGGTGTTCTACTCCTTCTGGGGGGACTGGGGTGGGGGTTAAGCTACGGCCCGAGGTTTATGGTTGACTCAACACCATTCCTAGCCATCCCGATTGCTGGCTTGGTCGAAGGATGCCGCCAAAATTGGGTGAAGCCACCAGTGTTCGCCCTCTACGCGTATAGTGTTTTCGTACAGGCCATAGGTTCGTTCACAGACGTGTTCTCTGGGTATGGGGGGTGGAGATTCTACCAGCCCTTCGATTACAATTTGGGCCTCCTCCTAAGAGGTCGACTCAGTGTTTGGTGGATAGATATAGGGGTGGGGGAGCCTCTATACGTGAAATACGTGTTCGTGTTATGCACAATTGTAATCGTGTACACTCTCGGAGCGCTAGCTCTTTGGGGTTTTGGGTTCCCTGCTTTCAGGTGGCTGAATAGGCCACGCTGACTGGAGGTTTAGTGATCAATCTGACACCCAACCCTAGTAAGCATGGAATCCTTCGATTATATGCCTTTGTCGGGTCAGCAAGCGTCTACATAACACTCTAGTCGCAGGGTTACTTCACACTGTTGTATTCAAACTTAGCGTGCGTGGTAGCCACTATTTGAGAATTCGGCTAAATATTGGAGGGTGTCTGGATACCCATGTGAGCGGCTTATGAATCCAGCGCCAGTCAGCTACAGCCTACTCCTCGGAGAGTTCTCCACCGCCACCACGCTGCATCCTGCCATACAATCATGAATCCGCAATAAGCACCCTACACTGGATTCATCATCACGCCTCCATCCTCCATATCGAAGCACGAAGCAAGTTGCTACAGCCATCCCCAGCCTTGTTGAGGTCTACATAGACAGTCAGCCGCGACCACTGAGATCATAGTAACCCAACGACACTTCTCCCACGCCCCCTATCCAACCAGCACACCTTCACCACACCAAGAACACCACCCCACTGTCAACGCCGGTGTAGAGCCGCCAATACGTCCCCCATTCAAATGTACACGTAGCTGTTTGCCACCTTGAGGTTGACGGGACACGGGGGTGGACACCTAGTTGACGTGGGCACACAGGTGGGGATACATGCTAATACAATATATTGCTAGGTTGTCAGGTGTATCACTAGTTACAGAGTCAGCGTTCAAACAGGGTTCGCAGCCTCTGATGTTATTAGTTGGTTCGATGGGCCTTTACTTATAGATTCCCACGTGGCGTAGTATATCTTGATGGTTTCTCGCGAACTCATCCTCCCGCATGGTACTCATATCCCTGAATTTGAGCTCCAACCATGCTGGATGAGGCGCTGGCTCACTTTTGAGTTCCCCTAGAAAAACGAACTCAAGGTCCCAGTGGTTTTTAATGCTAACCCTCTCAATATCGTACACCTCAGTGTAGATGTGTGGGCCATCCAATTGTACCCCCTCTAACCCGAGTTGCTCCTTAAGCACACGCCGCGCTCCCTCCTGCGGGGACTCGTATAGAACGAAGTGACTGGATGGGAGCATCCATCTAGCGCTAAACCTTTCAAGCCTTAACTTATCGAGGGCACCTATGTGCTCCCAATCACTGAACTCAGGATTCACTCTACCCATTAACACGTTTGATTTGGCGCCCCTCCAGAGGACCAGGAAAACCGAAAGGCACATCCCACCCTCGGGGATATGATCCATACAGTAGTAAGGTAAACTCTTACCGAAGTCGGCGAACCGTCTTGAAGTGGGCATAACCTCATTCTGTAAGCACCCATATTAATAGGTTACCAGCCATTAGGAGGAGATGGCTATATGAGCGCAGAACCGAATCGGTCGCCCCATCTGTAACACCTCGAAGCGGTATAAAGAATAGCCAGCTGGAATGGTGGCTTTGGACCTTCAGTAACCTAAGATATCCACCCTGAGCGCTGGAGGGTTTACTGTGTGGACAACAATCCTCTTGACGCTGGAGTGTCTAATCCGTTAAGGCTTTTTGTTGTCTTCAAGCTTCTAATCGCATCAAGCTCAAGCGGGGGCACGTGCGGTGATGTGGCCCATTCTCCCACCCATAGTTACCCCACACTTTCTTATGGGGTTTCCCCTATTACCCCGTAGTTAAAAATGGGTGCTTGGAATATAGGACTCCTAAGTGTTTTGAAGGGTACTGTAGGTAGTGGATACTCCGCTCACCAACCCCTAATTGGGGGCGCTTGTGTGCGGTGTAGCATTCTGTGCGGGATGTTCATTCAAGCGTGTTTAGCGTGTTAGGGTGTGCCTCTACTCTAGGCTACTCGACCCAATCTCTCTTAGGACCTGGATTACGACCCAGAGCCCCCTTTTCACATCGTCTTCCTCTAGGCTTTTTAGGAGGCCTTCTAGGCTTGGGGGCTGCTTGTTCCCGCTGGTGGCCGCTCCCTTTGAGGCTGCGCTAATTATAGAGCTTAAGCCCCGAATATTCGCCTTCGTGAGGGTGTTTACAAGTTCTAGTAGGTTTGCGGGGCTCTGGGTGCCCATTGAGTTTAGCCAGTCGGCTAGCACACCCAGCAGGTCCTCGTAGCGCTCGAGGGCTGCTTTGAGGGCGGAAAGTATTCCCCGCTCGTGTAATAGTTGGATCACATCCATGAATTCGTTAAAAGCCTCTTGCCTACTTACGAACTGTTTGACTAGGGTGTCTAGGTCGAGTGTTGGCTCCTCTGCTTTCCTCTCAACCCTCGCCGTGGGTTTGGCCATCTCTGTTCACCCCTTCACCTGAGCGTAGTCAGCCCTACTCCACTTCTCCTCCACTTTGACACCCACTTGGGAAACCCTGCTCTTAACGTGGTGTCGATAGTTGGACACAGGGAGAGGTGCTCTTCGCTCGTATTCGCCCTCAAGCTTCTCAACACTTACGGGTAACTCCTTGTAGGCTGGGGTCTTCGAGGTTGGGTCCCTCTCGTCCCCTGTCAACTGGTTCACCGCGTCATCACCTTGGCCGTGTAGACCAATATAGAGTCTGTTGGATGACACGCGGTCCGAGACCATGACGCCCGCAACCACCCTGCCAACCCTTGACTTAACCAGCACCTTGTCACCCGTCTTCAAACCCTTACGCTGCGCGGCTTCGGGTGATATCTCAATGTACGCTTCGGGCACAAGCTCCCTTATACCCTTACTACGCCAGGTTAGGTTGCCCCAGTGGAAGTGTTCGAGCACACGCCCATTATCCAAGTACATGTCGTATTGGGTGGTTGAACCCAGCGGCTCAATCCACTTCGGCACGTGGAAGCGCGCCCTACCATCTGGGAACTCGAACCTGTCGGTATAGAGGAGTGGTGAGTCGGCGCCATCCTTCTTCACGGGCCACAGCAAGCTTCGGAACCCCTCCAGCCTCTCATAGCTTACACCCGCGAAGTACTCTGCTACACCAGCCACTTCATCCATTATCTCCATCGGGTGGGTGTACACCCAGCCTGCGCCCATGGCGTTGGCGACCATCTGGATTATCTCCCAGTCCGCCTTAGCCTCCCCAGGCGGGTCGAACGCCTTATACAGCCTCTGGATACGCCTCTCCGTATTCACGAAAGTGCCATCCTTTTCAAGGCTCGCCGCGGCTGGGAGGATAACGTCGGCGTACTGCGCCGTGCGTGTCAGGAATAGCTCTTGAACCACTAGGAACTCCACCTTGGAGAGGGCTTCACCCACCTTCTGCTGGTTGGAGTCCGCAAGCACTTTATCCTCACCCATAATATACATGGCTCTGAGTCTACCATCGAGTATCGCGTCAACCATCTCCGTGCTGGTGAGCCCAGGCGTCATCGGAAGCTTTACACCCCACGCCTTCTCATACTTCTCCCTGATCTTGGGGTTATCCACACGCTCATAGCCTGGTAGATAGGTTGGCAGAGCCCCGAAGTCGCTTGTACCCTGAACATTGGCGTGTCCACGCGCTGGGTAGGCACCCGTACCAGGCCGCCCATAGTTACCCGTGAGAAGCAGCAGATCCGAGATCGCCGTCGTGGTCTCGCTGCCATTCTGGTGTTGAGTGATACCCATCGCGAAGATGGCGCACACACTCCTGGCCTCATGGATCATGGTGGCCGCCCTAATTATCAGCTCCCTGGGTACCCCGGTTACACGCTCCGCGTACTCCAGCGTGAATGGCTCAAGCTCTTTGCGGTAGGCTTCGAAGTTCACGGTTCTCTTCTCTATGAATTCCCTGTCCTCCCAGCCCTGGTCAACAATGTGTTTCGCGATCGCGTTGACGACGACGAGGTCCGTGCCCGGGTGAGGTGAGATGAAAAGGTCGGCCCAGCCAACCATCTCGTGTGGTTTCACATCCACGACTATGAGCTTCTGACCCCTGAGCTTCTTGGCTCTCTTCAGCTTCCCAGCCCACACCGGGTGGGCCTCAGCGGTGTTCGACCCAAAGGTAATCACTAGGTCGGCCTTCTCGGTGTCGGCCATGGTACCCGAATCACCACCTATACCCACCGTTCTAAAAAGGCCTGTGGTGGCTGGGGCCTGACAGTAGCGCGCACAGTTGTCCACATTATTTGTGCCTATCACAGCGCGAGCCAGCTTCTGCGCTAAATAGGCTTCCTCGTTTGTACCTGTACACGTGGCTATAACGCCTATGGCGTCTGGCCCATGCTTGTGTTTTATCTCAGTTAGCCTTCTAGCTACCAGCGATATCGCCTCCTCCCAGCTTGCCTCCCGGAAGTGGTCCCCCTCCCTTATGAGGGGTTTTGTGAGCCTCTCGGGGCTGTTGACGAAGTCCCAGCCAAATTTCCCCTTTATACACGTGGCGACACCGTTCGCGGGGCTCTCGGATTTAGGCTCAACTTTCAGGATTTTCCTACCCTTCGTCCACACCTCGAACGAGCAGCCCACAGCGCAGAAGGGGCACACAGTCTTGGTCTTCTTTATCTGTGTTGACCTCAGCTTGGCTTCTATATCGCTTGTGAGCATGTAGAAGCTTATATCCGTCTCGGAGCGTTTGAGTGCGCCCACAAGCTTACCACGGGTCTCAGGTTTAATCCTCGTAAATAGACCCGCCTCACCAATCATGCTTTTCTCCATGATTGCATCCACAGGACACACGGTTGCACACGTGCCACAAGACACACATGAAGACTGACCTATAGGTGAATTATTATCCCAAACCACACGTGGGGGGTTGAGAGACCAGTCAATCCTTATGACCTCGTTCACAACATAGTCCTGACAAGCCTCAACGCACCTACCGCAGAGGATACACTGGTTGGGGTCATACACGTAGAAGGGATTAGAAGAATCCACTGGGTAGGGTTTGCTTTTAAAGCTCTGGTTTCTCACACCCATCCTCGCAACAGTGTTGTGTAGCTCGCAGTCACCATTATTGTTGTCACATATTGTGCAGTAGAGGTTGTGGTTTGTGAGTATCCTATCCATCGCGGCCTTACGAACTGAGGTAACACGTGGGGTCTCAGTGTCCACCACCATACCCTCACGCACAGGTGTGGAGCAGGCGCGGACAAGCTGGCCGTCAACCTCCACAAAACACAGGTCACACGTCTGTATAGCGCCAAGCGAGGGATTATAGCACACGTGGGGAACATACACGCCGCTTCTCTCTAATGAGACCAGTAGGGGGGCGCCGGCTGGAACATCAATACTACGCCCGTTCACCCTAAGGTTCACAAAGCTCACCGCGCCCCAATCTTCACCAAACCATATAAATATTTCGACGACTACCACATCATCGTATTAAATTGTAATAATTAACATAAACACACTTTTAAAATATCAAAGATTATTTATAAATTATATAACAGTATGGTTTACACTTAAAACTTGAAATAGGTTCAGTATAGGGCATAGGCTGGGAAATGAGCTCGTGGTCACTGTTAGCTATATGATTCTTTCTGGTGAGCTATAGACATTGAATTTGTTATCCCTGAGGAATCCCACCAGTGTTACCCCGTATTTCTCGGCTAGCTCCACCGCCAGGCTACTCGGCGCCCCAACAGCCGCAAGCATGGGTATCCCCGCGAGCACGGCTTTCTGGACGAGTTCGAAGCCAGCTCTCCCACTGACTAACACAATCTTATTAGAGGCGGGAAGTCTGCCTTCGAGTAAGAGGCGGCCTACAAGCTTGTCCATGGCGTTGTGTCTTCCTACATCCTCTCTCACATAGAGGATTGAACCGTCCACGTCTATGAGCCCACTAGCGTGGAGACCGCCAGTCCTAGTGAAAAACCGCTGAGCGCCTCTTAGCTTCGACGGGAGGGAGGCAATCACCTCGCGTCGAATCACAAAGTCGCCCACAGGTCTTATGGCGCATAGTTTCTGAACATACTCCAAAGACGCTGCTCCGCACACCCCACACGCGGACGAGGTGAACACCCGTCTACTCAGGGATTCAGCGTCGAAAGTAACATTTGGATCGAGCTGAACGTTCACGATGTTGAACCTCTGCGGCTCATTCGGGTCGGTGCAGTAGTAGACGCTGGCCACATCTCGCGTGGAGCGGACAACTCCCTCCGAGTGGAGGAAGCCTACCGCCAACTCGAAGTCATATCCCGGCGTCCTCATCGTGACGGCCACCCTGCTTGTGACCAACCGCCCCGAATCCCAGTGCACAACCCTGATTTCAAGGGGTTCCTCCGTGACAACGTAGTCAACCTTCTCCGTTACATCGCCACCAACACGATACTCCCGAACCCCTAATGCCACAGTGGGCTCAAAAACATTAAACAACAGATCATCCTGCCAACTCAACGCTTAAACACCATAGCATGTGAGTCGCGCCATACCGAAAAATGCAATGCTTCTAAATCTAATTCTTCCTGCAGCATAATAAGTCTACTCTGCCTTAGTTTTATTAGACGAACAATTATTCATATCAGCTCATAACATCCCATACTTTAATAAAAGAAATCCTTAATAAACAAGGTTAGAAAGGGATTATGAGTTGAAATTCGCGCCTGATCAGTGATGTATATGGACTATTAAGTTTCCCTCGTCGGGCAATGAGGTGGGTTACCGCTAACCCACGGGGATTGGGGGAAAGTTTAATCGTTGGCGAATGTGTATATTAACCATCGTGAGGGTAGATCAGAAGAGGTACCTTAAGCTTACTCCTGTGGCTTCGGCGCTCGAAGCCCTTCTTGGGGAGGTGGGTTTCCCCAAGGTTGAGGTTGTCCCAACGGTTGAATCCCTAGACCGCTTTAGTGCTGAGGACTATGCGGCTAAGTGGGATGTTCCACGCTTCGACGTGGCCGCGATGGACGGGTATGCTGTCCGTGCACTAGACCTACCAGATGAGGGCTCAGCTAAACTGTTCAACGTTAGAGGTAGGTTATCCCCTAACAGCGCAGATACAGGGTCGCTCGGAAAAGGCGATGCGTATTACGTGGCCACCGGATCACCTCTCCCACCGGGGGCTGATACCGTGGTCAGGGTTGAGGAAACCAGATTCGTGGACGGGGATAAGGTTTCAATAGGCGTTAAGCTGGAGAGGGGTAAAAATGTGAGCCAGCGTGGGGAGGACCTCCGCAGGGGGGAGGTTGTGGTGAGGAGGGGGGAGAGGATAACGCCTAACTCCCTTTCTCTGCTTGTGTATTTCGGTGTGAGGCATGTTAGGGTGTACCGCAAGCCACGCGTGGGAGTGCTCTCAATTGGCAGCGAACTAGTGGATTTCGAGAAGTCAAAGCGTGGGGGAGGTGTGTACAACAACTACGCTTACCTTATCACATCCTACCTTAAACGCCTAGGGTTAGAGCCAAGACGCCTCGGCGTGGTCGAGGATGACGCTGAAGCCATAACCAAGGTGGTGCGTCGGGTGCTTAACGGGTTAGACGTACTCATCACGATTGGTGGGACATCTGTTGGGCTCTGGGATAATACGCCTGACGCGGTGTCCGAGATCCCCGGTTCACGCGTTCTCTTCCACGGCTTAAGGGTTGTTCCACTGAAGCCAACCGGTGCAGCCTGCGTCGAGGGGGGTGGAGGTAAGAGCTTTATTGTGTTACTTCCAGCCCAAGTCGTCTCAGCCGCTCTCTCCTTCCACGAGGTGTGTGTGCCGCTGCTCTCTTCACTGAGCGGTGGAGGGCCTGAAGCCTTTCGCTCAACGGTGAACGGTTTACTTGTGCGGTCTGTGGAGAATCCGAGGAGCATAGAGGCCCTGTACCTCGTCGAACTCCGCATGGAGAATGGTGATCTACTTGTGTCCCCGCTGGGGTGGGGCTCCAATCTGATGAGCAACCTGCTGAGAGCCAAGGGATTCATACGCTTAAGGCCCAAGCAGGCCCTCGAGGCTGGGAGCAGGGTGACTGCTGAGCTACTAGGCTCCTACGGACTACTCTGCTAGGTGTAGCCCCGTTGAGGATAGTTGCGGTTTTGGGTTATAGTGGTAGCGGCAAGACCACCACAATAGAGCATCTCACCTCCGAGCTTGTCTCACGAGGCATGAAGGTGGGGGTAGTCAAACACATACATGGTGAACACACGCTTTTTGACTACTCCAAGGACACGGGGAGATTCGTTAAGAGCGGTGCTAACCCAGTGGTGGGCGTGGCTCAAGATGGCTTACACCTCTTCCTCGCGGGTGAAGACCTGGAGCGAGCGCTTATGCTGGTGAGAAACTCCTCACCCGACTATCTCTTCGTGCAGGGATTCAGCACCCACACCCTACTCAGAGGTGTAGATGTCATGTGTGTTGTGTGCGCAAAAACCGAGGATGAAGCTGTTGAGCTTATAGAGAAACACACCACTAGAAGCATAGTGTGTGTCACAGGCGTACTGGCGATTAACTCTAAGAAAAACGAGATTCGCGGTATACCAATACTTACTATACCCGACGACACATGCAAACTCATTCAACTCATTTCAAGATGACTCCCAACAACTCGGCCATAAACCGCCAACCATCAGACAACACGCGGGATAATGGAAGAGTGCTCTAGTGGCAAGTTTTCGCCGAATACTATTTGTGTGAGTTACAACTAGGCTCTTTGGAGCGAGATGACGCGGTTCTGTTTTTAGAGTCGCTTGGCTGCTTCATTGGTTATCGGGTCTGGTATCATGTATCCTTCACCTTTCTTCTCGAGGATGCTATACTTGATGAGTCTGCCTAGCGCCTCATTGAATGATGCGTCAGAGAGTGCCACGCTGTTCGCCTTTACATATCTGTAGATCTCTGACCAAGTGTTTGCACCAAGCGTCACCGCTTTTAGGATGAGCCTATAATATTTTCCCTTTAGCTTTGAAAGCTCTTCGAGCTCCAGGTTTACAGCTGAGTCAACCACCCGGGCGAGGTTGGCGTCTTCGTTTAAACACATGTACCCATAGTAGACCAGCCAACCCACTATACCATCAAGTCTCTGAACAGCCTCTTCGATATTCACGGGCTCTTTGCCGCAGGCTTTGAAACCCCTGCGTAGAAATTCGAGTGAGTCTTCCCTTGAGAATCTCTTTAAAGCCAACTCGTAGACATATCTTCCATATAAGGGGGAGGCGGGGTCTTGGATGCCGAGGAAATCGTTTAGTAGACCAGTCTGGGAGCCAGCTAGGACAAACCTTATTCTCCTATTATAGTCATAGGAGTGTGCGATCGCCCCCACAAGAGGTTTGTAGCCACGCGCCTCCTGAGCTTCGTCGAAGGCGATCACGAAGTCTATCCCCATACTCTCCGCGTGCTCGTTTATCGTGTCGAAGAGTGTTGCGAAGCTAACGGTGAGCGGCTTTGTCTTCGCGAAGCTAACACCTAGAGATCCCAGCGTGATTGAAGAGATGTGTTTTGATAGATGCTCCCAGAGGCTCTTTAAACCGCTCGAGTTAACCGCCTCCTCGAACCTGTTCAAAAGGAGGATGGGTGAGGGATTCGGGCCAGTCCCTCTGAAGTCCACGACAAGCGCATTCTTGCGTTTCAGCGCAGTCGCAAGTAGTGAAGATTTCCCAAGCCTTCTAATACCTGTGAGTGTGATTATCGGGTGTGTTGCCCTTTCAAGAATAGATAGCTCCTCCTCCCTATCGTATAGCTCCTCCCGCTCACTCTTGACACCCAAGCTAAAATAGTTGGGGTTACAGTTCACTCTGCCTACCCATAGTAACTCTGGGTAGGCAGAGTAATAAGGGTTTGCGGGGAGCAAAACCAACAATCGATCACACTAGAATGCCAATGGTTGACGCCTAGCGCCACTACTGCGAATGCCCACTATAGCCTCAGCTAGTCTCTGAGGAAAGGTTCATGTGACCGCAGATGGAGGATTCACTGAACTTTAACTCCTCGTAGTCCTGCGGTGTATTTATATTTTTCAGGCTTTCTAGGTTTGCATCAAACCTTTTCAGGCTGTTCACATCCACATAGCATACATTCGCTAAATATTCGAAGAGGTGTTTTAGACCGAGCTTACCGTCCCCTACTGCTTGCCGGGTTGCGCTGAGTGTGTCGCCAACATTGTACACTGCGAGTAGTGGTTCAAGCTCTCCGCTTGGCCAGCGTGGGAGGGCCGCTGAGTGCCCCCCTGCGAGGCTGGCTAGGTATGTCAACACCTTCTCCCTGATAAGTGGCATGTCACAGCCCACAAGTGCAGCGTAGTCCACGCCCAGAATCTCGAAACCGGTGAGCACGCCGGAGAGAGGTGTTCCCAAATCCACTCTATCATTTACTACTAATACGTTTCCCGGTAACACGGCTTCGAATACACTCCTATTTTTTGAGCCAACGCACACAACGACCTTGTCGCTCACCTTGAGTGCTTTCTCTACAACTATCTCGATGAAGCTCCGCCCACAATAAGTGAGGAAGGCCTTATCCACACCCATCCGTCTACTTTTACCTCCCGCAAGAACAACCGTTGCAGGTAGACTCCGCCCCAACTGTGATAACCCGCTTTTAGCCGCCTGGCTACAACAAATATGTCTGAGGACGCACTCTTAAGGCTTAACTGACGCCGATTTATGGGCGAGGACACCCCCTCACGTTTTGAAAGACCGTAGAACATGAGGCTATAGTGAATCGAAAGCCTATCCTCTGCCGTCAGCAGTAAAAAATCAACCAGGCTAGGATAAGATCCATTTAACCTGTGACAAAGATGTATTCCAAATCTCTATAAGGTCTAATGGAGTGCCTCGTGTGAGGATTGGATACTAAGGGGGTGTACTGGATCACATACGTTTTGCTAACGCTCCATTGTATTTGAAAACGTCCACCAATTCACGAGCATTTTCCCTCCTATCCCTGTTCTGCTCTAAGAAGCTGTTGAGTTTTTCGACCAGCAACTGCTTTACTTCACCTGTGAGTATCCTACCCGAGGCGTAATCCTCCCCTAATCTCTTTATCTTCGAGTCATCCTCTTCGAGGAAGTAGTATAGCCATTGATACGGAACATCAATTTCAAGGTTGGCGCCAAGCTTCCTTTGCAACTCGACAGTGGGTTGCCCCCCTGAGAATGCGTGCCTCATCACTTTACGCTCAACGGTTTTGGGGTTATCGGATAAGTATACGGCGGACTCTGGGATAGAGGAGCTCATCTTGCCCTCTGGTCCCGTTAGGGGTGGTAGGAACTTGCTGTGTATCTGCGCTGCTTTATGGTACCCAAGGCTCCCAGCAATATCCCTCTGAAGCCTCCAGTAGGGGTCCTGGTCTATTCCCGCGGGGATAAGGCACCTTCTGTGTTCGAACATTGTTGGAGCTAGTTGAATGGCCGGGTAAAAAATCGCGCCGATATTGATTGAAGGTCTGAGCCCAAATGTGGCGCTCACCTCTGAGAAGTTGACCTTCTTCGCGATCTTAATGACGAGTGGGTATATGTTTCGAATATACTCGGTGTCTTGGAAGATGAATGTCTTGTCCGGGTCGAAGCCCACCGCTATTATGTCGAAGATGTTATCATACGCCCACATAGCAGTTTCCTCAAGCGTGTACTCGGGGTTCCTCAGAAACTTCTCGTCATCCGTGATCTCGATGTAGACATTTACTGCAAATTTCTCCTGAAACCATCTAGCCAACATGAAGGGTATCAGGTGACCGATGTGCATACCCAAAGAGGAAGCCCTACCAGTGTAGAGGAAGAGACCCCTACCACTGGCCCAGTCATCCAATATAAGGTCCAGGTCCCTATGCCAGAAGAAGACGCCTCTTCTCAACATCACGTGTAACTCTCAGCCCGCAGCGGATTGAATGCTACTGGCTTCTTAATATACTAATAGGTGACGTCTACTGCACGAGTCTGTTTGGTTTTGCAAGCTTGGGCCATAGGGTTGATAGGAGCAGGAATATTACGAGGTAGATGAGGCTTAGTGTAAGGTTTAGTGTTACGCTGGGGGCTAAGTTGCCTGTCGCTGAAACTATTGTTATTGATGCTATTGGGAGTATTAGTATGCCGCTAAGCTGTTGGGCTTCCTTGAATCCTTTTGAGAAGGAGGATATCCAAGCTACGAGGCCTACGTTTGCGAATGTGATGGTTGGCACAACCACGAGCATCGCTGTCACCCATACGAGGTTCGGTGTCACGCTTACGCCAACGACGCTTGCATAGTGTGATGCAAGCACCCAGTAGACCGTTACCGACGCCCAAGTGACGCATAGTGCAACCGATGAAGGGGCTAGGGTTTTCCCGAGAAATAGCGTTGTTAGGGAGACGGGTTCTGCTAGCAGGGTTTCAAGCGTCCTCCTCTCCTTCTCACCGGCGAAGCTGTCGGATGCAAGCACGATTACGCTTGTTATCGGTAGCAGTAGGAACATGGGTAGCGTGACCACTGAGAACATGTACCAGTAGAGAGCTTGCTTCGGCCCCATGACGAGGAGGGCCTGCCTTAGCACGGGTGGTAGGAAGCGGGTTACCTGTGGGGATAGGTTTGTGGGCACGTTTAGGAGGAGGGTTTTTATGAAGAAGGGGATGGTTACCGATATGAGAAGTGGTAGAGCCACCACGGAGATCACTAGCGCCCTGCTTGAGAGGTACTCCCTAATGTCCTTGGAGGCTATTGTGAGTATTGTACTTTTCATGTGTAGCTACCCTCTCCCTGTTTGGGTAGTGACTCGACGGGTTCCACGCCCACCACTCTCAGACCGGCTTTCACCATATCCTCGACGATTTGGGCTATTTCCTCACCGCCCCTAACAGCCACTTCGAACTCTGATGTAACACCCGATTCCCCTTGGCTAGTGAGGGGGGTGGAGCCATCCCCCACCAAGCGGCTTATCACCCCTACATCTACCGCTCTAAGTAGCCTGATTCTCACCTTACGCTCAAACACGAGTAACTCCAATTCGCCCCTACTCTTGATGCTCCCGTCAGCCACTATGAGCGCATCCCTGCTCACCCTACGTGCGAAGTAGGGATTGTGGGTGCTCACTATTAGTGTGGAGCCCTGCTCGAGCTTCTCTCGTAGAAGGGAGACGGTGAGGTTTGCCCCGTCGGGGTCTAGGCCCGAGGTTGGCTCATCCAATAGGAGTAATGGGGGGTCGGCTAACAGTGTTCTGGCTAACGCCAACCTCTGCTTCATGCCCTTAGAAAAGGTGTGCACACGGGCGTGGGCGACCCCAGCTAATCCAAACGCCTCCAATAGAGCCATGGACCTCTCTAACGCGGTAGCCCTGTTGAGACCGTTGAGCTCGGCATGGAACAACATGTTTTGAAGCGCTGTCAACCTTTCATAGACACCAGGCCTTTCTGGCAGGTAGCCTATGAGGCGCTTCGCACCAACAGTCCCCGCCTCCAATCCAAACACCTTAACCCACCCCCTATACGGGTGGACAACACCCACAATGGTTCTGAGAATCGTGGTTTTACCAGCACCATTCTGCCCGAGTATCGCGGTGGACGACCCAGCGTGGAACACGTGGTTAACGCCTCTCAGCACAGTTTTCGAACCGTACTTGACGCACACTTCACCTAGCTCCACGGCGTAGCGCTCTGGCACACCCATGGTCTCTGATTTATGAAATGCCTAACACAATATTAAACTATACTATATAACAGTTCATAGGAATATTCATTAAAATGCTCATCGACATACCCCTCTAAGGTAGGCAAACCTGGAAAAAGGTATGAGGGATAATACTAGCCACCCCGGAAATTGGGCTACGCTAAGAATTTTGATGTAATGCTACACAACTGCTCTGGTGCTCCGACTCCTTAGTGTAACCTTACGATGAGGAGTGTGCACGCTGAACCCGCTATGATGTTGGCCGCACCGAACACGTCGCCCGAGAGGCCGCCGATGAGTCTCTTAGAGACAACCATAAGAAACGTAGCGCACACCAAGTCTAAGACGATGAGTGACAAAGTGGGTGTTAGCCCTACCAGTAGGACCATGGGGACGCATAGGAGGGTTGAGGCGACGGCGAGGACTGCACCCCTCCGCGTGTGCATGTGTTTGGTTACTGGCTCAGCGCTGCTGGGGGTCACCGAGCTTCCGAGCACGCTTAGGTAGACCATTGCGAGTTTGCCGAAAACCTCATAGACCAAGGTCGCGGTGAAGGGTGCTCGTGATAGTTGAGCCCAGCTGAATAGCTGCACTGAGAACGCTAGTAGACCCGCTGCCATCCCGCCTACCCCAAGGTGGGGGTCTCGCATAGCCTCCAACCTTCTTTGATATGAGCCAACACACATGGCTCCATCGGCGAAGTCGACGAAGCCGTCGAGTTCATTCGCTCCTGTAACCAAGAGAAGCGCTGCGATTGCGAGTGTGGATGAGAGAAACGGGTTGAAGACTCTGAGTGACAGGTATAGGATAACCCCGCTCACACCGCCTGTGAGGTACCCTATAATTGGGAAGATGGGTGTGGCCTGAGCCACATCCTCAATCGTCGTTGGTCCACTTGGCAGGGGTACCGATGTGAGGAAGCTGAGAGCCGCTCTGACCATCTTAGCAGGATTCATTTTGCACGCCCTATCCCGCTGAACACCTTTGATGCCACGCCGCCGATGAGTCCGCAGAGTGCGTCGTCCAGAAACATGGGCAACCTGCCTAGGCATCCGGGCTTAAGCCTATCGTAGTGGTGGAAGTTGTGTATACCCATCGTCCCCGCTAGATACCTCGCTATCATCTCCCCAATGTCCTCATCCGCCGTCACCTGTACTGGGTCCGCATCGTGCAGCTTCTTGGGGAGACTGGGAATCATGTCAAACTCGGCCTCATCCTCGAGCCTGAGAGCCGCTATTATAAGGGATGCCACGTTAGGGTCGTTCAGAGCAGCTCTGAGCTCGGCTAGAAATCTCTGCTCAAAGGAGTCGGGCTTTGAGCCCACGATGCCCCCCACAGCGGCCTCAACTAAATCATCCATGCTAACACCACGCTCCCTGAGCCTTTCAAGCACGCTTCTCCCAATGAATTTCGACGTCCTGAGTTGTTCGAGGAGGCACTCTGTAACCGTGAGTCCCACAAGGTAGCCGAGCACGGTGGCTGTCCCCCCATACTCTAATCTTCTACCAACCCCACTGAATATGACTGTTGTGGTGTCGGTGGACGTACCAGCCGCCGGCACCCCGCTGGTGCTACTCCTCACATCCAGAAGCCTGAAGAGGCTGCACTTCGCCTCCACAGCGGTCTGGAGGGCATTCACCATAGCTGGTTGGGTCGCCCTACAATCACAGAACACGATGAGGTTGACGGTGGAACATGTATTAGCCCTTGGGGGTGGCTCCATGACCCCACGCGTGTTGGTTAGACCCACTGTGGCCAGGGAGATCACGGATACACCCTGCATGCGGCGCATTTTCACGCTGAAACGTGTGACATCGGCCGCGGTCATCAGCCCTAAGGCTTCTTCGGGGGGGATTCCGAGGTGTGAGAGGGCGCTGAGCATCTCTTTAATTGGTGAGCCACAGTTGAAGTCTTCGGGCACTCGGTGGTTCACCACATATCTGACATTAGCTAACCCCCCATTCCAGGGTGCGTCGCTCAGAGCTTGGCACACGCTGGGTAGTTCCACCACTAGGTTGGCTCTACTAGTACCCACGTGTAGCCTTCCAACCCTCCTCACAACCACCACCTCAGATATCTTCCAGCCATAAGAAGGCTGAAGGTGATGGCTACCAGGGTCGTAAAGAGTAGGGTGACAAGCTTCATAAGCTTCAATGAAGCCTCGACCTCCCTGATGCCAGGGTAGCCGTAGCCCTCACCTATCACATACTCCGAGCGCTTCTCCAAGCGAACGTTGAGCGCACCAGCAAACGCGGCCATAGGGCACCCAGCGTTGCGGCTACGCGTCCTAGAGTGGTCACGCCTAAACGTGACCCACGAGCCCCTCGCATTAAGCCCTAGGATGTAGGCGGCTATAACCGTGAGGATGCCAACGAGGCGTGCGGTGAGATAATTAGCGGCGGTGTCCGCCTTAGCCGAGAACCACCCGATCTCCAAGTACTCTGGTGACGTGTATCCAACCATGCTGTCAAGTGTGTTCACAGCCCTATAGCCCAAGGCGCCCAGAACACCTAGCACTGAGAAGAATAGCAGGGGTGAACACGTCCCATCTACGAGGCCCTCCGCGACGCTCTCCACAACCGCGGAGCAGATCAACCCAGTATCCAAGTCAGCCGTAGGCCTTCTCACGATGAGTTGGAGGTGACGCCTAGCATCATCTATTTCTCCACTTCTAAGCGACTCGACAATAGGCTTAACATGGCGATCCATTGAAAAGAGGGTAAAAGAGGATTTCAATAAGAACACCGACACAAGGAACCAGACGAGTACGAACCCTAGTGAATAGAGCACTCGTAGCAAAAACGCTGAGAGAGCCACTGGGACCACTACGCAAAGGACCCAGAGGAGCACACCAGCGGCCCTCAGCCTATCCGTGAATCTGAGTTTACGATCCAAGAAGCTGGCCATGCGCCCGATGAGCACCACGGGGTGGATTCTAAGAGGGGGCTCGCCAAGCAAGTCGGCGGCGAAGGATGCCGAGACAATGAGGAGCACAATCACCCAGGACTCAAGCACGGGGGCCACACTCCTAATCCCAGGAGCCACGCAACTGATGTGAGCCGTTATCCTCCTTAGTAGTCTATACCAGCCCTAGCCCACTCACCATGCTCGAAGGGGTGTTTCACCATCTTCATCTCAGTGACTAGGTCGGCTGCCTCTATCACCCTCTCATCAGCGCCTCTACCAGTCAACACCAAGTGCAGCCTCCTAGGCTTATTCGTGATAAGCCAGAGAACCTCCTCCACCGGGATAAGTCCGAAGCGTGTAGCGTTATTCAATTCGTCAAGCACAACCAAGTCGAATTCATCCGAGAGCACAGCCCTCTTAGCCTCCTCCCAAGCCTTCCTCGCAGCCTCAACATGCTCCTCGAAGCTCTTCTTGGGGTGCCACGTCACAAATCCCACACCCAACTTCCTGAGAACCAGATTCCCCCCAAACTTCGCAAACCCCCTCTCCTCCCCCGTCCTCCACGTGCCCTTAACAAACTGTAGCACGGCAACCCTCCAACCATAACCCAAGGCGCGCACAACCAACCCGAAGGCCGCAGTGCTCTTCCCCTTACCGTCACCCGTGTAGACAATCACGAGTCCCCGCTGATTCCCAGACATGTACACCAATCACCAACAAGGCTTAATAAGGATTTGGCTGAACAATCCAGCCATAAACGACAAAGTGGAGTAAGAAACACCACAAGGGTCTAATGTAGAGCATATAAATCTGGTGAATCGAGCAAACCCGTCGGTTGTCCACAACACTATTAGAGTGGGCCTCAACTTTGCCGAGTCTTCCTGAAACACCGAAATTCCGGAGCTGAGCGAAGCCGATCACTGACCTGTCATCCTAGCCATCACGGTTCAGAGAAATCTTCACGGGTCGCCGAACTCTATTAATCATAATGTAGCTGTGTTGAGACCACATCAAGTAGTTCAATGTATTTTTTCTGGAGGTACTCCTCCGCCTTCCTACCCCCGTAGACCACTACTCCCTCATCTATTATGGTCTTGAGAATGCTTTGGTCAGCTGAATCCAAGTCCACCAAGTCCACTAGGTCGTCGGGTAAACCCAGAGTGTCAGCCACCTCCTCTAGGAGCCTGCCAAGTTTGAGCACGTGCGCTCCCTGCTCGAAGACCACGGCGAGGTCAAGGTCCCGCCCGCTACCCTTTCTCGCAACCGAGCCGAAGACGTACGCATACCTTACACCAAACCTTTTCAGAATCTTTCTCACCTTTTTAAGGTCAGAGAGGGATGGGTCACCCCTAACGTGTACACTTATCTTGTCGAGGATGGAGGGTATTTTCTGCCTTATCTCTAAAAATGCGCTACGCTCCCTCTCAGGTTCAATCTGAGTGTAACCGTGTACAAGGAGGTTTCTAAAACCCGCGAGACCCACCAAGAATTCTTTCTCTTCTTCTGTGAGACCCGCTTCACCCGCTAACCAAGTAGCCAGCTTCTTATAGCTCTCGGGTTTTCTACCAGTACTCTGTGTTGCCATCATGGCTGATAGGTCGAATAAAGCCTGTGAAACCAGTTGGCTGAGTCTTTCAAGCGCATAGCTGTCAGCGTCACCACTCAACTTAGCGCAGAACTCATCGAAATATCTTTTTACTAACGCCAGCTGGTTTCTTAGCCTCACAACCGATACTCCAAGGCGTGCAATAAATAGCTTGCGGTGGAAGAGTGCTTATCTGACCAAGATGTATGGTGTTGCTCCTTAAATATGACGCTTCGGTGGGGATGTTCTCCCTGCGAATCCATCTACGTGCACTGGCGGTGTGGTGTCTATGGTGGTGTGTAGGATGATCAATACCAATATATTTTCTGATGTGTACTCCCCTTGTATGTCCGTGTCTGAGGAGGCTTTGATTCTTAAGAGTTTAGGTGAGCTTTCGAAGAGGTTCTCAGAGAGGGCTGGTAGGGTTGATCGCGAAGGGTTATTCCCAGAGGATAATTTAAGGGAGCTCTCTGATAACGGCTATCTTGGAGCGTTTATACCGAGACCCTATGGGTTCGGGCTTGGGGCGTCACTCTACGTTGAGGTGGTGAAGGAGCTGGCTAAAGCGTGCGCCTCAACCGCCTGGCTATACGTTGTCCACTGCGCTGCCGCTCAAAGCCTATATGCGTGTGGTAGCGACGAGCAGCGGGAACGCTACCTCCGTAGAGCCGCTTCAGGGAAGCTGATGGGGCTTGCGGCCACTGAGGTCGCCACCGGCTCCGGTATCTCGGGTATGGAGACCAGGGCTGAACTAAGAGGTGATGTCTATGTGTTGAATGGGGCCAAATCATTCATAACCGCAGCGCACGGCGCCCACATATTCCTAGTGGTTGCGAGGATGGCAAACTCGGACGCCCCATTCCCCAAGAACCTCTCAGCATTCATAGTGGAGAGGGGTGCTAAGGGGTTCAGCGCGGGTCAGAGGTTCGAGCCTATGGGTATGCGGGGCATTGGTTGGGGGGAACTCGTCCTCAGAGAATGCGAGGTGCCCCGGGAGAACGTGATTAGCGATGGGGTGCGCACGATAAACTCTGGTGGTCATATGGGTATGCTTGGGGCATCCGCGATAAGCTTCGGGCTCGCGGAGGCCGCGCTTGAAGTGTGCAGGAGGCATGTCAAGGAGCGTGTGGTGGGAGGCCAGGCGCTCGGGCATAGGGAGGGGGTGAAGGCGATGCTTTCAGAGATGGGTAGCAGCGTTGAAGCTATGAGGCAGGTTCTAAGATTCGGTGTAGACGCCTTCACAAGGGACAGTTACCCAGACCTACTCAAGGTTAAGGGCTTCATAACCGAGACATCGCTGAGGGTGTTAGACTTGGCGCTACGCGTTACGGGGGCACACGGCTACAGTAGGTTACTGCCATTGGAACGCTACTATAGAGACGCCCGTGCCCCCCTACTACACTTCCAAACCTTGGAGACCGGGAGAAACGTGCTTGGCTCAATCTTGCAAACATGAAGCCAACCCGGGGGCGAAACCCCGCCATCTATACTTTCTTTAGCAAGGCCTTCACGGCGTCAGCCTCAAGGCGTAGCAGGTAGACCTTCGCATCTAACCCAGCCGAGTAGCCTCCAAGCCCCCTCGAATCAACCACCCTATGACAGGGCACGATGATCTCCAAGGGGTTCTTCCCACACGCCGAGCCCACAGCCCTATAACACTTCACACCAAGGGAGTTGGCTACCTGCTTATAGCTCCACGTCTGGGCATAGGGGATCTTAGTCAAGGTGGACCAAACAGCCCTCTGGAAGGGTGTTCCAACATCAAAGCGCACAGGGACGCTGAACTCACGCCTACCACCCCCAAAATATTCGCTAAGCTCACATGCGCATTTACGAGCCAAATCATTCGGCTCGGAGTCACCCTCCCCCCACACCTTTTTCACTGAGAGAACAGCGAAGTCATCGCACACAATCTGATAATACCCGATGGGTGAAGAGTAATACTCTGTATAGGTTTTGCCAACCATACAATAGTTTGGGTAGTACATGGTAAAAAGGGTTGCCGGCAAAAGTGAAGACATCAGAAGATCTGGCTTCCTTCGCCTCAAAGGGTGCAGCTTTCGATACTATTATAAACCAAACCGGGTTACCCTAAAAGGCCTTGACGGATTGCACAGCACACCTTTCGGCCGGGGGACACTGGCTGTAAGCGTGTCCACCCCAACGTTTACCAACCTAGGTCTGGGTGCCCACTCTTAACAACCTAGTGCTTCGCCGTGACGGCTGAGCCCGCATATCCCCCTAGAGCTCCTAGGGCGAAAGAGTAGATGAGCGTGAGTAGAAGCGGTAAGGCTAGGCCGCCCGGCACGCCTACGATGCGTGAGAGAAGCGCCGCCTGAGAGATTCCCCCACCACCAGAGTCTATAGCTATAATTAATCCAACACCCACTAACGAGCTAACACCGAGATGGGTGGCTCTAACCTCCCCACTGCCGAGTGCGCCAAGCGCCAAGGCTGGCGCGGCGAGGAGATACCAGTAACCAAAGTAGGCTGCCACAGCTGAAAGCAGAAGCTGGATTAGTGCGCCCCACCAACTCTTCAAGGCTGAACACCACCTACGTACAGGTAGAAGAATTCCTCCGGCGCATTCGGCGGTATGAGCCTATAGTATTCTCCAATGTTCCAAGCTTGGAAGGTGTTGGAGTAGTAGGGGCTAACCGGGCTCTCACTCGCGCCACCCGGATAGATGCCTAACGCATCCACTGGGTGAGACATGTCCACAACCATCCTCCAAGAAGGGCCGAAGCTTGATGTCAAACCGTACGCCGCGTTCACAGTGTTACCGTCCCCTGATGCTGGTAGTGGCTGGGTGTCCATGGCGGAGACTCCGAAGAAGCTTGTGAGGATCCTCGTGTGCACATCCCCCCACTTCCAATTATTCGAGTAGGCCCCAAGCTTTTCTGTCAGGTTCGTGATGGCTTCGACGTATGCGGCAACCATATCCGTTGAGGCGTTCGCGTGTGCGTGGGTGATGGGATTAGAGAACCACTGTAAATCCGTATAGTTGAGAGTCCAGTTCTCCAGGTCTTCGATGAGGGGGCCGTGGTAGTAGTCGTCTGGACCTAGGAAGAAGGACACGGAGCCCAAGCCCTCCGCGGGGGTTATATTATAGTAGTGTAGCCACGGGGAGAACACGTAGTTCACATAGTCTTGGAGCCAGAAATAGTATATGGTGGAGGCGGTTGAGTTTGCGTCCATATCCCCATTCCACGCCAAGAGAGCCTGGTATTCGGGAGTGTCTGCGTACCCTGATTGCGCTAGGGCGGCTAGGAGTGGCTTGAGGAAGACATTGGTTGAATAGTCATGAACGCTGAGTTGCAACCCAATCATATAGCTCAGATTGACCGTGGATGTGGATGTTAGTGTATAGTATATTTGGTCAGCTCTGAACCCTGACTCGTAGTCCCAGCCAATATAGTAGGGGTATCCTGACGAGACTGTTATCTGGTTCGCGGAGAACACGAAGCCGGTGGGTGGGTCGTAGAGTGATGGCTGCTGTGATGTTGGGATAAAGCCCTCCCAGTTGTATTCACCTGTTCCCGGGAGGATCCCCCTCGGGTCTCCCCCACTTATGATGGGGTAGTCACCATAGCTGAAGATGCCTATGTTACCCTTCGAGTCGGCTACAGCCCAGTTCTGCGTCGCGACTTTAAAGTAGTCGGCTAGGAGAGACTGGAATTCCCTCACCGAGGTCGCCCTGTCAGCCTTCAGGAAGAAGGTTATCTCATAGCTCGGGCTGAGCCCAACCCAGTCCATCGCTATAGTCACGGGCTTCTCCTGGATGACCACACCGTTCGCGGCCCTCAGCACACTGAGATGGTATGGCTCAGAGCCCTTCACATCTATTGTTTCATTGATGACCGAGAAGTTGTGCCAAGCACCATCCAAATAGTACTCCCCCGGATGAGTGGGGCTAGTCATCTCAGCGTAGAAATATGTCTGCTGGATCTGTCCATTGGTGGCACCCCACGCCAGATAGGGGTTGTGGCCTAACACCACCCCGGGGAAACCCGGGAACACCACGCCCACAACGTTCTGCCCAGGCGAAACAAGCTGGAAACCCATCCAGATGGGTGGCACCGTGGTTGAGAGGTGGGGGTCGTTGGCCAACATCGCGGAGCCAGCTGTAAGGGGGGCGTTAACAGCCCAATCGTTGCTCCCAAAATCCTTTAGGCTCGCCACAAGCTCTGAGACATCCATGTACGCGGCACCCCGCCCCACACTCAAGTTGCTGGGCACACCGTACTCGGCTGGGTCGGGTGGCGAAGCGTTAAGCGGGTAGATGTAGGTGGGTGTGTAGAGCGTCAGGTTGCCGATGTCCCCCGACTCGTTATAGATCTGGGGGTTGAGGCTCTGGGGGACTATGGGGTGCTGCACACCCTCTGGGTAGGCTGGGTAGAACGCACGCACAACGCTTTGAGGCATCTTTTCGAGGGCGAACGTGAAGTAGAGGGGGTCGAATTGTGCAGCGGTGTTCTCCCATAAAAACAGTTGCTGCAGAGCTAACACGTCAGCCACACTCCAGTTAGTGGGTTTGAATCCAAGGAGCTTGAATATAAGGGGCATACGCGCCTCACTCGCCGTGGCGATATACGTGTTTATTCCACGCACAAACTCGCTCAGCGCAGTGTACGTATAGCTTGAGGGTGAGAGGTTAGCGGCCTCCTGCTCGGCGAGCTCATAGTTTCCAAGCTCCCTCATAAATATATCAGAGGAGAGAGCCTCCCTCCCAACCACGCTTGAGAGGTTACCCGTGGCTGTGAGGAGGAGGAACTCCATTTGGGCGAGTCTATACTCAGCTTCAATGTATCCCTGCTCAAAGTAAACCGCCCAAGTCTCGTTCGATGCGATACCAACGAACCCATCCGCTTCCCTGAACACTGTCACCGACGCGTGATTCACACCCTGCGTGATGGTTAAACTCTGAGTACCGTTAACATAAGGCTCCTCAGCAACCCACACACCAGAGGCTGGGTTGAGAAGGCCGAAGAGTGGCGGCAGGGGTCCAAGCGACACCGATCCAGAGACAACGACGACGACAAGCAAAGCAAGGGAGACTCCCAGTCTCACTGGATGCATGAATCCTCTACGGGTGGGTTCTATTAAAATTTTTGTGATGCAAAAAGCACTTATACGCTTAGCGGTAAGCCAATGCAGAAGACCAGTTCTATGAGTATATGTAGTATAAGGATTTCTGCGACCTCTCGGAAAATATTCCCGTGATTGAGAAACAGCGGGCCTAGCCCCCTAGTTAGACCCGAAACCCTTGATTATGGTTCGATCATTCTCGAGGGAAATTTCGGATGCAGGCGTTGAGGAGGGTTATACCAAGAAAGCCGTGATTGCGAGTATCGCGAAGATTGTTAGATGACCGTATAGCCCCAATCTTAGGATTCTGATTCCATGCCCGTCGAGCTCGTCTCTTCTGTAACTCGACAGGGCGCTGAGGTATATTATGCCGTATATCCCGGGGAACACGGCTGCGAAGAGTGCTACGGCGACGAGTGCGTACACATTCATGTGTTGAGCCGCCTATGGTGGGTAGACGGCTAGGTGGGCCATAATAAGTATGATTGCAATCTGCATTACACCCTGAACACCCGCAATCCTAACGTTTATACCGTTGAGCCTCGCGATCTTGGCTCGATCGGTAGGCTTCGCGAGCTCAATGAATATCCGCAAACTATTAGGCATAAATATCCCGAAGCCCTGCGAGGTGGGTATTATAACCACTATTCAAGAAGCGATTATTCAAGGTGACGTCAAGACGAATGTTCCAAGCGACTCAGCCAGATATATGCCAGCCGTGATAGCGGCTGAGGCGAGTGATGGTATGATGAAGAAGGTTGTGTGTGAGGCCTTTGCTATCTCAACCCTACCAGGCAAATCAAGCGAAGCGAGTATCCTACCAAGAATGACACTCATGAATAGATCGAAGCCAGTCCAAGTGCAACCGCTTATCACGTGCACATACTATACAAGAAGGAGGCTTCTAAGCTCGAGAGCCACGACAAGCGCAGCGGGTGGAATCACACCGACACCAAAACTCCACAACATTAGGCGTGTGTGGTAAATATCGGAAGCCCCCAACACTTTTAGCCGCCCCCTGAATTATCTTATCTTTTACCCGAGCCCCCTTCCCACCCATGCCTTCTGAAATCATCCTAATTTTCTATGCCAAACACAGTTTCCAACTATTTAAGGAATAGGTTTTCTGAAAAATTGAAAAAACCTTAAAACATGGGGTAGATCCACATCAAACAATACTCGAAAAATCCGTCCCCAACCACCGTATCGCGGTGATGCCTACTTAGCGCTGTGCCTCTGCGAGCAGAGCGCTAGCACCCCACAAAGCCGACATCACCATAGACGCACCCAGCGCACAGCGAATGACACACCAACACGACCCCACGCTGACACTTAATAGCCTCCCAATCAATCGCGCACCCCAGAGAGGAGCAACACTCAAACAAGACCCCACCCCCAGCTCAGCCTAGCCAGCCTGACTCGAAGTTCAACAATCAGCTAACCCCATTTCAGTTGAAATTCATCGTGTTGGTGTAAAAAAGGAGCGGGGTTCATGTGTTGATGTAGTACACTGTGTTATAGTAATACTCGTTGTACTGGCTATAGAGACCCGCCACGTAGGGTTGGACGAAGAGGTACATGTCTTCGTCCGGAAGCCACGCATACGGTGCGTACCAGTAGGTTATGTTGTACACTTTCTTTACAAGCTGGATCTGCTCCGTTGTGTTCGTCAAGAAGGGTAGAACGTTCATTATCTGGTTGACACTACTCAGATTCATCCACGCTGGCAGATAGCTCGTGGTTGTCACCGCGGGCATAAGCAGCTGGAAGATGGGATCCGGCCAGTCGGGTCCCCAGCCCAAGTAGACAAAGGCGGGGGTCGCCTGAGGAGTCGTCTAACTAGTGGTCACAGCGGGGGTGACCCACTGTATACCAGCGCTTAGGCCTATGGCTGAAAGATCAGCTTGGATTATCTCAAGCTGGGTCTGGATTAAGGGAGT
>NEXG01000017.1 GCA_003019535.1 Candidatus Marsarchaeota G2 archaeon ECH_B_1
TTTTTTTTTTAAAAAAAAGATATTGATTTGTTTAGGCTGATTTAGGTTGCTGTGGGGTTGCCTCTACCGCGCCGCCACCCATGAAGGCCCCTAGGAAGGCGAATATAAGGGTGAGGAGCCATAATCCCGCTGCGTACATATCATAGATATTATCCCTGTCAAAAACCACGTTGATTATTAGACCTATAAGTGCCAGTAAACCAGCCACTACTGTTAGCCACTTATTCATTTCCACTCGGGTATTATAGCGTGTTGGCCGTATTTAAGAGAAGAAGACAGACTGGGTAAACGATTTCATCTGTGTGTTTACGAGTGGTTCTAATAGTTGGTTTGTACATATTTATGAATGTCTTTATTGGTGTGCACCTCTATGTTGCCTCACTTGTCCTCGGTGTAATGTAGAGCTCCACCCTTAGGTTTGAGGGATCGTAAAATGAGAGGTTCTCTTCATTCTCTTCGTAGGCCAGGCCTAAACGTTCAAGGTTTGAGCGAACAACTTCAAGCTCCTGGGGTGTCATAAGTAGCGCTATATGCGGCTCGTCCTTAGAATACTCTGGTTGCTTTGTGCTTATGAATGTAATATATGAACCGTCGTTTAGGGCGTATTCGAGCAACACACCGTCCGAGGCATCCGCCCAAGTGTTGGACCAGCCTTTAATCGTCCTGAAAAGTTTTGCGCGGGGCGTCCAACCAAAAACCCCCCTATAAAACTCCTCCACTAGCTTTGGATCACCCATAGGTAGGTCAACATGATGTATCCGCAGGGGCATAAACACATCTTTAAAAACGGACAATTTAAACCCTCCAAAAATATGCTCTCATCCGAAACCCGACTTGCTCACCACCCCCACCCTTTACCAGGAACTGATACATTCATAGGCATAATGTGTAGGCAGCTGAATTAATCGTCTTAAACATTCTTTCATAGCCGCCTCCTAGAGGAGCTAGGTTTGTAGTCGTGTATAACCCTAGCACTTTAGGTTAAACATTTAACCCTTGAGGAAGGTTTTCTTAAAGCATAGCCTAACTAGGTTGCAACCAATAGATTGTGTAATTAGTTAACTACCTCCTCTCCACGCATTAATGGCAAAGGTTCTATACTCCAGCGGGTTCTCAGGGATTACACCCTCTTATGATAGGGGGTCCACTCGATTATCGTCTACAATGAGTGACAAGGGTTTCTTTATTGCTTCTACCCCTCTCCCTATAGCTTTCCTAATAATGCCTAGGGTACTGTTAAGGTCTAAGTGGAGTCTATGGCCATCGGGATGACACGCACTGGCTCTCAGACACCTTTTGACTTTAAGACCATGGTAACCATATAGCTCCTAAGTGTTATACCCAACTACCCCATACAGCAGCACCACACTTTTTGACCTTCTACTAGGCAAGGTTCATCAGCTTATGATAAGACCGGCATATTATGAAGGCTTCTGAGGCTAAATATAGCTTCTACAACCTTGCACATCCGATGTGTGAACTGGTTATGGGCTGAGTCACAGATATGTTTTTAGGATGGTGAAGTATGGTTTTCGTGTTGTTAATGTTAAGAGTATGATAGGGAAATGGTGAACGCTAACAAGGCATCTAGGAGGAAGGGGTGGGGTTACAGAAAGAAGAAGAACCCGAAGAATAGGAACTATGTTCGCGGCCGCGCCAGAGAGTACCGGGTTATCCGGCGCCTGCTTAAGGAGGGTGCAGTGTGGGTTGTACGATCATACGCTAGCCATGGACCCATCGACATCACAGCCGTCTTCCCAGACAGAGTGCGCCTCATCCAAGTGAAGAAGGAGTATCTCCCCCCGAAGGAGCGCCGTGAACTCGAAGGGCTAGCGTTGAGCTTCTCAGCTCAAAACATACAGGTAGAAGTCTGGCTCTCAAAGAATGGTCGCTTCCAAATAGAAGTTATTAAGCCGCCTAGGAACAGTTGACAACAGAAGCTCTTAAACAGTCTCGAGACCAAACCTACCCAAGTAAATCAAAACCTTTATTTAAGGTAACGATTAGTCAAAACATGAATTTTTCTAACGTTTAAGGTTTGGGTAGCCCACACCAAGATTCGAGTTAATACTAATATATTCTATCCATGTGAGCTACCCCGCCATAAATGGCGGAGCTTCCTGCATCATCACCCCGCCTTGCCTCCTCAACCCAAGAGAGGGTAGGGGAGGTATTGGGCGGAGCTCCACAGGCACAGAGGGTGGCACCCACCCTGCCCTTTTCAAAAGAACCAGGGAAGCGTTGAGGTCCCGGTCCAAAGTGAAACCGCAGTGGGGGCAGTGGAACACCCTGTCTTCCAGTGTTAAACCCTTGTTGATCCCACCACACAGGAAGCACTCACGTGAAGTGTTGTATGCTGGCACAGGTAACACCAATTTCCCTCTTTTTCGAAACCCCCACTCCAGCACCGCTCTGAGCTCTGAGAACGAGGAGTCGTGGAGCCGCAGCCTCCTCTTTTTTGTTCCGTTTCGGATCAAATCCTGAACGTTTAAGTGCTCTAGCACCAAAACGTCGTACTCCTGTGAAAGAAGAGCCCCGAGCTTAAAGAACAAATCGCGCCTGAAATCTTTAACATGCTCGTGCTGCTTTGCGAGTCTTGTCTTTGTTTTAAGCCAGTTTTTCGAGAGAAACCTTTTCCTTGATAGTGTCCTCTGTAGCACCCTGATTCTATCAAGCGAGCGCTCAAGCGGCCTAGGGTTTTCGAGAAAGCGTCCATCAGAGAGAGTGGCAAGCCTTGTGATACCCAAGTCGACGCCCACAGCCCTCTTTGGCTCCTTCGAAGCCAGCTCTTTAGTCTCTGGCTCCTCCACCAAGAAGATTACGTGGATTCGACAAGAAGGGTAAGCCTTCACGCATACCTGGGACACTTGGCTCTCTGGGAGCTCCCTGTGTATTATCAAAGGTAAGAAGCCGATTTTACTCAGGTACAGCCGAGCCTTTTTCTTTTTGTTTTTACCGAGACCAACCTCCCCCGCGTTGGAAAGCCTCCAGCCACTCTGAGGATACACCAGGGAAAGGTACCTGTACGGCTTCTTTTTCTTGGGCTTGTTCGCGAGCCCCTCGAAGAAGCGCTCCCTAGCTTGGTAGAACCTATCAGCAACCTGCTGCGCCACCTGGGAGTGTAACACTTGAAACTCTTGGTTCTGTTTTCGTAGGTCTAAAGCTAGTTGTCGAAGCTCGGTTTTATTCATAGTGTGCTTGTTCTTCTCGTACTCCCCTTGTTCAGCGTGTAGGAGCGCGTTGTAAAGCTCACAAGCTGCTTCGAGCTGGGTTTTTAAAACCCTCGCGGTTGTCTTTGATGCATACGCTCGGAAGCGGTATGCCCTCACACGCATTACCGAGTATTCTTTGCGTGTGTATTTATACCTTTGGAATCCCCGCCTTAAAAGGCGAGGTTTTGGAAAGTTTATAATCATGTTTAGTATTTATAGAAAAATTTTTTGCTGAGGGAAAAAAGATTCGTGATTTGTTTTAGCTGAGTGATATCTGGGTCAACTGTTCACTACTTATTAACCAGACTTGACCATTGTATGTGTAGGTGGCCTTATCGAGTAGTGTTAGGGTGTATGTTTTACCCTGAATTGTTATGTTGAGTGTGATGTAGCCCTCCGCTTGGGCTGTATTACCTGAGAGAGTGACGGACTTTACCGTGGTCTTGGACCCTGCAACGTTGAGTTTCTGGAATAGTGCGCCCCAAGCTGTGGCTACGTTTTGACCGGCTACTGTCTGGTTTATGTTGAGTGTTTTGCTTATATTCAAACTCCAAGTTGTGTTCGCTTGCGCCGTGTATTCTGAGTTTAGGGCTGATGTGTTGTCTGATGCCAGCGCCTGCATGTGTGTTGTAAATAGTTGGGTTACGAACTCGCTGGGTGTGGTCTGGGTTTGAGCGTTCGTCTGGGGTGTGAGTATGAAGCTTCCCTTACCCGTCTGCACTAAGTGGAAGTGTAGCACCAGGGTGTACGTTGCACCTGGCTGTACCGTGAAGTTTGTGTATATCTTAATACCCGTCTCGGCACCGCTTGGAACACTGGCTGTAACATTAACGAGCCCATTCACAGATAGCCCGGGCAGCGGTTGTATAGAAGTGTTCACGGCCACCTTGACGCCCCTACTTGGAACCACTATTCTCAGCATGTCATACGACCCAGCTGGCACCCTAGCTGTTGTGAAGGCTGCGGTAGTGTTAAGTATATAGTTGAGTTTCACCTGTTTCGGCTGACTTAACACCGTTATCCAGCTCCCATTCACGTTGTGCACCTGTATCTGTGTTGCCTCAACATACACGAACTCTACGCCAGCTATGGGTCCAGGGTCCTGCGCGGCCACCGTTAGGTAGCCCGTGTTACCCGATGCACCCCTACCCATGGCGTGGATAGCTGCGTAGCCACCCACACCCGCGGCGACCACGACGACCGCGGCCACAACCAAGGCGAGAGCCCTGCTTATACCTCTCCTTGCATTCATTATCTGATCACGAGATATATCTGCGTGAAAAGAATTAAGCCAAGGGTTTCTAGAACACCATGCCCAAGCTTTCACATTACCTGAAACAGTTCTTACTAAAAAATGCATCATAAGAGTCACTTCAACAATACTTTTGAATACGCTTTAAAACCTATAGATACACGAATCGGGCAACACCCAAAGGATGACTGACAGTGACAAGATGTCGACAACGAGTTGCCAAACCACTGATGCGTTGTAGGTTTGCCATACAACAACTGGGTTGACTTCAGTGGAAAAACATATGTAGTCAGCTGCGTTACAGGGGTTTAAAACCTCTTTGATAATTTAAGGATAGTGTTCAAATGAAATGTGTTTCTCAATGTCGAATAATGAGAAGACGCCCTTCTTCCCAGCAAGCTCTACGCTTGCATCGTAGGTCACATAGTGGCTTGGTAAAGGCTTCCCAAGTGTGGATACTATAGTGCGGTGGTCGCTTATTTGAACATCGCCCCTAAACGGTAGATCCGGAATTCATGTATGGGTTGCACTCAGTGCTAAGCGCTATTATGGGTCTACCGTAAAAGCCGGGGGTCTGAGAGCGGGTACTTAAGTGTGTAGTTGTAGCAGCTGTACATACCACTACGCGTGGCTGACATCCTCTCCACTCTGAAGGGTTGGAGGTTCCCGGTTTGTTGGAGCACTGCACAGTCTTCGTCCTACTAGGTTATGGGCTGTGTCAGAAGCAGCCCCCGCCGCGGAGATATACCCCGTGGCCCGTTTGCCACATACACCCACCCACTCACCCGTCCCCCACACCTCTGGCGACTCGCCGATCCCTGTATTCCCGCCAAAATATTTAAGGGTTCGCAATTCATCTCCCCGCTCGCTAAAGCTTCGGAGCTTTCTTGCTCATATTTTTGTAATCTTCGCCTATGGTAAGCTGGGGTCACAGTAACATTCATTGGAGAAGTCGAGTAGTGGGAAATAAGGCATTTTCCACTTTCAACAGTAGGACTAAGATGCGCTTAGTACTATTTGAGATCTCAGCGCAGATTTTCATTTACCTAGATCGGGGTAGCTCGCTTATGACACCAATGATGGGAAGTAATGCTCAAATATAGTGATTACTTTGGAGTTTCAGTGCTCAGTAGTCTAGAAGAACACAAAATAATAAGAATATATCCCTATATAGATTTTGAGTTTTGTTGATACGTAGTGGTCAAGTGTCCAATCAGTGTAAAAAATAGGGGGTAGTAGCAGTCCACTTAATGCAATCCCAACTTCTTAGAGAAACACTGAAATAGTAAACCACCAACCCACTTCCGTAATAGACAGGTGGTCCACAGTATCAGGTTTGCGTTTAAACGTCTTGCATAAACCACTACCACGAGACATTCAGAAATAGGATCAATCTTGAATCGTTTTTCTAGGGTTCCTGGGGAGACGAGCATCTCAAACAACGTGGATGCTAAGAAGCAGCAGATAGACGCGTTGCAACACCCCAGAATTAACTAGTGGGAGCGTCTAACGGCAACCTATGTTGGATGTATTAAAGCCTTAACCATGTATCAAGGTTTTGAGACTTCTCAGAGCCGTAACCGCTGTGGATATATGTAGGGGCACTGTGAGCAGTTAAAGATGTGAGACCATCTCCTCTAAGTGTAAACCGACACCCAAATTCCCTGTTAATCGAAGAGGAGTAATGAGCCCCACGGAGAATTCTCAATTAACCAAGACATCAGTCTCCTAACTACGTGTGGTATATGTTGATAAGCGGAATCCTACCACGTAAATCCTAATAACTTTACAAAGCATTTTTCTTGGTGTGAATGATACTGACAGACGAATCCTTCTTTACCTGTTTAGGGATGGTCGGATTAGTTTACACAGAATATCTAAAGTAACCCGTATCGATTACTCAACCATTAAATATAGATTTAAATATCTTAGAGAAAGAGGAATACTCAGGGGGTTCCAACTTTATGTGAACCCAGCTTTCTTCGGACTTCGGAGGGTGTTTCTACTATCCAGCGAGTCGATCCCCAGGTTGGCTAACATGGCGCTCGAGTTCAGGTGTATCGAGGGTCCAACACTCTATGAGTTCGCATGTGGTTCCAAACAAGAACTCAACGATTTATGTAGCAAGTATCAAAACACCATTTTAGAGTGCTGGCTTCCGAGTCGAATTCATTCTGAGAAGATATCTAGGTTTGATTACGAGATCATAAAGGCTTTAAACAGCGATCCCAGGGCACCCAATCCTGTTATAGCCAAGGTGTTGAAGGTACCCACTAAGCAGGTTAAGAAGCATATAGAGTTTCTCTATTCAAATAATTACATTAGGGTTTTCCCAGATACCCAAATTGACGGTTCCTCCCTCCTGATGTTTACATTAATTAGCATGAGACCACTCCATGTGCGAAGCCTACTACTAAACAACCTTGTATGGGAATATAGGGATAAAAAGAAGGGGGTTTTCGTGTGCTGCTTCGATGGTCTACAGAGTTTAACAGGGATATTGCATCAATCCAAGGAGTTAGACCCAAGCATTAGAGTGCTTGTAAAATCACGGTACGCGGTGTACGACTACTATAATAACAGCCTCACAGCTGGTAGGAGTGTTTAGGTTAACCCACACCATCTTTTTGGGCGTAACAATGGTCAAGGGTTTAGTCCACAAATTTTTATTCGCCCATCCTGTATGATTTAGGTGACGGTATATGGATAGATACGCGTTCGCGATTTACTGCGACCCCGAGATAAGAAGTGAGAAGGTGAAGGCGTTGCACGCTCTGCAGTACGCTTTGACCCTTAAAAAGAAGGGCGACGAGGTTTTGCTCTACTTTGACGGGTTAGGCACTAGGGGGCCACTTGACAGCAGACTTAAACCTCTAGTAGAAGAGGCGATCTCACTGGGAATTGTGTACGGGGCATGCGGTTACTGCGCATCACCACCACACGTCGGCGTTGAAGAGAGCTTAAAACAACTCAAAATCAATCTAGTAGGCAATGAGCACGACCATAAGGATTTAACCACGCTAAGCGAGTTAGGTTACCAGGTGATCATGGTTTGAAGCTAGCGTTTGACGTGTACGGCACACTGTTTAACCCACAAATACCCAATGTACCCGAAGAGATTATGAGCGAATGGCGGCAAAAACAGTTGGAGTTCTCCTGGCGCCTTAGCCTGATGGGAAAGTGGGTCGACTTCGATGAGGTAACCAAGCTCGCACTCAAGCATGTTTATAGGAGACGTGGGCTCAACGTTGACCCAAAACTTCTAGATGGCTGGCTGAAACTAGAACCCTACGAGGATACCGTGATCCTACGCGAACTTTCAAAAACACACACTCTATACACCTTAACAAATGGCACATTGAAAAGTATAAAAAGGCTCTTAGAAAACGCGCAGATAATTAACTTTTTCACGGGTTTCTATAGTGTAGAAGACGTCAAGGTATACAAGCCCTCGCCAAAGGTGTACACAGAGTTCATAAGAAGGTTTGGAGACGCATACTTGGTGTCCTCTAATCCATGGGACATAGCGGGAGCCAAGAACGCAGGTATGAAGGCAATATACATAAACAGACATAACCAGCCGGCAGACCCCCTCTCAGACGAGCCAGATATCACTGTTAAAACTCTAAGAGAACTGTCCCAACATTTACAATAGACACACATGAAGGCTACGGTCAACCATTAGTACGTAAAACAATAGAGTATAGGGACTGCAAGGTGCACTGGGTTTAGCTGTTCCTTTACAAACAAATGAAGTAAGTAGACCCAAGTTTCTATTTGCCAAAACCGAGTAAAAACTCCACGACTGTTGAATGAAAATTAGGGTTGGAGACATGATAGGCTCTAAGCTCGAATTTTTGGTCCACCGTAGAAATGGATGGTGAGGCAGTGAATAATATTTCGATCATAAGTTTAGTGGGGACAGCGACGAGTGGCTAAGCCTCGATTGTTAGGGATAGGAGTACTCGGATTTGGCTAATTGGAACTCCGAGGAATACCCAAGCATAACCGTTCCCAAATAGGTGTCTAGTAGTGGACTTATCGTATTCGGAGAACAATAATCTGAACCTTATTTAAGGGTCCGAGCAAAGAAGGCGTCTAGACAATGGGTTTTATCCTAGACCACCGCACCTGCTAGGTTCTAGATAGAGTTCAAAACCATTAAGAGACACCTAGTGAACTAATTGATGGATGACCAAGGATTGAAAACCCTAACCGTTATAGGGCATAGCTTAAAACCCGATTCAAATTGTGTATCATCTAGGAAGCGGTACTCATGGTTATTAATAGGGAGGTGTGTGTTGTGGCGGACACCGTAGGCGCCGAACCAGTTGAGCGTGGAAGGGTTCTGCAGGTAGCCCTATGTTCAGAGGGTGTAAAGGGTATTAAGGCGGGTCTGAGAACTTTCCCAGTTGACAAGCTCCTAGTCATACATACGCCGCAGATTACACCTTTAGTGAACGAGTTACTGGGGCAACTTTCTGAGGCACTGGAGCTGGAAACAGAAGCTGTGCAGATTTCCTCACCACGCTTCGACGAGGTGCTCGACGTGCTAAGCACAGCTCTTAAGGCTAACCTCACCAAGTTTGACGATGTCTACGTTAATCTAAGTGAGGGGGATAAACTTTTTTCCTGCTCCGCCCTCGCCGTGTGCTTCTTATTCGGCGTTAAAGCTTACTATATAATGGATGATAGCCCGTATGTTTTCCCAATAGTGAGACTGGGCTACCAGAAAATTCTCCCAGAGGCCAAGCTCAACATACTACAAGTCCTAGCAAAAGTGGGTGGAGGAGTAGCCAGCTTAGAAGAGCTCTCCGAGCTTACGGGCTACGATAAGGCTCAGCTGAGTTACCATATAAACGGTGCACCCGACAGTCGAGGACTCGCGACGCTTGGCCTCGTATCGGTCGAGAAGGGTGCAAGAGGAAGACTCTCAATACGACTCACAACCCAAGGCAAAATACTTCTCATGAGCGGGGTATAAGACCCCAAGGGTATTATCGCCGGACTTTTGCTCAAAAATTACCCCATAATATTCACTCAAACATCTTTCCCAAAGAATAAGAATGTGCAACTCCTTGGCGGCACAAGTTTTCTAATACTCAATATTTAGATTTACTTACCCATTGCGTGAAGGTTATAAACCAGCAGGCGGCTCCGAATACCCCTCCACAATACCCACCAAGCGGTTGGGGGAGAGATAAAGCGGATACATTACACCAGTTGCCCATTTGAGCAGCAGTCTCTCTGCTTCCGCGAGCTGGTGTCGCACCCCACAGTTAACGGGCATCCAGCTAGTGGGTTGAGCCGCATCTAATGGTGTAGACGTCACCAAAACTCTTCACTCCAGAGGTCGCGTGCTACTCAAAGCACACCCACCTTCACTCACCACCAAATACTACTATTCCGCTCAACCAACACTAATGTGATTAAAAAGAGGGTAATGGATCTGCACGGTTTGGCAGTATTTCACATTGCATGCGATGACTTAGCATGTGCCATTAGCTCTTCCTGGGTCTTAAAACTAACTCCGCATTTATCACACCTATACTGAGGAGCCGATGTTTGGCTATGACTCCTAGCTGCGTGATCCATTAATTCACTTTGGGTGGCGAAAACCGCACCGCACATATTGCATTTAAACTCAGAGACCATGTTTGATCATAGAGGTATATTGTTAGTCCGAGATAAGAAATAACCTCTAACGGTTAAAAGCCAGCAACGCCGTTGTCAGCAGTTTCGGTGTATGGAGGTTTATATAGGTTTATGAAATATACCTATGGATGTGTGAGCGGGTGCACACCCTAAGAGGCTCCAAACACAGGGAGGCCGCCGAGGTGCTGAGAAGCTATTCGCTTGAACATGATTGTGGAGAACAACTCGAACCACTGCTACGAGCGTACAGGGACGCTGTAAACCAAATACTTAGAGAGCTCTGGGGACAACATAGAGTGAGAGAAGAGGAGGGTAAAGGGGGGCAAAAAGCAGTGGAGGCTCCTACCCAAGTACAAGGTGGATGTGAAAAGCAAGAAGTACAAGAAGGAGCTCAGGGACCGCTTACTCTAGGGTTGGCCTTATGATGCGCACTGGGTGGACTCCGCCATAAAAACCGCCTACTCCATACTCAACTCCTGGCGTAAAAACTATGTAAAGGGTGATAGGAAAAGGAGGAGGCCCACAGCGAGAAGGCTGTTCACAAGAGCCAAGCAGACACTCGCCAAGATGGAGGGTGAAAAGCTCAGGCTAACCGTTAAAACGGGTGAGTACGTGTACCTCGACCTCTCGAAGAGGTACTTTTCTCTACCTGGGGAGGTGTCCTCGGCGGGGCTGGGTGAACCCATAATCACACCCGAAAAGATACACCTACCCATACACTACGAAGAAGATGCTCAAAACAGCAAACCCAGTGTGGCGTGGGACTTCAACCTCCTCTCACTCGACGGCTTCTCACCAGAAACAGGGTGGATTCGGATAGACACTTCGAAGCTTGCTTCCATACATATTGCCTCCTTCGAGAAGAGGTGTAGCGCTCAGAGGAAGGCTTCGCGCTCCAAGAAGGCTAGGAGGGTTCTTTCAAAGTACTCGAACAGAGAAAGAAACCGCGCGAGAAAACACCAGCTCGAAATCACACGTGTTATTCAGTCGCTGTGTGGCCCGGTAGGCCTCGAAGAGCTAAAAAAGCAGGGCATGTACACACGCTCGCGTATCTGGAATCGGAGGATTTCGAGGAGTGATTGGCGCTCAATCACAAGGATACTTGTGGGGAGGCTGGGGGAAGCTAAAGTAAAGGAGCTCGACCCCTACGGTTCCTCCTTCTACTGCTCGGTGTGGGTGGGAGAACAAAGACCTGAATGGGGCGGTTTTCGAGTGTGGTGGGTGCGGGCTCCGTATTAATAGGCAGCTAAACGCGGCCATAAACCTCTACATGAGGATGAGGTTCGGGTACACCGAGAAGTGGGTTGGTGGGAGGAAGCGTGTTGAACTGAGGATGGAGGGCGCTTCCCAGAGGGATTGGTGGGACACGGTGGTTCTACCTTCTCTCTTGGGTGGGTGCGTCCTGACAGGGGCGGAGCGGAAGGGGACCAGTGAACTCGCGAGGTCCCTAAATGATGCACTGAAGCCCAAGCTCTACTATGCGTACGACAGGTATGCTGATGCGTACCTATGTACGCCTACGTAGAGTGAAACCCTTAGGGATGGACATGTTTAACGGTAACACTAAACGCAAAATTTGAATTTGATTCGAAAAGTTTTGTACGTTAAAAATTATATTTTACAACAACGCAACGCTTACCGCAATTAAACCAAAAAAGCGATTAACATCATGTGATTACGCGTTAATAGTTTTTTCATGTCACCATTATTAACAAGTTGAATACGCAACTCAAGAGTCGCTTCAAGTAGAATAGCTTGCGTAGTTACTCAAAACTGTAGAAGTCACTAGACCTACGCCAATTTCACGGTAGGCGTTTTCGCCAGTGCTAGATGTTGGGTGTTGACTGGTAAGTGTAAACTTTGGCGATATTATTAAAACCCAATAAGGATATCACCGTGCCATTTAGAAGCTCATACGAATAAATGGAATAGGTGTTGTTGAGTTTACCGTTACACTTCCCTGGGAATAATTGTAGGAATTGCCAAAAATGGGAATTACTGTTATACATAGAATTAACAAAGACTTATTGACATGATTGAAAACGAACCACGCATTTATCCCAGGGTTATTGAGCCTCACCGATCATCGAGTTATGCACAATGCACACTTTTCGCATCACCGCTTTTATTTTCGATAAAAATTTAATTTTTCAAGCGAATGTGTCCCAAAGCTTTACAAAAATTTGCGCGTATCGAAAACGATAAAAGTATGACCATTGTCATTATACCGATCAACCATGAAAATGAGTGTTATGTTTGGTATGATGCAAAGCATGAGAATGATGCTCAGTTGTCGCCGCTCACAAGAGATGCGCGCAGAAGACACGTTTAGCAACTCGGCTCACTACGTAAGAGGGTAGTGTGATCAACATGGTGGGTGTCAAAACTGTCGAGTTTGGAGGAGCTTCCTCCTTCAGCAAAACTAGTCTTGAAAATTCTTGAAGAGTGGGGAGAGGCGCAGTTTTCGCAGCTACTCAAAGAGACACGACTTCCTCAGAGAACTCTTTCTGCAGCGCTCAGAGAACTCAAAAGAAATGGAATAATCGAAGTAAGGCCTTGCCTAAAAGACTTAAGGAAAAAGGTTTACTGCTATACACTCACGAAAAGCGCAAGAGCGAACACTATACCTCACTGGTGAGTTTTCGAAGCACAGATTCCAAAATGAGTTTGGCCGCGCGTTTGTCGAGTGGTCTATTGTCGTTACCACACTTTGGCGAGTAAATGCAAGCGGGACAACCTCTTTCGCAACCACACTCAGAAACCACCTGTAAAGTCGTCCTGACTAGCTCTGGAAAAAGCTCCGCCGCTTTTTCGGAAATCCCGATTCCGCCTTCGTAACCGTCGTAGATAAAGATCGTGGGCTCACCCGTATAAGGGTGTAAAGGTGTGGAAACGCCGCCAATGTCCCACCTGTCACAAAGCACGTGAAAAGGCATCACGCCGATCATCGCGTGTTCGGCGGCGTGTAGACCCCCTGCCAAATCGAGCGATTCTTCCTCAATTTTTTTCACAGTTAGCTCGTCAATCGTGTACCAAAGCGCCACGGAGTTAAAGCTCAAAGGCGGAAGCTCAAGCGTTTTGTTGCTCACCGGTGCGATATAGCCTTCACCTCTTTGCGCGGGCGTTTTGAGAACCTGTTCGCCCTTTGACGAATCTCGGTAAACCGTTATGCCCTTTAACCCAAGCCTGTGAGCAAAAACGTAAGCGGAAAGCACGTCGTCTGGCGTCACCCATGAAGGCATGTTTATGGTTTTGCTCACCGCTGCGCTCACCCACTTTTGCACTTCGTATTGCGCCCTTACATGGTCCCACCAAGGGATGTCGTAAGCGACCACAAAAACCCTTCTTAAATCTTCAGGAAGGTTCAGCCCCTGCACCGAACCTCCATTCTTCGCAACTTCTTCGATCACAGCTTGTTTGTCCAACCCAAGCTCTTCGATCCTTCTTTCAAACTCTGGATCGACATAGTAAAACTTGCCCACGGTGACGTGTTTTTCGAAAACCAGAGCAAACTGCGGCTCTAAACCCGAAGAAACTTCGGCGATCATCGATATGCTTCCCGTTGGCGCGACTGTCATTGTGTGCGAATTCCTCACACCGTTTTGCGCTATCTCTTTTGAAAGAGCTTCCCAATCCTCGTGCCACCACTCTCTGTGGTAAAAGCCTTCGAAAGGAAGCTTTGCCTTTGCGTAATCCGATTTCTCAAAAAGCGGAAACGCTCCACGAGCTTTTGCTAGTTCAACCGATGCGCGAAGCGAGTGGTAAGAAACGAACTCGGTGACTTTGCTCATAAACGAAAAACCTTCTTCACTGTTATACGGTATGTTGAGCGCGTAAAGAGTGTCCGCAAGCCCCATTAGCCCTAACCCAATCCTTCTTGTTTGCTTGGTCACCCTTTCTATTTCAGAAACAGGGTATTTGTTCACGTCGATCACGTTATCAAGAAAGCGCGTCGCGATTTCCACCGCTTTTTTAGTGAATCCCAGTCGAATTCCACACCGTTTTTCGTTCTTTTTACGAATGCGTAAAGGTTGATCGAACCCAAGTTACACGACTCGTACGGATAAAGCGGCTCTTCCCCGCAAGGGTTGGTCGCTTTGATTGGTCCAAGATGCTCATAAAGCGGGTTGTAGCGGTTTATGTTGTCGAAGAAAACAAGCCCAGGGTCGCCCGTTTCCCAAGCCATCCTTGCTATTTCTTCTAGCAAGGTTTTTGCGTCCACTTCCTTCCACTTTGAGCCATCCCTTGGATTGATAAGAGGCCAAGGCTCGTTCGACTCTAAGTGCGTCCAAAACTCGGGTGTGACAAGCACGGAAATGTTAAAGTTTTCAAACCTTCCTGGTTGCGATTTTGCTTTAATAAACTTTTCAATGTCAGGATGAGAAATTTCAAGGATTCCCATGTTCGCGCCTCTTCTCTTTCCCCCCTGTTTGATCACGTCTGTGAGCGTGTCGATTATTCTCATGAAAGAAACAGGACCTGATGCGACACCACCGGTCGAAGCCACGATGTCACCCTCAGGCCTTAAAGCGGAGTAGTTTATGCCTATTCCTCCACCGCTTTTGAATATTATCGCGGCTTGCTTTGCGGCGTCCATGATGGACTCAATGCTGTCTTCAATTGGTAAGACAAAGCACGCGCTGAGCTGTCCAAGTCTTGTTCCCGCGTTAAAAAGGGTTGGGCTGTTCGGAAGGAACTTTTTTTCAACCATGAGTTCGTAGTATTTTTTGTAGTCATCGTAGTGCTTTTCAAACCCAACATTTTGTAGCCAGTTTAAAAACTCGTCCCAGCTCAGCTTCATTTTTCCTTGCGAATTTAACTCCTGGTAAAGCGCATGCATTCTTTCTAAGTGGTGCTCGTTCAAAAACATCTCTTTATGAACAAGCTTTTGTGGCTTCAAACCATAAGACTGCCAAACTTTTTGCGAACCAGATTTGTCGTAAATCTCTTCGTCGTAAAGCATGTCCGCTATTGTGATCAAAGCCGCCACTCTTTGAAAGAGCTGCTTAGGACCTTCGATGAGCTTACCCGACTCGTCCTTTAAAAGATAGCGCGAAGCAAGAAGGCGTAGAGCGTTCACGGAAAACGACTTGTCCACTTCGTCGAGTAGCTGCTTTCCCAGAATCCTCTTTTTTTCTTCTCTTATTTGCTCTCTTTGCTTTCTGTACAAAACATACGCCTTTGCGACTTCGTAAAGGTTGAGCTCGACAAGAGACTGCTCGACCAGGTCCTGGATCTCTTCTACGTGTGGCGTTCCGTTTTCACCAAATCGTCTTGAAATCTTTTCGAGTGTTAGAGTGTACGCTTTGTTGAGCGCGTGTTCATCCGTGTTGTGCGTTGCGACAAACGCCTTTGTGATCGCGGAGAGTATCTTTTTTGAATCGAACTCAACCTTTTTTCCGTCCCTTTTTATCACATACTTTGGTAGATTCACAGCTTTAATTTCGCTTAACGATGATTTTAGTTTTTATCAAACAAAAGGTGTGCGAAATAGCGTGAACGAACCAAACAACACGTAAAAAACGGAAAGAAAAAGGTCGTAGTTCAGCCAAATCTTTTTTGCGAGCATCAACCCAAACTTTGTGCAAAGAGCGAACATAAGCGCGGAGAAAACCGCGTACACAAACAAAAAAGCCAAAAACGTGGTGTACCCTTCTAAAAGAAGAAGTGCGCCTAATGGAAAGCCATACCCTGCCCAAGCGGAGTTCACAACGCTCCACACAAACACTGAGCGCGTCACTTGTTTGAGGGAACCTCTGTAGTGAACGTTTGGAAACCCGAGCTTTAGCGCGCCGTGAAAAATTGAACCAAACGCGTAAATCAAAAGAAGTGCGTGGAGCATAACGCCCAAAGAGCGGGCTATAAGCGCAGGCAAAAGCATAAGAAGCGTTGTGATCGCTATCCCAAAAACGTTTGCCGCAAACGACCAAAAAGCGGCGCGCGCACCTCGAAACTCCTTTTGGTACACGCAGTAAAGCCAACCCTTTCCTGGGTCTACTCCAAGAACAGCTCCTAAAAAAATCGCAAAAAACAGAAAAAGTATTACGCAAAGCAGTAAGAGTCAGAGCTTGCGTCTCCGCCTTGCAGTCTAACCTGGTGTGCCCTTGCGTTTTTCAGGTCTACAAAGAAACGCTCATCGAGCTTTAGTCCACCGTTTGGGTCGGCGTTTAGCTTTACCACCCAGCCTGTTATTCCTTCTGGGTAAAACTGATTGTCCCAAGCGACGTAAAGCGAGTTTGTGACGTAAATCCTCTTACCGTCTCTACTTACCTCAAGCATTTGCGGCGCACCGCTGAGCTTTGCGCCAGACGGGTGATTCTTTCGATGGTATATTCCGCCAAGCTCAACCTTTCCAGTAAGTTTGGGTTTGAACGGATTTGTCACGTCGTACTGCCTTACCTCGCCAATTCCCCATAGACTCACATAAAGGAATCGGTCGTCCAAAGATAGGTCTATGTCTGTCACAAGCGGAGGAACCGCTTTAAACGGTTTTAAGATTTCAGGAAGGCCTGACTCCAAAGGTTGTGCGGGAATATCGATCACTTTTTCAGCGTTCCACTTTCCGTCTTCGTGGTACCAAAGCCAGATTGAGCTACTCAGGTCTTTCGTGCTCACCACGATGTTCACAAAACCCATGAGCTTTGTAGGGTCGTGAAAAGGTCTTAGCTCTAGCGCCATCCTGTTTTCTTCACCAAGCGTGACACTAGATATCCTCTTTCTTTTTCTCAAATCCCAAAAGTGCAACCTGTTACCGTACCTGTTTGCCAAGTTCTCCGCTTTAAGACCACCTTCTATAGTGTTAGGAACCGCCCACTCGCTTGTCACCATAACCTCACTAGGTAGGCCACCAAAAATCGTAGGAGAAGTACTGATCTCCTCTGTCGACCTCCCAGCGACCCAACACTTCAAGGGTATAGTGGTCCAAAACGAGAATTCCGCCAGGCCCTTCTCCTTCAGAGTTTCCAAGCGCGCTTATAAAAATCGCATCGGGACCGCAGTGCACCGTGTGTAGCCGTGTGTACCCTGATGCTTCGACCACTTCTTTTGGTTGAATCACTTTTACAAGCTTTGGATTTTTGGGGTCGAGCTTTGTGTCAATCACGTAAATTCGGGATGACCTTAAGCCTGGAACGATCAGGTAGCGACGCTCGAGGTTTGGTTTGCCGTTTGGACAAAGAACAGAGCTACAAGCGTTCCAGCCAAAGTGGTGTAGCTCGTCGCCTTTGTAGGGTAGCTCAACTTTTGAAATGAGTTTTGAATAAGTGGGGGAGCTGGGATCGACGTCAATTACTCCCACAAAATCTGGCTTTTCTCCGTTTGCGTGTATACCCGCAACGTACGCCAAGCTTTCGGGGGGTGCCTTGGTTGCGCTTTTCGCTGAGGGGTAAAAAGTTGGGTCAACCTTAAAACTTATTTGAGCCACACCTTAAAAACACAAAAAGCAAAATAAATAGCTTTGTTTACACGCAAAAGCTGCGCTTAAAAAAACCAATTTATTTTCGGTCTTGCTTTTTGTTGTATGTCCCAAAAACAGGTTCTTTCTTTAAGAGCTGTGACACAGCAGAGCGGGTTTCCGCTCACAGGTGAAGTGAGAGGATTTAAAGTGACAATTGATGAACCAGCGATCCTAGGTGGAACGGATCAAGCACCAAACCCAGTGGAGTACCTCCTGCTTGCGCAAGCTGGTTGCCTCTCTATCGTGCTCAAAACGCTTGCCGAAAAGAAAAAAATTCAGCTCAAAAACATAAAGATTGAGGCTCTATCAAGCTTTGCGCTTAGCGAATTTCTAAGCGGTAAGAGCACAGGGCTAGAAGAAATAAGGCTACTGGTTGAGCTTGAATCTGACGCAAAACTGGAGGAGTTAAAGAAGCTTTTAAAAGAAGCCGAAAAAATTTGTCCAGTAAAGAACACGCTTTCAGCGAAGGTGAGTGTCGAACTCAAAGAAGTGCGCCAAATTTCCTAAAAGTTTAGCTATGAGATTTGCTTTTTAGTTGGGAAACGCTGTCCAACAACATTGGGCGGATGCGCAATTTGTGGTTTAAGACAAGTTGATAGTCAACCGTTTTTAATTTTGCATCTTTCCAGCATTTGGGAATTGGTAAAAGGCTTGTGGCCAATGCTTTATTACAACACAAGAGAACAAGATGTGTGAACACTGTAGCACAATCAAAGAATCTTGGCACACTCGTGTTTAAAGCTTTTTGGAAAAGTCCACAACCTTTTTTTAAATATTTAAGCTCAAATCTCCAACAAACTCGCACTGAAAGCTTTGACAGGTTTTAGGCCACAGTTTCCTTATATAAAGCGTGCAATGGTTTTTGGCACTGGTTAAAATTTATATTCAACTTAAACGAAATCAATGACATGAGGATTCTGGTTTTTAGTGACATTCACGCGAACATCTACGCTTTACGCGCTTTGCTTGAAAGAGAGAGATTTGACGAAGTGGTTTTTCTGGGCGACGCTGTGGACTACGGCACTAGGCCTAGCGAAACCGTGGACGTTTTGCGCTCACTCAAGCCGCGTAGAGTGATGGGAAATCACGACCACGCGGCATCCTTTGGTGTAGACTGTTACTGTGCTCAGGAAAACCACGAGCTAAGCGTTTACACACGCCAAAATATCACGCTTAAACAGCTTTCCAAATCGGATTTGGCGTTCCTTGCGCAAGCACCGATTGAAGGGCATTTTGAATTCGACAATTTAAAGATCGCGGCGTTTCACGGTTCACCTTCCGAACCGCTTTACGGTTATCTCTACCCATGGCTTATCAGCAAAAGCGAAGTGTTTACCAGCACGCTTGGCGCGCCACTCGAAGAGCAGGTCGTGCTAGTTGGACACACTCACTATTCGTTTACCACTAGCTTTGCTGGGTACAGAGTGATAAACCCAGGCTCTGCTGGCCAGCCTAGGGATGAGGATATAAGACCTTCTTACGCGATTTTGAACACGGATAATACCACTATTGAGTTACACAGATTTGACTATCCACGCGATTTGCTCAAAAAAGAGATTTTGACAGAAGTAGAACAACCTGAAATGCGCGCAAGGCTACTAAAGCTTTTCAGAGTTACACCATGACCTTCTTCACTTTGTGATAGTTCAAAATTTGTGCTTGCGCATTAAACACAAATATTAAAAGATGAATTTGTCACTGCATCAAAATTTTCACAAACTCGCGCGCACAACTCTTAGCTACCTCCAAAGCTACTTTTACAATCCTAGAGTACGACACCGATTAACACTTAAAGCTTTTCATGATTGATTTTTCTCGTATGTCGCGACTGCTTTCTTTGCCATACTTTGAAAAGTGGCTAGTGCTCGGAATAATTATAGGTGTTGTGGCTGGCTTAGGCGCCATGGCTTTGTATTTTGGAATTAGACTTTTTGAATACTTGTTTTTGGACTTATTAGCGGGTGCGAAAGTGCCCCATCCAGTGGGTGAAGGGGGAAGCGTGATGTTTGTTTATTCGGTGATACGCCCATACACACTACCATTTGTTGTGGGATTGGGAGGGCTCATCTCTGGGGTTCTTGTGTACACAATCGCCCCAGAAGCTGAAGGACACGGCACAGACGCCGCGATAGACGCGTACCACAACAAACAGGGAAAGATAAGAAGGAGGATACCTTTCGTAAAGCTTGTGACATCAGCGATCACAATCGGAAGTGGTGGAAGTGCGGGTAGGGAAGGCCCAACAGCACAGCTAGCAGCGGGAATAGGCTCGGCTATCGCGGACATGTTTCACCTAAACCCGCAGGACAGGCGTATAGCAGTGGCGGTTGGTATAGGAGCAGGTATTGGCACGATCTTTAAGGCTCCAATCGGTGGTGCGGTTTTGGCAGCCGAGGTTTTATACAGGAGACCTTGAACCAGAGGTGATTTTCCCTGCAATTGTCGCTTCATCGGTGGGCTACTCCATTTTTGCGTCGATAGTGGGCTTTGAACCCATATTTGGTTACTACACTCAAGCGTTCAGCGTGCTAAGACTACCCTTCTACGCTTTACTTGGTTTGGTTGCGGGAGGCCTTGCGATCGTGTATGTGCGAACGTTTTACGGCGTCAACTCGGTTTTTAAAAGATTAAGGATTCCACCACACGTGAAACCCATGATCGGAGGCGTAGCTGTGGGTCTTATCGCACTCATTTTCCCAGAGGTGATGGCCACAGGCTACGGATGGGTTCAGCTAATCATATCGGGCAATCTTCAAGCGCTTGTGGGTGGAGACCTGCCAATATTACTCATTCTGGCACTTCTACCTTTTATAAAGATTATAACCACATCTTTGAGTGTGGGCTCTGGTGGTAGTGGTGGAGTTTTTGCCCCAGGCATGGTTATAGGCGCGTCTCTTGGCGGATTTCTAGGCTTAGTGTTTCACATGCTTTTTCCTAGCGTGGTACCAAGTGTAGCACCATTCGCAATTGTCGGTATGCTCTCATTCTTTGGAGCTGCTGGCAAGGTGCCTCTTTCAGTTATACTAATGGTGGTTGAGATGACTGGTAGCCTTCAACTTCTTCCAGTCGCGATGCTAGCCACAGCGATATCCTGCACCGTTTCTGGGCTAAAGTACTGCATTTACCGCTCACAGGTGAACACCCGCAGGGATTCGCCGGCGCATATGGGTGAGTACAACACACCTCTTTTGTCGTCCATTAGAGTGTCAGAGATAAACTTGAGAAACCTTGGGGTAGCGCCAGAAGAAAGTGTGGAAAGAGCCGCCAAGATGATGCAAGAGCTTAATCTGTTTTCGCTACCTGTAGTCGAAAAAGACAGGTTCGTGGGTGTGGTTTACCTTGACCGTATAGTTAACAAGAAAGGAAGTGTGTCCAGCTTTACCGAAAAAGGCGCTTCGTACGTGAAATTGACCAGCACTGCCGATCAAGCGTGGGAAGTTATGATGAAAAACAGAACGATGTGGTGTCCTGTGGTCGAAAACGGCAAATACTTGGGGTCGATAACACTTGAAGACATACTGAAAGAATACAGAAAAAGATCACTCGCACTGAATCAAACCTTACCATTTCAGGAAACTCCTAAACATGAATAACACAAGCGAAAACCGTCTTTATTAGAATGCACTGTGTAAAACATCGTTTTTAGCCGATTCTGAGTATTAAATAGCGAATATCATCTTAATTGTGTTAGCTTCATATTTATAAATATTCCAAAACCTCGCCCTTTTAGGGCGGGGATTCAAAAAGAATAAATACGGGTGCGGGGAACTGTGCGGCGTGGGTGCAAGGGCGTACAAATACAGGGCGTACTGCTCAAAGTCCACGGCGAGTGTGTTGAAGACCCAGCTCAAAACAGCGTGTAAACTCTACAACAAGCTCTTGCACGCCGAAGAAGAGGAGTACAGGAAGACCAAGCACGCCATGAGTGAGAATGAGCTGAGGCAGCTCGCCTTAGACCTCCGAAAGAAGAACCCCGAGTTCCAGGCGCTGCACTCGCAGGTTGCCCAGCAGGTCGCAGAAAGGTTTTATTAGGCGCGGAAACGCTTCCTCGATGGTTTGGCGAACAAGCCCAAGAAAAAGAAGCCTCACAAGTACCTCTCCTTAGTGTACCCTCAGAGTGGTTGGAAGCTTTCTGATATCAGGGGGTAGGGCAGTGCAAAAACAAAGAAGAAGGCTCGTTTGCAACTGAGTAAGATAGGCTTCTTCACCTTGATAATACACAGGGATTTTTCCTTGGAGCGTGTGTCCCAGGTTTGCGTCAAACTCTACCCCTCTGGAAAAATCTACCTGGTATTCTTAGTGGAGGAGCCCGAAGCACAAGAGAAGCAACCGTGGGAACCCAGAAAGGCTGTGGGCGTGGACTTGGGGTTGGCGAGGCTCGCCACGCTCTCTGATGGGCGCATCTTGGAGAATCCGAGGCCGCTTGAGCGCTCTTTGGAAAAAATCAGGGTACCTCAGAGGAGCCTCTCTAGAAGAAGGTTTCTCTCGAAAAACTGGCTTAAAGCGAAGATAAGACTCGCTAAACAGCACGAACGTGTTAATGATTTCAGACGCGACTCTTTAAACTCGGGGCGCTACTCGCACGGGAGTACGACCTCCTGGTATTAGAGGACTTGAACCTCGAGGGTTTGATCCATAGAGGCGTAACCAAGAAAGGAAGGATGAGGCACCACGACTCCTCGTTCTCAGAGCTAAGGAGGATACTTGAGTGGGAGTTTGTTAAACGAGGGAGAGTTGTCCTCGCTGTTCCAGCGTTCAACTCGTCGCGTGAGTGTTTCTGGTGCGGGGAAATAAACCGGGGTCTAGCCTTGGAAGACCGCGTGTTCCACTGTCCCCCCTGCGGTTTCACCTTGGACCGCGACCTCAACGCTTGCCTGGTTCTCTTAAAACGTGCGGGGTGGGTGCCACCCTTCCAGTGTGCCTGTCTTTGAGCTCCGCCCAATACCTCCCCTACCCTCCTTAGGGTTGGTAAGTGGTAGGCATGGTGGGGTGATGATTCAGGAAGCTCCCGCCTTCAGGCGTGGGTAGCTCACAGTCACCATAAATAAATAGGAAACGGTATTGGAATCTTTCTTTGAAACCAAAGTGATCAAAATCGTGAATTAGCGGCTTTTCCATATAGGCGTTGATGTTTCGAGGGTTCCCACCACTCCCGTCCCCCCAATCCCTCTCTAGAGGTTCAGAGGGGATCAAGAGTTGTTCACATGTTTGCTGAATTCCCCCATATATCGTCACCTTAAAACTCCTGAAGTGAAAGCGTAGTGTGATGATGAGTCGGTCGAATCTTCGCTGCGCCCTTTAACGATTAGAGTTTTACCATCAAAATCTTGGAGGGTTTTAGGGGAAACGTCAAGTGCTCGTTTAGGCTTTTATCAACCGATGTCATATGTCATCTGAGAAATCCGAAGGGATGCACACGTGCCCTGTGTGTAAGGCTGGTTTTTCCACTATGCCTGCACTCATGGAGCACGTGTCGAAAGCACACCCCCAAATGGCTCAAACCATGGGGTCACACATGGAGGGCCGAGAAGTGACGAGGGCTAAGGCGTCCACCTATTTTGGCTGGGCGGCGCTTGGAGGGTTCGTCGGCGCCATACTGATGGGTATAGTCATGATGATTGCAGCTGCCGTAATGGGTGTGACACCACTAATCATGATGCTAGCTATGGGTATAGGTGTGCTTGGGCTATCCCCAACTGGGGGTATTGCGACCGCGATGGGGGGCCTAATACTTCACCTAGTTGACGGTGTGGTGATTGGGCTTATACTCGCCGCGATAAGCTTCGGTGTTAAACGTTTTCTGTTCATAGACAGCGTTAAGCGTGGTGCTTACATCGGCCTCCTAGCTGGCTTCCTCGTATGGCTGGTTTTCGGCCTCCCAGTACTTCTAGCCGTGATGCCGCATGCTATGGTGGTCGCAATAGCCGCGCCGATTGCCGCCGCGAAAGGCGTGCCCATATCCGCCGTGGCGCCAACGGTTCAGTCTAAGCTTATACCGATGATGGGACCAATAGCCGGCGCCTTCCTCGTGGCACACCTAGTATATGGTTTGCTGTGGGGCGTGTTCATCGGATACGCCGTATCGCGTAGAGTGTGAAAAACACAGGATAAATCGACAATAGGAGTGTCAGATTATGGTTTCCTTTTCCACTGGATTCGCTGACAAGATGCGTGAGAGACTTAAGAAATATGAGGAAGCCGATAGGACGGAGGTATCTGCGAAGGTGAAAGTTGTGGTGGACAAACTCGACGACCTGGCATCCACAGCTAGGGGTAGAAACCCGCATTCTTGGTCTGCCGATGAGAATGGTCCAAGCCCGCTAGAGTACTTTATATCCGCCTTGGGCCTTTGCCAGTGTGTACACTACGCCGAACACGCCGCCGCATCAGGGATCAGGCTTGAATCATTGAGAATAGAGATAAACGGCGACTTCAGGGTGACCAGGCCGAGGAACCTAAAGAAGCTTGAGTACACTGTACTCATCCAGAGCCCAGAGAAGCTGGATGTGATAAGGGAGCTGGCTTTGAAGGCTTCTGCTGACTGCTATGTGACCCAGACCTTGAAAAGGGCGTGTGAAGTCCGTGGCCACTTATTGTTGAACGGAGTCGACATCGGTGAGATTTTCTGAACAAGTAGTTGGACTGAGTAGGTGACCACACTGCGTCTGCTAGGTTCATTGGGCGAACACTTCGACGGAGTCGAAACCGAGGCATGACCCTCAATCTATTCTTCTAAGGTAGCAGAGCTTAACCCATCAACTCATCTACTTTTTGTCTAAAATAGCTAAAAGCTTGATTCACTCAGGAACACCAGGTTATCTGTCAGTGTTAGTATCCCACCTTTTTTAGGGGTAGTCCACTCGGCACGATGAGTGATCATTCGCAGGGTTTTGACCATATTGGTCAGATAGAGGGCGTGAATGTATTTTTACGCTTTATGGAGGGCTATAGTGTGCAATCTGTTTATTTTCGTCTATGGTAATTAGTTGGGGGTTTAATCCTGAAAAGGGGTATATTGGCAATTGTTGCTTCCTTTTTATCAGATTGGCGCAGTGTGGAAGGTTGGATTGTGGAAACCATTGAAAACGTTTTCTGTACAACTGGTTGGCTGTAGGTATATCATCACATAGTTGGTATAATTGTGTATAGTTAGTAACTAACTATAAACTTTATAGTTTAAATAGTTTTGTCGCCATACTATGTTGGCGACTTGGAAATGAGTGTAAATAAGAAGGTTGCCATAATAAAGGTGCGGGGCATGCACTGTGAAGGTTGCGCCAAGAGTATAGAGAATGCGCTACGCCTCCTTGATGGAGTATCTTCAGCCTCAGTTGAATTCAATAAGCGTAGAGCGATTGTTGAGTATAATCCTGAGATAACTGATGTCGATAAGCTGAGACAAGCGATTACTGATGCTGGTTACGATGCGTAAACAGATTATATAAACACATTCTCGAGGGGGGTGGCAGCGAGTTGTCAGTAAAAGCGAAACACCAAGTTAAGATCGGCGGTATGCACTGCTCTTTTTGCGCCAGTAATATCACAAAGGCGCTCAAAAGACAACAGGGGGTTTTGAGTGTGAACGTGAGCCTTGCACACGAAGAGGTGCTTGTTGAGTTTGATCCTTCTAAGGTTGAGGGCTGGCAGCTGGACGAGACGCTTCGAAGTCTTGGGTACACGGTAAGGGACCCAGATAAGGTGAGAAGTTTTGAAGAAGAGGAAAAAGAGTTGAGGGGTGCGCGAAACAGGCTTCTGGGTTCCGCCACTCTTACATTCACTGCGCTGGGAATCATGTCGCTCTACTGGCTGGGTGTGGCACGCCCAATGCCTACGTGGATGCGTGTTGGGATGATCGCTCTGGCTCTGAGTAACGTTTTCGGCTTCGGCTTCCCGATACTGGAGATGACGTACCACTCACTCAGAAGGCTCATCCTCAACCAGCACGTGCTCATGGAGCTAGCTGCTTTCGGGGGGCTGATAGGGGGATTCATAGGACTCTTCGTCGACAAGCGCTTCCCAGCACCAGACTTTTTCGCGATCTCCGTATTCATCGTTTCATACCACTTACTAGGTGGGTACGCCTCGCTCCTAGTGAGAACCAAGAGCTCTCAAGCCGTAAAGAGACTTCTTTCGCTACAGCCTCAGACCGCTAAGGTTATCCGTGATGGAAAAGAAATGACCATTCCAGTTCAACAGGTGTCGAAGGGAGATTTGGTGCGCGTAAGGCCAGGGGAAGCCATCCCCGTGGATGGCGTCGTTGTAGAAGGGGTGTCAGCAGTTGACGAAAGCATAGTAACAGGTGAACCCATCCCGCAGGAGAAGAGGGTGGGACAAGAAGTTGTAGGGGGGTCGGTGAACACAAATGGAAGCCTTGTTATCCGTGTGACCAAGGTTGGTAGCGAAGGCTTCTTACAACGTGTGGCCGAATACATTGAGGAAGCAAGAGCGATGAAGCCAGGAATCCTGCAACTACTCGACAGGGTGCTGGGCTTCTTTGTGCCGGGGGTCATACTCGCCGCGGTCGCGGGTTTCACAGCTTGGAGCTTGGGAGCTTGGGCGCTTACTGGTGCGCCCAACCTGCAGCGCGCCGCTTTCGCGGCTCTATCTGTGCTTGTGATGGGTTACCCGTGTGCACTCGGAATGGCCACACCGATTGCGATGATTAGGGGTGGCGGATTAGCCTCGGAAAAGGGCATACTTTTTAGGAGCTCTGAAGCATTTCACGTGCTACAATCAGTGGACACGGTGGTCTTCGACAAGACTGGCACAATCACGGTGGGTAGACCAAGCGTGGTGCGCGTTCTACCAGTGGAAGGTGTGTCGGAAAGGGAAGTGCTTGTGCTTGCGGCCAGCGTAGAAGCTTTGTCTCAACATCCGCTTGCAAAAGCCGTAGTTGAAGCCGCACGTGAACACGGGTTTTTCTTAGAGCAAGCAAAAGATTTTCAGGAGGTGTCTGGCGCGGGTGTGAGGGCTAAGCTTAGTGGTAAGCCGATATTTGTGGGCAAGCTCGACTTTCTCCAAGACATGGGTGTGTCCATCGATACTAGAATAGTGGATGAAGTCTTGGCTATGGAGGCGAAAGGTCAGACTGTTTTCGGCGTTGCGCTTGACGGAAAGCTCATGGGAGTGGTAGGGGTTGCGGACACCATTAAGAAGGAGGCTGCGGATGTTGTGGCCAAAATAAAGGCGCTTGGCCTCACACCTATTATGATCACTGGAGACGCGAAAAGAACAGCCAAAGCGGTGGCGGAAAGCGTCGGTATAGGGCGATTCTACGCACGGGTGACTCCAGACCAGAAGGCGGATAAGGTAAGGGAGCTACAGGCTGAAGGTCACAGGGTGATAATGGTGGGCGACGGCATAAACGACGCCCCCGCGCTGATGCAGGCTGACGTGGGAATCGCGCTTGGCGCTGGTACGGATATCGCCATCGAATCCGCCGATGTGATCATCACTGGAAGTGATTTGAACAAGGTGATCGACGCTATCCAGATTGGGAGAAATAGTTATCGGAAGACCAAGCAGAACTTGGCTATCGCCTTCTCGTTTAACGGCGTAGGTATACCACTTGCAGCGGCCGGTCTTGTGCAACCCATCTGGGCGATGGCCGCGATGGTGTTGAGCGTGACCACCGTGATCCTTAATTCGTTCGGGGTGAAAACCGCCTCAACACTCGGACGACTCTTGACCAAAATGAGAAGTAGAGGTGAAAAAATCCAAGAAAACAGAAAGGAACACACCAAATCCAAAGAAACCGAAAGTAAGCTCGTTCTAAGGATTCCTGGAATCCACTGTTACGAGTGCATATCAAGGATTGAGGAAGCTGTGGTTCGGCTTGACGCTGTGTCCTATCTGGAGATTGACCCCCAATCGAAGGAAGTCGTGGTGTTTTATCGAGATGGAGACGTGCTCAAGGACGAAATAATGAGAAGAATAGTAGAGCTAGGCTATGAGGTGATTCAAAATGACAACTAACCACACCCCCGCATCATCGAACGATTCGAAGTGGTCATCGATGTCGACGCGCTTTACATGCGTGAATACTGATGGCTCCCCCGCTAAGCTACCATCATCGTCATCGAATCCACGGCTACCCTCTACTCATGTACGTAGCCTGCTAACCGCAGTTTTCTCGGTAGCACTCCTTGTACTCCTGTTTATCGGAGGACACTACGTGTACACTCACGACGTGGGCGGTCTGTTCGCTAAGAGCGCGACTACAAAAATTTCGCCACCCTACCTCTTACTCGGACTTGCGTTGGTAGGTGGTGCTACTTCTTTCTTTTCACCGTGTAGCATAGCCCTGACACCTACGTTCTTGAGTATTTTATAGGAACGCAAGGTGATGCAAGAACAACGAATGACTCAAGAGTTGTCGATGGTGCTAGAAGTGAAGAAGAAAATTCAATGGTACACCACTTTAGTCGTCGAGTGCTAAAAACGAGCGTTTTGCTCGTACTAGGAATCCTTACATTCTACGCATTTGCGAGCATCCTAGTAAGTTGGATAGGTGTACTTGTCTATAATTACTTGATCTATATTATCCCCGCCATCGGTGCGATTTTCTTAGGTTTAGGTTATATCGTCTTTACTGGTCGAAGCATAGGCTTCCTTTGGAAGTTAGAACAAATCAATCCCGCCAATCGCTACTACAACGCCATAACAATTAAAGCAAACTCACATACATCTAATTCAAAGGCGACTACTCTCTACCTCTTTGGTGTCTCCTACGGTGCGGCTTCGCACACCTGCACGCTACCCATCTTTCTCGGGATTGTGCTGATACCCCTAGCTTCAGGCGTGTATTGGTTGGCTGGAGTAGCAGTATTCATTTATGGAGTTGCAATCGCAGCCTTGTTTATGTTGATGCTCACCATCGGGAGAAATACCATTACCCGGTTTTATCGCCGCTTGGGAGCATACCTACAGTGGGTGACCGGAGGGTTGTTCATCATCAGCGGCTCTTACCTCTTACTCTACTTCGTTCAAAACTATGGAGGTCTAGTTCTATGAAGATTCAAGGAAGCCAGCAACCAAGCAAACTTTACAAAAAGGTAACCAAAGGAAGATCCAGAACTATAGATACAGTGGTCGCGTTTGTGATTGTGGTTGCTGTGATAGCGTCCATCACATATTTCTTGCTTGACAACCCTCAAAACTCAGGGGTCATCAGTCAGAGCCAGATACCACCTGGCACGCCAGTCTACCATATCGTTGAAGAGCAGCCGGGTTATCCGTATGCCTACTATCCCGATAACCTCACCATCCCAGCTGATAGAATAGTTGTGATTGCTCTAACAGACAACTTGGGGGTTGCGCCTTGGAGACAATCTTTCAGGGGTTAGGTGTACACGGGGGGAACGCGGTGGTTAATGTCCCAGTTGGGGCTACAAAATACGTCGAAATCTTTGCACCCACTCCTGGAACATACATCTTCCATTGTGGTGCGTATATGTACTATGGGTACATCACGGCGGAGTAAGATCGAGTGCGGGGTGTCGAAGTCGTATCCACTATAGGGTGGGTATGCTTTCTCACTTTATACCTCGGAGGTAATCAGCATGAAACCAAGAGGTAGACGCTCCTCGATAACTCGCCATAGGAGGGGTTGGCGCGGTGTGGTTTATGCGGTAATAATCGCCTCAATCACGGCGATTATAGCGCTTTTATCGATTCACACTAATACTCTCACGGAATCTACCATAAGTAGCCGCATGACCACAAGTGTGCAACGGGTTGTTTTACTAATAGATTGCGGGAAGTGTGGTAAACCCTGCACAAGCAACGTAACCGGCTGCCCAGACTGCCCCCAACGACTTGAAGAGGGGGTCAAGCGGTTACAGGGCGTGTACAGTGCGCTTTTTATAGCGGGCTATGCTACTGGTAAGGCCACGTTCGAGTACAATCCCTCCGAGCTTTCGCTACAGGCAATAGAAGCAACGATAACCCAAACGACCCCCTACCCCGTATGTTGCACGGGAATATCTCTTGCGAGTAATACTTGAGCGATGACCTTGACAAATATGGATAGTGTTCGATTATGAGGTTTCACACTTTGGTTACGCACTCATCGAACCTTCATCAACATAGACACACGTCCATCAAAGGGAAATTCCGGAAAATTAAATACAATTCCTATTCTCTGGTGGGAAATGTAAGTATGTTTAAATCGATGGTGTACTTAAAATAGGTGGCTAAATGAAATGTGGGCGCAACAAAATGCTATTGACCAAAGTTCAACTAACGTTGAAACACACAGAGGTATGAATACGTTGCTTGAAGCGCTTGTAATTATTACGATGGTTTTTCTAATCTTATAGTTTTTGACTGGCATGTGGGTTAATCTTTTTGTGAGCTTCCCTAGCACAACCCAAGCCCAAGGCTTCTTTGGAGTGATGGGTGCAATGATGGGTCTAATGCAGAGCGGTGGTGGCTTATTTATGATTCATATGATGATGGGCTACTTGATATTCTTTCTTTCAATCGTAGACCTAGTGGCCTCGATTATTACTAAAAAAGCGCCTGTAATCGTCACATCGTTGTCTGGCTTTGTCTCAGTGCTCTTCGCAGGCATTAACGGTCTCCTATTCATCTTCTCTGGGTTCACCAACAACCTGAACTCCTATTTCATGGCCACCGGCTTCCTCCTTGCTTTCACTTCATATTCCTTTACGCTGTATACACTCCGAGGATATAGGTAGTGTCCGAATAAGCGACAACCACATTCATGTCTGAGAACATTGTGCGGGCGCTGCAATACTATTATAAGACTTTATCGCTCAAATCAAATGGTATAGCGGTAGCCTCTCGAACGACTTTTGAGACGTGCGTTCCATTCAGTCCACAAAAACGCTTTTCAGTGTGCAAGGATGCGAGCGCCTTGAGGTTGTTATACGGCACATTTTCAAATTATGCGCTTATGCATAATTTATGTGCACTGGAAATAACGTGCTACAAAATGTGGAGCCAGGTTGAGATGATTTACATCAATACCGTATTCCACAGTACCTATGTAATAAAGCATTAACCAAAAATTATAAGAAAATTGTTAATGATGTTGAAGGGTTAGCTGCTTGTTAATTTCTACAACGGTGGACGCGAACACGCATAGTGTGTTCTGATAGAGTTCTCTGCGGTGTGCGTCACATAATAGAGTTAGTACATTGCGCCTGCCTAATGCTTGATAACGTTTATAGTCCTTTCTAGGTCATAGAGAAGAGAGCTTCTCGGTGGATCTTCGAGTTCACCCTTACACAGCGCATCTATCGCCAAAACAATTGATGTGGATGTGATGTTCTGAATTGTAATCCGTGCGCTTTCTGGGTCGACCACCCATTCATTTTTCCTGACCACCTCACGTACCGCCTCAAGGAGTTGGTCAATATCTACTGGTTTAACAACCTCGTAGCGTGTCCGCACCCATCTTTTATCAATACCATGTACTATGAATGCCGCCTGAATCAAGATGTTATTCGGTATTTTGACAAGAGGACCCTGATCCGTCCGTATAAGGGTGTAGTTGAGCGATATATCTTTTATTACACCCGTAAAACCTGGGTAAAGCAAATCATCTGAAAAGTATTTTGGGGGGTAACTAGGTAAAATCGCGCCGTACTGCCATTCAGTTACGGTTATCCTGTCCCCCACCTCAAATGGCCTTGAGAGGAGTAAGAGTAGGCCGGCAAGCACGTTCGAAAGCACCTGTTGTCCAGCTAAACCAATCACCAAACCACCGAATGTCCCCCCTGCAAGCAAAGCCACCCCGCTCACACCTACAATCTTTAACACCGCGAAGGCCAAGATAATATAACCCACATATTTGAGTGTGGTCCTAGCAACACTCGCCTTTTTGGGGCCGTAGAGACTATTCACAACTCTCTCAAACAGGCTCGAAAAAGCTGCAACTAAATAATACCCAAGGATGAGTGTAATAACTACATAGAGTGCTTCGGTATACTTTAGTGGCACTATTTTAAGCACAGATACTGAAACGTACACCAGTGACAGAACAACTGCGGCGATCAGAATCGGTGCCACCAAAAACCTCCAATAACTCTCTTTTCCAGACATCCAGAATCACAATGAAATACAATTTATGTTTAAAAAAGCTTTACACATTGCAAGCAATTTACAGGCGTCTTACACCCGCTTTGATTGACATTTCAACACGCGGTGTTAACACTTTCTGAACTTATACCGCAATCTCTATACAATATCCCGATTGTCTCGATATCCCGCTTAAAGTAAGCTACCTGTGACTGGAGGCTGGAGCTACATGGATCACCACCCCACCATGCCTCCTCCCCTCCACACCAACCCCAAGGTTGGGAGAGAAGGCATTAGGCGGAGCTCCACAGCAAGCGCACCAGAAGGGTGGCACCCACCCTTTCACCACATTAAATGGGTAGTCTTGTCAAGTCTGATGTCTAAGCAGAGTTGGATTACTCAAACCACATCTGTATTCAAAAACGTGATTCACGATATGTGTGGATGCTTGCGTCTCGGATTGTTATAGAACCACTGCATGGGCGGTGGCTCAGTGTTGGTCTGCCAAAGCAGCGCTATCAGCTCACCCATATGGTATAATTGTTCAGTGAAGGATTGAAAGAGGCATTCCTCCACAGTTAACACGAACTCCGCTCCACTTTGAAGCTTCAAAGTAACTTCGGTACCAAGTTGGTTGGCGTCTAATCCGACCAGAAAATTTCTTGTTCTCGACTCTACTTCGTTAAGATGTGCGACCACGTCACTCATGCTCTTATATTCAGACCACTTCTTCCTCACGTATTTATCTGCTTGACGTGGTATGATGTACCCCACTATCCAATCTTCATTGTCAATCATGTGTAAAAGAATATTTTTCATTGAGTAGAAACTGGCCTCCCTATTCTTTTCGAGTTCTTCCCATGGCAGACTCGAAAGCAACTCTACGAATCTACGCCTAACCATTGATGCATACTCATATAGCTCAAAGACCGAGAACACAAACACAGATAACCCGAAGCCTTCTAAAAAACCTTCGAAGTAACACCATTAAGAATCACCCAGCATCCAAAGACTAATTTCACCCGGACAGGGGAAGCTAAAACCTCTAACCATTACGGTAAACCGTGAATATAGCGGGTAGAAGGCGGTGTTATCTTGGTCGGCGGTCAAGTATGGGGCACTCTGTATGATGAGTGGCTTGGGCCGCCCATTCTAACAGTGGTATTATTGCACTCCGTAGCGATTTTCCGTTTTCTGTCAAAGTGTACCTCACACGTAAAGGTGTACGATCGTTTACGCTGCGCGCTATTAGACCCATGTTTTGCAGCTCTTTAAGCGTGTCTGCAAGAGACTTGGGACTGATTCCTCCGAGCTCTCTAAGGATTTTATTGTAGTTCGCTTCTCCGTGGATACCTATTTGATTAAGCACGAGAAGAGACCACTTTTTACTCACCTTGGCTATCATGCTTTGGAGTGGGCATTCGACACGTCCGCCCCGTCGCCTTCGCCGCAACATTTCTAATAACACTGATTCGACACCAACCTTTACGGCTTTCGCCTAGTCAGCAGTTTCAAAATAGATTAGGTTTATATAGATTTCTGGATTTAAGCATTCGGTTGTGCATTGGCAGTAGGCTGATAGCGAAGACCCAATACCTCGGCTGAGAGTGAGAGGGGTACGTGTACACCTAGAGGCTGAAGATGGTCGGCGTTCCCCATGAGGCCTTCCCCGGCGACGTGGAAGGCGGGTGAGCGGGTGAGCGGGTGAGCGGGTGAGCGGGTGAGGGGTTGGGTGCGCCCTGACACGAGGAGGCAGGGCTGACTGTTCCCGATGAACTCGTCAGGGGTCTGCATGATGCTGTGATGCCCAAGCCTAGGGGGTATGCGGACGCATACCCACGTATGCCCATGTAGGGTGAAACCTGCAAGCCTCCTATATTCAAAACAGATATGGAAAATAACGGGTTTTGATCTTATCAATGCTACCCGATTAGGGTTGAGTGAACACTCCCATCCGAGCTCAAAATCTGTTTATCCATAAATCACCAGCAATCGCCAGATTCTTTAAAGGGTTTATACAATTTTCACACAACTGGGGAGAGTTCCATACAATATCACGTCTCCACATGTTTGTATGGTGAACCGCCTGCCACGTCCCGCCCCGTATGGTAAATCAAGATCTATTCTAAACGTCGATTTTGTTTTGAAAACAAATGTTGGGTCTACGGGGGGGAGCTTTATGCATCAACCACCCGAACTCGATGCTTTCCCAACCATGAGTGTCATGTTGGACTCTTGTGAGCTTCTACAGGGATATATCACTGCGCCTCACACATCAAGAGTGGGTTTTCATGAATTCATCAAGAAAGCCCCCACCCTGGGCCTTCCCTGCTTTAGCAACCCTGCCCCTTAATACAGAGGGGTAGGCTTTGGAACCCTATAAGTGTTTCCACTAAGGACAACCTTCTCAAAGTGGCTTACACTATTCTTATGTCAACGTGAAGGCTTAGCTGATCAATGTACCCCGGTCTACCCAATAATACATTAAGGACTCGGTTATCGCCCACAAGCTCTCGAGCTTACCTCTAAGGTATTCTTAACACAGACGTATGGTCCATCTGCCAAGGCGAGTGTACACCACATTTGGCCGCTGTGATTCGCACACACTTTAGCCTAGAGTGGTGAAAGTTTAACCACTTAAAGCGGATACTTCTTGGCTTGGGTTTAAAGCTTAAAGCACCAAGGTTTTACTCGTTGCATTAGAATGTCGAGACTGCTTTCCTTACCATACTTTGAAAAATGGTTAGTACTGGGTGTGGTCATAGGGATCGTGGCTGGCTTAGGTGCTATGGCGCTGTACTTCGGTATTAAACTCTTTGAATACCTGTTTCTGGATTCGTTGGCGGGTGCAAGGATACCACACCCAGTTGGGGAGGGGGGGAGCGTCGTGTTTGTTTATGTGGTTAAGCATCCCTACGCGCTACCACTGGTTGTGGGGCTGGGCGGCCTCATTTCTGGGTTGATAGTGTACACTATTGCACCGGAAGCTGAAGGCCATGGAACTGACGCCGCCATAGACGCGTATCACAATAAGCAGGGAAAGATTAGGAGGAGAATACCCTTTGTGAAGCTTGTTGCATCAGCGATCACGATCGGAAGCGGTGGGAGTGCGGGTAGGGAGGGTCCAACGGCGCAACTGGCGGCGGGTATAGGCTCGGCTATAGCTGACATGTTCCACCTGAGCCCGCAGGATAGGCGTATAGCTGTTGCGGTGGGTATAGGTGCAGGTATTGGTACAATCTTTAAGGCCCCGATAGGTGGCGCGGTTTTGGCTGCAGAGGTGCTGTATAGGAGAGACCTTGAACCCGAAGTTATTTTCCCCGCGATAGTTGCTTCATCCGTAGGCTACTCTATTTTTGCCTCAATAGTAGGCTTTGAACCAATATTTGGCTACTATACCGAAGCTTTCAGCGTGCTAAGGCTACCCTTCTACGCCATACTCGGTTTGGCGGCTGGGGGTCTGGCAATCGTGTATGTGCGATCGTTCTATGGTGTTAACTCAGCCTTTAAAAAGCTTAGGATTCCACCGCATGTGAAACCCATGATCGGAGGGGTAGCGGTGGGTCTTATCGCACTCGTTTTCCCAGAGGTGATGGCCACGGGCTACGGATGGGTGCAGCTAATTATATCGGGCAATCTCAAAGCGCTTGTGGGTGGAGGTCTTCCCGTAATAGTGGTTTTGGCTCTCCTGCCTTTCATCAAGATTATAGCCACATCTATGAGTGTGGGTTCGGGTGGCAGCGGTGGAGTGTTCGCCCCAGGCATGGTTATAGGAGCATCTCTAGGCGGCTTCCTAGGCTTAGTCTTCCACATACTCTTCCCAAGCGTTGTCCCCAGCGTGGCACCGTTTGCGATAGTCGGCATGCTCTCATTCTTCGGGGCCGCTGGTAAGGTGCCTCTCTCAGTTATACTGATGGTTGTTGAGATGACTGGCAGTTTACAGCTTCTCCCAGCCGCGATGCTGGCCACAGCGATATCATACACGGCTTCTGGGTTAAAGTACTCCATTTACCGCTCACAAGTAAACACACACAGAGATTCACCGGCCCATATGGGTGAGTATAATACACCCCTCTTGTCATCAATTAGAGTCTCAGAGATCGGTCTAAGAAACCTTGGTGTTCGACCAGAAGAAACCGTTGAGAACACTATTAAAACCATGAATGACCTCAAACTATTCTCGCTTCCTGTGGTCGACGGAGATAGGTTCATAGGCGTGGTCTACCTAGACCAGATTGTTAACAAGGGTGGACCTGTGTACAACTATACCGAGAAAGGCGCATCATACGTGAAGTTAACCAGTACAGCGGACCAAGCATGGGATGTTATGATGAAGAATAGGACTATGTGGTGCCCCGTGGTTGAGAATGGTAAGTATATGGGGTCAATAACGCTTGAAGACATATTGAGAGAATACAGAAAGAGGTCACTCACGTTAAGTCAGACCTTACCACTTGGTTCAGGAACCAAAGAACCCACCTAAATGTGTCGAGTTCAACCCTCTGATTAAAATACGGGGAACCACTGGCGATAACACAGCATTATCTACATACCATTGGAACACACTGTAATGGAACATCCTACATCTTAGTTTTTTCTAAGCGGTAGCCAAAAGTGTTCACAACGCTTGGATACAACGCCTGATAAAACGTTATCTATGTGCTACTCATCTCTGATGAAGCTTTAAATAGAGGATATCATCCTACGCCTCGTGGTAAAGACAGTTAGATTAACCAACTGCACTGTCTATACGCCGTGGGATACCTCTGACTCCCTGGTTTTCTCCGACAGGGTCGTTCAGGTTGGGGGTGGGCTTCGCGGTGATGCCGAAGTGGACCTGCATGGGGCACTCGTTGTTCCCGGGTTCGTTGACGCCCACGCCCACGTGCGGTCCACAGCTTTTAAGCTCGCCACGGTTGACCTCCAAGGTAAGTCGAGGGAGGATGTGGTGGGCTACCCGAGGCGGGCCTCACCCACTATGAATGGGTGGGTTTACGCGCGTGGGTGGGATGAGAGCCTCTGGGGTGGCGGGGACTATCTAACGCCAGATGAGATTGGGAGTGAAAGCCCGGTTCTGGCCGTGCGGGTTGACGGCCACATGGGAGTGCTGAACCGTAGAGGGATAGCTCTTGCACGAAGCATAGGTGTGGAGGTAACCGGCTCGGGTTTGGTTAGGGAGAGTGAGCTAGTAAAACTCGAATCAAAGATTACTGAGAGCTTCGACCCAAGCGGTTGGATGGAGATGGCGCAGGAGTACTGCCTAGAGAAGGGTGTTACCGCGGTGTGTGACATTGGCCAACCAGCTAACGTAGAGTATTATCTTAGGAAGCCTCCGATAATGAGGGTTGTTTTCTCACCTATTGGGTTAACTAGGAGGGGGTGGCGCACAGGTGAGTGACTCGCCCCAAACCTTTACGCTGGGTTCACCAAGATTTTCGCTGATGGCTCTATTGGTGCGCGAACAGCCGCGGTATCCTTGGGCTACGTGGATGGTAAAGGTGAGCCGCGCCTGCTCTACACTGACTCACAGCTTGCAGCTATTTACAATGAGTCACTCAGTTTGGGGATGGAGGTGATGACACATGCTATAGGCGACCTTGCCGTAAATCAGGTTATAAGGGTATCCAAGAAGTTCCGTGGTAGGAGGCTTAGAGTGGAGCACAATGAGCTAGTGATTCCGGAGGAGTTGGAGGATGATGAAGTGGACCTCGTGTGCAGTATGCAACCCAACTTCCTGCAGTGGTCGGCTCCAGGCGGACTATACGAGAGGAGGCTTGGCTCATATGTATTATCTGCCAACAATCACTTTAGATGCCTCCTCGAGCGCGGTGTTAGGTTTGCCTTCGGCTCCGACTCGATGCCGCTCGACCCAGTGTACGGCATAAGCCTAACACTCAACCCACTTCACCATAAGCAGAAGTTAAGTCTGCAGGAAGCAATAACCTGCTATACGTACAATTCAGCGTACGCCAACCACCTCGAAACCTGGCTGGGGTCAATAGAGGTGGGTAAAACAGCTGACCTAGTTGTGCTGGAGACCCACCCCAAACTTAAGGTGACGCAGGCCTACTTGGGCGGAGTAAGGGTTCCTTCCAGTCTTAGAGGTAAACAGCGGGAAAGCATTGGTTAGCGCTCGCCCGATTCGTATGGGCAGACATTAGGGTTGTTTGCAGAACCAAGCATTTTAAGCGTGGATTCACGTTGGGCTTAAATATTAGAATATTCGAATCTTCTTATGGATTCGGAGCTTCAATTCGGAGTTTCAGATGAGGTGTACGCCCTCCACGCAGAGGTGTGCAAGCTTTTCACGAGCCCTGTTAGGCTTAAAATGCTTGAGTTATTGGGGAAAGGTGAAATAACCGTTGAGGAACTTTCGAGGATTATGAATATAAGTCAGCCCAACGCTTCCCAGCATCTTAGCCTACTACGGAAGACGGGTGTTGTTAGAGCGAGAAAGGAGGGCAACAAGACATTCTACTCTCTACGGGATCCACGGTTGCTAGAGGCCTTCAACAATATGAAGGCTGTGCTCTCTGATATTCTCAAAGACACCAAAGCACTATGATTAAGAGGGAGGCTGATTGCGTTTGAAGTACGCTATAATAATAAACACTAAGGACCCTGAAACGATGTGGAATGCTTTCAGATTCGCCTGCGCCTCGCTCTCCAAAGGCCACAAGGTATCTGTGTTCCTGCTTGGACCAGCCGTCGAAATAGATTCTGTCGACAGCTCCAAATTTGACGTAAAGAGAGTGGTCCAACGTTTCATTGATCTCGGTGGAGAGGCGTTGAGCTGTGGCACATGTTTGAAGATTCGCAAGATGGGTGCAAGCGAAGCCTGCCCTCTGTCCACCATGGATACGCTTGTTTCACTCACCGAGGACGCAGATAGGGTAGTGAGCTTTGGATGAGGGATGCCACAATTCTAGTGTTAGGTGGAGGCGTCGGTGGTCTGACAACGGCCTCCGAGCTCGCAAGAGTAGTCGGCTCAAAACACAGGATAGTGCTCGTGGATCGTCGAGCCGAGTTCCACGAATGTGTGAACAACCTTTGGGCCATAAGTGGGGATGTCACCGATTACAAAGCAGTATGCGCTGACATTTCAACCCTGCTTGGAAAGCTGGGAATCGATTTTGTAAGAGACGAGGTAAGGAGAATAGACCCAACCAGCAAAACTATTGAGACGGACTCGGAGACAATTAAAGCCGACTACTTGGTGATAGCGCTCGGCGCAAAGCTGGTGCCCGGACTTGTGCCGGGCCTCCCAGAGGCTGGATACAACATTTATGAATGGGAGGGTGCACTCAGCTTTGGGCGCAGACTGAAAGAAATAGATAGGGGGAAAATTGGTGTGCTCATAGCGAGGACTCCATTCAAGTGTCCCGCCGCACCCTATGAGGCCACATTCCTAATAGAGGAAGTGCTCCGTAAACGCGGGGTAAGGGAGAAGGTTGACCTCGAAGTGTACACGCCTGAGTGGCAACCCATGCTGTCTGCAGGTGACGAAGTTGGAAGCATGCTCATGGAGGAGATGTCCAAGCGTGGAATAGGCTACAACACGGAGAGAATGGTGCTCAAAGTAAATCCACACAAGAATGAAATCCTCTTTGAGGTTGACGAAGCTGAATACGACGTACTCGCAGTTGTGCCGCCACATGTAGCTCCAAACCCAGTGCGTGAATGCGGACTCACTGACTCAACTGGTTGGGTGCCAGTGCACCCGAACACCCTCGAAACACGCTACAGAGGTGTCTACACAATAGGAGACTTGGCCTCCATCAAGCTACACAACGGGTTATTCCTCCCGATGGCGGGTGTCTTCGCTATGGCCGAAGGAATCACGGTAGCCCGTAACATAGCCCACCAACTCGGCGAAGGCGCCGGCGCCGAGTTCGGCGGCGATGGGTTCTGCTATATAGAGTTGGGTGGAGGATTAGCGGCTATGGGTCAAGGCAACTTCTACGCTAGGCCGGCACCCAAAATTACACTGCGGCCACCTTCAAAGGAAAACTGGCTCGCTAAACACGAGCTAGCATCGACAGTGATCAATTCTCTAAAAACCCAAAACTGAGCTTGACTCTTGCTAAAGCGCGTTTGGATGGTATGTCAGACCGTGCAACCAGACTTTGCAATGCCTATATCTAAGAGCGAACATGGGGTTCACTAGGAGGAATTCTGATACTAGATGGCTTTGTCAAACTCATCTGTTCTATAGAATAAATAGAAGGGACGCTGAGTTCTTCGCTAACTTGCGGTTCAATAGAGCGACGTTAACCCTATGATGTGGTATACTAGCGACTGACACGTAGACTCGAGCTACTAGTATAGCAAGCGGTAACTATTTCAAAATAAGTGGGTTTCAGTGTGAGCTACCCCCGCCTGAAGGCGGGAGCTTCCTGAATCATCACCCCACCATGCCTACCACTTACCAACCCAAGGGTTGGGAGGGGAGGTATTGGGCGAAGCTCCACAGGCACAGCGGGTGGCACCCACCCTGCACGCTTCAAAAGAACAAGGGAAGCGTTGAGGTCCCGGTCCAAGGTGAAACCACAGTTGGGGCAGAGAAACACTCGGTCTTCCAAAGTCAAGCTTTTGTTGATCCCACCACAACGGAAACACTCACGTGAAGTGTTGAACGCTAGCACAGGTAAAACAAGCTTCCCTCTTTTTCGAAACTGCCATTCAAGCATCACTCTGAGCTCCGAGAACGAGGAGTCGTACAGCCGCATCCTCCTCTTTTTGGTTTCGCTCTTCTGGATCAAATCCTGAACGTTTAAATCCTCTAGCACCAGCACATCGTACTCCCCTGCAAGAAGAGCCCCAAGCTTAAAGAACAAGTCACGCCTAAAATCCTTAATGTGCTCGTGCTCCTTCGCAAGTTTCGTCTTTGTTTTAAACCAGTTACCCGAAAGAAACCTTTTTCTTGAAAGTGACCTCTGCAGCAACCTGACTCTATCCAAGGAGCGCTCAAGCGGTTTCGGGTTCTCGAGGTACCTACCATCTGAGAGTGTGGCGAGCCTCACTATCCCCAGGTCAACACCCACAGCGTTCTTGGGCTCCTTCGATGATTGCCCCAGTGTTTCAGCCTCCTCCTCCACTAAGAAGATTACGTGGATTCGACCAGAGGGGTCGAGTTTAACGCACACTTGAGACACTCGCTCCAAAGGAAGCTCCCTGTGGAGGATTAAAGTAAAAAACCCGATTTTACTCAGGTAGAGACGAGCCCTCCTCTTCTTTTTGTTTTTGCCGAGACCAACTTCTCTTGTATCAGAAAGCCTCCAACCACTCTGAGGGTACACCAAAGAAAGAAACTTGTGCGGCTTCTTTTTCTTCGGCTTGTTCGCAAGGCCGTCGAGGAACCTCTCCCGTGCCTGGTAGAACCTCTCAGCAACCTGCTGCGCAACCTGGGAGTGCAGCGCCTGAAACTCCGTGTTCCGCTTCCTCAAATCCAAAGCGAGCTGTCTCAACTCGTTTCTACTCATCATGTGTCTGTTTCTTTCATACTCTTCTTGCTCCGCGTGTAAGAGCGCGTTGTAAAGCCTACACGCTGCTTCAAACTGGGTTTTCAACACCCTCGCGGTTGTCTTCGATGAGTACGCTCTGAACCTATACGCCCTTACACGCATTGCCAAATATTCTTTGCGTGTGTATTTATACTTTTAGAATCCCCGCCCCTAGAAGGGGCGAGGTTTTGGATTCCTTATAAAGGCCAGCATAGAGTGGACAGCTGGATAGTTGTTCTCGTCATAAGAAGCCGAGTATGATGAACACCCTACTCTGTGATAAACTGATACCCCCCGACAAGGGCAGAATGTATAGCTTACCGTTGAGTTCCTGTCTAAAGCAATACAACAAAACTCTTTATCGGGGGGACAAGCATTCGAGGATGGATTTTGGTCTGCTGCAGTGGGCAAAATTTCTGCTGGCACTGTGTGTCCTCATAATTTATGCACCGCCACAGAAGCGGGTTTCACAGTTCGGCACCCCCACGTCAGCTTGCTACAATCAACACACCACTGACCGCTATGTTTACCAAAACAAACCCAAATTCAACGTTTACGGAAAATTTAGGCACTATCCATAACGAAGCCTCAAAGGGATACTTTTCTTAGTGTAAGCTAGCTAAGCTTATATAAATCCTGATATAGGTTCTTTAATAGGAAGTGAAATATCGGTATGTCGAGACAACATATGCATCATCACGGATGTTGTTGTGGGTGTGGATGCGGGTATGACGAAGACTTGACTGAACTAGAGAAGCGGGTTAGCGAGCTTGAGAAAAGGGTGCAAGGGCTTAAAGGAGAGTAGGGGAGGTGACATGTGTGCCGCGAGGATGCTGTAGGTGTGGTCCGTTCAGAGTTAATGTGATCCCCCAGGGTCTCTTAAAACCTTATATCCTTCGATTACTCAGTGAAAAGCCGATGCACGGCTATGAAATAATGGAGGAAATATTCGAGCGCACTAAGGGTCTTTGGAGACCCGGACCATCAGCGGTCTACCCGACGCTCACATGGCTAGAAGAGAAGGGCTACATTGAGGAGGCGGAAGGGCAGGTCAAAGGTGAAAAGGCTAGAAGACCCTACCAGATTACGGAGAAGGGAAGAGAGGCGCTTAGAGACTACGAGAAATTCAAAAGCGAGTGGTTGGAGAACATATCCGCCCTCCGAGAAGTATGGTGGTAAGTCAGGGCTTGGGACTACCACAGCGTCCTCCCAACACTTTTTCGAACATGGCTCTCAGCCTTACTAAACCAGACATATAGACACCTGTTTAGCCTTCCAAATTCAGGAGATTGGGCTCAACCTCTAATACTCAGTTTGAATCTGCCCTTTAAATACGCGTAACTGCCATCTAAGATGTCTTCGTGTTTTTGACTAAACGCTGTATGACTCAAGTCCCACATAGCCTGCACCTCATATGTTTTGAATACATGGTATATGATGGAAACATATTAGCAGGTTATGCCTCAGCGCAAACCACTACGAATGAGCCTTCACCGAACCCTTGCTTTATGGGCTCCGGAGCCGACAGGTCTTCAGGGCTCCCGAATATGGTCTGCAGGAATTCGTGCACACTGAAGCCAGCTCTTTCAAGGTAATCTACCACTTCCTTTACAGAGTAGAGGGTTGCTTCAGCATAAAAGGGATTGTCCTTCATCGCTTTCAGCCGTTTACCAAGAAGGCTTTCGCTGTCTATGAATCCCACCAAAAATCTTCCCCCACTTCTGAGAACCCTTCTCGCCTCCCGGAAAGAAGCCTCTACGTCGTCTATGAAGCAAATAGTGGTTACCATGAGCACCAAATCAAACGCGGAGTCCCTAAAGGGCAGCCTCTCAGCCACCCCACGAACTACGTTTATCCCACGTGAATGTGCCACTTCAAGCATCTTCAACGAGGGATCAATACCAAAGCTGATGCCCAGAGGCCCAGCGAACCTGCCTGTGCCCACGCCTACTTCGAGGGCCAGCTGTGGGCTACCCACACACCTCCTCACGGCTTCAAGCTCTGAAAGGTATGCGTAAAAATGGCTTTCAAACCACGCATCATAACGCTTACTCAAGGCTTCAAACGGTGCTACGTGAACCATACATCACACACCAACAAGCATGATGTGGAGATTGAGCACAACACATTTTATGCTACCGCTCACTAAATAGCATCAACCCATATTTAACGGCTTAAAACGCCGAAAATTAACATTTAGATTGCCATCCCATTTACGAGCTACCCCGTCATAAATGATCGAGTCTTATGACTCTTCCACCAGCCAGACTCGATCCCCTCTCACCAGGGAGGTTACGGAAGCTCCTTCTAGAAGTCTCCGCAGACGTGGGCTCCCCGCTTTAAGCACCACGGGTACCTTCCAGTACACCGTGGAAGCCCACTTAAAGCCCTCGATCTTGATGAACCACACCTCAATAGGGTGGCTTTGGGAACTTTATTAAATCGTTGAACGCACAACGTTAGATATTGTAGTAAGTGTTATATTTTTCGACGTGCCTATTTGTATGATTTGAAGATTCCGAGGGTTGTTCGGGAGAATCCGTGGATGTGTGCATCTTGTAAGGGGGTCAAACATCTCTGCGGTGTTTCACCGTGTCCGCTTATAGCCGAGGCTGCGAGCCTGTATAATGTGCGCATCCAAGCCGGTGAGAGCATCTATGGCTCCTCGCCTCCCTCAGCATTCATGGGTGAGGCGGGCTACCCTAAGATCATGGGTGGCCCCCTTGTACCACTGGATAGTGGTGACACGGGGATCTACGAGGATTCGTCGAGGTGGATTGATCTTGGCTTCCCTAAACTCATTGAGATGCGACTCTCACTTGTAAGGCTCATGACTAAACTGGATGTTCACACCCAAACAAACACTGGCTTGCTTGGACGCGTCCAGGAGGTGGCTCTTGGCTGTAGGCCTGTGGATGTGGAGGCCCGACTCGGTTCCCCTCTGAGTGGCAGGCCGAGCTTCAGCTTTTACACTCCCCCAATGGGCTCCTCAGCGAGGCTTGAGTCAATCGTGTACGTATCCAACCCCTCGGTGCCCAAGGCGGTTGAACGCGTGGTGGGTGACCGTGACCTCCCCGCGGGGGAGGGTGTTGTTGAGCTTTGGCGCTCGGGTGTGAAAGTGGACCATGCTCAGAGGCTTCTCTCCGCAGGCCTGCTAGGTAGGAGGAGAAGGCTTGTGCCTACTAGGTGGAGTATAACCGCCGTTGATGACATCCTCTCTAAGAGGCTTATAGAGAAGATAAGGAGTATGCCCACAATCGACGTAACCATGGCCGGCTTCCACAGAGCTCTTGGGAACTCCTTTGGGGTCATCCTAGTGGGGGGTAGGGGGTGGTGGTATGAGATGCTTGAGAGCTGGGCTCCATACCTGGGTGCTGCCTCGGATGAGTCATACGTGGTGCCCTCGGATTGGGAGGACCACCTTGGGAGGAGTACATACGCGTCAAACCTGGGCGGTGCCTACTATGCTGCTAGGCTCGCTGTTGCAAACCATCTTTACAGTGTGAACAGGCAGGCGGGGGTCTTCGTGTTCATGGAGGTGGACAGAGGGTGGCTCGCCCCACTGGGGGTGTGGCGTGTCAGGGAGGGTGTTAAACTCGCACTCACCAAGCTACGCGGCTTTGAGAACGCTGGGACGGCGCTTGAACACATACTGGGGTTAATGAAGACTTCGAGGCTGAGCTGGCTGAGAGGAGGCACCCTACTCAGGCAGCTACTCGTTACCAGGACGCTCGACGAGTTCATGGGTAAAGACCGATAGGGGCAGGGGTCAGTCGACTGCATCGAGCTCCGCTTAAGGAACAACTGAGGGTGTGGGTCCCGTTGCCTTGGGTAGGTGGACGTCAACCAGAGCCGGCCTCCCGTTCTGAGCCACCCTGAGTGCTTCCTGAAACACCTTCTCGAAATCTTCGGTGGTTGTGGCCGTGGCGGAGTGCACGTTGAACGCTTCGGCGAGCTTCGCAAACCCTATCCTCGGCGCGTCTAGGTCTAGGAACTCGTAGTCGCCGGCCTGCTTGGCCCAGTGCTGTGAGGAGCGCTCTATGGGGGGCCACTCAACCGCCCAGCAGGCGTTATTGAGCACCACGTAGACCACTGGTATAGAGTAGTGACTCACAGTCCAGAGCGCGGAGCCGATGTTCCCAAACATCGCCTCACCGTCGCCGAGGGTGCACACCGCAACCCTGCCCCCACCAGTGATCCTCCCCAAAGCGTACCCGCCATACTCCTCCACGCCGACATACGCCTTATCGGCGAGGGCGACACCGTAGGCCATACCCACACTCACGCCGAGGTGGCCACTCGGATTCCCAAAATATGTTTGAGGATCGTTCAGCACGATGTTTTTGAGCAGACCGTCACGCGGCGTTATGGCTCCGTTGACCCAAGCAATGCTTCCCCTCCAGTGCTTGTTCATAGCGTAGCCGATTGAGTAGCCGTCTAGAACACCCCTTTCGAACCTTTCACGGGATTCCTCCCACCACTTCCCATAGCGTTGGGCGTGTTCGCTTGCTATCTTCGACGACCTATCCGATATCTGTTCCCTTTCGCTTGTGCTGAGGACGTCTTCGGCGAGCTTGGTGAGCTTCGCCATCGTGGGTGCTGTGTCGCACACAATCCTTATGGTGGACCAGTCAACACCTCCACCATAATCTCCTCCTTCATAGACATCCTGTCTATGGTAGGGATCCGCTGATATGTCCACAAAATCATCCACGGGGGGCTCCTGGTGCGGCAGCACGCCCGCCTCAACCATTATGAGCATATCTACACCTTCAGGCACCCCATCGAAACCAATACCCCTCGCGAAGCCCAAATGGTGTGAGTCGCCCATCGGGTAGTTCATAAACACTCTGCGTTCAACCACTCCGACGCCGAATGTGTGCGCGAACTTCACCAGCTCGCCCACCGAGGCTGGATCCCTCCCAGCGTGGGAGACGAGAACACACGGCTTCTCATGGCTCAGTATCGCGTCGATAACCCGGCGGGCAACTCGGTCGTCGGGCACCCTCGGCGCCTCTTCGCGGCTTGGCTCCCTAACTCTGAATGCCCTCTCGACGGGCTGAGCCATAAGATCCTGTCTAAGAGTTAGGAAGGTGGGCCCCTTCGGCTCACTCAACGCAAGTTGAAAGGCCCTCAGAAAATCGTACGGCATAGACTCGAGCGACTCAACCCTACTAGCCCACTTGACCCAAGTGGTAGCCAAGCCAAGCATTCCACTGTGATAGTGATACTCCGGCTCACCCGTAGGTATTGGCACGCCTGGAACATTCTCGGATGCGAACACGATCACGGGTGCAAAATTCAGGCTGGATGCGTATAGGGCTCCGACAGCGTTCTGTGTGCCCACCACCCTGTCGATGAGCGCCACCCCCGGCCTACCCGAGGCGAGCGCGTAACCCATCGCGGCGCTCACGGACACAAACTCATGGAGACCCTGAATCCACTTCGGCGGCTTCACCACAACCATCGCGTCCTGAATATCAGGCATACCCGCACCAGTGGTGCCAAACACAAACTGCACATCCCTATCTCTTAAAAGCTGCACAAACCAGTGGCCACCAGTCTTAGCTTTGAAAACCACACGCTTAGATGAGTTTTTCGACATACCCATACCCATACTGAAGCACACAATAAAAACCTAATCTTCAACCACCTATTATTACATTCATGTATGAAGTGGTGTGCGGATCTTCTGTGATGTCGAATTATAATTTTAAGGAGCTCAGTATTTAGGCTAGGAAAAACGTTATTCGTGAACCTTCTCTTCTTTGTGGTAGAGCTTAAATGCACACATCGAAGGGTCCACTTTGGTAGGGGATGAGCATCCTTGTGGCAGAAGGTCATGAGCACACCGCATTCGGTGCCGCGCGCAGTTCTCGCCACAGCATTCGCCACGTTTGTGGCATTTATGGGAATAGGGGTGGTGGACCCACTCCTCCCCTTGATTGGTAGGGAGATGGGCGCCACACCGTTTCAGGTTGAATGGCTATTCACAAGCTACATAAGCGTGATGGCCATCACGATGCTCATCTCGGGCTACCTAGCAACCCGCCTGGGAAGTAAGAGAACGCTCTCA
>NEXG01000018.1 GCA_003019535.1 Candidatus Marsarchaeota G2 archaeon ECH_B_1
CTCCGCCCAATACCTCCCCTACCCTCCCTAGGGTTAAAAAAGAGGAGGCAAGGCGGGGCTTTGAAGCAGGAAGCTCCGCCCTTTAGGGCGGGGTAGCTCACGTGGTTACTATAGCTGTAGTATTTCTTGGAATCTGCGTATAACCGGCTTGTCTCCTCTGGTATCCTTGGGTGGGTTGACTCTGCGTGGGGAGAATAGCACCGTCTTTAGACCGGCTCTCCCCGCCGCTTCAACTTCGCTTGGCACGCCGCTTACGAATAGTGAGTCGGCGGGTGTCACTGTGAGGCCGCTTAGCGCTGAGTTGATGGTGTCCGCCGTGATTGGGTTCTTATCGCTAACCCACACGGCGTGGAAGAAGTGTTGGAGGCCTAGCTGTATGAGTTTCTGCCACTCCTTTACCGCGTCTCCCGCGCTCAAAGCCACAAGCCTCTTTCCCTTCTCCCTCAGGGAGATGAGTGTTGAGGGTACGCCTGGGAAGGGTCTGAGGGCCGCCCTACTCACATCCCTGTAGGCCACAACCCCTGCGGCTATGATTCTCGGGTCGTCTCTGACACCTAGCCTTTTGAGGAGTAGGTTGAAGTGGTTGGGCGCGTCCTCCCCCACTTCACGCACAACCTCCTCGAGTGTGGTGTACGCGGTCTCAATGTCAACTGGTAGTCCGTTTTCTATCATGGATTCCACTGCGGCGAATCTCGCCCGGCTCTTCTGCTCGGTTGCGTTGTAAAGTGTGTCGTTTAACCCGAATATGTATGTAGTGTACACCTGGCCTCACCTCACAACCTTGCTGAGCTTGCTTGGATTATCTGGGTCGAGGCTGCGTCTTAGGGAGCTGAAGAGCGCGAGTAGCTGAGCTGGTACGGTGGCTATCACTGGGTAAAACTCCTCCTCAACGCTGGATGCGGCTACGATGTCAGCCACCTCATCTTGGGAAGCGGACACGGTTATAACCCGGCTACCATACTTCCTGAATTTGTCCACTACCTCACCCACATCGGGGGTGGCGGCTGGTGGTTCGAACACCACAACAACGGTGNTCTCTCCAAGTAGTTGCATCGGTCCGTGTAGGAATTCGCGTAGTGCGAACCCCTCAGCGTAGAGGTTGGCCGCCTCCTTGAGTTTGAGTGAAGCTTCCAGCGCCACTGGGTAGGTTACACCCGAGCCCATTGTGAACACCGCTTTAGCTGAGACGAGCTCCTCTGATAGTGTGTAGGTGCGCCACTCACACTCGGAGACGCACTTGGACACTTCGCTTGGGATTGAGGCCAGTGAGAGTTTTGCGTTGTAGTATAAATCCTCAGATAGGTGACCCGACTCACGGCCCACTTCCACTGCGAGTGTGTATAGTGAGAGGAGAGAACACGTGAAGGATTTGGTAGCGGTTACCGCCCTCTCGGCTCCAGCCCCAATAGTAATTGCCCAATCCGAGATTTTTGAAAGAGTGCTATCCGGGTTATTCGTAACACAAATAACTGGTAGACCCATCGATTTAGCCTTCTCAGCAGCCCTAACAGTGTCCGTGCTTTCACCCGACTGTGAGACCGCGATCATAGCGCCCCCTTTAGCCTCCCCATCACCAACCCAGGAGGGGAACTCTGAGGCTGGGACGGGTGCAGATAGCTCCCCTGTGAACCGTTTGAACGCAAACCTGGCGGACACCGCAGCGTGATAGCTGCTCCCGCTGCCAACCAAGTAGAATATGCGTGGTGGTTTACGTGAAAACTCACGTGCGACGTCAATACACACCTCCTTGATCCCTTTGAGGGTTTCACCGAGTCTGGATGGTTGCTCCAAGACCTCGTTGTACATCGAGCTTGTCAAGTGCTTTGTGAGACTCGGCTTCGCGTAGTCGGGGTTAGCGAACACCTGTCTGCCGCCAACCAAGGAGCCCACGACGCTAAGCGTGTCCCTGTCGAGGAACACGAGGTCAGCCGACTGGCCGACACGTATATCACCCAGGTCGGACCTATGTATAACCTTTGAAGGTGTTGTGCTCAGCATACCCACAACCTCCCGGAGAGGGATGCTCCCCATCTTAACACCCACTAGGAGTTCACCTTCTTGAAGTGTAATGGCTCCAGCGATTGTGCCGTCGGCGAGCTTGGCCACACCCCCCTCCAAGTGTAAACCACCCACGCTCTTAGCTCCCCTGAGCCCCGCGGGGAAGAGCGCGTCCGATATGATCGCCGTGTGCTGGTAGCCTTTAATCTTCACTGTTGACTTAACAACCCTGGGGTCGACGTGGTGTGAGTCCACTATTATATCCACACTCACGTCGGGTGAGTCGAGCGCCGCACCCACAACACCCGGGTCACGGTGGCCGAATGGCCTCATAGCATTGTAGAGGTGCGTTACATGGGTGAAGCCCGATCGGAAACCCAGTGTAGCCTGGTCGTAGTCGGCGTCGGTGTGCCCCACGGAGACTATCACCCCCCGCTCACTGAGTGATTTAGCTAGGTCCAGCCCACCCTCAACCTCTGGGGCCATGGTGAAAACGCACCCCAACACACTGCTGTTCCCTTCACCAAGCACTGCTTCAACGAGGGAGTCCGCTATATCTGGTTTGGGTTCGACGATGAATCTTCGGTCTTGGGCGCCGGCTCTACTCTTGTTTATAAATGGCCCTTCATAGTGTACACCGATTATCCTTGACCCCCGGCTCGACGTCTTCGCTTGGTTGGCTATGCTTTTAGCCGTAGCCACCATCTTCGAGGAGTCAGCCGTGTAGAGTGTGAGGAAAAATGATGTGGTGCCGCGGGCTGCGAGCTCAACCCTAAGCTTCTCAAGGCTTCTAGGTGTGGTAAGCGAGTCGTACACATCAACACCGAACCCACCGTGGATGTGTATGTCCACGAACCCCGGGGCAATGATATAGGGCAGCATAAGCAGGCCTCCAGCATCCTTTTTAGCCTCAGATAAATCACTCGTCACAGCCAACACCTTCCCCTCCTGGATTATGACGGCGCCCTGCGCCAACACCCTCTCTGGGGTCACAATTACGCCGCCCAAAGCGTATGTGTCAGCCCCCACGATTCTATGGAGTTCATCAAAACTAGCGTAGGTATCCATTCCACGAGCACTACACACTAAGCGCAGAATTCACTATAAATCTATCGACGCAAACCAACCCCCCAAGCCATAAACCCCACACGGTACCCCCCTAATGTGGAGGGTAAACCAAAACAATCACTAAAAAAGGGGTGCTTAGGGAATAATGTAGGCGAAAACAAAGAACACACTAAGCAATCAGTCTAACAGGGGGATTCAAGAAGCTGGTCAAGACATAATTCTTTTGGTCTACTCTTAAGGGCGAATCAAGGGTTTGTGTTTCGGACACAATTACATAGAGGGGTTCTAAGGAGCCGGAAGCTCCGCCATCTGTGGTGAGGCATCTCTCACTTTTATCTCGGTTTTTGCTTACCTCTAGGATAGATAGGGTTACCATAGGTTTTAAATCCGTGTGTGAATCATGGAAGTATGCACTCGGGGTTAAATGTTAGGTATTATGATGTCTTCATCGATTTGGATTTTGATGGGTTAAAATATGAGGGCTACGAGAAGATCGGCCTCTCAACGCATGGGGAGTTGGCAATCGACTGTGAGGGTATAAGTGTTGGGTGGGTCAAGCTAGGTGGGATGGATGCAAAGTGGAGACTTGACGGTGACACCCTGCGCGTGGTGTGTGGTGAGTTCAGCGGTGATGTTGAAATTGGTTTTAGCGGTAAGGTGGCCCCTGACTCTGTTGTGGGCATCTACGCTGCCCCATATGAGGGTGGGAGGATAATAACCACCCAGTTTGAGTCGATTTATGCGAGGAGGTTCATTCCATGCTTCGACAACCCAGGCTATAAGGCGAGGTTCCGTCTTAGCGTGAGGGTGCGGGAGGGTCTCAGGGTTGTCTCCAACATGCCTCCAGAGAGGGTGGAGTCATCTGGTGGTAAGTTAACTTACCACTTCAGTGAGTCGCCTCCAATGCCCACCTACCTCCTTTACTTGGGTGTGGGTGAGTTCCTGGAGAGTGAGGAGGGAGGCGACCCCAAACTCATCCTCGCTTTTGTGCGTGGGAGGGAGGGGAAGGTGGCTTATCCCCTCAGGGTTGGGCGCAGGGTTGTTAACTTCTTTAACGAGTACTTTGATATACCCTACCCCCTTCCCAAGCTTCACTTTATAGCTGTTCCCGGAACCTCTGTTGGTGGGATGGAGAACTGGGGGGCCATAACCTATGGTGAAGTGTTTCTGCTTGCCTCCGAGGATTCGCCGGTTGAGCAGCGCATGGGGAGTGTTGGCATTATTGCGCACGAAGTGGCTCATCAGTGGTTCGGTGACCTTGTAACCATGAAGTGGTGGGATGACTTATGGCTCAATGAGAGCTTTGCCACGGTGATGAGTTATAAAGCCATGGAGAAGCTTTACCCTGAATGGGATGCTCAGGCAGTGTTCGTACACGGTGAAATGAATGATGGTCTATTCGCGGATTCCCTCACCACAACTCACCCAATACAGGCGAATGTTAAGGAGGCGCATGAAATCGAGAGCATCTTTGACAGGATAAGCTACTCGAAGGGTGCGAGCATACTCAGAATGCTTGAAGCCTATATGGGTGAAGACAGATTTAGACGAGGTGTGCAATCCTACCTCAAGAAGCACAGCTACTCTAACGCCGTGGGAAGCGACTTCTGGGGTGAACTATCCGCGGCATCCGGTCAAGATGTTGGTGTGCTGGCTGAGGAATGGATAAAGGGGGAAGGCTACCCGCTCATACATGTAGATGTGCAGGAGAGAAGGCTTAGGCTTAGACAGGAGAAATTCACCCTCACACCCAACGCCAATGTGAAGACCTACGCGGTGCCGCTCACACTCGAGGTGAACGGTAAACCCTCCTCGCTCTTACTCAGGGAGGAAGAGAAGGTAGTCGAATTCGACAGTGAAATAACCTCGGTTAAACTCAACATAAACCGCAGCGGATTCTACCGTGTTCACTACCAGGACCTCACCCTTCTTGCACCCATGAATAACCTCGAAAAGGGAGGCCTCATCGACGATTACTACAATCTGTTTTTAGCCCACCGCGTAGGCTTCGAAGAGTATGACTGTGTGATGGGTGTTTTCCTAGGTGAAAGCAAGGATTATCTCCCCGTATGGGAGGCCTCAAGGCAGCTTTGGGAACTATTCACCATTAAGCCCGACAAGTATGGCCCACTTGCCAGAGATGGTCACATTAGACTACTACGCCTATGGAGGAGCGGTCGGGGAGAGATGGCTAAGCTCACACGTAGCATCATCGCTGAGAGATTGGCGCGGCTAGACGGCAACTACGCTTTGGGTTTAGCTTCACTCTACGAAGACTATGAGTGTGTACCCCAGGAGCTAAGACAGGCGGTTGTGTACGCTTACGCGCACGCCCATGCCGACTTTGACGGTCTACTCCAGAGATACATGGAAACAGTTGACCCAGAGGAGAAAATCAGGTTCCTACGCGGCTTGGCGTCAGTAAGGTCTGAGGAATCCTTTAACAGACTCCTAAAGCTGGTTTTTGACGGTACGCTTAAGGCCAGAGATGGGGCGCTCGTGATAGGCGCCACAGCCGCTAACCCCGAGCAGAGGCTCGGCTTACTCAAGGCGCTCCAGTCCTCCTACGAATTGTTTGAGGAATACTCTGAGAAACTAACCGGGCACAGGTGGACTGTTGCACGCCTGCTAAGCGACCCCTTATCGCGTGAGGGAGCCACTAGACCTAAGGAGGCTGAGGAAATCGTGCACAAGATGCGTAGAAGGGAAACCGAAAGGGAGGCTAGGGAGATACTCGAGCTAATCCAGGTCTACTCTAGGCTTTAATAATGCAATAACAATTGACCGGCTAAGTGAAGTGGCTCTTTGAAGGAGGCTATTTCCATGTTGAAGCCCTGTTTATAGAGGAATATATGTGAGGACTCTAGGCTTAGATGAGGTGTCTATTTTAATGCAGGGTTAGGTGGGGGCTGAGGACCCCGTCCGTCGGCCAGGATGGGGTAGTTCACCTCGCTTTTCGATATAAATAGCCTGATCATTCGTTGGTTTGACGCATGAAATCACGGTACCTCTCGACACCATACGCTTCGATTACCTTCTGAACTTTCTCTGGGATACGTAGTGAAGAGTCGACTCTGCTTTCTCCACAAACCTTAACCACGGCTTGGTAGAGTTCCTCCTCGTCCGTGTTGTGTTCGAGGAGTATCTTAGCGAACTGTTCGAATCTTTCGCGTAGAATATCATCGTCGAATGCTTTGCCCCTTGTCGTGATTGTGTTTCCAAGTGTTAGGATAAGTTTGTGATCCGCTGATAGCCTACTTAGAGTGTTTGCTATATCTATTTGTCTCCCTGACACACCCACACACGTCTCTTGGAGTTTAGGGAACACTAGCCCGTCCTCTATTGGTGTGTGCACCTCTTTGAGGAAGTCGACCACAACATCCATGTATAGGTAGAATGATTCGCGGTCTTGAGTGAATAGGGTTCGGAGTTCTTCTAAAGATCGCCTAAGAGCCCTGTGTTGAACAACTATCTCAAGCCAAGCGCTACCCAATATAGTAAGAAGCTTGCCCCAAGTGTTAAAAGTTTTTCGAGTGGCCTTGTGTTGATTTGTGCCCTATTTTAGGTGTCGATGAGTCTGGGTTTGATGCGGATATGGTTTATTACCTGTTTTTAGATGCGTTGAAGTATATAAGGTCGATATATATCGTATACGATATACTTAAATATTACAGTAACCAGATAGTTATCTGATGCGTATGGAAAAAGAGGTGTATGGTGATTCTGAGGCTAGTTTCATCGAGCCTCAAGGAGCCCCTAGGGGTCTCCTTATGTACTATGTACTACACAAGCTCTCCTACAAACCAGCGTATGGCTACGAGATTTTAAGGGACATAGAGAATAAGAGTGGAGGCGCATGGAGACCTGGTCCAAGCTCGATCTACCCGCTTCTCAAGAAGCTTGAGTCAACCGGCCTGATACGCGCAAGCGGAAAGGAAGGGGATGTCACATCTCACCGGGTGTACTCGATAACCGAGAAGGGTAAGAGTCACCTAGCCAATATACGTAAGAAGTTCGCTATGGCGGGGCAGAAGTGGGAGTCTATAGGCAGGATATTCGTTGAACTTGTTGATCCAACAGATGTGCCCTCCATGATTAGCCGAGCGTCCACAGTTAGATTCGACCTCACAAGGCAGCTAGTAGACTCCAAGTTCGAGGCTCTCCCGAAAAAGCAGATGCGCTACGCGCTGGAAGAGTACCGGCTGGGTTTAAAGAGGCAGCTTGAGTGGGTTGAGGAGCTTTTATCTAGGATTGATAAGCCAAACCCCGATGGGGGTGTTAAGAGTGTCTGATGGCTCCGATGGTAGGCTTAACTTCGATGAGAAACTTATCGTTGATGTCCGAGGTCTCACCAAGGTTTACAATGGGAGGGTTAAAGCCGTTGACAACATATCGTTCGGTGTTAGGGAGGGGGAGATATTCGGCTTCCTAGGTCCTAACGGCGCAGGTAAATCCACTACGATTAAGATACTCACAACACTCCTCAGACCAACCTCGGGTACAGCTTTGGTTGTGGGCCACGACATTATTCGTCAGCCAAACGAGGTTAGGAGAAGTGTGGGTGTGGTTCACCAAGAATACACGGCTGACGAGGATCTGACGGGGTACGAGAATATTATACTGATAGCGGACCTCTACGGTATACCGCGCGAAGTCTCTAAGAAGAGGGCTGCTGAGTTATTGAAGCTAGTGGACCTCGAGTCTGCTGCTGGTAGGAAGGTGTCCACTTACTCTGGTGGTATGAGGAGGAGGCTTGAGTTGGCCTGTGGTTTGATAAACAATCCAAGGCTTCTATTCCTAGATGAGCCCACTCTTGGGTTGGATGTGCAGACTAGGGTGGCCGTGTGGGGCTATATCAGGAAGCTGAAGGAAGAACTCGACATGACGATCTTTATGACCACCCACTACTTGGAGGAAGCTGACAGCCTCTGCGACCGTATAGCCATAATTGATAGGGGTAAGATAGTTAGGGTTGGTAGCCCTGAGGAGCTTAAGGCGAGCATCGGCGGGGATGTGATAGAGGTGGAGGTCGATGGTTCGACGGGAGAGGACCTCACATCGGTGATCGCGGGTGTGGGCAACGTCTCAGAGGTTAAGAGAAGCGGGTCCACGGGCTACAGGATTAAGGCTAAGATGGGTGAGGAAGTGGCTCCGCTAGTAATCGAGCTTTTGAGGTCGCGTGGATACAGGGTTAAGAGGATCTCGCTCACCAAACCCTCATTGGATGAAGTGTACTTGGAGTACACGGGTAGATCCCTACGCGAAGAAGAGGCTGACAGGGACCAGCTGTTCGCGCAGAGGGCCACACTGAGGAGGGCTAGAGGATAGGAGGGAGGCGGTCGAAGATGACTGAGACATTTGTTGAAAGAGCAGATTGGAAGCCATCATCCAACCCACTTCACGGGTTGTGGGCGCTCACCAACAGGGAGCTCAAAAAGTGGTACAAGGAACCGGTGGTTTTACTACTCAGCCTAATCCAGCCGGTGATATGGCTTGGCCTCTACGGTAAATCACTCAACTTCGGCGCCCTGTTCACTGGCACCTCATTCAACATACCAGGCCTTAACATACCGAAGAGCGTACTCGACCAGCTGGGAAGCCAAATAATGCTGAGCACCTTCGGCACCACCGACTACTTTTCATTCCTCGCGGTGGGTATGCTCTCCTTTGTAGCCCTCTTCACCGCCATGTTCAGCGGGATGTCCATAGTGTGGGACAGACGCTTCGGCTTCCTCGACAAGATACTCACCACACCAGTGCCGCGTGGATCCATAATAATGGCCAAGGTGTTCTCAAGCACAATAAGAGGCCTAATACAGTCAGCAATAGTTCTCGTGCTCGCAGTCCTACTCGGCATGAACGTATCGAAGATAACACCCATAGGTATAGCTGGGACATTCGCGGCGCTCTTCCTAATGGTGCTAGGCCTATCATCAGTGTTCGTGATGCTCGCGCTCAGATCCACCAACTGGCAGAGCCAGATGGCCATAATGAACCTACTCAACCTGCCTCTACTATTCGCAAGCAACGCGCTCTTCCCAGCCAAATTTATGCCCACATGGCTACAGTACGTGGTCAAGGTTAACCCCATAAGCTACGCCACCGACGTGGGAAGACAGCTTCTACTAGGATCACCCGGACTCAACACACTCGGGTTCGACTTCGCCTACCTCGTAGGCTTCGCCGCAGTGTTCTCAGCAATAGGCATAGCCCTCTCCTGGCGCTACCTCTCACAGTAGCCTTAGAGCCCTGATTCACCTATTTTTTCAATCTCCGAAGGCCTAAGACGCCTCAGAACACCGTATACTACAAAGCCCAACACTATCCAGGCGGCCGTGACATAAGCCGCATAGTTCAGCGGCGGCGAAGGCGCAGGGTAAACCTCATATAAGATTGCTGCTGCGAGAGCCACCGACACAGCGAGCGGCACCACTATGTGCCTCACTATGCGAAGTGTGCCCTTGGATCTGTGGTATCTTATGAGCCCAGCCCCGGCGAGCATGTGATTCAGGTAGTTGAGCACAGTGTTGTTCACAATTAGGAATATTCCCCCTGTAAGAGGCCCGAACAGTAAGCCGGCGGCGAGGGCTACAGCGGCGTTGATTACACCGCTAATTATTGCGCTATAACCCGGCACACCATGCTTGTTGATCCTTGCGAATATCTGGGGAAACAACACTCCCTCACGAGCCAAGCCGTAAGACATCCTCACAGCATTGTTCGCGAAAGCCACGGCGGATGAGTTAAAGCTGTTGAGAACGAAAAGTGCGTAGAGTGCTGCCGCCGCGCCCCCAAAATAGGTTGAGTAGATTATGATACCCGGGTCTGGAAGACTGGCGTATTCACTCATCTTGGAGACCCCGAAGGCTACCTCCTGAGCGTAGGAAGAGAGGATTAGGGTAACACCCAAGATGAGTGCGAGTATCGCGAGCGCTCTTGGAACGTTCTTCTTAGGATCCTTAGTCTCCTCAGCCACAGGTATGACGCTGTTCATACCCCCGAAGGTGGCTATTCCTAGAACCATCGAGACGAGGATAGTGGTCCAGCTACCCCCCGCAGGAGCGGGTGTGAAGGGCGATAGCGTGTTGTTGGGTCCAGCCCGCACGACGAGTACTATGGATGTAACTATTAGGAAGGCCACTTCAGCGAGGCCAGTGTAGAGTACATAGGATGTGGAAGGCTTAATACCGAGGTATACGAGTATGGTTGTCTCGGCTATAATGGCTAGGCTTATCGGTATCCACAGCCAAGGGTAGGCTTGGCCCACCTGTGGGAAGAGCACGTATGCAAAGGATGAAAAACCAAGTATGGCGAAGCCTGCGTATCCAGTCATATAGTAGTACCAGTACCCCCACCCCCCGAAGAATGCCGCCCACTCACCAATCCCCTTCCGCTGTATTGCAACCCATGAGTGGGATGATGCTACAATCTTTGACCACTCGTAGACTATAACAGTCATACCCGAGTATACCATGAATGCGAGGAGTACTACTAGGGGTGTGGAGCCAGCCACAAGGCTGGCTATACCGACGAAGAAGAGCGCTGTGACCGCCGCCGGTCCATTCGTGCCGAGCCCTTGGGCGAGTGCGTGAAGCATGCTTAGAGACCCAGTCTTCAATGACTTCTGCGCTGAATTATCACTCGACATGGGCAAAGTAAACACCACAATCTATTAAAGATTTCTAGTCTATCAACCGGTTTTGCGGTTAGTGCTTATAAACTTGAATATGTTCTAGTGTTAAAATGGGTGGGCGCGGTGAGATTTTCAGGGGTAAATAGTAATATCGCTGTGATTCAACTGGGCAGACCTATTGAGGGAAGCTTTGCCGTGGTTCAACCACCCCCTCCCAGCGGTGGTGCTGAGTGGAGGATTGAGTCTTCAACGGAGGGGTGGCGTGTGGTGCGTGAAGGTGTTGAGATATTTTGGTTTAGTGTAAATGAAGAGACTAGACCCATCACCTTCAGGCAGAAGCTTGAGTTGGGTGATAAGGTCTATGGCTTCGGTGAGAAGTATGCACGGTTAAACAGACGGTATAAGAGGTTCAATATGTGGAATGTGGATCAGCCATACAATCAGCCAAGCGGCGACCCAACCTATGCCTCAATACCCCTCTACATCGTTTTCTCTGCTAAGCGTTGCTTTGGAGTCTACTTTGACTATGCGGGCTACATTGGGTTCGACACTGACATCGAAAGGGTGGGTGAGGTCAACGTTAAAGTTGACTCAGAAGGGGTAAGAGTGTACGTGCTGTGGGGTGAAACCATCAAGGATGTTGTGGCCTCCATATACTCTCTTTTCGGTAGATTTACCCTACCACCCAAATGGGCGCTTGGATATCATCAGTGCAGGTACAGCTACATGAGTCAGGAAGAGGTTCTGAAAGTGGCATCCACCATAAGGAGTCGGGGGATACCCTGCGACGCCATCTGGCTTGACATAGACTACATGGATGGCTACGCTGACTTTACCTGGTGCGTTGATAGGTTCCCGTCACCCAAACGCATGATAGAGGAGCTACACACCATGGGTTTCAGGTTGGTAACAATAGTGGATGTGGGCCTTCCAAGGAGGGAGGGATACCATCCATATCACCTGCTAGCCGAAGCCGATGGCTTCATGGAGGACGAGAATGGGGAGCCCTTCCTCGGGGTTGTTTGGCCGGGCGTGTGCGTGTTCCCTGACTTCGTGCGAAGCGAGGTAAGAGCCAGATGGGCCCGCCTCATCAGCGACTGGCTCGCTCAGGGCGTGGATGGTGTGTGGCTAGATATGAACGAGCCCTCAATATTTCTACAAGTGGCGAAAGCTTCACGTGAGCTCAAAAGGCTGTGCGAACACTCAGCAAACACCGAGCAACCGGCTCTAACTCTGAGAAGCCTTCCAAGACTCAGCACGGTTGGTTTAGATAAGACCGAACGTATGGTGCCCATCGACGCCATACATACAAACGACTCGGGTGAGAGGGTCGCCCACTCCGTGATACATAATGCCTACTCACTCCTAGAGGCTTGGGCCACGCACGACGGCTTCAAACTGCTCAACCCTGAAGGAAGGTGGTTCATACTCACGAGAGCGGGTTTCCCAGGCATACAGAGGTATGCGGCACTGTGGACGGGTGATAACCAAGCGGACTGGGGTCAGCTTGAGATGAGCGTACCCCAGCTACTAACGCTATCCATGTGCGGCCTACCCTTCGTGGGCGCCGATGTTGGTGGCTTCGGGGATGACGCTGACCCCGAGCTCATGATTAGATGGACCCAGCTTGGCGCATTCTACCCGTTCTTCAGAAACCACAGTAGTAGGTACTCTAATAGGAGGGAGCCGTGGGTCTTTGGGGAAGCCTATGAGCGCTGCATAAGGGACGCCGTCAAACTAAGATACAGGTTCCTGCCACAACTCTACGCGCTCTTTAAGCGGGCAGCCGAGGGGGGCGAACCAGTCATTCGACCCCTCGTATACGAGTTCCCAGAGGATGAGGCAACGTGGGACATCGACTCCGAGTTCCTTGTGGGGTCAAACCTGCTAGTGGCACCTGTCACACAGCCCGGGTTGAGGGCGAGGGCGGTCTATCTGCCATCAGGCTCAAAGTGGCTGGACTACTGGAGTCATAGGGTGCACAGCGGTGGGGGATGGGTGCTCGCGGACGCACCGCTGGAGCGTATACCTATCTTCATAAGGGAGAACACTGGGGTAGTGGTATCTGAGGCCCAACACATTAACACCCAAAACTCGAAACCCGTAATCGAGGCCTACGTTGAAGCGGAAGCCAGGGTTGAACTCTACGATGACGACGGCTCAACCCTAGCGTATAAGCGTGGAGAATACTTCCAACTCGACGCACACTTTGTAAAGCATGAAAACACCCTATCGATAATAACAAAAAAATTAAACACAGGGTACAAGCCAAGCTATACGAGCGTCGGCATTCGACTTCTTGGTCGAGAAGCTATAGAAAACCTCAACCTTGGCACGATACCAGTTGAGGCTCAAACATTCGAGTACACTTTAAACGTGGACATAGATGGTTGAGTGACCACACAACGGGGGAACCCATTCTATAGGACGAAACCAGTAGGCCGAAACTTAGGACATGCATGACCACCCCATTCTCTTCATCACTATTGTCTGAAACGCACGACAAAACATATTTTAGGTGACATGTCCATCCAAAGTAGACGCTCTTTACACCACGTGATGCTTGGGTTAACTCGACCACTCTCCACCCTAATAGGTTACCCTCGTTAACTAAGATTGCTTTGTACTCAGTCAATCCAAGTTATAAACATTCCAAAACCTCGCCTTCCACGGTAGATCCAAAATAGTGCTTAGCGTTGCGTGGAACTCATTCATAAATTTTGGGTTTACAGTCTGGGGCGGGACAGCTCATTTTCGAATGAATAGTTTATGTGTCATTCGCGTTCTTCGTCTTGGGTGTGGTCTCCGAATATCTTGGAGTACACATCCTCTGCGAAGCTCGTTTCAAGGGGAACACCCTCACGTACCTTGAATGTCCTCGTACCATCTTCCTTTCTCTCCGCTACTAGGAAAACCGCAAGCGAGGGTCTGTTTTCATAGAACCATAGTGGGAATTCGTAGAAATGTGTAACGTAGAGCACACGGATTTTGCGCTCAAGCAAGGCTGTCACCGTTTGTTTTGCCAGTTCTGAGCCTTCCCCCGCGTTTGTAGACGCAAACGACTCGTTAAATAGCACCATCGAATTGGGTTTTACGTGGTCGATTATTGAGCTCAATCGTGATAACTCTTCATCCAGTTTTCCTCCACCCAACTCCTTGTCTTCTTCTCTCTTAAAGTGAGTGTATACACCGCTTGATATGGATGACTCAAACATTTCAGCGGCCACAAACATCCCGCACTGCATCATCAACTGGGCTTGACCTATACTCCTCAAATAGACTGTTTTACCACCCCGGTTGGCGCCCGATATTATAAGCAACGGCTTTTTGACTGTCCCAAGGTCGTTGCAGACGGGTTTAGCCTTCATCCTAAGGGCTAGGGAAACCTCGTGCAGACAACTGAACCCAAGAGTATCCACGCCAGGCTCCCTTGGCGTTGGGAAACCGAGTGGAATGCCGAGCGTGGAGAGCGCTCCCCAAAGATTGGCGCAACCTATATAGAATGCGAGCTCCGTCCGAAGCGCGTTAATAAGGCTCAGAACATCGGTGGCCGCCTTTCTAAGCACCTTAGCCACCCTCTCAAGCCCGCGGTTCTTCATTTCACCCATCTCTTGAGCGCCGGCCTCATCACGCTCAGGTAAATCCCAAGTATACCGTGACCTCTCTATAAACGCGAGTAAACCTTTCAGCCCCCTTCTACGCTGCGGGTTAATAAGTGTGAACTCGGTTAACTCAGCCTCGTCTCCCAGCCGCACAGCCACGCTGACACCCGAGGGGAATTCGAGGCTTGATAACATTAGACGTATACTATTCAAGTAGTTCCTGTCGAACTGGTAGTCAAGACTATGAATTAGGTTTTGGAAGCCTGAAGACTTGAATTGGGATGCTGAAGCATCGAATACCTCCCTTACCTTATCCAAGGTATCCAAGTAGACTTCAAGTGTCCTCACAGAGTCGAAAACAACCGATTCAGGGTTAGGGTTGGGTATCCAGAAGAGCCTCCTCCTGCCTTCGGTTATAGCCTGAGTGATGATTGCGTAAATGTTACGTACCGTATCTATGTTTCTAAGTGTATCCTCAAGCACACCCTGCCTGTAAAGTATTGTGTCAACGTCATCCACACCGATGACTAACGCCTTCGCTACGACTTGGGCGATGAAATCATCTCCACCAGCCATAGTCTCAATTATGGGTTTCAGGTCGAGGTCTCTTACTAGGTCCCCATAATTCCAAGGCTGATTCTGCGATGCGTCAAAGCTATGATCCCTGTACATTAGCATCATGGCTTTACCCTCTCCAAGATATCCTGATAGCTCACGCGGTGCTTTTTTGCTAAAGCCAGCGCGTAGGCTAATCCATTCGGTGGTTGTCTAATGACTTTATACGTCCTCTTCTCAGGCTCATTCACATCCACTTGGCTCACATAGCTCACCACCCCCTCCGTGAGAGCTAGCTCGTCGACAAACGTAACATACACGCATATGCAATCCTTATCAGCAATTCTTTTAAGTATTCTCCTACCTATTATGGTGGCATCCTTGACAGTGGTCGAGCCCAGCATCTCGTTGATTATAATGATGCTCCTCTCAGTAGATTTTTCTAGAATATTCCTGATTCTCACCAACTCATCTTCGAGTTTACCCCTTAGGCTTTCCACGGCTTCGCCTCTCTCGAAGTGGGTGAATATGGTGTCGCATAGAAATAGGGTGGCTTCGCTTCCAGGTACTGGGACGCCTAGCTTTGCCAAGTAGTGTGCTTGAGCAAACTCTCTTGCAAAAGTTGTCTTTCCACCGTGGTTCGGGCCGGTGACAATAATTATACGCTCCTTACCCGTTAAGTGAAAACTGTTTGTAACCACAACCGAATTTTTCTTAACTAGCTTGGAAGCCAAGGCGATGTCGAATCCATCTCGACAGTTCACCTCACCCTTATTAGAGGTTAGACGTGGAATACAGAACATTAGTCCACTTTTCTTAAGAGGCTCGATATATCTTAGATAAGCGATATAGAACTGGATTTCACGGTAGAATCTAGCGATTGTCTGATTTAAGAAATCCTTGTGTTTAACGTAGAAGTCGCGTAGTGCCCTAAACGCATCGGGGTACAGCTTCGCCGCAAACTCAAGCACTACTTCCTCCACGTGTCCCCGAATATATATAGGCTTACGTACTCCCTCGTCTCCGATGGTTCCCGAGCCCATGAATCTCTCAAACACTCGCTCAACCTCTTCGCTGTAATCCACTGTACCATCACACTTAGAGACCGATATACTACCACCCTTTATTGTAAGGCATAACTCCACGCTGGTTATCTTTGACAAGGTATTCTCCGCATCAGTTCTTAAATCGTTGAACTCAGACGTATTAAGGTAATTTCCCAAATAATCTCTGAAGGCTTGTAATCCCTCTGAACGTATTCCTCCACTCTCTAGGGCTTTCGCCAGGTCCCTTAACGACCCGCAGTAAACATTCACGGCCTTCAGAAAGAGGCCTTGCCTTTGGAGCTCATACAGCCTATCATTATTGATGTATGCCAATACCATCCTAAACCTATCAGAAAACACCCTTATGGCTCCCATTAGCCTAGGGTTTTCAATGTCCACAAATACTTGCTGTCTATATACGATTTCATCCGTTTGATCTAGTGGTGTATAGAATAATGGTTCAATATTGAATTCATCTAAGCCCTTAACCAGCTCTTCGGCGACGTTATTTAAGCCCAGATCCACAAAAAAATCGGGAGGTGTTCTTAATTGTTTCTCCACATTTCTTGGGTCCTTGAATAGTATGCTCTGGAAGGCCATGTTTGACGCCTTCGTAATAGGTAGGAGTTATCAGCCTTCACAGGCATTTATAACGGGAACTCCATCCCGGATAAGAAGAATCAAGGGTGGGCATATTTTAATTTTTTGAACAATTAAAACCTGGCTAGAATATCTTCTGTGCAGTGGGAGGCAACCTGAGCATAGCGGATAGTTCAAGTCGCATTTTCTCTGCTTTCTCTACCACGTTCTGGTATCATAAGAGTTATCCCTAAAATTTTAGGGTCTCCAAAACCTCGCCCCTTGCGGTAGACCCAAATTTGTGTTTGGCGCTGATCGTAGCCCGCGCATGAATTTTGGGTCTACCGTTTAAGGCGGGGATTACAAAGGTATAAATACGAGCCTAAAAATATTCAGTGTGCGTGTGAGAGTCTATAGATCAGGGCTCACTCATCGAAGACCACTGCTGGCGTGGGTGTTGAAAACCCAGCTCGAAGTTGCGTGTAGGCTTTACAACGCGCTCTTGCACGCCGAGCAAGAGGAGTACGAGAAGAACAAGCACACTATGGGTAGGAACGAGCTTCGGCAACTCGTCTTAGACCTAAGAAAGTAGACCCCCCGAGTTTCAGGCGTTGCACTCCTAGGTTCGGTGGCAGGTGGAGGAGAGGTTCTATCAGGCACGCGAGAGGTTCCTCGATGGACTTGCGAATAAGCTCAAGGTGAAGAAGCCTTACAAGTTTCTGTCGTTGGTGTGTCCTCAAAGTGGTAATTAACTAGAGTGAGTAATATGTTGATGTATAAGTCCGTAAGCAGTGGATAAACTGTTGGTTGATAGCATGGAAAAGGCCCCTTTTTTAGTTGGAAGTAGTTGTTATCCTCTGAGCTCTTCGAGGGGTGTGTGAATCTTTTTCTCATAAATTATCACTGCAGAGATAACCACGAGTCCTAATACGTCTAGTAATACGCTTGCTTCAATTAGTAGTGGTATAGGTATTAGTGATAGACCGAGGATAACTATAGCGTTTTCCTCCTCAAGGTAGCCGACTATTTGGGAAGGTGTTGAGTTACGTGATGCAATAAGGTATAATCCTTGGAAGAAGATCGTGAACGCGAAAACCAGTTCAAAGTCCCCGGGAAAAACCCTTGTTATAACAAGGCTGTAAAGGACAAATACTGCAATAAAGAAGAATGCGAGGTCTATTATCAGAAGGGATGCGAAGCCGCTAATCTTCTCCCGTTCGCCGTACCTCTCCCCGAGGACCCTAAGTAATATGTAAGGTGTCACAATTCCTCTAATGGTAATCAATATTACCGCTAGGAAAACGTAGTCCAGTGAGCCGCTTTGTAGGTAAACTAGTAGTGAGACCAGAGCTACGAGTGATGACTGTACCCCAGTCATCTTAACTAGAGGCTTGTAGTAAGCTTGGCCTTGGATATAGAAGGCTGATGCTACTATTGAAATGTATACGGTTCCCATTATATCGGGTTGTTGGATCTGCAACTATATCACCGAGAACAAGAGTGAGAAGACCGATAGCACAAAGGCTATGGCAAGGTGGTCTTGAATCTTGAATAATCTGAGTTTCGCGAGTGATGTTTCAGCCACAAGTACAATGGCTATAAGGATCATCCACTTGGCGAACATTAACCCGATGTCGAAAAATGCGCCCAGCACACCCACTTGGCCACCCCATGGTAAGAGGAACACGTTTAGCCATACGGAGCCAAGTAGGTAGGCTTTGATGTATCCGCCCCATTTGAGTAGTGCGAGCGGTTTACCGCTGTGTTCATAGGTCAGGGAGTCATCGATCATCCCCATCTCGGATAGGCCTTGGCTCTCGACTGGTAGTTTACCTGTTTCAAACAGCCATAGCATAAAGAATGATACGGTTGCTAGGAGGTGGTCGAGTGCGAGGTAGTGGGATGGATTCGACGCGTATGCAGATTCAACATAGGGATTGTTAGTACCCGTGGATATCGCAACCGCGAAGAAAACGGTTATAAGCGTTGCCTCAGCTAGGAAACCGAATGATGCGGCCCTGGAGACTCCGAGAGCCACATAGTTGCTCTTAGAATCCATTGCGGATAAAACCTTAACGAAGCTCACAAGGGAGAACAGGAGTGCACCCCCTAGGAAGTCCACTGTGGGTGTTAGGAACACTGGTCGAGGGTAGACGACGGGTATAACGAAGGATATCAGCACATAGACCCCGAATGTGAAGTATGGGCCGTAAACAAAGAGTTCTGATGCGCTTGAGGGTACAACTGTTTCCTTTTTTAAAAGTTTAAACAGGTCATAATAGGGTTGTAGCACGCTCTGAGCTCTCCTCAGAGACACAACCCCTTTAAGCTTCTCCGCGATACCCGAATAGAGGGGGGCTACAAGGATTGTCCCCAACACCTGGATTAATGCCTCAACCATTTGGTCGATCATGCCACAACCACCACCGTGAAAACAATCAGAGCCAAAATCATATATATCACGTACCAGGATAACCTGCTATTCATATATGTGCGTGAAAAGTGTCTGGAGAAAGATACGAATAGTTTGGCTACGGTGTGTGTGAGGCTCCAGAAGACATCCACAACCTTGACCCCATCTCGCCCTATATGGGTTAAGAGCAGCTTGCCGAGCATCAGCCTGATGTTGTTCGAGTACGCAAAGGATGTGTAAGCTTCATTCAGGGGCGCACCACTATTCCATACCTCTGACCTGCGGATACGCGGCTTCCCGAATACTGCTATAACGAGTGCGCCTATAAGCGAGGGTAGAATTAATACATAGAGCGGCGAGATAGCTCCGAAGGCCTGACTGGAGAATTCTGATGCTATTAATCCAAACGGTAGACCGAGGGCTGGGTTACCCGCTAAAAACGGCCTATAGAATATGTAGGTTGCGCTCCCCCCGGCAAGGATGAGGAGTCCTAGTAGTAAAAGTATTAGTGGCCTAGTCTTCTCGTTGGATGACCGCTTGTTAAATATGTGTGCAAAAATGATGAATTTGAGCATGGTTGAGGTGGCGAATCCTTCACCCATGGCGATGATTGATCCCGTCACAATGGGGATTATGGATAACGCTGAGTGCAGGGTGTAGGCCTCCATGAATAGTGATTCAAGCAACGCCCAAGTTGCCACTCCGCCAAGCGTGGGAAGCAGCCCAGACATGGAGGAGGCTAGAAGTACACCCCCTACATCGCTCAATCTGTTTTTGAGGATTCGTGGCAAAATAAGGGACTCATTCTCCATCATACCAGTATCCAAGAATAATCCAGTCTTGGCGAGTGAGTGAGCCAACACGTAAACCGCAATTGTTATCAGAGAGAAGGATGCGAGGGTGTGTGTGGGCGCTGTCAGGTAGACTCCGATTGAAGTTAATATTGCACCATTATTCTCTACCGTACTGAACCCTAGGAGGACTTTGGCGTGATCACTAACATAGGCGTAGAATGCACCGAAGAATACTGAGAAGCCACCCACCCCTAAGAGTATGAAACCGAACAAATCTGGGCGAGGTGTGAGTAGCGCCATCTTCGTGAGGCCATAGACCGCGACAAGCGTCATCGATGCGCTGAGAATCGCGGACACATTCGAGGGAGCGTTGCCATGGGCGATGGGTAACCACTCTGTTACCATAAACGGCAGTATACCCATTTTAACCATGAACCCAAATGCCGCTATCATAAATGGAGTGATGGTAGTAAGAGGCGAGAAGCTAAGTGATCCGGTAACCACATATGAGTAAAGAAATCCCGCGAGTATTAGAATTGTGCTCAGCTCACCGAAACCCATGAATACGAATGCTGAATAATCAGTTTTCTTATAGAGTCCGATGGTTACATAGGCTGGGATAGTCATGATCTCATAGCCAGCGAGAAATACGAGTAGGTTGTTTGTTGTCAGGGCTATGGCCATGCCGAGTATGGATGAAGTATAGAGGGGGCCAAGCCACCGGTGGTGGTCGTAGTATAGTGAGTAGACCGATGTGAAAAGCCACACTAAGCCAGCCGCTACATAGAACAAGCTGAGCTCATTCGAATAATTCGTCATGCCATAGTATACGAATACGGCTGACCCAGCGGAGCAAGCTATGTACCCAGACCTTCTGTTTATGAGGGCTGCGACTGGTGATAGGCCCAGCATGAGGAGTGCCACTATTAGTGCTACCATCCTCTTCCCCCCTTAGCCCTGATGAGGGCGTCGAGAATCGTGTAGGGTGAAGGAGGACAACCGGGTATTACCACATCAGCCTCTATTTTTTCCGTTTGAAATATTCCCCCGGATATGGCACACGCGCCTAGCGCTATAACAAGTTTCGGTTCAGGCATGGCCTCGTACGCCCTCCTGAAGGCTTCCCTCATACCCTTAGTCATGATACCCATAACGATCAGTGCATCAGCATGCCTTGGAGTGTTTGTGAAAAATATGCCAAACCTGGTCAAATCGTGCTGGGGGGACGCGATAAGTCTGAGCTCAGTGTTACACGCACCACAGGTACCTACATCAATCGGGTAGAGATAGAAAGACCTCTGAAACCTCTTTTCTACCCGCTTCACCACACCCATCCTATGGTTACCAGTGGGTTGATAGTGTGGGTAACACCTCCTGCAGTAAACACACCGCTCAGCAATCCATCCCGGTCCAATAGCCGATGTTGGGCAGCGTAGACTTTCACTTGTAACCCCGCTCTCCTCCTCGATCCCTTTGAATTGCAACTCCGTGCTCCATGGCGCCACATCAGACGGTGTTTTCTCTGTTCTTACACCCTTTCTAACGCCCTTCAGAAACCAGTTCAAACGAACTCAACCCCCACCTCGGACATCCATATCCCGAAACTCTCCCAGTTAAAGGGCAAATCCGTGAACACGTTTCCGGTCATCGAAGAACAGAAAAGGCGCAGGTTGACCTTAGAAGGTGGAAGTAGGAGTACTTTGCTTATGGTTCCCTTATGTATGCCAACATAGTACGCCAAGTCTCCTGAAGGACTCTCGACGCGACCAAGCCCACCACCCGTGAAACCCTTGATGTCTTTTTCCCATGCATCGAGCCAACCCGCTTCGTATTCTTGAGCCCTGATATTTAGTTTGCCTATGAGACGGAGGGATTCGGATACCTCCTGTCCACGAACCAGTAGCCTCCCGAAGGCATCCGATGAGTCCGCTCTGCTAATATTGAAACCAATTTCGCCGTAAACCTCTGCTAGGTCACCGTCGAGTCTCGCGTCATACATGAGACCCGCAGCCCTAGCAGCAGGACCGATACTATCATCAATGGAAACTAAACCGTTGCCTTGTAGCCGGTCTATAAACACCCTATTATCTAGGATGCCTCTATAGACCTCTTGGAACTCATCTACAATGTTCTTTAACGTGGGTAGGTCTAGTTGCCAATCCATTCTAAAACCCCGCAAGGTGTTAACACCATAGAAGTACCTGTGTCCGAAGGCACGTCCAATGACTCTGTTGACCTCCTCAACCAAATAGAGGAGGTTGGCGGACGGCACGGAGAACCCAGCGTGTTCGGTTAGTCTTTGAGTCACTAGTAAGTGGTTGCGAATCCTCTCCAACTCGATCTGGGCAACCCTGCCAAGTATAACGTCCCGCGGAGGTGTAACGCCGTATGCGTTTTCCAGCGCTGTGAGAAAGGCGGTCACATGAGAAGCTGCAAAGTTGCCGTTAACCCTCTCAACACTTAATAACAAGTCCTCGATGCTTCTAGAAATACTAATCGTTCTCATCTTGTAGGGTTCTACGCTTATGGTGCGTATGTACTCCCCAAATGTCTCGATGTTCATACCAACACTCTCTATTAGCCCGCCTGTCGCAGGTCCATATTGGAATATAAGTGAACCAACAGGCCGCCCGGAGCCCTCTTGGCTGGTGTTGCTCGTGTTCTTGGTTGTTTTGATTTCCTCTAGATGATCTGAGTAGAGTAGGTATCCACCCATTTCCCCTATAAGTCTTGTCTTCATAAGAACCACCAAATCAGTAGTACTCCAAGTATGAGGGGGATCAGTGCGGATGCGGTCGAAATCCAACCCATCAAGTCGTCCTCCACTTTCAGCTCACCCGCGCCACGGAACACCATTCGGCTAACATGGTAGTTTGTGGACACAAACGCCAGCCCAAGGCTAGCCACCACTAGGGTGAACTCGGTTAAACTATATTTCAAAAGTGAAGAGAGAATTAGGAATTCGCCAACAAAGGTTGCTAGAGGTGGTGCCCCCGTGACGCAAAGTGAGGATAGAATAAGTGAATAGGGTAGATACTTCGCCCTCCACAAGCCGTAGTCGCCTATGTTTTTACTACCCGTCAGCTTGTATGTTAACCCAGAAGAATAGAAGGCTGCCGATTTTCCGAATGCATGCGCTATCACGAGTATAACCGCACCCAGAGGTTGATTGAGTGCGAATCCCAGAAGGGCTAAGTTAATATTCTCAACTGTGCTATATGCGAAGAGACGCTTAAAGTTGGTCTGTGAAGCCATCATTATGGCAGCAACAACAATAGATAAGGTTGCAACCCAGGTGAAGACTTGTGTGAGTGGGTCAAGCAAGTAGACTCTGTAGAGCACATACAGTGCAACGGGGAGGAGTACGCCTGAAAACATTGCGCTTATGGGTGGCGGCGCCTCACTGTGAGCGTCTGGCAGCCAGGTGTTAACTGGGAAGACTCCTACCTTTGTTCCAAAACCCACAAGTGCTATTGATACAGCTAAGGCTAAAACCGGGTTTCTAGTAGCACCTGTATTAATGTTAAGGGTGTGTAGCGAATAGTAAACAAGGATCACGCTTATAAATGCAAATGTTACGCCCGTGGAGACCACCATAACATAACGCCACGCAGCCTCGATAGCCGCGTCGCTACCTTCGACCAGCACTAGGAGGACTGATGAAACAGTTGTGGCTTCTAGCCCAACCCACATCAGACCAAGATTATCCGTAACAAGTGTAAAGAGCATTGATGCGGCAAAGAAGTTGAGAAGGATATAGTATATGGGCAATCCAAACTTGGTTGGTGTGCCAATAAAATATTTCTTCGAGTAGAGCGCTGCTGTTAAGTAAATAGCACAGACACTTATAACGAAGTACCAAGTAAGCCTATCTACATAAAATTCTCCAACGATTGGAAGTCTAGGATAAATGAGTATGGATGATACCGTAGCTATGAGTGCGGCCGCGATCGTAGCATACTCGATCTTAAGCCTATAGAGCGCGTTAGCCATCACGGGTGCTGCCAGAAGCGCATATAATATTGTATCCACCTATCTCACCTATTTTGAGATAGGTGCCATCAGCCCTTGTTGTTGGGCGGTTTGAGGGCCGCACCCTCAGGGGGACACCATCCCCCGCCATTAGTTAACGACTGTGATTAGTTTAGAGTGGTACATATAAGATTTTCTGATTTAAGTTGGTGGTGTCCGGATAACGCTTTTCCACACTATGATACCACGCATGCAGCCAACTAATCCGGACACCATCGTCGGATAAAAAATAGTATTTACAATATTGGTAGTCAAATATTGGAATTCTACTTTCTGGAATACCCTAATCAAGTTGACTTTGCAAAGATGAGATTTACCCGAGAAATGTTGACAGAGCGCTAAATATTGTATGATCTACTCTACATCTATATACTAGATAAGTCGTGTTTCTGGGTGTATTTGATATTGAATTAGGTAGAGTGTCCACTTATAGCATGGTGAGAAGCATAATTAGTGATGCTATTAGAGGACCGGCTGCAAGTGTGAGGAAGGGTATGGGGGATTGTAGCCCCGTGATGTCTATGGTGTAGCCTACGGCTGATGGTGCTACTAGGCTGCCCACCTGTGAGATGGTGTTCATGAGGCCTGCAGCGCTGCCGCGCTGGTTTGGTTGCACAGTCTCTAATATGTATGTGTCGAGCCCACTCTTCCAGAAGAAAGCTGTGAAACCTATTGAGGGCGCTAAGATTAATGACACGCTTAAATCCCTAGTTGCAGACGCAAGCGCTAGGAGTGCGCCGAAAGCGAGCATACCGAGTGCGGCAACTCCTCCCCTACCATGCTTGTCGGAGACAAGCCCACCTAAGACCTGTCCAGCCACAGCTGCTAGGGCTAGCGATAAGTATAGGAGTTGGGCTTCGAATGAACCGAACACTTTGTCCGCAATATAATAGTACCACGCCGAGATGCCTATGATGCCCCACATCCCGCCTAGTCTGACTGATACCGCTAGGAGAAGCCTTCTGTTGGTGAAGCCCTCCCTAAAGGATGGTTTCTCACGGGTCTGCTCCACATGCGTGTTCGGAACCCCAGCGTAGTAGGCGACCGCGACTAGGAGCGCCGTGGTGCCCAATAGAGTGTACACGTACCTCCACCCCATTTCTCCCACCACTAGTGGGAAGATGGTTGCCGCGGCTATCATAGCGGATGGGGAGACCGTTTCGAGGACGCCCACACCGGTTGCCCTGTTGTTTGGGCTCAGGTTCTCGGAGAGTGTTTTGAGTGAAGATGGGAATATTGGTCCCGCTATAACACCCGCAGCTAGGAAGGCTAGGAGGAGCTCTGGGAAGCCTTTTGAGGCGGCGATAAAGAAGCTTAGCAACCCAACGCCGACGAGCGCTAGAATCGCGACGCGTTTGGTGCCAAGCTTGTCAACCAGTATGCCTGAGGGTATACCTGTCAAAACGTAGCCAATATAGAAAGACGAGGCGATAACACCTCCTTCGAACCCGCTCAGCTCTAACTGCGCCGAGGCCTGAGGTAGCGCTATGCCCCAACTATAGCGTAGCCCAAGCTGAATCATGTTGGCAACCCAAAGCAACATGACTAGTTGGACCAAGCCCTGAACAACACTCCTACGCAATCACCAGACACCACCCAAACCAAGCACCGCACATTTTTTACCTAGACACTCCCCGAACCTCACTTCATCCCTAAACATATCACAGTTTTACGTAGATATTTTAAAGCTAGGCATAAAAACACAGAGTCAAAACTGGAAGAAGTACCGTGGGTCGTGGGTATAAAGCATCCCGCAGCCTCCTATTCTAGATATTTTGTGCCGGAGTGCGGGGTACCTTTGCTTGAGTGTCTAAGCGTCTATGGTTGGGCTCCCCACCTGCTATCCCTTGTTGGCGCTCAACCAAATTCTGGTTCAGCACTGTTTCAATGATGAGTCGTATTGAGCGTATCATTGTAGATATATTCATGGATGGTATGTCCCTTCCAAGCTTGGCGACTAGCTCCTCGTGTGCTGGGAGGTGAACGAATCCTCCCAGAATGCCCCTTCTACGGGCTTCACGGCAAATAAGGTACATCACATTGTTGCAGAGGTATCCGCCAGCGCTAAGGCTCAGCTTCGCGGGGATACCAGCACCCCTCAATGATTCAACGGCTTTGTTCACTGGGATTTTGGCCTCCAAAGCCACGGGACCATCAAGCTCTATCCTATCATGCTCAGGTCTAAACCCAGAGTTATCCTTTAGGTTCACATCCCTGAAATTGAGCGCCACCTTCTCGACACATATCTGGCTGCGGCCAGCCGCCAAACCCAAGCCTAGCACAAGTATGGGTTTATGGGAATCTATATCCCCTACTACGGCCGCCTCCACAGCCTTGTACTCAACGGGGAGCACCCTGCAGAGAACCCTGCACCCACCTACACTTTTCCCCTCGAGTCGTCTGCAAACGATTTCAGATGGATTCTCAAAGTAGTCGCCAAAATGTTCAAAGCCGAAGAGAAGTACTCTTTGTTTCACAATAACCGTGTGCTAAAGTGTATAATAAGTATTCTCACCAAGCCGGGACTATGTGGGGTAATGGGTGCTTTGTGTTCCCGATGGCATCCAAATAGCGTTTTATTGCGTCCCCCGCAAGCTTTCTAAGAGTTATAAAGTTTCCAAAACCTCGCCTTTTACGGTAGACCCAAAATTCATGCGCGGGCTACGATCAGCGCTGAGTGCTATTTTGGGTCTACCGTTTAAGGCGGGGATTCCAAAGGTATAAATACGCATGCAGAGAATATTTGAGAATGCGTGTGAGGGTTTACCGATTCCGAGCGTACTCTTCAAAGACCACGGCGGGGGNTTTGAAAACCCAGTTAGAGGTTGCATGTAAACTCTACAACACGCTCTTACACGCCGAGCAAGAAGAGTATGAGAAGAACAAGCACACTATGGGTAGGAACGAGCTTCGGCAGCTTGCTTTGGATTTGAGGAAGCGGAGCCCCGAGTTCCAAGCGCTACACTCGCAGGTTGCGCAGCAGGTTGCTGATAGGTTCTACCAGGCACGGCAGAGGTTTCTCGAAGGCTTAGCGAACAGGTCCAGGGAGAAGAAGCCTCACAGGTACCTCTCCTTAGTGTACCCTCAGAGTGGTTGGAAGCTTTCTGATATCAGGGATGCTGGACAAGGTAAAAACAAAAAGAAGAGGAGGGCTAGGCTTTACTTGAGTAAAATCGGGTTTTTCACTTTAATTCTGCACAGGGTGTTCCCCGAAAACTGGGTGTCTCAGGTGTGCGTGAAGCTTTACCCTCCAGATAGAATCCACGTAATCTCCTTGGTGGAACAACCCGAAACCCAAGTGCAGGCTCAGAAGGAGCCCAAAAAAGCGGTGGGTGTTGACCTGGGGATAGCGAGGCTCGCCACACTCTCCTCTGGATGGGCGCTTCCTCGAGAACCCGAGGCCGCTTGAGCGCTCCCTTGAAGGAGTCAGGTTGCTACAGAGAACACTATCAAGGAAAAAGTTTCTTTCAAAAACTGGCTCAAAACAAAGACAAGACTCGCAAAGCAGCACGAGCGTGTTAAAGATTTCAGGCGTGACCTGTTCTTCAAGCTCGGGGCGCTACTCGCACAGGAGTACGACCTCTTAGTGCTGGAGGATTTGGATGTCCAAGGCTTAATTCAAAGTGGAACCAAGAGGAGGAGGCTTCGGCTCCACGACTCCTCTTTCTCAGAGCTCAGAGCGGTGCTGGAGTGGCAGTTTCGAAAAAGAGGAAAACAGGTTTTACCTGTCCCCTCTTACAACACTTCACGTGAGTGTTTCCTGTGTGGTGGGATCAACAAGGGTTTGACACTGGAAGACAGGGTGTTTCTCTGCCCCCGCTGTGGTTTCACAGTTGACCGGGACCTCAACGCTTCTCTGGTTCTCTTGAAGCGTGTAGGGTGGGTGCCACCCTTCTGGTGTGCCTGCGGTTGAGCTTCACCCAATACCTCCTCTTTCGACCTTGGGGTTGAGGAGGCAAGGTGGGGCGGTGATGAGGCAGGAAGCTCCCGCCTTCAAGCGGGGTAGCTCACTCTGGTGTTTGTGAGCTTTTTCTCCTAAGGACGGGATGCGGAGTTACAGGTAAATTGGTAGAATTAAGCTTGAGGCGTTAAATAGACACTTAGTGTGAGTTGTGCACACGTCCTAAGAGGTGTGTTTAGGCATGTTAATCGAGGACATCATTGGTAGCTTCCTCTGGTGGTTCCTTGGGGGGTTTGAAGGCTAAGTGCACCGGTCTTTCTGTGAGTAAAGTATTGTTAATTCTGGTTGGAGTGGTAGGGTAAAGGGTTCCACAGTTTTATTCTTGGTTGATGGGTTCACGTGTGTCCCACTCACGGATGTTCGTTTTGGTTCGCATTCAAGGGCTTATTCTGGGGGGACCTGTTTGAGTAATAGTTTTAGGTCTACTCCCTGCCTCTTGTTCCAGTAGTATGCTGCTACATATATTGTTATGGCTGTGATGATTAGTGATAGTGTGAATATTTTTGCTCCAATACCGAATGGTCCGATTGCTGGGTTGGTTGCACTATAGTACCCTAGATAGGCGAAAAGGGTCATGGAGATGCAGCCGAGGAGTGTTATCAGAGGTATGCTACCCACCTTCATTGCCTTTATTGGTGATAGCTCGAAGACATCCTTCTTTATGTATGGTAGTAGGGCTGCGCTTAACGCTGCGAGGAACCACACTATTGTGTAGAAGAAGATGGCGTTTACCTGAGCCGTGATGAACGAGGTGAAGTATTCCAAGTACATGGGCACCACGGCGAGTAGTGATGCCACTATGAGTGCGAAGGTGGGTGTGTGGCGGCTTTCACTCACCGAGGCGAATTTGGCTGGTATTATCCTATCAAACGACCAGGCGAAGAATATTCTACTTATAAAGATGAATGCAAGCCACGACCACCCTATGTTGCCGAGGATGAGGCCCACGGTTATTATCCAGAGGACAATCTGATTGGGTATAAGCAGCGTGACGAATGCGGTTGGGACAATCGCGTATCCGTTGACGACGCTCAACGCCTCTAGGAAGCTTATCCCTATCACCCTGTCCACGAGGTAGGTTAGTCCGAACCAAACCAGTATGGAGACTGCCTCCGCGAACACGAGGCCGAAGAGCAGGGACCTCTTAGGGTTCTTTATTTCGCCGCCCACAAACTGCATGACGGGGTATGGGCCAATACTCACGAAGAGGACTGGGATAACACCCCCGATATTCCCCAGTGTGCTGAAGGGTAGATACCCCATTGTGGAGGCCTGTCTGAAGACGGCGTGCACACCCCCATTAAAGCTGTCTGAGTAGTCTTGTAGGAAGACTCTGTGGGGTGTGAATGCAAACACGGCTACCACTAGGATGAGGACGAGTAGGCCGTATCCGAACAAGGCGTATAGAACCCTTTTCAGGGTTTTACCTCCCAGTATCGCGCTTACGGCTCCCACCCCTAGGATGAGTAGGCTTAGGGCGAAGAGCGTCCAGGGGGAGCTCGTTGTTGTGGGCGTCAAAAATAACCCAAGGTTCCTAATCCACTTGTCACCTAAGACTTGCCCCGCGAATGTGAGGTCTGTGCCCGCCTCGGTGAACGCCCAATAACCCCCCGACCCAGCCGAGGTGAGCAGTGCGAGCAGGAAGAGGAAGCTCCCTATGAATCCGAGCGAGCTGGATATTATTCTTGATACGAAAACGTAGTCACCACCGCTACGCGGGATGGCGGCGGTCAGCAGCCAGTAGAGTAACATTATAACCATCGCTATAATGGACCAAGCTCCGAGCGCGGCGTAATAGTTGACGTGGAGGTAGTAGTCAGGCGTGACCCAGAATATCCCAGCCCAGCTTGTAAGCCACGGGAAAAATATTATACTCCAGACGAATACATCAAAGGCGGAAAGCTCCTTTACTAGACCGGTTGCCTCCCTTAGAAAGAAGTGTGAACCCGGCTTACTACAACTCACTGGTTTATCCTCGAAGGCAAAACTATAAACCTTCCGACCACCTTGGGAAGAGGGTCGAACAACATTACTCTGCGGGGATGGCGCACCCAGCCGATTCTAACTTGGGAGCTCCATTTAGGGTAAGACTAGGATGTGACCAATTGGTATGCGCGTGTTCATCCCCGAATATGGTATTTGCGCACTGTCTATAAGCGGGGTTGCCTAAAACGGGATTTTTCGCATAAAGCTGCATCCCCCATTTGTTATAGTGTTAGGGGGTCTCGGGTGGTGTGTGGATCTATTTCCACACCGTCTAGGAATACTCTTTCAACTTTTTTCAGGTTGTTCAGGTCTTCTAGGGGGTTACCTCTCAGCAGTACGAGATCGGCCTCCATGCCCTCCTCTACTCTGCCGCGTGTCCTGTGTGTTCCAAGCGCCTCCGATGCGTTCAGTGTTATAGCCCTGATCACCTCGCTATTAGGCATCCCGTACTCCCCCATCGTGATTGCCTCATCGATGATCCTGGGGTGAGGGCCGAAGTTGGGGGAGTATACATCGGTGCCACCAGCTATCCTCACCCCCGCCTCCAAGGCGTTTAGGAAGGCCTCCCTATGGTGTCTGACAACCTCCCTAGCCTTGCTCACAGCCTCGGGCATGACTCCCGGCGCACCCTCGGCGAGTTTCCGATACACGAGTAGTGTTGGTACAAGGAATACACCCTTCTGCGCCATTAGACGCGCGGTGCTCTTATCCAGGAATGCGCCGTGCTGTATGATTGATACACCGTTATCCACACAGTTTCTAATCCCCTCTAGGTTCAGGGCGTGAGCCGTCACCTTGATACCATACTTTCTCGCCTCCGAGGTAATCGTAAGTATCTCCTCGGGGTCGAGTTGAATTGCCTCAAGCTTCTCGGCTCCGAACGAGCCGTAGGCACCCGATGTGGCGGCTATCTTTATCATATCCGCGCCGCGCTTGATGAGCGTCCTAGTCGCCCTCAGCGCATCATCCCTCCCACTTATCTCGTAGCCGAGCCCGGCGCCGTGGCCGCCAATGATGCATATGATTCTCCCAGTCGCATAGAGGTGTGGTCCAAACACCACGTTCCTCCTAATCGCTGAGGCCAAGTCGATAGCTAGGTCATCCATGGAGCCTACATCCAATAGTGTTGTGACCCCCATTTTCAGGTGGTCTAACGCGTGCCTGTAGGCTCGTAGTACGGCCACCTTAGCCCCCTCCTGTAGCACCGCCTGCCTCGGGTCGGGTCCACCGTCCCAGTTAAGGTGAACGTGGAGGTCGGCTATCCCAGGCATCAGGTAGCTCTTCTCACCATCAACAACGTGGAAAACCTCGCTACCAGGTGTTGTGCCGCTTATCTCCTTAATATGTGAGCCGTCCACTATTACATTCTGATTCTCAATTATCCTAGAGTTAGCTGCATCCACAATGTTGGTGTTTTTGATCATAATCGTTTTCGCGCTGAACGTCATAAGTATTGCCTCCCTACCCATATATACGTGGACCCTAATAGTCTGGGTAATCCACTATGTGGTTCCACAGGGTTTGTGCTCCCCATATTCGCTGAGAGTGGTGGGCGTCTGGTCCCAGAGAGGAGAAGGGTTGTAAACTCTATACAATATTGTAGGACGAGGTAGGCGTATTGCCGGGCAAAATGAATGCTTGGGGTGAGTGACATCAACGCGTATTAGGAGACCCATCTAATAAAAACCCTACTAGTGCAAACGCTGCTGCCGTATAGTGAGTTATGATTTAGAATCCATCTGGTGAGGCTCCCAGCTTCGGCCCTTATAATGTGTCAAGGGCTCGTTTCAAAAATAGTCTTATTAAAAAGTAGGAGGCATACACTTGTGTTCCGCCTTGATTGATAGGTTGAGAAAGGATGTGTTGAATCTTGGGGAGATTGGTAGGCAGGTGACTGGGGGTATTAGTCGGCCCTCCCTGAGTGAGTATGATGTTGAGGCTAGGAAGTATGTGTTAAAGACGTTTAGGGAGGCTGGTTTGCGTGTTTTCACCGATGCCGCGGGCAACATGATTGGTGTGAGGTCGGGTGAGGTTGAGTCCCCTATTGTGACCACTGGTTCACATATTGATTCCGTGTGGAATGGGGGGATGTTTGACGGTGTTCTGGGTGTTATGGGGGGACTTGAGGCTATTAGGATGTTCAATGATGACGGTGTTAGAACCAAGCTCCCGATAGCTTTGATTGTGTTCACAGATGAGGAGGGCGCGTTTTCATCGTTGACGGGTAGCTCCTATTTTGCTGGGGTGCTGGAAAGACAAGCACTCTACGACTTAAAGAACAAATATGATGGGAGGAGGTTTGGGGAGGGGGTTACACGAATCCCCCGGGAAGGGTACATGGAGAGGTTCACGAGGCCAATTAGAGCCCATGTGGAGCTACACATTGAGCAGGGCCCAGTCCTCGAAGCTAATAGAGTGGATATAGGAGTGGTCACGGGGATAGTGGGTATACGCTGGTTGAATATATCCTTCAAAGGCAGACAGTCGCACGCGGGTGCCACACCTATGAATATGCGGCGTGACCCGGCTATCCCACTTGCGAGGACCACCCTCAAGATAAGAGAGATAGCTCTAAAGCACGGCGACATGGTGGGCACCACAGGGCATATTACACTCTTCCCAAACGTCGCAAACGTTATCCCAGGGGAAGCGTCCCTGGTCGCCGACATAAGGTCGCTTGAAGCAGCAGACCTCGAAGACGCTGTTGGCAGGGTTGTCAGGAGTGCTAAAATATATGCGAAGAGAGAAAACGTTGACCTCGAATACTCCATACCCCAGAAAACCGAGCCAGTTAACTGCTCACCACTGGTTATCCACACAATAAGCAAAGTCGTGGAAGAGCTGGGCTACTCGTACATGCAGCTTCCCAGTAGAGCTGGACACGACACGCAGAACATGGCTAAGCTAACAGGAGAAGTAGGAATGGTGTTTGTACCAAGCAGGGGTGGGGTCAGCCACGCCCCAGAGGAGTGGACGGAGTGGGAGCAGGCGCATAGAGGTGTCGAGGTTCTAAGGAAGACTCTAATCAGACTCGCGAACCAATAAGGATACGTTTATCTATACTTCCTGGCCTTCACCCTAGATAACAATTCGAAGATGGTGGCAGAGCATGGGAACCGTTCATTCATGCATTCTCTGTGCTTGCGGTGTCAGCTTGCCGCTCGACTCCTCGATGCCCTCCCCGTTAACTCTGTGACAGCAGTATATGAGGTGTAAATGTTGTAGCCCAGTATGGCTAGGTTGGCTAAGCAGGATGACGTTTCTTCTGTCCCAGTATAGCCAGCACATAAGTGTGGTAAAGCCCGACGGAGCAACTCCAAGTGTGCCCGCTAATACCATAAACCTACTCAGCGTGGCTGTGTTTAACACCACTCATATAATTTGAGTGATGAGGGTATATTATTGTTTTTGCTAGCTTACATAGCTTGTATGTGTGCTGAAACTTCCAGTCCTCCTTATTATCCGCCTCTAAAATTTCTTGTATGTACTGGTAAATAGCCTCCCACGGATTAAACATTTAGTGTCACGGTTAGTACAATATGTGGTTGGCTTTCAAAGAATCTGGGTCATCGCTTAGGGCTACGGTTTGCTTAGCTATCTATTATGGCTGATGTGTTCGCGGTTTCGGTTCGTGATAGGAGGGATTGTGCTTCTAATGCGTATCTTTTCGCCCCTATTTTTTCGAAGAGCGGGACGCATCTTTTGATGTAGGCTTGCGCGGTATCCCTTTTTCCTTTTTCTAGCTCCAGTTTGGCGATGATTAGTGCACGCATGGCTTGGTGGAGTGTTTCGTCTATGAGGAGCTTTATACACTTAGAGTAGTGTTTGAACGCCTTTTCCCTTTCACCCTTTTAAGGTGAGGAGGGCCGCGTACGCCATCTCCATGAAGCCCTGGTTGTGTTTGTCAGGCTTCCCATTCAGTCTCCGTGCTTGGGTGAGGCATTTTTCGGCCTCTTTGGCCTCGCCGAATAGGGTTAAAAGTATCGCGCGGAAGCATAGCGCCTCACGGGTGTAACCTGGGTAGTTGGTGAGTTTGGCAGCGTCAATCCACTCTGAGGATTGTTTGAGGGCGTCTTTTAGGCGTCCGAGTGCGAAGAGGGCGAATGTGGCAACCATGTGCCACGAGGTTCTAAGCGTGTGGTTAGAAGTGGCGAACACCCGCTCACGCATCTCATCCAGTATTACAAGTGACGTTTCTGGTTGACCAATATAGTAGTTTATTAACGCCATCCGGCTTCTCGCAAGAAGCGCGTTTCTCTCATTTCCGAGGCGTCTCTGGGCTCTTTCAGCCCTAATATATGATCCGAGAGCCCTCGTAAACTCCTCCCTAGCGAACCATAGCTCCGCTAGGGACTGTGTAACGTTAGCCCTGATACTCAGGTGTTGCCTCGTGTCCTTGGAGAATTTGAGTGAAAGCGTGTAGTGTCGCTCAGCCTTTCTGGTTTCACCCAAATCTTGGAGGGCTTGGCCGAGCGCCAAATGGGCGCGCGCAAGAAGCAGTGAATCTGCGTATTTCTCCGCGAGTATCAGTGCTTGGCCGAGTAGGTCGAGTGACTCTTTGCTTGTGAGGCTTGAGTCTTGGCTGCATATCGCCTCCAGGTATATAAGCCAGCCTCTAATCCTCTCGTCGCCAATCTTGGCGAGAAGCTCTTGGGCTATCTGGTGCAGTGATAACCATAGCCCCGCATCGATGATTTTGGGTAAATTCTTCGCGAGTGACTCTGTGGCCCTCTCTAAGTCGCGTGAGAGGAAGGAGTGGTAGACCTCCTCGAGAGCCGAGGATGGGTCGCCCATGGCCCCATAGTATTCTGCGGGTTTCACTCTACGAAGGCGTACGTAGGTATGCGTCCGCACACCTGTCGTACGCGTAGTGGAGCTTGGGCTTCAGTGCATCATATAGGGACCTCACGGGTTCATCGGCCCCACTCCGCTTGGCCCCTGTCAGGACGCACCCACCCACCACTCCCGGTGGGGAGCGCCCTCCAATCCATCCTCAGTCAGCCTCACCCTCCCTCCTCCCCCCCATGTGTGTGCATGTACTCCTCCCTCAGCCAGCCAGGGGAGGTCTTGGGTCTCTGCTACCACTCACCCTCCCTACTGCCCATGCACAACCGGATCATTCAAATCCAGAAATCTATATAAACCTATCTATTTTGAAACTGCTGACTACGGCTTTAAGGTGTAGTAGTCGGGGATCAGCTAGGCTCGAGTAGGCGGCGTCCCTTATGATCTCATGCACGGTGTAACCCCTTCCGCCCTCTTGATGAGCCCCCTCTTTTCAAGCGAGTAGAGAGCGCCTCTAAGCGGTCCAGCTATGGTTCTAGGCGACACGTGGCGCAGGCCTTCTAACCCCACACTCCCCCTAAAGACTGAGAGATATGAAAGCACGAATTTCTCGCTATCCGAAAGAGCCTCCCACACCTGCTCGTGTAGGAAGCCCTCCAATACATTTGGGTGACTCACACCACCCGAGCTAAGAGCGCTACAGTATAACTCTAAGCCGAGCGGGTGACCTCCGATTGGGGCGCACTCCAACAATAGGCGCCCAAAATTTCTGACTTTAGGAAGCCTCGGCCGGAGGAATTGGGTCACCTCATCCATACTAAGCGGGCCAAGCTCCACCTCACCTACACCACTCAGCGTGACCAACTCAACCGGGTGTGCCCTAGAGCACACAACCAGCTTCACACCCGAAGCACACAGCCCACGTATCAGCATGCGGAGAGCATCATCCTGAGCATACGTGGTAGTCGTCGAACACTATGGCGCCCTTGAATCCGCCCAGCGAGCGAATCACCTCGTCAATTAGCCCGTCAAATCTACCCTCCTCCACACATCTTGCCATGGCCTCCAACACCTCGCTACGCTTGTGCTCCCGGAAGAGTTGGGTGAGCTTGGTGCACACCAAGGTGAACGAGTCACCCGGCCTCAGAGTGTGCCAGAAAACCATTGTCCCATTCTTCCGTAGCTCAGCGGCCCACGACGCGACCAGGCTTGTCTTACCTATCCCAGCGACCCCCCACACAACGACGGCCCCCCTCGAGCCGCCGATAACAACCCCCTCAGCCCTCCTACCCACAACCTTATAGCGTAGCTTGGGTGGATCATAACGCATGTAGGGCGCCAAGAAAATGTTGGTATCCTTCGCCGCACCCTCTCTTTGCAGCGTCAACATGAAGCTCTCGGGTTTGAAGTCAACCCTAATTGAGCGTAAAGTCGCCGAATAAAGCTTCAAGTTCCTATCATTCAGGCGCACCCAACCTTCACTCCTAACAAGACCCTCATTTGCAAGCCTCTTTATCCTCTCAGAGACGTGTGACTCAGCTGTTCCAAGCCGCCGCGCGAGCTCCCGGGTGCTGAGAGGCGACGCACTCAGCATCAGAAGAATCCTCAGGTTGGTCTCATCCATAGCGCCGAAAAGCTCAGACGCCCTTCGAAGATCATCCGAAAAACCACCCCAACTCTGGGTCTCCATAACTGAACTCCCCATCTACATAAATACTTATTGAACGCGATTGTTTGAGTCAAGCCTGTACTAGATACTCATCTTGTACGTGTTTTATAAACTTTCCAAAACCCAGTCTTCAAGTCGGTAGCCCACCTAGGTATATTGGCGCCAATGACCTCCATGTTTTGTCTTAAAGGAGAAGGAAAGATGTGCATACTGGACACTGTCGTGGTCAATCTAGCTCGCGTTTAGTGAACACTTGAATCATTGGGATAGTGCAGTACGATGTGGTTGCATGATTGGGGTGATTAGTAGTGGGTTCATAGTTGATTAAACACTCTAATAGTATTACGAGTGTATGGTGTTAATGTCCGATGTTTTCGTTGACTGGTTCACATGGTAGCATTACTCCTCTTTGCTGACTGTTTTTAACCGAAATATACTTAAGCTGAGATATAGACTAGGATGTATGGATCTCCCAAACGTGGTCGTAAAGAGGGATGGTAGGGAGCAGGAGTTTGATGCGGGGAGAATTCGTAGGGCTATTTCAAAAGCCTTTGAGGCTGTGGGGAGAACAGATGAATCCATGGTTGAGGAGGCTTATAGCAGGACGCTTGAGAAGGTGTCCTCACGCTTTGGAAGGGAGGGTAAACCACACGTCGAGGAGATCCAGGACCTTGTGGAGAGGACGCTCGTCGAGCTCAACCTCTACGAGGTTGCTAAGGCGTACGTCGTCTACAGGAAAGAGCACGAAAAGGTTAGGGAAGAAAAGAAGCGCCTACTGGGTAGGGAGCTAGACGAGGTTGATAAGTCTCTTTCTCTTAACGCGATACGACTGCTCGCATCAAGGTATCTGCTCAAAGATGATTCTGGGAGGCTTATTGAGGGGCCGAAGCAAATGTTTCAGAGGGTTGCAGCCCTAGTGGCCCTAGCAGACTTGGTGTACGACGGTGATGTCTACGATCCGAAGGGTGGTGGGGTTGTGGTCGGAGGCGAGGCTGCCTCCTTGTCGACGCCCGGTAAACTCGCTTTCGACGTGGAAGGTGAGGGGGGCTACACGCTTAGCGGTGAGCACATCGAGCGATTGAAACACCTCTTCGCTGAGCACTCTAGAACTCGAAGGATGAAGGTGACATGGGATGAGTTTATCGCTTGGGCGCTGCGAACAGGGCTCAAACGGCATTCGAATACGTTTAAAGCCTACTATGATATAATGGCTCAAAGAAAGTTTATACCGAATAGCCCCACCCTATTCAACGCTGGCACGAGACTCGGCCAGCTTAGCGCGTGCTTCGTGTTACCCGTAGAGGACAGCCTTGAATCCATAATGGATGCCGCTAAGGAGGCAGCGCTGGTGTTTAAGTCGGGGGGTGGGGTGGGCATCAATTATACTCCGCTTAGACCTGAGGGCGACAGGGTCTCGTCCACGGGTGGCTCCGCCTCGGGACCCGTTTCCTTCATGCGTATCATAGACACCCTAACAGACGTGGTCAAGCAGGGAGGGAAAAGAAGGGGTGCGAACATGGGTATACTTGAGATAAACCATCCTGACATCCAAAAATTCGTGGGTGCAAAGAGTGTACCCGGCTTCCTTGAGAACTTTAACCTCTCAGTGCTCGTAACACCCTGGTTCTGGGAGCACTACGCAGCCGGTAAGCCCTGGCCGCTCGTGAATCCACGGGATAGCTCGGTTTGGGGGGAAGTGGACCCAGCCAAGCTCTTCGCGGACATCGCGAGAACCGCTTGGAAGAGCGGGGACCCAGGCCTCGTGTTCTTTGATAATATTAACCGTAATAATCCTCTATACGAGGCGCTTGGACCGATTAGGTGCACCAACCCCTGCGGTGAAGAGCCACTTTACCCATACGAGTCGTGTAATCTCGGGTCGATAAACCTCTACGCCTTCGTGAAACGAGATGGGGGAAAAGCGGTGTTCGACTGGGATGAGCTTAGAAGGGTGGTGGAGGTGGCTACGAGGTTCCTCGACGGTGTGATAGATGTGAACAAATACCCTCTCCCGGAGATCGAGGAGGTCACAAAGAAGACCAGGCGTATCGGCTTAGGTTTCATGGGGCTCGCGGACACCCTCTACGCATTAGGCATACCCTATAATAGTGACGAGGGTTTCAGGTTTATGAGTAGGGTAGCCGAATACGTATCATACTTTTCCCTGATGGAGTCCATAAGACTCGCCGAGGAGAGGGGATGCTTCCCGCTTTTCACCTCCTCTAGGCTCGTACGCGGCGAGCTACCGTTCGAGAGCTACCACCACAGGGAGTGGTGGTCAATGGATTGGGATAAAGCCTCAAGCCTCGCTAAGAGGGGTGCTAGGAACTCGCACACCATGACGGTTGCCCCTACAGGCAGCATCTCGATGATTGCAGATGTGTCGTCAGGCCTCGAGCCCCAGTACGCCATCGTCTTCGAAAAACACGCCACAGTTGGGAGGTTCTACTACGCTGACCCCGAATTCGAGCTACAACTCGCAGTGAGAGGGCTTAACAGGGAGAAGGTACTTGAAGCCGTCTCCAAGAATGGGGGGTCAGTCCAAGGCGTAAACGAGGTTCCAGAAGACATGAGGAGAATATTCCTGACTGCGTACGACATACCTTGGTGGGACCATATTAGAGCCCAGTACGAAGTGCAAAAGTGGGTGAGCGCCGCGGTGAGCAAAACCATAAACATGCCCGCTTGGGTTGAACCCGAGGATGTACTCATCGCCTACCTATTCGCCCACAGGCTCGGATTGAAGGGTATAACCGTCTACAGGGACACCTCTAAGCCGGGTCAAGTTTTAACCACCCCTTCACAGAGGGCTGGGAGTTACCCAGCGCAGCCAGAGAACACCACCCTGCGCATGATGGGTGAGCTAGGCGTGAGCCTCCCGACTCCCACGGCAAAATCCAGAATGAGTAAGCCGAAGAGTGTATTAGAGCTTGTTGTTAGACCAGAGGAGCGTCTAGAGTTCACGAGGTGCCCGGTGTGTGGTAGCGAAAACCTAGCCAACCAGGAGGGATGTGTGAGGTGCCTCGACTGTGGGTGGTCAAACTGCGTACTAGCATAATGAGCCCTAACACCTCCCTCCGGGCTACCCAAATGATTTACTGGTCAACATATACATTCGTGCAACGCATTCAAAGTATTAGGATAGGAGCTAGTACACTAGAGTGGATATAGGTTGAAAGCCGAAAAGCTCAAGCCTACTTTGAAGTATTTTGCGTTCACGCACCCCACCGCCGTCATCCTAGAAGCCCTATTCGGTTAAAAATCGTCCACTAGTGAATTAAATCCACGGTTTTTGGGCGTTGGTGGGGTTGTTGGGGTCACACCTCGGCTTCCCTGGCCGAGAATATCACTCAGACTCTATCTATTGGGTAGAGCTATACACACTTGGGCACTTGGCTTTATTCGAAAATCCCTTTGAACCATCAGGGTGAAGAAGCCAATTTTACTCAAATACGGTTTGGCTTTCCTCTCCTCCCGGATCCCAGCCTCCACCCACCCGCCTATACTGGAAAGTCTCCAGCCACCTTGAGGGTAAACTGTAAGGAAGAAATTGCGAGCCTTATTTTTCCCGGTTTTGCGAATCCCTGGAGAACCCCCGTTTAGTCTGATAGAGCCTTTTTTGCTACCTGCTACGCGACCTGGGGGTGCAGTACCTGGAACTATGATTTTGGTTTCTTAGGCCTAGTGGAGGTTGTCTAAACTTGTCACCACTCAGTATATACTTATTTTCACTATACTCTTCCTTTCCTGCGTACAAGAGCTCGTTGGAGCCTGCAGGTCACTCTGGGGGTCTGCAACACCCCACCCGTAGTTGTCTTTTGGTGTCTACGCTCGGTAGCGGTAAGTTCTCAACCGCATATTCACCACCCTTTTCCACACTTGTATTCGTATTATTACCATCCTCACCTTAAACCGTAGACACAGAAGACGTGTTTGGAGCACAATCGGTACTGAGCGTAAATTTGTATTTTCCGTGGAAGACGAGGTTTTGGAGAAATATGAATCTCCTACTTGGAGGAGCTGGTACTGAGAGTCTTGAAAGCAGTGGTAGTAGGTCTTGTTGAATGAATATGCCCCAGTACCCCAATACTTGGGCGTAAATTACTATCCATGGAGAACTTATTAGCTGGTATGGTAATAAGTGTATGTATGATAAGGAGAGTTAGGATTGGTAAGAAGAATATGGTCTATATACCAAAGGAGCTTGCTGATGCAGTGGGGGTAAGAGAGGGTGATGCCATGCTTGTTAAAGTTAGCTCTGGTAAGATTGAACTTATTCCAATGGGTAAAACCGAGGGTGAGTATTGGGCTGAAGTTACGCTAGAGGAGATTGAAAGCGTGGGTGAAGAGCTAAGTGAGCGAACCCTCAGAAGTAATAGTTGACACATCATTCATCCTCCCGATGGTGGGGGTGAAGGTCAGGGGTGTGGATTTGAGGTTGCTCGCTGATAAAACCTTGTGTTATCCACAGCTAATGTTGATCGAGTTGCTCGCTGTGATGGTGAAAGAGGCCAAGGCTCTCTCCCTACAATTTTTACCTTAGAATGCGCTTCGCGGATTTCTAAATGTTTTGTATTCAGGCGAAGTTAAGATCCTTTCCCCGACTCCAGATGACGTTCAAATCGTGTACGACGTTATCCGCAGTGGTTGGAAGGACATCTTCGACGCTGTTCTTTATGCAACCTCTGTAACTACGAATACAAGCGCCCTCACGTTACATAGAGGATTTTACTAGTTCTTAAGTGAACATGGGTATAATGTAAAGAACATGATTTGGTGGATAAGTAGGAATTAATAGCTGGCACTTAGGTTGATTTTTTAATATTTGTAGTGTAAACGCTGGACGCCGCGTTCGCTAAGACCCCGTTCCATCTGGTAGGTGTTGCCCGTCAAATTCTATTGTTCTAGCTTTCCATCGTGCGTGGAATTATGTCCGGATAACCGTTTCTCACGCTTAGGTGCCCCGCACACCGCTCTCTCGTCCGGGCGCCGCCGTGCGTGGATTTAAGGGGCGTCCTAAACTCGGATGCTAATCCACATACTTTTATGTGTGTTGTCCTTTTTTATGGTGTCAGGATAACGATTTTCCACAGTTGTCCATCACATTAACCGCTCCCTAATGCAGGACACCATTCTTTTTAAATGGAAAAAGCTAAAGGTGTGATTGTTGTTATAGGTGTCTGTGAGGATAGTTAGCACGCTTCCAAGCGCCACGGAGATTGTGTGTGCTCTGGGTTTGGAGGATGAGCTTGTGGGTGTGACGCACGAGTGTGATTATCCGCCGAGTGTTCGTTCCAAGCCTGTTGTGGTAAGGAGTGTGTTTGACACTTCGGCTATGGATGCTAAGAGCGTGGACAAGCTTGTCTCGGAGTTTTTGAGGAGTGGGAGACCCATCTATAAGGTGGACGTGGAGTTACTCACGCGGCTGCAACCAGACTTGGTGGTTACCCAGGAAGTGTGCGATGTGTGCGCTGTCTCCTCGAGTGTGGTTTTGGACTCCGTGGAGAAGCTTAGTAAGAAGCCGGAGGTTGTCACCCTTAACCCGCACTCACTCGAAGACGTGTTGAGCGATGTGCTGAGGGTTGGGGAGGCCGCTGGTAGGTTGGATATGGCTCGTAGGCTTGTGGATTCACTTGAAGCTAGAATCCAGAGGGTGAAGCGGGAGGTTTCTACGCGTAGCGTTAGACCTAGAGTGGTTTGTTTGGAGTGGCTTGACCCGGTTTACAACGCTGGGCACTGGCTACCCCAGATGGTTGAATATGCGGGTGGCAAGGAGGTGCTCGGGGTGAAGGGTGCACCCTCTCGCAGGGTGGGTTGGGAGAGGGTGTTGGAGGCAGACCCCGAGCACCTGTTCCTAACCGTGTGCGGCTACGATGTTGAGAGGACAATCAGGGAGCTAGCCGCACTCGCTAGCAGGGATGGGTGGCCCACCCTCCAAGCTGTCAGGGAGGGTAACGTCTACGCTATGAATGGTTCATGGTATTTCAGCAGGCCAGGTCCAAGACTAGTCGACGGCCTTGAGGCACTCGCACTCTTTCTTAACTCCTCGAGGAGCCAACCCCAAAACAGTGTGGGCGTCAAGCTCAACGTCAACCTATTAGCTAAGCTTCCAAGGGTATAAGGTGGGTGGGGTGAGCTAACAACTAAAGGTGTGAAAAGTTGACTTTTGGGCATCACCCCCTTATAATGATTGCAATGGCCTCTTGGTCTGCATTTAACGTACTATTCATTCTAGGCATCTGAAGGCATAATGGTTGTGGCGCTCAGATTTTGTGTGTAGATTGTGTGAGAGTCTTATGTCTTAACCACTTTCTGCAGATGTCATCGGAGAGATAAGATTTTTAATCTTTTGCGTTATTAATTTGTTAATGAGTATAGTGGAGTTATACTCGAAGTTTACTGGCGCTCTTCGGGGTGGAGGGCGCTTGGAGATTGAGTCTGTTTTGGGCGAGCTTAACAAGCTTGTTTTGCCGGGTAGGTTTAACTGGGTTGGGGACGCGCTCGAGCCTCTTTACGGTGGTTCCTCCCAGACGGCGCTCATCTATCGTAGCCTCCAATCTGGGCAGGAGGAAAAAGTTTCCTATTCAGAGTTGCTTAGGAGGGCTGGTGCACTCGTGGAGCTCCTCTGTGAGAGGGGTATAAAGAAGGGGGACGCTGTTTACCTTATGACGCCGGTTGTACCAGAGCAGTGGTATTCGCTTTTGGCCGTCTTTAAGGGTGGGTTCATGGGTGTTCCAAGCGCCACCAACCTCACCACGTATGAGTTGCGCTACAGGTTCTCTGAGCTTAGACCCAAAGCGGTGATCGCGGACTATGAGAGCGCCCCGAAGATAGATGAGGCGCTTGGCTCGCTGGGCTGCGTTAAGCTGCTTGTATCAGGTAGAAGGGAGGGCTGGCTCCCTTTGGATGAAGTATTGGGGGAATCTCCCAGTATTAAGGCTGAAGCCACTTCACCCGACGACCCCGTGCTAAGCTACTTCACGTCGGGTACCACCGGCATGCCGAAGAGGGTGATACACACGGCGTCAAGCTACCCGCTTGGACACATGACCACGGCTGCCGCTATAGGTTTGAAGCCGGGTAACCTTCACTGCAACCTGAGCGCTCCTGGCTGGGCTAAGTTTGCTTGGAGCAGCTTCTTCTCCCCCATCATAGCGGGCTCAGCTACGCTCGCCGTGGATTATAGAGGGAAACTCGACCCGCAGAGGTATCTTGAGATACTCGACGAGTATGGGGTGAACACATTCTGCGCGCCTCCCACAGCGTGGAGGCAGTTCGTGCTATGCGACCTCAGCAAGCTAAACTTTGGTTCACTGTGGGCTGCGGTGAGCGCGGGTGAGCCGCTTAACCCAGAGCTCATAAGGACGTGGAGGAAGAGGTTCGGTGTTCCCATAAGGGATTTTTACGGTCAAACTGAGACCACTGCGATGATAGCCAACATGCCTTGGGATAATGTTGTGGAGGGCTCGATGGGTAGACCCATCCCACACTATGATGTGGTCCTACTCGACGATGGCTTCAAGCTGATAACGCGACCAAACGTTGTTGGGGTGATCGCGGTTAGGCTTTCAAGGTGGAGGCCTAAAGCCCTCTTTTCACACTACTCGGATGAATCGAAGAACCGTGAGGCATTCGTGGGTGAGTATTATATTACAGGTGATAAAGCATACTTTGACTCGGAGGGTTACTGGTTCTTTGTGGGTAGGGCTGACGATGTGATAAAGAGTGCGGATTACAGGATTGGGCCCTTCGAGGTGGAGAGCGCCCTCCTCGAGCACCCCGCTGTGGCTGAGGCCGCGGTGGTGGGTAGCCCCGACCCTATGAGGTGGCAGGTGGTCAAAGCCTACATAGTGCTCAAACCAGGCTACCAGCCAAGTCAAGAGCTCGCCGCTCAGATACACGACCACGTTCAATCACTACTCATGAGACACAAGGCCCCAAGAATAATCCAGTTCGTCCCCGAGCTACCTAAAACGATAAGCGGGAAAATAAGGAGGAATGTGTTAAGACAGGAGGAAGAGGAAAGAAGAGGTAAAGAAGAGAGCGCCCAGCAAGAGTACTTTTTCCGGTAATCTCAAGCCAACCCACTCTTCGAAGCAGAGGTTTTTTTGATGATGCTATTACATGGGCTAATAAATGGCGTATTTTTTACAGATATTCAGTCGAGTTGATTGTATACTTAGGTAGGTATACAGCTTTGTTTAGGTATAATAGTTGGGTTGCAATGCATTTATTCGACGAACGCCACGTGAACGTGTGGGTGAATGGGACTGAGATTGGGTACGGCTTAGTGGATGACTTTTCCTACAGGTATGGTAACCATAAAGGGGGTTGAGTATATTGGTCTTGTGGCTGAGGCTCACCTAGTTAATTTCCTTGAAAGTATGGGTTACAGAGTTGACCTCCTTTATGGCCATAACGTTGAGATAAGGAGGATAAGCGGCGTGACGTGGACTATAAGTGTGTGGGGGAGTATGGAGAGGTCTTGGAGGATATGCCTTCCAGTCTTAGGGCAGTGCTAAGCGACTTCACACGTCAGGGTTAGAAATATTCGGGTGTTTTCTGAGATTGGTGTGGGGGTGTTGTTAGAGGGTAGGACGCTCTGTAGGTGGGATTCGAAGTGGACACATTCAAGTGGTTCTTGGGGTCAAAAACGTATACCCAATCATGGATGACATTTTTACGCGCACATGAGCCATTCCTTGTAGCGTTAGGTCTGATTATTCTTGATGTGATCGAATTAGGCTTTGATGTCCACATCCAAGAGGGGCGCTTGGTTAAGCATAGTAAGACCAAAGAGGGGTCGTACGGCTGGGCTGACCTTGAAAACCGAGGGGTCTTTAGCCGCCGTAAAGCAGGCGCTCAAAGAAGTGAAAATTTGATCCACCATTGGGAATACGGTGTACGTATCTCGAATAAGAGAGAGACCATGGGGAAGCTTGTGGGAAACTCAGTGAAGTGGGAGGGTTGACCTAGCAATCCTCATACAGCTACGCGGTGTGTTTTAATGTGGGTCCAGTGTTCCTGACGAAAGTTCGGTATATCATTGAAGTAACAAACAACTTCCCTCTTTTAGCATCCATTCACGAAAATTTTCTATGTAATGCACGAAAACTCTAAGTAAAACCTCGGATAGACTTGGTTAATGTTGACCCTAAAACGCGGTAGGGGTCTCTCTAAGGGTTTAGTGGTAGCCGCACTACTGGTAATCATAGTTATAGTTGCGGCCACAGTTGTCTTAACCCAGCGTCACCCATCAACGCCTCCAAGCGCTCCAAGCAGCCTACCTACAAGCCCAACGAGCACACCCAGTTCAACGGGCACCCAGACATCCACAACGAGCTCATCCTCCATCACAACGGGTTCAACCACTACGACGAGCTCAACTGTTTTCAGGCTTGGTCCCCCTAACACGAGTGAGTTCGTGGACGATTCATTTACGTATACACCTGATGCACTCGACCCAGCCACTGGGTTCTACGGGGCGGATATAGCGGTTTTCTTCAACGTTTTCCAGCAGTTGGTTGAGTTTAACGCCACACCCAGTGGGACACCAACCACCGTTGTCCCCGGCCTGGCCACTAACTGGACCATCACAGACAACTATAAGACCTAT
>NEXG01000019.1 GCA_003019535.1 Candidatus Marsarchaeota G2 archaeon ECH_B_1
AGCGGAGGTCTTGGGTCTCTATCTACTATCACCCTACTGCCCATGCACAACCGGATCATTCAAATCCAGAAATCCATATAAACCTATCTATTTTGAAACTGTTTGTGGCGGCTTGCGCGCTGACAGACGCAACACACGCTTTCAGCGCTGAAGCTGGTCGTCGATGACCTGTGTCAGGAGCTCCCGCCACCCTTTTACCTCTATCGCCTCGGTTCTATCCGCCTTCCAGTAGAGGCCGAACCTCTCCCTCACTGTGCCCGAGAACCAGAAGTTCTTGAAGTATTCATCGACCTGCTTCCTGAGTTCTTCGGTGTCATCAGCCTGAAACGTATACTCGAAGTCGAGAGCGGTCTCCCCGACCCTCCTCCGAATCCACACGAGGTACTCCATGGTTCCCATGTAACCAGAGTTAAAAAATGCCCCCCAAGACAAGCCGCCCACTTTGACAGTAAGAACGCAAGCCTCGCCCTTTTAGGGCGGGGAGGAGAAAGTCAGACCCTAACCATGCTTCACGGATGCATGGTCGGGGAGTGGGAGTGGGAGTAAGTGGGGAGGGGCCCGCCCCCTGTTACGCATTGTTTAAGATACTAGATACATTGGGAGCCCCAGGGTGCTCGAGCTCCTCCACAGGAGGGGTATACACGCGAAGCCCTGGGAGGTGGAGAGGGCTCTCTCCCACCTCACACTCGCGGGCTTCCTCGAGTCGAGGAGGATGCCCAGACAGACCCAGAGCGGCTACAGGGTGAGAGGAGCAACCCGGCCGCCACCCCCAGCGCAATGCATGAACTGGAGGCTAACCCAAAGCGCAACCCAGATACAAAATCCACTTGGCACCCGTTATCCGAATGCCCAGGACCTTTTAGAAAACTCTCTCCATATGGGAAGTAGGGGAGGGGCGACTTCTGCCACAGCCACATGCGCTTCGCATTCACAAATGAAAATCGAGCAAAGACTAGCCGAAGCAGGCCAGAGAATACACGGGTATGTATCAGAGCTAGAAGGACAACCCAGCACAAAAGCTTAGGATTACTAGTAGATTTCACTACGTCATTGGAAAACGCTAACGTCATAGAGCCATTAGCGTTGACGCTGTCTTAACTTAAGTCTCTATATGGAATCAACCGAATCATTCCGCTATTCGCGACGTTGATGTCTACTTGCTTTAATATCTCTATGAGCACGTTGATGTCTACTTGCTTTAATATCTCTATGAGCACGTTGTAACTATTAAAGCCAGCATACCAGATTCCTTGGTCGAGCTTTGCGGGCGATACGCCATAATCATCACAGACTTTGAGGATTTTCTGTTTTATTTCATCGTTCTTGGGGTCTTTGGCACCTTCGACGAGATATTCTTTTGCGAACTTCTTTACCCACGTGTCAATGGGGAGAAGGAGTCTGCGGTCCCCTGGAGGCACACAACCTTCAAGCTCAAAGAGGGAGACAACGTCCCTGAGATAAAAGCAGGCCACCTTATCGCCGACTTGTTTTATTCCATCAAGCTCCCCATATACTTGGAGTACTCCTCGCGCTTTGACCTCGTCGACTGTATACTTAACCACGTTCCTGTCAGAAATTTTTTCCCTCAAGAACTCCAAGCTATCTATTACGTGGTTGACATCCGCCCTCTTACCAACCTTCCCTTTACCGATTCTTTCAAAAAGCTTTACCATAAGGTCCTTCCAGTTACCCGATTTAAACCCTTCCTCAATCATGTTTCGGTTATGTTCAGAAACTTCGAACACGGCCTCTACCACCTTTTCAGAAACCCTGTCGCTTCTACCCTGAAGCAAAGTATGGTCTAAAAAGAACTCAAAAGCATAGTACCAGTCGTTAAGAAGCTTATCTTTCGACCACCGCGCCGCCAAGTATTCTTGGTGGTATTTTTCGCTAAGGTTTGCTATATTCAAAATGAGCCTCCGCATAGTGTTATCGTCTTGACTGTTCACCACCATGCTTATTATTCCCAACAAATACACCAGACAGCATAAAATAAGCATTCGCGCGCTAAATATCGAGCTTGGGCGTAGACCACCCCGCCCTCACGGACGGGGTCTCTGGTGCTGAGAGATGAAAAGATAATCCACCGGCGGCCCCACTGCATTCTTTGGCGCTCTTAAGAAGAGCAGGGTGGGAGCCACCCGTGGTAGCCTGTGGAGCTCCGCCCAATACCTCCTCTTTCGACCTTGGGGTTGGCTAGGGGAGGAGGCATGGTGGGGCTGTGATGCAGGAGGCTCCCGCCTTCAGGGCGGGGGTAGCTCACTTCACAGCCAAGCCCTTCTGCGATCGATTTCAAGACCTCTTTAGTGTATTCAGCAACTTCGCCAACTAGTATGTCTTTACGGTATTTTGGAATCCATACAAAATGGTAGTTGCACAAGTACTTTACATACCTCATTGATTTGAATTCCACAATAAAGTATTCAGAATTTTAAAAACTTTNCCCCGCCATAAATGGCGAGGCTTGTTGCCCATTTTGTCAGTATTCAGTTGACTTGCTCCACACTGAGCTGAGCCTGTTCGGGTTGAATTGTCTTAGGTCTAATCACACCCAAAAGCCTGTCTACATCTTTGGTGTAAAGCCTTATAGCCTTTATTGTGGCGGGCGCAGTGGTATCCAAGGTCTCCAGCTCAATAAAATTCCTCTTTTTATCTGCTCTTAGCAGCTTTGCTGGGAATTTCAATATCGAGAACTCTACATCGGGCATCTTTTGCGGTGTGTCAAAGACCACCCCGTCTTCGAGGATGGTGTACGCCTTGGGCGCATAAATGAGCTGTGTTCCCTGACTGAAACTCGCTGCGCTAAGACCCATTCTCCTTCTTAGAATCAGTGTGGAGCCAAACGAAGCTAGTGCGGCGACCACGTAGAGCTCAGCGAGCTCAATACGGCTCAAATCATAGTGGAATGCATCCCTCAGAACAAGTGGTATAGCTATGTAGATGGCGGTTATAAGAACCAGTGGTATGACCATTAGTTTCAACATGCTCTTCGCCACCTTCAGCTTCTCCAATTCGTAGTCGTTGAAGAATGGCTGGGTGTCTTTGGCTGTCTGCCTAAACAACACCTTATCCTTAGAATCCTTTCTGACCTTAGCGGCCTCCCTCGCATTCTGCTTCATAAGCGGAATCATCCTGCTTGTCCTATAAATCGTGTAGCCAAAGGTTATAGCGAAGAACACACCGATATAAGCATAAATATAAATGGTCTTGCCGAGCACCAGTAGTATCGCGAAAACAGCGATACTACCCACACTCATAAGCGATTGCCTAATATCTGGTGGTATCCGCATTACCATTCAACAATTAGAAGTGTCTGCAACGGTTTATAACTGTTATGTTTAGGTATACCCCAACCATTGAAGCATACCCCAACTGATAGATCACCGTAAACAAGCGAGTAAACCCGCTTCACACGTCGAATAGCCTGATACTAATCTGCACTCATCGACGAGTCGTGCTAGCTTGGTCTATAGCCAGCTGTTACACTAATGTTCAAATATTCACCAGACCTGTACACTGTGAACACCACGCTCTGCCCCGCCATAACGTTGAGCTCCAAATATGATAGAAGGCTGTCCTCGTCATTCACGGGTGTGCCGTTCACTGCGACGATAATATCTCCTCCAAGTAGGACCTGCTGGCCATAGACCTCCTCCTGAATTGTCCCACCACGTATACCAGCCTTAGCCGCTGGGCCATTCGGTGTCACCTGTTCCACGAGAACACCGTGGGTTAAACTCACATTCATAGCCTGAGCCAAGTAGAGGTTCATCGAAACAACCGAGAAGCCGAAATATGGGTGGAGGTTGTACTCGCCTGTGGTTATCAGCATGGGTAGCTCCCTAGCAAGTATATTTGAGGGGATGGCGAAGCCTAAACCCTGACTGTTGGCGATGATCGCCGTTGTCACACCAACAACCTGACCAGCTAAATCGAGAAGTGGCCCACCAGAGTTGCCGGGATTTATTGGTGCACTTGTCTGTATAACACCAGCAATAGGGTAAGGGTTGGCGGTGGGGTCATCTATAACCCTATTTGTAGCACTCACCACACCCACCGTGAGTGTGCTTGCAAGCCCGTATGGATTTCCGATTGCAACAACAGTCTGACCCACCTGGAGCTGGCTTGAATTCGCCAAGACTAGTGGGTAAAACTCTGAAAGAGGTGCGGCCACCTTGAGTACCGCTATATCACTAAACCTATCGGCGCCAACAACCTGAGCTGGATAGCTATTACCATCATAGAAGGTGACCGAAATATTTGTGGAGTTAGCGATAACATGGTCATTTGTTACAACGTAGTATGAATTGTTGTATTCGACCACGAAACCTGAGCCCAACACGGGAACAGTCTGAACGCTAGACCCAAAAATGCTTTCAACTGTGCTAATCTGCTCATCCATTACGACTACAACGGAGCGCACAGTCTCCTGATATAGCTGCGTATAGTTAGAGGGTGTGGTGTATGTTACCTGCTGTATGGGTTGAACCTGAAGTGATGCCAACTTAACCAGAGCTGCTTGGGTGGACTCAAGGCTTGAAACCTCGTTTTCAAGCTTCTGTTCCTGTAGCCTCACGCCAGTCAACTCAAAGTTAAAAGCCAGATAGGCAACCGAAAAGCCAGCCACCAAGGCGATTAACACAATAACAGCCAAGAAGAGTCTATTTGAGGGTTTAGGTTGACTGGGAGGATATATCGTCTGGTTAAACATCAAATCCCTTGTGTATGTCAACCACCAATAAATCTTTTGACGGCCTCGTTAAGCTCCAACATACAAAGTAGAGAACACGGGATTAGCAAGACGCGGTCTCTCATAACCCTTGCCACCCTTTAACACCCCATCATCTCCTTCCAATCATGAACACTAAGTCGGAAATCGACGTGTAAGGTATAACCAACACCAACAATGAATTTTAACTCACTGTTAGGGAGGTGTGCCTTGGGTGTGCGAGCAGACTCCTGTCGCCTGACTTGACGGGGAATATACCGCTGTCACATACGGCTTGATGACCACCGGCGTGTTAGACGGGTTGTAAATCACCCAGATATACCCAGCGCAGCCTGTGCTCAGGTTAAACGTGAAGCTTATCGAGTCGCCTGCGTAGGATTGCACGGGGTTTCTGACTGCTCCCCCACTTTCGTAGAAATCCACGAACTCTGAAGGTGTGAACACATACACGTAGACCGTTGAGTTCGCCCTAATATTGATGCTCATCTTGAAGGTGTCAAACATGGTTGAGAATAGATAGCTGTTGGGTTCAACTGTGGCTGGAACGTTCCAGACAACAAGCGGCCTAGGATGCACGATTTGCGTTATAAGATAGAAGTTCAAAAACACCGATACCAAAAGCAAAGCGATTATCAAGGCTACAGCGTAACGCATAAGAATTCTAAGATGATGTGGAGATATAAGCAAGGCGACAGTCCTATCACAGCAAACCATCTTTAATAGGTTTATTTATCTCTCGGCGAATTGGAATACATGGCGCTGAAACTCTCGGGGGAATCTTTGCACAAGATGCTTAATGCCGAGGAGCTTATCGGCTACCTTGAGCGGGGATTCAAGGACTATACGGATGACCTCGTCATCAATCCCCTTAGAGTGTCCATTGAAGCAGGCGGGGATTGGTGGGGTGTGATGCCAGCATACAACCGCTCAATTGGCTTCAGCGTCAAAAGTGTGTGTGTACTACCCGACAACCAGTCGAGGGGGCTACCCACGACCAGAGCCATAACGCTGCTCTTCAACCCAGTAAACGGTGACCTAGAGGTTTTGGCTGATGGAACAGTGCTAACAGCCATTAGGACGGCGGCTTCAAGCACGCTCGCACTCAGATACACCCACACCCCAGCTGACGTGTTCTTTATAGGCACAGGCATGCAGGCGCGGTACCACGCCAAGCTCCTCTCCGCATGCTTTAGGCTAAATAGGGTTAACGCTCACTCTAGGGATAAGAAGAACGTGGACGCCTTTCTGAGTGAGTGTAGAACCATGGGTTTAAACGTTGACACACAGCTTAAAGCGCAAGACGCAGACACACTAATCGTTGCCACCACGAGCACGAGCCCAGTGATCCAACACCTGAGCGTAGCTAACAGAGCTTTGGTATCGGTGGGCGCCCCAACACCTCACGCGAGGGAGCTGGGGGACGGTGTACTAACGGAGTGCTCCGCTGTTGTCGTGGACACCGCCGCGGGATGTATGAAGGAGGCTGGTGACATCGTTCAGACAATCAGAAATGGCTCGTTATCCCAGGATAAAATAGTTGAGTTAGGCACCCTAATAAAGACGAACACACATCTCAGCGTGGACAAAGTGCTGTATAAATCCGTTGGGTCAGCGTTCATGGATTTATATGCTTGCGAGTACTTTTACCGCAAAGCCCTCGAATTGGGTGTGGGCGACCAAATAGATATGTAATCCACTAATACCAACAACCATATTACACATCAACTTTGAAACGTGAAGGTCGCCATTACTTTAAAAAGGCTTTTCTCTTACCGGGCTCTTCTATACCGAATGGGTGGTATCGGAGAGTGTCTTTTCCAGCTGTGCAGGTCACCCCATATGTTTGGGAGATACCCACATCCTATAAAAAGGGTATGCGTGTACCTGCGCGTATCTATGCTTCTCAGTCACTCATGTCAGCAATGGATGCCGGCGTCTTCGACCAGGTCACAAATGTTGCTACACTCCCCGGCATCGTGAGATTCGCCTACGCTATGCCCGACGCCCACTGGGGATACGGTTTCCCCATCGGTGGGGTAGCAGCATTTGACGCCGAAGAGGGTGTGATTTCCCCGGGAGGGATAGGCTTCGACATCAACTGTGGTATGAAGCTTGTGAGAACAGAGCTCACAAAGGACGAAGTGGTACCCAAACTACGCGAGCTTGTGGACGAATTATTCAGGCTGGTTCCAGCCGGGGTGGGCGCTCAGGGGTTTGTTAAACTCAATCAATCACAGTTCGAAGAGGTAATGACGAATGGTTTAAAGTGGGCTCTCGAGAACGGCTACGCCGTTAAGGAGGACCTTGAAAGAACCGAGGAAGGGGGTGTAATAGCTGGTGCCAACCACACCAAGGTGAGCAGGGAAGCGTACAAAAGGGGTATAAACCAGCTAGGCACACTCGGTTCAGGAAACCACTACTTGGAAGTGCAGTACACCCGTAAACCCGATGATGAAAGAGTGGCCAAACAGCTTGGAATCTTCAGTGAAAACCAGGTAGTCATAATGCTCCACTGTGGCTCCAGGGGGTTTGGCCACCAGATAGCAACAGATTACCTGCAAGTGTTTGACAAGGTTATGAGGAACCACGGCATAAGCGTGCCAGATAGGGAGCTCGCCTGCGCTCCCTTCAAAACGAGCGAGGCCCAAGACTACTACGCTGCTATGGCATGTGGAGCCAACATGGCGTTCACCAACAGGCAGGTAATAGTCCACAGGATCAGGCAGGCCTTCGAAAAAGTTTTCAAGCGGGATTGGGAGTCAATGGGTATGCGGGTGGTATACGACGTAGCACATAATATGGCTAAACTCGAGAGACACAAGGTTGACGGCGAGGTGCGCCAGCTCATCGTACACAGGAAGGGGGCCACAAGGGCTTTCGGACCTAGCGCTGAGCTACCCGAATTCTTCAAGTCAACGGGGCAACCAGTGATAATCGGCGGCTCAATGGAGACTGGATCATATCTGCTTGTGGGTACAGATACAGCCATGGCGGAAACATTTGGGTCAACCGCTCACGGCTCCGGTAGAACCATGTCCAGAACCCAAGCCAAGAAGCAGGTGAGAGGAGAACAACTCGTAAGGGAGATGGAGAAGAGGGGGATAATCGTTAGAGCAGCATCCTACTCAGGTGTAGCGGAGGAGGCGGGCATGGCGTATAAGGATATATTCGAAGTAGTGAACACAGTCCACCAAGCAGGCATATCTAAGAAGGTTGTCGGCTTTGTCCCCATAGGTAATGTAAAGGGTTAACTACACTTCAAGAGTCCCACCGCCAACTCAATTACAAAAAAGTTTCTGAGATATTTAGAGTTCTAGTAGGTAGATGGGTACACCGTTTGACGTGCGCTCAGCTCTAAGCTTAAGCCGCATTCCAACCCTAATCTTTTTGGGGTCATCAACGTTGGCAATCCTAGCGAGGATGTTGACACCCTGCTTACACATAGCAACACCCACGAAGTATGGTTGTTCCGCTGAGAAGCTCTGTGGGCGCACGAATATTTGTGTGAACGCCAGCAACTCGACTTCACCGCTCAGGTCCACCCAACCCATCTTCTGTTCACGGCACTTGGGGCAGGCTCCCTGGGGTGGGAAGTAGAGTTGGCCGCACACCTCACACTTAGATGCCAGGACCTTACCCTCCTCCAAACCCTTAAAGAAGGGGTAGATTTCTCCCACAGGCATCTCGTACCTTAACCTTAGCTCCCTCTGCGATATGTATATGGGGTGGCCTTCCTTCTCATCGAATCTGATCACTGGGTTACTCATATTCTCATCACCTCTCACAGCGAGTAAACCGTTACATAGGCGTAGTGCCCGGTGCCTCCAACATTGTGTGTGAGCGCAACGCCGTTCCGTATCGTAGCCTGCCTCTGAGGTGGAGCTTCACCTCTCAGCTGTTTTACGGCCTCCACAGCCATACCCGCACCAGTAGCGCCGATTGGGTGACCCTTAGCCTTCAACCCGCCGTCAAGGTTCACGGGTATGATGCCATCCTTATAGGTCTGTTGATCCCTGATTAGCTGGACACCCTCACCACGCTTGGCGAAGCCAAGGTCTTCGTATGCTAGTATTTCTGCTATAGTGAAGCAGTCGTGCACTGTGGCCACATCTATCTGTTTGAGTGGGTCCGTTATACCCGCCCCCCTATACGCCTGAGCGGCGGCTTCCACGCTAGCTGGTAAACCAAGGAAGTCCTGTCTTTTACTGAGGTTGGCGCTACCAGAAGCAACCCCCTGTGATTTTATCCACACTGGTGTATCGGTGAGCTTCCTCGCAGACTCTTCGTCTGCGAGCACCACGGCAGCAGCGCCGTCCGTTATGGGTGAACTATCAAGGAGCTTAAGTGGGTAGGCTACGTACTTTGAGGACATAACATCCTCAAGTTTAACGGGCTTCTGGAACTGGGCGTAGGGGTTGAACGACCCATAGTAGTGGTTTTTAACAGAGACTAGTGCCAAGTCCTCCTCCTTTACCTCGTATTTGGCCATGTAAGCCGAAGCATACAAAGCATAGTAGCCTGGGAAGGTTAGACCGAAGTTTTCAAACTCCCAAAAATAGTTTCCAGCCCTACCGATGAGCTCGACCACAGCACCCGTGGGTGAGTTATACATTTTCTCAACGCCCACAGCTAAAGCCACCCTAGCCGAGCCCGAGGCTATAGCCTGATAGGCCACCCTTATAGCGGCACTCCCAGTTGCGCACGCCGCTTCAACCCTCATGGTGCCCTTAGGTGTTAGACCAGCGTACTCACCAACGGTTATAGCCGGTAGGGGCTCTTCACTCCAGACACCCGTGTTACCCACAGCGAAAAAATCAACATCCTTCTGCTCTATACCAGCATCCTCAAGCGCCGCCTTAATCGCCTCCCAAGCCATATGATTCATACCTACATCAACTCTTCTACCAAAACGGGTTAAGCCAGCGCCAACAACCGCGACCCTATCCATATTGTCTCACAACCTATGATTCACCCTATCTAAATTAGGGTTTCGAACGAGGGCTTTTAATTTCTAAGGGTGTATATGGTAGCCGCTATAGACAATTTGTTCACACTGCTTAAGACCCTAACTAAGCAATACAACACTGGATTCACATGGACTTGACTGTTACACTCGTGTCGCCCAGAAGCTCTGTGAATCAGGGTTTCTTCAGGATGGGTGCGGCGTTACGGGCGAGGAGTCCTCCGCCAGGCGTAAAATACAGGTACAGGGAGGCTGGCATGAATATACCTCCTAGGCTGGATAGGTATCAAGTTTCGCCTGAAACGCTTGTATACTGGTTTGGGAGCACAGTGCTTGAACATCTAAAAACGAAGGCGGACGGACTGATTCATTCGTTTTACTGGGGGTACTTTAATGCTTGGAAGCCTTGGATCCATGATAATGATAGCTCGGTTTCACAGTACCTAGTCGAGTATTTCAATTACGATAAGATCACCACAAAGGTTGTCAAAATCGTTTCCAAGATCCTTAACGCCGAAAGCTGTAGGAGGGTGGTTGTTTGGAGCGAGTGGGCTAAACAAGGGATGATCAATGATGGTGTAAAGGATGAGAAGCTAGTGGTGATACCCCCACCCATCGAGGTAAAGCCCCATGGTAAAACACTGGATAGTAAACCAGTTGTGACCTTCATAGGTAGAGACTATTACAGAAAGAGGGGTTGGATGGTTTTGGATGCGTTCAGAGAGCTCCAGAAAGTCAAACCATTCAAGCTCATCTACGTCGGAGAAATCCCCGACAAGGGGGTTAAATCCTACGTCGACAGCAATCCAGATATAACCCACTACGAGTTTCTCCCAAACAAGCTGATACACGAAAGAGTATACCCTAAAACCGACATACTCGTTCTACCAACAAAGGCGGACACTTTCCCAGTCACGATACTTGAGGCAATGAGTTACGGTATACCCATCCTCGCATCCGACTTACCCATAATAAGAGAGCAACTTGGAGCATCAAGTGACAAGTGCACATTCAGCCGAGGAAGCCAAGTAGAGTTCACCGAAAAGCTAAGAGGTATGCTTGAAAGCGGGAAGGAGAGGAGAATCATCGGTGAAGCTCTAAGGAGAAGGGTGGAAGAGTACTATTCACCAAAGACAGTAAACGCTAAGCTACTAGAAGTGTACAGGCAAGCGATCTGAGAGTGGGATACCACATTAGAGTATAAGTTCGCCCTTGAGTGTACTTACTTAGCTTGGTTGAGTAGCCCTCTATATTTTGTTTCGAAGGAGCGGAGGAATGTTAACTGCGTTTTTGTAGGCGAAGATTGGGGGTGTCTCTCTCGGAGCAGCCTGAGCGCCTCATCAGAAGTGTACCCAGTGGCTATCAGGTAACACGCCGCAAGCGTCACGGATCTACCCATACCTGCATGGCAGTGGACGAAAACACTCTTACCCTCACTAATTCTTCGATTTATCCACTCCACTGCCTTTACACTCTGCTCCTCGCTAGGAGGCTCGCCGTCTTCAACATTCAAGAAGAGTTTATCAACGTCGTATTCTTCGACTAAGTTTGCCCCAACACTCACAACACAGTCGATCCCGTTGGATTTAAGCGTCTCAGCCGAAACGTTATCCGTTCCCACGGCTAATCCACGGACAACCCAGTCAAACCTGTTTGCTGAGGAGACAATGCTCAGCAACCTTGAAAACTGTGCTTTCACATCCAACCTAGATCCTTACACTGTGGATTACTATGTCTCCAAGAAAAAAGTCTAACCGAGCACCCTACGCTCAGCATAGGATCAGTAGGCCTTGCGAGGGTTTAGTATATTTTTGGGGTCAAAAACCCTCTTTATGCTGCGCATAAGGTTTATCGCTTCTTCAGTGTGCTCAAGGTCCACGTAGGGAAGCTTAAGCCACCCAATACCATGCTCACCTGAAAGTGTGCCCCTTAGGCTCAGCGTTAACCCGAATATCTGTCTAAGCAGAGAGTCGAGCTCAGCCGCGCTCAGCTTTGTGCGGTCGAACTCTAAGTGCAGGTTTCCGTCCCCCGCGTGGCCGAACACGGCGTACTCTAACCCTTTCTCTTCGAGGATCCTGCTTACGCCACTCACCAACTCGGGGAAGGAGCTCACGGGTACAGCAACATCATCCCTGTAGCGGTTTTCCCCATAGAGTTTACCCAATGCGAAGGCTATTCTTCCACGAATATCCCACATGCCATCCACGTTCTCTTCGTAGAGTGGGTCACCCACGAGTTCGAAGCCTGAGAGGGTGTTCAAAAGCTCTTCGAGCCTCGACTCGAATCCTCGTCTACTGCCTTCAACCTCTAAGAATAGCGCCGCCGGAGCCTCAGGTAGCGTTTCACCGTAAACAGCGTTGAGCGCCGAAATGCACTTGTCATCAACGAACTCTAAAGCGGATATCCCAAGCCAAGGCCTACGGGACAGTTCTACCACGGCCTTTGTGGCCTGCCGCACACCGCTCACCGGCACTATAACGCCAACCCTAGATTCAGGTAATGATTCAACTCTGAGAACGACCTTAGTGAAGAGGCCGAGTGTCCCCTCGCTTCCAACAAGCAGGCTTACTAGGTCCAAACCACTGGATGACTTGGTTGTATAGTGACCCAGCCTAGTTACCTCCCCAGTGCCGAGCACAACCTCTAAGCCCTTAACCCACCTTCTGAATGAGCCATACTTATAACTTCTTGGTCCGGCCGCATTCGTGGATGTGTTACCACCTATCGTGGACATCTCCCAACTTCCCGGATTCGGGGGTAGGAAGAATCCCTTTTGACCCAAATAGTTGTTGAGCTCACGGTTAACCACGCCTGGCTCAACTGTTACAAGATGATTATCAACATCGAAATCTAGAACTCTCTTCATAGGTGAAAAATCAAGGACAAGTGCACCGTCAAAGGGTACAGATTCGCCGTCAAGACTCGTGCCGGCCCCCCTAGCAACCAATGGTACACCATGATCTCTGGCAAAGTCCACAGCCTCTTTGACCTGACTGGTCGATGTTACGCGTATTACGCCACCCGCAGCACCCTGTACGCCCGACATGTCACGCGAATAGGCTCTAACAACCTCTTCATCAACAATCAAATTATCCCCGAAACGTGTCCTAAGAATCCCAAGCAACTCTTCTTTAACCAAGCAGACCACAACAACCCTTTAGAGAGTGAGTATTTAAAACTTGGTTTATACCATAACAGAGCGTCGCTACTAGATAGTATCCGAGTCAATTGGTTGTGAGCGTGGTGGCCAAGCGTGGAAAACCTTCACCCAGACACCCAGTGGTAATCAGAAACTTGGTGACCTACCCCGCTTTAAGCAGTAGACCCAATATCCCTGCTCAGGGGGCGCTGCTTGAAGCTAATTTTGGGTCTACCGTAAAAGGCGAGGTTTTGGAAACTTGATAAATGTTGGGTCACTTCTTGGCTAAGAGATATGGTGACATTGGTTCTAACTGAATGAAAGCACGGTTCTAGCATTGCTTATGCTCAAAACGTGTAACTAGCAGTAGACAAGTAATTACCCCTTTCTTCTGGTCTTGAATTTCTCTATAAGCCCTCTGCCCCTCGGATGCGTTCTTCTCTCACCGAAAATGGAGATCAGAATGTCGTTCATAGATATGAAACCCTTAACCACACCTCCGTCTTCGATCGATGCCACCTGTGCGCCCTTCTCATGCATACTGTTTAATACATCGATTAACTTTGTACCCTCTGAGGCCACAACGACTGGCTCACACACTTCTTCAACCGGTGTGTCACCGTAGCCGTTGATGAGGAGTACAGCGGCGTCCCTAATATATAAGGCTCCTATAACACTGCCAGCCGGATAACCGCCCTCCTTAGTTTGGGGTCTAATAATTGGGAGACGCCTGTGACCCGAGCGACTGAAGATCTTCATGGCTTCCTCCACACTCGACCCGGCTGTTAGAACCACACTCTTCTCCACGGGGACCATGATATCCTTAGCGGTTGCGTCGTCAAGTTTGAGAAGCCTGTTTATTATAAAGTGTTGTCTGTCACTTATCACTTCCTCCGCTTTCGCTAGCTCTAAAGCGTAGAGCATCCTCTCCTCCGTTGTCATGCTACCACGGGTCCTCGTCCAAGAAAACACGCCCGAAAGTCTTTGGCCTACAGCGTTAAAGAAAGAGGCGGGAACATTCATCACGGCAAGATAGACCCCCATGAACCCAGATAACTTAAGCGCTAAATCTTCTGGATTATTGGCTGCAAGCGTTTTGGGCCATGCCTCACTGATTATGAACACTATAAGTAGATTCACAATGGAGAAAGTTATGGCGCCAGCCGTCCCGCCGTAAACATAGCCAGAATAGGTGGCGATAGAGGTGAACACGATGTTGACCATGTTGTCGCCTATCACGATAGCGTTAAGGGTGTGCGGTAGGTTATTTGTCAGCTTTAACACCGTTTGAGCGCGCTTGTTACCTCGGGCAGCGTAGAGGCGGATCAACATGACTCTCAGGGAAGAGTAGGAGGTTTCGGCGGCTGAGAAAACAAACGACAAGCCTACCAGGACCAAGTAGGCTAACACGAGCAAGGCTATGTTAGCAGCAACAAAACCCAAATTATATGCTCACCAGCCACTTCCCTTACACGGGTGTAAACATGGTTGGTTTCAGTCAGCCCCCTGCTGGTTGAGTCTGAGCTTGGAAGACACGCTCACATCCACCACAACTTCACATATATCCGCCGAATACTCGGCCACTCTGCGCAGGCTCTCCAATCCTAGTCTTAATAGCGACACGCTCTTGGCATCTAGTTTCGAAGCGAACAGTAACTGGGTAAGGTTTTCCTCGATATTTAGAATTTGACCAACACCCCTGATTACATCGTTGGCACCCTTGGGGTCGAGTGTATAGACAGCATCCATAGACCTTTCGAAGAGTGACTGAGAATTAGTTGCAAGCCTGTTTATCTGCTCTACCACCTTGTCATCGAGCTCTATTCCTTGGAGTTCACGTGCAGAAGATGCTATCTGCGTGGCGTGATCGGCTATTCTCTCAACGCTTCTTACCAGTATTGTGAAGGGCATAAACTCCCTTATATTCTTCATACCAGTATTTTGAATGAGAACAGGGTTCAGCAGCGACCTGTTAAGCTGTCTGAAAATGTAGTAGGCGAACCTGTCAACTTCATCATCCCTGTTAATTACCTCCTCCGCTAACTGGGAGTCAAGTGTTAGGAGAGCTCTAACGGAGTCCTGAAGCATGGCTGTGACAAGCAGGGCCATCCTCCTCAAAGCTTTGTTCAGGGGGAGGTCCACGTCTCCATGTAGGCATTGAATAACCACGTACTCGGATGTTTCCTCTACTATTTCAACCCCTATGAGCTTCTCCCTGACCTGGGACTTAAGCCTATGCCGGAAATCGCCTATCTCACACTTGATCTTTATCGAATCATAACCAGCGATATAGTTGGCGATGAACTCCCTTAACGCTTCCTCCCCATCGGCACAGTTAGCAGCGTTAACAAGCCCCTCGGCCAACTCACTCTCTTTTCCCCCCACTAACACTAGTAGTGAAAGGTCGCTCTGGGGTACAATGTAGAGCTCCTGCTTAGGTTTTAAGCCAACAGCCTTAACCCACTCAGCTGGCAGTGAAACCACAAATGTGGAGCCACCTGTGAGTTGCACTCTCCTAGTAAACTTATCCACTAACCCACTAGAAACTGTTTCTGAAGCAGGGTACACCAAACTCAATCTATTAAGTATACCCGAGCTAACTATATAAGATTTTATATTACTATATTGTTCTATATAACTAGAAGGGTGTTGCCGAAAACCTCGCCACTATAGAGGAGATCTCATCGACGTACTTCTTGAATATTGCCAATATATCCTTGGAGGTGATTACTCCCACAACAGTGTCCTTATCCATTACGATGAGGCGTCTAATACCCTTACTCACCATCAACTCAACTACTTCCTCGGTCGGCGTTTCCTTATCGCATCCAACTAGTGGAGCCGACGCTAGCTCACGTATCCTTATACCCTTAGGGTCAGCCTCCCTGACCACCACCTTTTCGAGGAAATCCCACTCTGTAACTATCCCCACTGGTTTTCCACCCTCGGAAACAATAGCATACCCCTTATGGGCTTCGGCCATACGTTTAGCCGCCTCTAAAGCCGTTATGTCACCATCTACTACAAGGAAATCAGTGTGCATTACCTCTCTTGCTTTGAGAACCATCAATTTATGGTACTCTTTATGAAATTAAAATTTACGGTCTAATACGGTACCCCAGATTAGGGGGTGACAACCAACATGGATTTGCTCTGTCGACAAAAATCGGGCGGTGAATACTTTTTCCATACACTATGAATAGCTCGGGTTTTAGGGTAAGCTTTAATCTGCGTGCACATTCACACTGAATTGATGTTGGATATTAGGCTGATAAGAAAGGACCCAGAGGGTGTGCGTCGGAACATAATGAAGCGGCATAGGGAAGCCTACCTTCAATATTTCGAAAGACTTCTAAGCATCGATACCGAGCTGAGAAAGAAGATGAGTGAATTAGAGGCGAAGAGAGCCGAACACAACAAAATCACAAGGCTCATAGCCCAACAATTAAAACAGGGGTCACCGCAGGCAAGTGAAACGCAGAATATGGCCGCCAAATTATCCAGCGATATAGGTGAAATGGAGAAGGTGGTTGAGGCTCTCAGGGTTGAAAGAGACCGGCTTCTCAAGCTAGTACCAAACCTGCTCGACGAAACAACCCCCGACGGCCTTGATGAAACCGCGAACGTGGTGGTCAGATCGGTTGGTGATAAGCCAGTGTTCGACTTTGAGCCAAAGAGCCACGTTGACCTAATAACGCAACTCGATCTGGCTGATCTGGATAGAGCCGCTAAGATAGCTGGGTCAAGATTCTATTTCCTCAAGGGGGACCTAGTACTACTTGACCTCGCGATACTAAGGTTCGCTCTGGATAGACTTGTGGAGAAGGGCTTCACCCCCGTTTTCCCACCTGAAATGATGCGTAGAGAAGCCTATGAGGGTGTGACGCCTCTTCAAGACTTTGAGGATACGATGTATAAAATCGAAGGAGAGGACCTATACCTCATAGCCACATCCGAACACCCACTAGTCGCCATGCATATGGATGAGACGTTTGAACCAGAGGAACTTCCACTCAAGTATGCGGGCATAAGCGTTAACTTCCGCAAGGAAGCCGGCGCGCACGGTAAGGACACTAAGGGTATATTCAGGGTGCACAACTTTAACAAAGTCGAACAAGTGGTCTTCTGCAGACCCGAAGACTCACCCAAACACCTTGAAGAGCTGCTAAGTAACGCCGAGGAGATCTTCAGGGCACTCGAAGTGCCCTACAGGGTGGTGGAGATATGCTCGGGTGACATAAGCCCCAAAAACGCAAAACAATACGACGTTGAGGCGTGGATGCCAGCGCAGCGAACATACAGGGAGGTTGTGTCCACGAGTAACTGCACAAGCTATCAGGCGGTTAGCCTCAACATCAAGTACAGGCAAAGGCACGGCTCAGCTGAAAAGGATTACGTACACACCCTTAACAGCACGGCGGTGGCCACACCGCGCGCACTGGTAGCCATCCTCGAAAACCACCAGCAAAGGGATGGAGTGGTAAAGATACCTAGGGCGCTTACACCATATATGAATGGGAGAACAGAAATAGCGCCAAAGGCTAAACCTACTTGACCAAGAGAATCGTCTTCTCCATATAGTCTTCGACCATTTTTAGCTCATGCCTAGCAGGTTTACCACCGCCGTCAAGTAGCAAATTATAGTCGCTGTCTACTTTGAAGTTCTTCTCGGGTCCTATGCACTCGTGTGTGATACTCATGCCAGGCTTAGCCCTAACGAGGTCCCAGTTAAATGGGGCTTTGTTATCATAGCATGCTAGTATCATCCACTTCTCGTCGTCCTCTAAGATGTTAAAGCCAACTGTACTCGGCGGTCGAGTATCCCCCACCCTCCTCGGGTTGGCGTCCACCGAGCCGCAGTTCAAACACCTCCACAGGTCTATTGTTCCCACAACATGGCCTGGCACAGCTAGGCCCACTACCCCGTAATACTTGAATCTGTGATTACACGAATGCTTTGATAAGGCGTCCGCCATAATTATACCTCTCTACGCACACAAATAAGCCTTAAACGAGAATGTATACGGAGCCCTCATTGACTGTATGTAACAGTGACGTTATAGGTCCAGGGATTACTCAACACAATGTACACCTCACCCGTGAGGGGGTATGTGACACTCATTTTACTCACAGACAACTCAGTGTACTGGTACACGCTTTGAAATGTGCCAGGCTTATTAACCAAGATGAATACATTGATGGGCGCACTACTGTTCATCATGAAGCCTGAGCCAGACGTGTAGAAGAGCTCCACTGATGTCTGGTTGGGTACAACAATGGTACCAGCCGGAGGGTACCCAACAGTGCTCGCGGCTGGCTGTATCACCTGTCTGTTGACGGCGTAACCCGCCAAACCTAAACCAATCACGATTATAAGAGCCGTGAATAAGAGTGTGGCCTTACTTGCCTGACCCCTACTATCCATGGGTACCCTCATCTAACAAGAATATATAAGTTAAACGAAGAGACCTAAGCCAAGACAAAAATCCTATATTCCGCCAAAAAACATCCGCTTAGGGGTAGGATAAGTGGATAGAGAATTCGTTATCACGGCTATAGTGCTCACAGCTGTCGGAATATTCTTCGCGCTCCTTGGCACAGGCTACCACATAAGTGGCCAGGGATTGGACTACAATATTGTTTTCTCCTTCGAACCGTTCTGGACACACCCCAATATTAGCGGGGCAACGGTGGCCCCAATCTACTATGTCAACTTCGTCGGTGTAGCACAGCTAATAGCCGCCGCAGTCCTCTACTATAAAGGCTTAACCGCCAAAGAAACTGAGAACGAAAACACAAAAAGGTAGCCTAACTTAGGGCGGACACAACACTTTCCGCGAACACATTCTCAGGGAGCGCACCTTCGAACTCCGTTGACTCGTTGATGACCACTTTGGGGACAGCCATAACATTGTACTGTTGAGCCAGTTCAGGAAACTCTAAAGCCTCAATCATATCCGCCCTAATGTTGGGGTTCTCGAGCGCGAACTGGTGCGCAGTCCGCACAGCCCTAGGGCAATACGGGCAAGTCGGGGTGACGAAGACCTTTATGTGAACTGGGTCGCCGATCCCCCTTATCTGCGCCCTTACCTCCTCAGGTAAACGAGTAGTATTCTTTGACACATCGACAATATCATCTAATAGGCTTCTGAACTCATAGCCAGAGGGTATACCGAAATAGTAAAGCTTCGCACCATTACTAGCTACGATGACTGTGGCGGGAACCTTGTCTACACCCATTGATTCAGCAAGCTGCTTTTCACTGTTATAGTCGTGCTCCTCTAGTTTAATCTTGGGAGATAACGAGGCGAGTTCCTTGAGGATTTCAACCGTTGGCTGACAGTACTCGCAGTTATCATTAGATGTAAAGACAACTATCCTCACATCATCCTTCAATTCTTTTTCGAACAGTTCACGAATAAATTGCTTATCACTTTCGCGCAGTATCGCCATAACCATCACAACGATGTCCGTTTTACACATATATAAACCTTCCACCGAATAAATCAGGTAATATCTAATTCAACGATTCTACTAATTAACTAAAACTAACAATCAAGTTAATACGCATATATATTTGGTTAATATCTAATTGATTATCATGTATTATCAAGATAATCTGGATTTTAAACTATGTACAAAAATTTAACCAAAATTGACTCTGATTCAAAAAATTTGGTGGCCAACGTGCTACCTAGATGTTCGCACACCACTGCTTAAAGTGTATACTAGGCTGTCTGCGGATTCGAGTGTTACTAGAGCTTAAATCAGTTATTTGGGCATTCCCTAATTGTGGATGCATATATAGTTTCTATGGCTAGGTCGCCTATCGGCAAATTTGGGGGAGCATTCAGAAACACTAACCCCGTTGAACTTGGCTCACAGATTGCTAGGGAGACCCTAAATAGGAGCAGGGTTGACCCAGCGTTTGTGGAGCTCGTTGTTTTCGGTAATGTGCTTAGAGCTGGCCACGGCCAAGACCTTTCACGGCAAATATCCATAAAGGCTGGTATACCCAATCGAGTCGACGCCTACAGTGTGGACATGGTGTGCTCCTCTGGTATGATAGCCGTGATTAACGCCTCCCAATTCGTGAGCTTGGGCGACGCCCGAGCTGTACTCGCTGGGGGTGTGGAGAGCATGAGTCAAGCCGGATTCCTTCTGAGCGGAGGGCTCAGGTGGGGTGTAAAGTCTCTCATGGATAGCAGAATGGAGCTAGTGGACATCATGCTCCGCGATGGTCTGACCGACCCGTTTAACCTTAAACTCATGGGTGAAGAAGCGGATATGGTGGCCGGTGGAATGGGTGTGTCTCGTAGGGAGCTAGACGAAGTGGCGTACACTAGCCATTTACGGGCATCCAACGCATACAAGAAGGGTTTCTTCGAGGATGAGGTTGTACCCATCCAAGTCGACGGAACCATTGTTTCAATGGATCAGGGAATAAGGCAGGATACATCGATTGAAAAGCTCTCTTCCCTACCACCCGCCTTCTCAGCCTCAGGTCTGCACACCGCCGGATCATCCTCTCAAATATCCGACGGCGCAGCAGCCATGCTTATTATGAACTCTAAGGCAGTTAATGAGGCGGGGGTGAAACCCATAGCCAGAATTCTAGGCTACTCATGGGTGGGAACAGAGAGCTGGAGGTTCGTGGAGGCACCAATACCCGCCGTTAAAAAGCTTCTTGAAAAACTAAATATGAGGATAAACGACTTTGATTACTTTGAGAATAATGAAGCATTCGCGGTCAGCAGTGTAATCTACCATAAAAAACTGGGCATCGACTACGATAGACTCAACGTCTTCGGTGGAGCCATAGCGCTCGGACACCCTATAGGGGCGACTGGTGCAAGGATAATTATAACGCTTATAAACACGCTAAGAAGGCTTGGAGGCAGAAGAGGAATAGCGTCTCTCTGTCACGGTGCGGGGGGAGCCACGGCCATAGCTGTTGAACTCGTGTGAATAGTTAATATAGCGCTTCGTCATATTACTAGCGATGCCCACGTGGTTTCATCCAAGCTTCGCAGGACGCTTATAAACAACGCTAAGGATGCGCTCACAAACGCATATGCACCCTACTCTGGGATTAGGGTTGGCGCTGCCTTACTGGACGAGCAGGGGCGTATCTTTAAGGGTTGTAACATCGAGAACTCCTCCTTTGGGCTAACGATATGCGCTGAGAGAGTGGGTGTGTTTAACGCTATCGTAAACGGGTCAAAAAGGTTTAAAGCACTATGCGTCGTGGTGGAGGGAAACCTGAAGCCCACCCCATGCGGCGCGTGCAGACAGGTGCTAGCCGAATTTTCGCAGGAACTGGAGATAATCGAGGTGAACACGTCGGGATACGAGTCGGAAACCACACTCAGGGAACTCCTACCCGACGCGTTTACGCTGGAACGAAAAGGTGGAGGACAGAACAAGAAGCCTCAAAAATAGTGGTCTACGATGTATTGGATGTTTTCTACATAGTCCCCTGTTGGGCAAGGAGCTATGAGTACGTCATCCACCCCCTCATCGTGGTACGCCTTAACCCTTTCGCGTAGCGCCCCAATGTCACCATACACCATCAGGGTGCGAACCATCTCCTCAGTTATACTTTTCTTTACCATCTCTCTGTTTTTGAGCCGCCACGCCTCATATGCCCTTTTCGACTCTTCCACAAAGCCAGCACGGAAGAATAGTCGGGAGTAAGCTTCAGAGCTAGAATAGAAGGCTATAAGATCCTTTGAAGCCTGGAGACCCCTCTCGGACTCCCCCAAAACATAAGCGTAGAGCATTACTGAAAGCTTGGCTTCAGATCTTGGATTTGCTTCCCTGACAATCTTCCGTGCCTCGGCGATCATACTGGGAGGGTAAAGGTTTAGGATTATTCTGTCGGCCAATCTACTCGCCAAACCTATCATCTTTTCGTTCAAAGCTGCCAACGCTAAACGGGGGGTGCTTTGAACCTTAAGCCGAGCGTTATTGGGTGATGCGAACGACCCTTTATAACTGAATTTCTCACCCGAAAAGTATAGTCTCAGAAGCTTAACCGTTTCCTCAACCCTGAGAAGAGGTTTCTCATAGTCCACTCCGTGCCAGCCGCTCACAATAGCTGGAGTGCTAGCGCCAACCCCGAGTGTAAACCTCCCCTCACCCAACTCGTTAAGCGTTGACGCCAACATTGCGAGCTGCCCGGGCGTTCTAGTGTACACGTTAACGATCGAGGTACCCACCTCAATCTTCTTGGTGGCATTCAAGGCCAAACAGCTAAGCACACCCGCATCACGTATGGTTGTCTCCCCAAACCATAAACCATTGAAACCCCTCTCTTCAGAAGCAGCGCTAAACTTGCCCACAAGGGATGGTGGAAGGTCGCCGTTACCGCTAAACATCAAACTCACTGACGTTTGCAACACCGCTAACACCACGCGTAAAAACTAATAAGAGTTTAGCCAGACAAGACCAAAGACAACATCCCGGCCAAAGCGTATGGGGATCCTCTATGACCCATTTCTTTATGGGTCTAATGTTACCCAAAAATTTGTGAGAGCTCTTTGATGACTTCGAGCTTATAGTCAGCGTCACCTTCAACGTATGGGTACACTATTGGTAATTCTACCCCTGAACGTCGAAACTCATCCACTAACTCCCTGACCTCCTCTTTGTCGGGGTTATAGCGAGCTATTGAGAGCAGCGGCTCCTCTAAGTCCCTTGATGGGTTTTCCGAGCTTTTTATCCTCTGGATTGACTCAGCGGCGCCCAGTTCCTCGAACAGCTTATGGTAGTGCGGGTATGAGTCATACTTTAAGAATTCGTCGAAAAACATTCTTCTTGCAGCAAACTCCTTCCTCGAGTAAAACAGCTTAATATAGCACGCGGTGAGGAAGCCCTTTCTCGCCTGCCTTAGGTTTTCTCGAAGATGCAAAACGTGTTGTGGGCTGCAGAAATTGAGTAGGGCGCCATCAGCGTAGAGGCTTGCAGCGGTAAACATGCTTTTTCTTAGCGCCGCCACGAAGACTTTGGTCTCAGCACCAGCCAGCTTCCTCAGACTTTCAACCCAACTCCTAACCCCTTTGACAGCTTCTCCACCGTGCATTGCACCGGTGCCAACACCAAGTATTAACCTTCCACTAGACGCAGAGTTCAAAGTTATGACTCGCCTAGCCATATGCGCTGGGTCGTGTTCGTGGAATCTTAGCACACCTGTGGCAGCCGTGATTCTACTAGTGGCGCCAAGCGTGAGCGCAACCAACTCGAGGGAATCGAACCCAGCCACGTCTGGGAACCACACACTCGCAAAGCTTTGCTCATCGAGTTTGGGTGCTATCTTCCTAATCAGGCTCGGTTCGAACACCTCGGATCTAAGGGCTAAACCTGTATCCATGTAAAATCACTTCCTCCCAAGATGTTCCGATACGTTTGAACCTTCAAGCTCCACTATAAGCTTAACAACCCCCTCCACTGTGCTGTGGGTTGGAATGAGGCTGTTGTAGCCAAGCGCTGATAGGGTTGCAAGCGTGCGGGGACCCATAGCCACAATCCGAATCGAGCTATCTACACTCGTACCTCCCATTATTGTTGCAGCGGTGGAACAGGTGAACACCAAGCCTCTTATATAAGAGTTTTCTAAGCTTTCGATGAATCTGGAGGCAACTTGACTGTCAACACCCAAGTCATATAGTTTGGGTTCATATAGAACCTGAGAATACATCCTCAAAGCGTCCACTAATATCTCGCTTCGCTTAACAGATGAAAAAAGCGCTGTGCGTCCAAGGATCCTACCTGTAAGGAGCTTTACTAACCCAGTGGAGCTATAATCCACATTCGGGTGTGTAGACTCAGCATTGAATAACTCATGAACTCTTCGCGTCGTGGAGGGACCTATAGTGTAAACAGCGCAACGCCGTATATTTGATTTGAAGTCTTCACTCGAATTTTGGTAAACGAGTTCGACTGCCCTTCTACTGGTGAACACGCATGTATCTACGTAGCCAAGTCTTCTTAACTCTTCACGGATATCGGGATTTTCACGTGCTACCACAAGTGGGTAACCATCCGCCTCTATACCTGCGTAGGCGCAAAGCTCAACAATCCTCTTCACGGTGTTTGAAGTACCTATAATTACCCATTTACGCGTGCTCACACCCAGCGCCTACGTTTGCTTTAGTTTATCAAAGCTCTCCGCGGCGCCGGCCTCGGTTATCCTTATGAACCTCGCGTTTCTCCTCAGCTCCTCGATATTTCTCGCACCACAATAACTCATACCCGACCTCAGCCCGCCTACGAGGTGGTTAACTACTTCTTCAACTTTTCCCCTATAGGGAACATAGGACTCTACACCTTCGGGCACTATTTGAGCAACGCTTTCAGCGTCCAAGTCACCCCGCTCAAGAAGCCTTCTCCTTATATTAGCACCAAGACTCGCCATACCCCTATAAGCCTTGTATTTAACCCCGTCCCTAACCACAAAGTAGCCAGGGCTCTCATCTGTCCCAGCGAGCAGGCTCCCAATCATCACCGTTGAGGCACCAGCTGCGAGAGCTTTGGTTATGTCTCCTGGGTGCTTAATTCCACCATCCGCAATTATTGGAATACCCATACCTGACGCAGCTTCAGCGCACCACATCACGGCGGTGAGCTGCGGTACCCCTGCACCGGTAACTATGCGCGTGGTGCACGCCGCGCCGGGACCTATACCCACTTTAACTGCATCCGCACCAGCCTGTATTAGGTCCAAGGTCCCCTCACGGGTGGCCACGTTACCCGCTATGAGGGGTACATGGGGGAAATCCGTTTTAACCCTTCTGATAGCCTCTATCGCGGCCTCCGAGTGCCCGTGGGCTATGTCGAGCACGAGGACGTCGACGTCCGCCTCCACAAGCTTAGCGGCCCTCTCCAAGTAGTCCCCCCGAACACCTATCGCGGCACCCACTAGGAGCCTCCCCTTGGAATCCTTCGCCGCATTAGAAGGGTTAACCACCCTCTCAACATCTTTGGCGGTTATAAGCCCCTTAAGCGACCAGTCGCTCTCGACGAGAGGCAACTTCTCAAGCTTGTGCTCGCCTAGAAGGCGCATCGCCTCCTCCAAGGTGGTTTTCGGTGAGCCCACGATTAGCTTTTCACGGGGTGTCATAACCTCCGTGACCATCTTCTCATCATGGTTAACAAACCTAACATCCCGCCTAGAGACGATGCCCAGAAGCCTATTATCACTGTCTACCACAAGGAAGCCGCTCACACCAGTATCACGCATCAGCTGTCTTACCTCTGAAACCCTGGTATCAGGGCTAATCGTGTACGGCTTCTCTATAACGTAGGCCTCGGCGCGCTTGACACGCTTTACCTCCGCCACTTGGCGGTCAATACTCATAAACCTGTGGATTATGCCTATGCCACCAAGCCTAGCCATGGCTATGGCCATTGTGGACTCAGTCACGGAATCCATGTTTGCTGAAACAATGGGTATATTAAGCCTGATGCCTTTAGCGAGAACCGTGGACACATCCACTTCAGCTCTAGATCGCACAGGTGTCTTCACTGGGAGTAGCAACACATCATCATATGTTAAGCCCAAAGGTAACTCCAATACGACCCTTTTAATATTAAGTGAACACCATATGCTTAAGCATTGCTATTATGACACGCATAAAAAATAATCTGGAAACAACATCTGTTATTAAAGAAAGTGGATTTACGGGCCTACGCCGGCTTATCCTCTGGGTTAGACTTAAGCTTGCCTCCTATATCAGCGCTAGCTTCACCCTTGTATAAGTTTGTAGATACAAGTGCCTCAGCTGCCTCAGCTTCCTGCTTTATCCCAGCATAATCCCACTCTGGCTTTATCGCCCACAGCTTACCCTTGTTGACTACGTAGGCTGGGCTGAATCGGTATATGACCAACCCCAGTAGAACGATTGTTAGGGGTACGAAAACAAACACCTCGAATATTTCTCCAGCTGAAGCGATTTCAAGCGCAGTAGTTGTTAGATATCCGTACACTGTGAGCGCGAATAGCTCCCCTATTAAAGCTATAAATAGTATGTTTATAAGTGGGCGCTGGGCGGGGTGCCTCGCGGGGCTCCTGTCCACCCAGGGTATAAGCGTCAATAGGAGTATCACTCCCACCATGGTGAGGAGACCGTCCAGCACGTATTGATTCGAGAAGAAGCTTGCGCGTAGAACTATATCGGTCCAGACAAAGTACCAGTCAGGCAATATGTTGGCTCCAAGTGACCCCCCCGTATACTCTGTTCCCGCGCTTATGGGGAAGAGGGCTGAGACTATGAGTAGGGCGGCAAAGTAGATAAGTGTGAGGCCCAAACTGTACCAGATGAGTCTGGGGTACCAGTTGACCTTCCTGTTCCTCGGTCCCCTGTCCACTGATACCTCGACTGGTCCACTGGCGCCGTGGGCCTCGAAGACTAGGCCTATCTTTGCGCCGAGAACCAGTATGAAGAGTATTGGTAGCAGTACAACATGGAATGCGAAGAACCTGTTAAGCGTGTCATCTGGGAACACGGCTCCCTTAAGTAGGCTTGGTACAACTTTACCTATCCATCCGGGGAAGTAGCTCGCCAGCTGGACACCCACACTTGTAGCGCCATAGGAGACTGTGTTCATAGGTAGAAGGTAACCTGTGAATGCGTAGACGAGTGTTATGAACCCCAGAATTATTCCGAGGATCCACATAAGTTCACGCGGCTTCTTGTAGCCCCCTATGAGAAAGTTCCTCACCAAGTGGACGAAGGCTATCATAACCATCGCGTACGCGCCGTAGAGGTGCATACTGGCAATCAGAGAGCCGAACGGCACGTTGTGGATAATGTTATTCACAGACTCCCACGCTAGGTTGTCCGCCCCTGTGGGCAATGTGCGGTAGAGGGGCACATAATTCATCATAAGTAGGAATCCGGTTACGGCTTGGAACGCGAAGGCTATAACTGCGAGAGCCCCCAGCCAGTAGTGTGGATTAAACAAAGTGAACTCCGGTTGAGGTTTGAGTATGAGCCTCTTAAGACCCGTCCTATCCTCTATCCACCTCCAAATATAATCTATTGGGTCGGAGGCCTTCTCACTGCTTTTAGAGTTCTCGACCACGCCTACCACCTAACCCGTGGGAGCCGGCGTCAATGTGGCCGTTGACCCATCTGGTATAATCGACCCCCCAATGAGGTCATAAGCTACATTATCAGAGCCAGTGTTAAAGCCGAACACCGTTGGCGGAGCCATACCAACAGCCCATATCTGGTCTGAGACGGGGTCATACTCGAGTATAACACGAGGGACAGATCTCGGTGCTGGTCCACATATAACCGCGGCGTTCTCTAGGAAATTGTAGGAGCTACCATGGCAGGGGCAGTGCCCCCCCGGGAAAGAGGCCCCCGAGCAGGCTGTGACGCTATTCTCATATAGGTAGATGCACCCCAAGTGCTGGCATATATTACTGAATGACACTATATCTTGGTCGGGGCCGACACCAAACATAGCTTTCTGGCCAAGCTTGACTATAAGGCAGGGCTGATTATCCATGGGGTACTTGTACTGCATTGGTTGCCCGACCTTAAACTCTGACGCATAGCCCAACAATACACGGGGGAAGGGTTTAAGGCTAGGCGCTGGGGGTACAAAATACCTCCCCACACCAAGGGCTGAGCCGCCAACCAGTAGGGCCGAGCCTACAAGCACACCACGCACAAAAAGCCTCCTATTAGGGTCGAACCCATTCTCATCTTTTTGTTTATCCACCATTATCCAACACCACCCTACTTGGACACGGAGCTGTACCACTCCTGAAACTGTGCCTGCGGTACCACTGAGAGGTTCGCCACCATATCATAGTGGCCAATACCGCATAGCTCATAACACCTTATACCATCAGTGATATTCTCAGTTTGTGTAACCTTAAACCACAGACTGGTCCATTGACCGGGTATAGCGTCACCCTTAACGTAAAGCGAGGGGATACCCAGCGTGTGGAATACATCCTTCGAAGTTATATTGAGTATAATTGTGGTATTAGCGGGTACAATTAGGTTTCCAATATCCGAGTACCCATTAGGGTACGTAAAGTTCCATCCCCATTGAAAACCGTAAACCGTGATAACTAGGTCAGGGCCAGGCGGAGCGTTATAAAGGAACTGGGTTGCCTGCACCGCCGTGATAAGAGCCACGGCGAGGATACCTATAGTTATCACAGCAGTGAGCCACGCCCTTAAGTTATCATTTTTACCACTAGGCTTCATCTCCAAGTTCTTCAAGTCATCTTTGACCCGGTACTTTACTGCGGCATACACCAACCAACCAATCGTTAGCACCGCAGCACCAATCCCCAACACTAGGAACAAATTATATTCGGAAAGGAAGTTCACAACTGTAGGGGGCTGCAGTACCCACGTCGAAAGTGTTAGGTAGTGGCTCATTTGCCTTTTACTCTATAATCATATTTATAAGGTTAATCTAACAGTAAGCTTCACCGGAATCCTACCCACACTGAGGAAGGCCTCCAAGTTTTATTAAATTGTCAAGAGAATAGATGAGCATATTCTGCCCATTTACGGTGAGTGCAATCAGACACCCCCCGTTTTGAGTGGTGGTAGCATGCTTAGAAGTGTAATTACTATTAAATAAACGGTAACATAGATATTCAATATGCGTGGCTAGTTGCTAAGTGTATTATTGGAAACTCCATTTAGCATCCAAAAGCCACGACCTCTTCTCCCTTGCGGTAAGCGTGGATGGTTCAAGCTCCACTCTGAAGTATAGAACCATCTGGGCGAAAAGTGAGAGTGAAAATAGGAGCTCACTCTTGGTTGCCACCCAGACAAGTATACCAATCATCATGAACACGTATATCACGACTAGGGTGTAGAGGTAGCTGATAAAATTCCTATTTAGCGGCGCNCCCCGATAAAGCTTTAAGAAAACATACGCCATGAACCCAGCCATAACCAAACCATCAGCTACTATACTTATTTCTCTCCAGTAGGTTGCACCTATCGCTGTAGGGGAGAAAATCATCGTGGCTGTCTGAAACAGCACGACCAAAAGGAAGCTCTTTGGTATAAGATTCCTTATGAGATACGCGGAAAAAGCCATTTCCACAGCCATGATAAATACAAACCAGTCAGAGCTAACTATAGCTGAGAAAGCCCTAATAAGGCTTCCGCCCCCCACGCCAAATATAGACACGCCTTGCGTGATCGCTATAAACGCCCAGCCCATTAGCAATTCATTAAAGAGCACTAGGCCGATGACGAGTATCCGTGTAAGCCAAAGATACCTGTAAGGTATAGTGTACACGTATAGTGTTAGCTCACCCCTCTCTAGGGCGGTTTTCACTAGCACCCGTATAATGGGTACGGTTAAGAAGCCCATTACACCCATGTTGAGCCAAATTGCGGTTTCTATGCTTGGCACACCTGGGTGCGCCAAGTATATGAGGCCTCCACCCAGCATCGCCGCCATCATACCCAACACGAATATAGCCAAGTAGACCTCTAAGGCTCTATCAGTGTCTGAGATATAGGCTAAGGTGTACGCTGAGAGTAGACTCATGCCGATAGCGGCCATCCAGAGAAAAGGCTCTAACATCGGGATATATATTCTTCAACCCTGAAATAAACCTTAACCGTAGCGTTCTAGAAAAAAGAGGGAGTCTCGGTGACTATCTAACGATCGATGCTAGTATACCGAAAACCATTGCCCCAACGATAAATATTGGTATTAGCGCGACCGCTAGAAGCGATTTCTGCTCGAATTTTAAGTGCATAAAGTAGGCGCCGATAAGTGTTACTTCAAACGCACCCACGAGGAGGATTAGAGTATCGGTAGCCACTACACTATACTGTCTCAGCTTGTACACACTAGCTATCTGTATCGCTGTTGACGCAAGCACCGCTAGCCATACGGGTATTGGGTTAAATCTTCTTTTTTCTTCGTCCAACTTACACCACCTCACAGAAGGAAGAAGAATGCGAAGATGAACACCCACAGGGCGTCCACGAACGACCAGTATATACCGAACATCTCCACCGCCTCGTGATTACTCTTTGTAAAGCCTCCCCTCAATCCTTTTATTATCAGGTAAACCATAACGAGTAACCCTATCAACACGTGCGTAGCGTGGATACCCACAGTGAAGAAGTAGGTTGTGAGAGCGTTACTGGTTGAAGGATACATGTTCTGGGAGAAGAGTTGCCACCACTCATAGAACTCGAAGCCATCGAAAATTGAGCCCAAGGCGAGCGTTACACCAAGCCACGAGAGCATACCCCTCGTACTACCCTTCCTTATCGAGTCGAGCGCCATATAAGCGGCTGGACTGCTTGAGAGAAGTATGAACGTACTTATCGTGCCCAGAACTATTGGGTGAAGAGTGTTGGGTGCAGGCCACGTGGGTGAATTTATCCTGATATAAGCATCACCGGTAAGTATTGTTGCGAAGAGTATAACGTCTGAGAATATCAAAGACCACATCCCGAGCTTAAGTCTTGAAACCTGGGTGAAAGGCCACTTCTCGGTTATCCCCTCAGGTATCCGGAATACTGAATTCATATCATCCCAAGCCCAGCCCACAATGCTCATAACAGCGATGGTTGCACCTATAGCCAGTATTGGTAGACCTAGGTACGCATACTGTAGCATGGCTAATCCTAGAAGCGCGATTGATATTCCGCCTGAAAGCACAATTGGGCGCGTACTAACGTGGTGTCTGACAACAACATTTGGTCCAACTTGGGTTGTTGTCGCAGCCTGTTGGCCGCTTCTCAACGCGTCAACGGCTGGCGCCTTAGCTATTGGAGGACTATTACCAACACCGAGCCCAAGTGACGGTGTTATCTTAGCTGGGGTAGTGAAGCCCCCATTTACCTCCTCCAAAACTTGTTCTGGCTCCCATTCTGGTGTGTCCGCGTCCCAAGGGTTGGCGGGTGCTGGAGCGCCGTTACGCATACTCTGAATAAAGTTTGCCACCAATATGAACTGGACTGCTCCAAAAATGTATCCGCCTATTGTGGCAAGGAGGTTGGGTAGTGTCCACGAGGGTACATTATAGGTAACTATCCTGCGAGGCATATCCATAAGGAAATACATAGGGAAGTAGAGTAGGTTGAAACTTATCATTGAAAGAGCAAAGTGGAGTTTACCAAGAAACTCGTTGTACATGCGCCCAGTCATCTTGGGGAACCAGTAGTAGAAGGCTGCGAACAGTCCGAAAACAGATGCCCCAACCATAACGTAGTGGAAGTGGGCGACAACAAAGTAGCTACCTCTAAAAAGCATATCCAAAGGAACAGAGGCCAAGAACACCCCAGCTATACCACCTATAATGAACACTACGATTGATGCTAAGGCGAATAGGAAGGGTGTCTTAAGCCTGAGTGAGCCACCTGTGATCGTGATAAGCCACGCTATGACTATGACATCAAATGGAAGAGAGATGCCCATCGTTGAAACCATAAACGCCATCTTCTCGGTTGGAGGNATCGGTGTAGTGAACATGTGGTGCCCCCATACTAGGAAGCTAAATGGTACCACGAGGGCAAATGTAGCCACTAGTATCGCGTTCTTACCAAACAGCCTCTTACGTGCGAAAACCGGTAAGACTTCACAGATGGCTCCAAACGCTGGGAGAAGCACTATGTATACCTCCGGGTGACCGAAGAACCAGAATATATTATCCCATAGTAGTGCTCCACCTGCTGTGGATGTAAAGAAGATTGTCCCAGCAAGCCTGTCTGCAATTAGCATAAACATACCCGAGAGGAGATCGGGGAAGGCGAAGAGCATCTGCACAACCGTGAAGAGTATAAACCAAGTGAACATGGGTATTTTAGACCAAGTTACACCAGGTCCACGTTCAGCTACTAGCGTCACAATGAAGTTAATACTACTAATTGTAATGGAGCCTATGAGAAGGGTGAAGCCTGCAAAGCCGAGGGTTGGACCTGGACCCGGCATAAACGTATTTGAAGTGAGTGGTGAATAAAGCGTCCATCCACCATTAATATCACCCCCAGGTAGGAAGAATGCCAACACAACTAGTAAGCCGCTGAAGGCATAGGTCCAGTAGCTGAGCGCGTTAAGACGTGGGAAAGCTAGGTCCTTAGCCTTTATTTGAAGCGGGACAAAGTAGTTCGCAAAGCCGAAGGCTAAGGGGGACAGGAACCAGAATATCATGACCAAACCGTGAATACTTACCGCTTCATTATATTCTAGTGGATTAAGAAAATGGTTTTCAGGCACGGCTAGTTGGGTGCGCATGAACTCAGCAAGCATTCCCCCAACAAAAGCATAGAAAAGCGCGGTGACAATATAGAGTATACCTATATCTTTATGATTAGTAGTATACAGCCAACGTTTAACCCACGACTCGGTTTTCCTGAACCTCTCACTAGTAGTTATGAAGGGCCTATTAAATATGAAGTATAGTAGTAGAAGGGCTCCCCAGATTATCACTACCTCTGAGAATACAAGACGCTCCGCAGGTGTACCATAATTCAAATCAACAAGCACCGCGGTAGCAACAACAAGCACAGCGAGTATTGCATAAAACGCGGTCTGAGAACTGGGCCTACTCTTCACAACTGGTGCTAATTCTTCCTCGCCCATCTTGCTCTTGTAAATCAACAACAACCCAAATAAAAAGGTTTCACTTACCCTAATATGTTAGGTGTAGGGGTGAAAATACTCATGAGATTAAATGAATTTGTCTAATAATTTTTGGTCTTTCAGTACAATTTAACTTATACTTGAAAACATATCCATTCATTGTAAGTTGAAAACAATCCTGATAAGTTTCCTCTTGCTCCAACTAAACATGTAGATTTGCGGGTAAAACCTGTATTTACCTTTATAATACCTCCAGATTTCATCGGTAAGGTCTTTGTCGTCTAAGACCTCAGCTTTACCCTTCACTGCCCTACCACCAATATTTACGATTACATTTGGATTCTTAACTATATTCTTAGCCCACCACGCTTTTAAACCGTGACGTGCAAGAATATAGAATTCTCCATTAATATATGCAAACCATATCTGAACCAGTCTTGGCTTACCGGTTTTTCTACCATACGTGGTGAGCCATATACTATAATCTTTGTGATGTTGCGCCAGAAAATTGTTTAGCTCATCGTCTTTCGACACTAGAAACACCTTTCATCACTCACTCTAGCTGTGGGGATCGGACATCTACTCCTCAATGTGCTCTTCGTCTTCTTTGGAGTAAACCGGTTTCGAGAAATTCCTCTGAAACAGGCTGATGAACCCCGCGAAAATCAGCATATCCACGCCAAGCGTCAGCCCAGCGATTCTCTGACCAGTAATAGTGGTTGGGTTAACTGACGACACGATGAATAACACTACAGCTTGGAGTGCAAACAGTATTATGAGCAAGGCTATTGGTGCAACCCTGTTCATATTGGGTCGAGATAGAACCCCCTATAAGGGTATAAAAGCTTTGGTTAGGTTAAACTTTTTCACTACGCACCTTTATGACACCGTTAATGAAACCTATGAGGCTAAGCTTTGCTTTTATTTGTGCATATTCGTTATCCACAGGTGGAGTACAGTTAAGCCCTTTGAGCAGAGTGTCAGCAACTTCATCCGCCAATAAACCCTCTTTGAGTAACGACTCGACTTGGTGGCGCAGCCACTTTAAAGAATCCAGAGCCTTAGTTATAATCTCCGTGGGGTTATCAAAGGCACCGTAGTGGGAAACCATAAGCCTATCCAAGTTAAGCGCAAGCGCGGTATCCAAGTCCTCAGTGTATTTGGGGTAATTGAAGCTTGGAGGTGTGCTAGTGGGTAAAAGCTGGTCATTTATCCTGAATTGGGTGCTGAGTATATCGGCACCAAGCAGTGAACCATCTAGCTGGAGGCATACCTGATGGTGTGCGTGTCCAACGCACTGGATTATTCGACTCCTCCTATCACCCAAGGGGAGCTCTGAGAGGGTTGATACAACCCTTGGCATCGAGCTTTGAGAGAGGGGTTGATAGTCTCCGATAAGGGAGGCGAACCTGCCGTAGGAGCTGGTGTAGGCCTGATACATCTTTGAGGGATCTGTAAGGTGCCTCACACTTGCCGGTGATACAATTATTTTAGCATTACTCGCCCACGACGCAATCTTCGAAATCCCGCCCGAATGTTCAACATGTACGTGAGAAACAAAGAGGTAATCGATTTGCTCACCCTTATACCCCAAACCCTCAATCGCATGGATCACCCTCTCAGCAGTAACCGAAGGCCCAACATCAAACAAAATCCTCTTAGGCTGGGTTATGAAATACAGAGCAATATAACCCATCGAATCAAATAAGCATGGATCAATCATGTAAACTCCATCGGATATCTCTTCAATCTTAGCTTCCAAACCAACCACTCATCTCTATGGATACTTAGTCCCATCTATGTGAGGTTGTCAAAACATCTTTAAAAATTTTACCTGCAGACCACCGCACAGCTCCACAGTCTAATACCCCAAAATGACTTCGTCATTAATCCATCCAAACACAGGAATGACATCATGCAATTGATATCCCAAATCGACCCCTTATGCTTAGTGTATTAACAAAACATATTTAGCATAATCTCTATAAGATTTTAGGAGTTAATTTCGACGTACTAACTAAGTCACCTAATGTATACTTTATTTTTAATTTAAAATAGTGTCTAATATTTGTTTGAAGGTTATATGATAGCTGAGCGCACACACTCAAAGTCACATTGTAGCCATATTCCGCAGCTTTTATATTGGGTGTTTGTTGAATCTTAAATTGATTCGTCATGCCTGTATATGAAGCGAAACCTAACGTGTCAGTGCTTATATCACTCATTGTTGTAGGCGTAGTATTAGTTGTGGGTGTAGGGGTAATACTTGCCACCGGCGGCACAATTAGCCCAAGTCCACCCTCAGGGCAATCATCCGCATCATCACTGCCTCCCCATAGTGTAGAGGTAACAATGCAGGGTGACGGAAACGGACAGAACTACCATCCCGCACTCATCGTTGTTGTAATAGGTGTAAACAATACCGTAGTCTGGGATAATAATGATAATGTTGCCCATACAGTGACTGCTAGGTCTGTTCCTAACGGCGCCACAATGTTTAACTCTGGCAATCTGAACCCCGGTCAAACATTCGAATACACTTTTACAGTACCTGGAAACTATACATACTACTGTGAATACCATCCTTGGATGGTTGGAAAAGTGGTTGTGTTAGCTAGTGGTTCAAACCAACAGCCGAGCACAGGCACTACGTCCAACTCAACCACAAGCTAGGTGTTACCCATTTGAGCAGAGAAAGCCTTAGTTGTGTTATTAAACAAAAAATATCGAGACCCAAAAAGCATACTTTAATACCCGTATTGATTATAATAATACTAACGTCGTTAATGCTCCTGCAAACACATGTGTATGTATCGTCGGCTGCAAGCGAGGTAAATGTTGTCCATGTAAGTATAATTCCCGGTGCTGGGTATAACAGGTCTTCGTTAGGCTACTCGCCAGATGTGATACACGTTGTGATAGGTGTGAATAATACTGTTGTGTGGACTAATAATGATAACGTCACGCATACTGTTACATCCACTACTGGAGTTTTTGACTCTGGACTATTGCCTCCGGGTCAGTCCTGGAACTACACTTTTACGTACCCCGGTACATTCAATTACTACTGCACTATTCATCCTTGGATGAAGGGAACGGTGATCGTTGAGGCGCCTACGGGTACAACCGCCCCCTCAAACTATAGTGCAACCTATATGTACACCGGTAGTCTACCATCACCAAGAAACCCACCTGGTAATGTGATAGCTGCTAGCGTTTTCGCCCTAATAATCATAGGTCTAGTACTTGGGGAAATAAGCAGTAAGAGAACGAGATAGTCCTCAGCAGTTGGTTAACAACAATATGAGACTTTTTCATCCCAATTCAAACCTCCTATCTAGTCTACTCCATTAAAGAGTGGACTCGGCACGCGTTTAGTTCAGCAAACATCTTTTTATAGAGTTTTGAAAACCCCATCTTTTACTGTGAATCAAGATTTATGCTATGAAATTTATGCTATGAGCATGATTATAACTAACACGAACGTACAAAGCGCGGTAGCATAGAGTTCGGCCGTAGCAGTTTACACAAGAAGCATAATTAGTTATATTTTCAACACAACAATAAAAAGAGAGTACATAAAAAGGCTTATTGGGTTTTCTGTTGTTGGCCCATTCCCTCTACTAATAGTAGTTCTTTGAGGTCCTCTGTAAAGTATCCGCTGAGGTAAGACGCCACATAGAACACTGCGGAAACCACTATCATAATGATGTTGTCCAGTGGGAAGCCGATGGGTGTAGAGCCATTCACGGGTAGTGGACCGAAAGCGCCGTAGAAAGATACCAGCATTATTGCGAGCGAGAACAATATCAACCACCAGCCACTTACCACTTGCCTTCTCTTTTCTGGTTGTGCGAGCGCCTGGTATATTAGGGTGTAAACGATGGTGAGTGCGGCCAACGCTGGGAAGTAGCGTGTTGTATGTTGGCGCCCTGTGAGGCGGTTATACTTCCATTCGACACGACCGTCGCAAAGTAGTAGACTATGTTTTGATAGCCGTAATAGCTTAGGTAACCAATGATTGCCCAGAATACTAACCCGAGGGCAACGCTGACCCCGCGTGGGACGCCGAGACGCTTGGGCGCGTAGAATATGTAATAGAGTGGTAGACCGGCTAGGATGGCTGTGAAGACGAAGAACAGCACGGTGAAACCGGACCAGTACACTATCATAGCTGCGGCTATGAATGCGATCGGTGCTAGCGCTCCGGCTCCGGGTAGCCTGAACGGCCTAGTGATTTGTGGAGCGGTTTTCCTGAATACCAGTATACCCGCTCCCCCCATCATATATGTGAACACAGTGGCCGAGCTGATGAAGCCGACTAGGAGGTACCACGAGGGAAACGGCAGAAGGAAGAATATGCCAACTATGAAGGATGCTATGAGTGATATCCAGGGCACACCCCTCTTATTGATGTGTAAAAACGCGGATGGGAAATAGCCGTCTGTGGCCAAGCCGTAGAAGGTTCTTGTCCCAGTGCCAGTGTAGATCCAGCCAGTCCCAGAAGGAGATACGTAGGCGTCGAACAGCAGAACGTATGAGAAAGCCACGAGCGCCGCCAAACCACTCTTCGATAAAGCCGTGTACAGCGGGCCAGAACTATAGGGCACACTCTGCTTTGTTAGGTCAGCCCAATCGCCTGGATTGAGACCCGCAACGTTCCATTTGATCGCTCCTATGTAGGCTATCTGAAGGATGGTGTATATTGCTAGAGCTATTAGAATGGATAGGATGGTGGCTTTGGGAACGTCTCTCTGTGGATTCTTGGCTTCTCCACCATATTCGAGCGCCTACCTGAAACCTAGGTACGCAAACACTATGCCAGCCGTGGGTATCGCGAGAAACATACTGGATGCACCATACGGGAAGAAGCCGCCAGGGAGGCTGCCTATATTGGTTTTGTCGAAGATTGCAAACAGGAATATGAATGTGAGTATGGGTATCACTATTTTCCATACGGTTACTACTGTGTTGGTCTTCCCGAGAACTTTTATTCCAGCGTAATTCAGGAAGAAGAATATCACTAGTAGTGCGAATGCGAACGCTATGCCTGGGGGCGAAAGCACCGTAACTGTACCGAACACTGTGCTCACACTCTGGGTGAGTGAAGGTATATATGACGCTGCATATCCAACGACCGCTTCAGCCTCGATCGTAGGCACCGTTACCGCCGACAGCAGGTACGCCCAACCCATTATATAGCCTGTATAGCTTCCGTGGGTATAGTGGGGGTAGCGCACTATTGCTCCTGAGCGTGGAAGCATGCCCGATATTTCAGCGTAGACTAGGGCTACGAAGAGTACTAGGATGCCACCTATTATCCATGAGAGGATGACTGATGGTCCTGCGACCGCTGCTGCGGCGTTAACCGCGAATAACCATCCTGACCCGATAATGCCTCCCATTGAGAGCCCTAGTAAGTCGAATGCGCTAAGTTCCCGTTTAAGTTTCCTGTCGGCTTCCACTGCCACATTAGTGGTCGACGTTGTTTGTGTGCCCGTGTTTACAGCCTGACGCGTTTCTGTGTCAGACATGTGGTATTAAAAACGTTATTAAACTTAAAGTTTTCGGTTTAAGATATTTTTATTTTGGCTTAACAGCTAACGTATTATTTTGTGAAAAGTCAACTCTGATTAATACACAAGCCTAGCGGGTGGTGATGAATTAAGCTTAAGGATTACCCGCGTGTTGTTTTGGGTATGAGCGGGTCTAATACGAGGGACGTGGTTGTTAGGTGGTCGTCGAATTTTCAGTTTGTTGGGTTTGACGATAAGGGGCACTCCGTCGTGATTGACGCTGATAGGCCGAACGGTGAAGGCACGGGTATGAGGCCTATGGCGCTTTTACTCGCTGCCCTCGGTGGGTGCACGGGTATGGACATAGTTCAGGGGTTGAAGAAATTTGGGCAGAATTTGAAGGGTCTTGAAGTGAAGGTGAGTGGTGAGGTTAATGAGAAGTTGCCTCACTATTACACTAAAATACGCGTCCACTACTTGGTAAAGGGTGAGTCGATTGATAAAGCGGTGCTTGAGCGTGTAATAAAGGAGTCGGATGAGCTTTTTTGCTCGGTGGGGGCTACAATCAAGGGTAGGGCTGAAATCCTGACGAGCTACGAGATTGTGAAGGTGTGAGGCCTTGGAGTGTGTTTCCCAGGCTGAAAAGGTTCACTCCTACGTTGTCTCTATCAGAAGAACTCTTCACGAGTACCCCGAACTTAGCTTCCAAGAGTTTGAGACCGCGAAGAGGATAGAGGCCGAATTAAGGTCTATGGGTTTATCACCAAGGAGGGTGGCTGGCACAGGTGTCGTAGCAGATATTGAGGGTGCACAACCAGGTAGAACTGTGGCAATAAGGGCAGACATAGACGGGCTCCCCGTGCAAGAGGAAAACCAGGTGGAGTACGCCTCCAAGAATAAGGGGGTTATGCACGCCTGTGGACACGATGCACACGTGGCAATGCTTCTCGGTTTTGCGAAGATACTCGTCGAAGAGAAAAGGAATATTAGGGGTAGAGTGCGGCTGATTTTCCAGCCAGCGGAGGAGCAACCCCCGGGGGGCGCACAGCAACTCATTAAAGAGGGGGTGCTGGAGGGGGTGAACTATATCATTGGTCAACACGTCTTCTCGAATATATCAGCGGGGAAGGTAGCCGTATACTATGGACCACTCATGGCTAACTCCGACAAGTTCATCATCCGCCTTCATGGGAGAGGTGGGCACGGCTCAGCACCGCATGAAACAGTTGACCCAATAGTGACCGCATCATACTATGTAACACTGGCTCAGACGATAGTTTCTAGGAGGGTTGACCCCGTTAAGGCTGCCGTGGTGACGTTTGGCACCTTTAACGCTGGCTACAGGTTTAACATAATCGCGGCTCACGCGGAGCTCACCGGCACTGTGCGCACCCTCGACATGGATACGCGTGGGCTTGTTAAAGCCGAGCTAAGAAGGCTTCTTGAGGGCGTGTGCAACTCTATGGGAGTGTCCTACGAGTTTGAGTACGAGGAGGGTTATCCCGTGGTGGTTAACAACCCTGAGGTGGCGAGGGTTGTTGAAGAGGCCGCTGTGGACATACTGGGAAGAGACGCTGTGCTTCACCCCGACCCAGTGATGGGTGGGGAGGACTTCGGCTACTACATGCAGAGGGTTCCGGGAGCATTCTACTTTTTGGGTGTGGGTAACCCCGCCAAGGGTGTAACCAGCCCCCAGCATACCCCAACCTATAATGTTGACGAGGACGCGCTTAAACACGGTGTGGCGATACTGTGTAGGGCAACAGAAAGACTTCTCAGCCGTCCTTCTTAGAGCGGATTCTCTCCAATTCCTCCTCCAATTTTTTGGCTTTCCGATCTAAGAGGAGCGCCCCATAGAAAACAAGTATGACGCCTAACACAGCCTCCAAACCATCCGCCGAATAGGACCCGCCGATCGTGAACCACAGCCCTATGAAAATATAGGTCCAGCCCCACCTAACCACTTCACCAATAACACTGCGAACAGACACACTAAACATACTACAGGCTCCAAATTTAAGTCAGCGCATCCTAATTTGTAAGCGTAAAATACTCCGCATTCGATAAAGCTAAAGTGTTCTTAGCTGAGGAGAATTGAGCCTAACCATCTACTTCAGAGGAGAAACGGAGGTTAACCTTAGCCTGATTTACCTTATATAGATTATGGTTTATACGTATTCGGCAGTTAGTAAGCCTAATAAGTCTATTTGCTTGCTTCATTTGAAGCCGTCAGATGACACTAATACCCATATTACCGCTGACAGCGGTGCTTTATCCCAAGATGATGCTCCCACTATTTGTATGTGAATCGAAATACCGAAGACTGCTTCGAACCCACAACGTGACTGGCAAGGCGCTTGGGGTGGTTCTTATTAAGAAGGCGGGTGAAGGACCAGTTGTACCCTACGATATTGGAACAGCCGCCAAGGTTATTGCCACCGAGGATACCGAAGACGGCTGCTTCAGGGTTGTGATGAAAGGTGAATGCAAATTCCGCGTGAACTGGATAGACTACAGCAAACCTATACTCAAAGCGGAAGTCGAACCACTAAAAGATGATGACGGTGACCCAGGAGAAGTAGAGGAGCTCAAAAGAAGAGTGGAGAAGGCTTTCAGAAGGTATCTAGCCATTTTGGAAGCCAATGGTGTGAGCCCACCCAAGGAGCTGGTTCACTACCTAGACCCAGCTCAGTACTCTTACTTAGTGGCAGACATGCTTAACCTCAACCTATACGAGAAGCAGAGACTTCTCGCCTACACTAGCACCCAAGAGAGGCTTCGTGCAGAGCTAGAATTCCTGAGCCAAATAGTGGATGAGAGATAAATGCTACTCACCAAAGTGCGGCGAAAAAATTGTCAAAAAGCAGGGCTACACTAGGTGTACTAGTCAGCCTACTTATCATCGAGTATGTGAGCGGGGGACTAGTCACCTTCGATGACCCAGCCGACCTAGGCTTCACACCGAGTAGTTTCAATCTAACATATCCAGCAGTTCTACCACTACTCCACAGGCTTCTCGGCATGGCTCTCATTATAGGGTGGCTCGTGTTAGCAATAGGTTTACGCGAGAGAACGATTGCTAACTATTCGCGGGCCACTGCGGCACTGATAGTGCTCCAAACAGTCGTAGGTCTACTTATTGCTATAAACACCAGAAAACCATTACTCAGCAAATACCTTGTGTTAACACACTTCTCCATAAGTGGACTCATAATAATAGCCGCGGGATTAACCCTAATCAAAAGTATGCACACTCATTAATATTGTTTAACGCTATGTATAAGGGGCACTGCTAGTGGCGTGCTTTGTACCATGTTCCAGTGCGCTTCCAGCCATCAATGAGCTAACTAGGAGTAATATGCCAGCGTTACCCTCATGTAGGAGGACGAAGGGGGGATAATCATAGCTCCAGATGGTTACGGCGCCATAGATAGCCTGCAACACGGAGAGCACTAGAACCAGCCCCGCGTATAGAAGGGGACCCCTACCCAGTCTACTCCTACGCGTATAGTAGAGGTTTAACACTATGAAGACCAAGATCACGAGAGCCCACACCCTGTGTACCTCCTCTAGGACACCGGGCCAGCTTAGAACTATTGTGGTATAGGGGAAGGTGTTGTTATTTGGGTCGAACAACACAACTGAAGCAGCTATAACAAACTGGAACCACACTCCAAACACCGTTAGAAGCGAAGTGACCTTGTAGGTATTCATTGATTTCGAGCTTAGTGGAAGACTATTATTAGGTTTAAACACCGTAGGAAGCCAAATTTATATGTTTCCTCAATGTATTTATTACAGAGATAATGCTCACACCCTATGAGGTTGCGGTCAAGTCGGTTATACCCGCATTAAGACGGATGGTTGCTGAGAAGCTGATCAAGAATCACAGCTTCACTCAGCAACGCGCAGCCTCGGTGCTAGGGGTTTCCCAGTCTGCTATAAGCCGTTATGACACCAAGAATAGGGGTGTGGCAATAGACCTCGAATCACATAAGGACGTAGTCAGACTGGTGGATGATTTGGCTGAGAGGATCGCGTCAGGTGAACTTACACCCGTCAATGTAGCGAAGAGGATAGACGACATATGTGATTATGTTCTAAAGCATGGATACATGTGTGATTTTCACGCTAGAATAGACCCAGTCATCTCGAGGCAGAGGTGCGGTGTGTGCTTGGATGACGAGTCAGCCGCGGCCTAGAGCAGGCCGAGCTGCCTTCTTGCGTCCTCACTCATCCTATCCGGCGTCCAAAGCGGTGTCCTCGCGATCTCTACGTCCACCCTTTTGACCTCGGGTATCTTACTAACCTCCTGAACAACCTCTTCCTCAAGCAGGTAACCCACAGGACAGCCTGGGGCGGTTAGCCCGATTCTTAGGAAAACCTCGTTAGAGTCGTTTATCACAACATCGTAAACCAAGCCGAGGTCAACTATGTTAATCGGTATCTCGGGGTCATAACAGTTCCTCAAGGCATCCATTATCTTCTGCTTCAACTCTTCCTTACCATTAAGATTAGCATTCTTCTCCTCAGCCATACCAATGTAATATGGGTCAAGCCATAATATAAGGTATTCCTAGTAAGTCTTAACCCAACAAGAATCTAAGAAAACCCATTCTTGAAAGTAGTTACTCGTATTCAACAATGGGTGAGTCCCAGTCGACCGCTTGACTTAATACTCCCATAGTTGATTCCTGCTTAGAATTGTGGCGTATCGCTGTAGACACCGAATTTTCGGCCGCCCACATAATACCTGGGCACCCGAAGTGTGGGCGTATGCACGGTCATAACTATAAGGTAGAGGTTTCACTTACTGGTGATAAACTCAACCAAAACGGTTTCCTAATAGACTTCGGAGATGTGAAATCATCTCTCAACACCATAGTGGGCCTATTGGACCACACCTACCTCAATGATTCCATACCGAAAGAATACCAGCCACCCTCCGCAGAAAACATAGCTTTCTATGTATACAGCTCATTAAGCGAGAGATTACCTCCCAACCTTGGGGTCATTGTTCGAGTCTGGGAGACCCCACACCAATGGGCCGAGTATCAAACAGCTAAAGTTTAACTGAAAGACCCTCTAATTTGGACCTGATGTCTTGAGTATACCCATCAGAAACACCAACAACCACGTATTTCCCCGACATCGTCTTAACTATACATAGAACCATGTTGTTATATTCTATGATAATGTATCTAGGCGAACCCCTACTTAGGGTCTCCCCTAGGCGTTCAGCTGAACCATACAAAACAGCGGAAACCTTTGAAAGCGTTTCCCTTTGAAGGTCTATGCTGGATACTGAGGCCAGCTGTGTACCATACCTATCAATGAGTATCACAGCCTTTAAATGCTGATCTAAAATCGACTTTAGCGACCCTCTGATATCCTTTAATAAGTCGGACAACTTAAAGTTAAATATCCACGCATACTTAAACACTTTTCTATACATTAAGTACATAGTTGCGGAGGGAAAAACACCCTCTGTGGAAAGCACTCTAAAACCCGTATTGAATCATTATAAAGCTTCCAAAACCTCGCCTTTGAAGAGCGGGGATTCCAAAGGCATAAATACACACGCAAAGAATACTCGGCGATGCGTGTGAGGGCTTACCGCTTCCGAGCTTACTCATCAAAGACAACCGCGAGGGTTTTAAAAACCAAGCTCGAAGCTGCGTGTAGGCTTTACAACACGCTCCTACACGCAGAGCAAGAAGAGTACAAAAGAAACAGACACAGCATGAGCAAAAACGAGTTGAGACAGCTCGCTTTACACCTAAGAAAGAAAAACCCAGAGCTCCAAATACTGCACTCTCAGGTTGCGCGGCAGGTGGCTGAGCGGCTCTACCAGGCCCGGCAGAGGTTTCTCGACGGCTTCGCGAATAAGCCCAAGGTGAAGAAGCCTCACAGGTTTCTGTCCCTGGTGTATCCTCAGGGTGGTTGGAGGCTTTCCAACACGAGGGAGGTTGGGCTAGGCAAAAACAAAAAGAAGAGGAGGGCTCGGCTCTACCTGAGCAAGATCGGCTTCTCCACTTTAATTCTTCACAGGGTGTTCCCCGAAAACCGGGTGTGTCAGGTGTGTGTGAAGCTTGAGCCCTCTGGTCGAATCTATGTGGTCTTCTTGGTGGAGGAATCCGAGGTCGGGGAGCGTTCATCGGAGGAGCCAAAGAGGGCTG
>NEXG01000020.1 GCA_003019535.1 Candidatus Marsarchaeota G2 archaeon ECH_B_1
TAGGCCTCGTGAGGAGGGCTGACGTGGAGGTGGTGCGCAGATTCACACCCCCGAAGCTCAAGGGCGCGGTGGCCGTGCTCGAGATACTCTGCAACGAGTAGGCCGCCCAAGCGGGACTCACCCAGCTTTGAACCGACGTCCATGAAGATTACTTCGAACCCCGCCGTGGATATCAGTTCGTTTGGCTGCATGTCCTTATTATAAGGTATCTGAACTGTGCTTTGAGGTTGTGACGAGAAGTATTCGCATTACACCTCACTGGAATTCTAAGGCGACTGGCTCTACCTTGGCGGATCCGTTGTTTTTGTAGCTGGGTTCGGTGGGGCCCAAGATGCTTACTGCCACCTGCACAGTGCGGGCTTAACCGTGCTGTACGTCTATTCGAAGCGATTTCGGTGTCTTTACATCAATGGATGCTTTGAGTTGGGCTTTACACTCATGTCTTCGTAGGTGTGTGCTGTCTCGGCGTTGAGCTTTGGGGTGTAGTGTAGGAGGTGTTGAGGTCTGGGTTGTCCTAGTGTGGGTGGGGTGTGTAACGTTCTTTTTTTCCTATTGCGACGCACGCGGTGAGTTTTGGGGTGTGGTGGAGGTGTCTAGGAGCCTCTTAGGGGGGTTCAGAGGATATTGTGCGGGTTATTTGCTGTGTTGAATAAATTACATGATTTGGCTTAATAAATACGGCGGTGCTGACTGGTCAGCCGGAACAATTTACGTGAATAGCTTAATCAGCGGTAATTATTCAGCACTGCATACGCTATAAAAAATCTTAAATACGAAAGTCTGGGAGGGTGTTACGGTATGAGAAGTAGTGGAGTGGTATGGCCTGATGGGCAGCGGGTGGCTGTCTGCTTGACGTGGGATGTTGATGGGGAATCCGCGCTTTACTCGCGTCAGGCTGAGAGGTCGCGTAATCAGTTGGGTGAATTGCATCAGCGGTCTTATGGCCCTGAGGTTGGGGTGTGGAAGATTCTTTCTTTGCTTGAGAAGTATGAGTTACCGGCCACATTCTATGTGCCTGGATATATTGCTGATAGGTATGTTAGTGTTGTAAGGGAAATTGTTGAGCGGAAGTATCCGGTTGGGTTGCATGGCTATCTGCATGAGTCGATGGACACGTTGACAAGGGAGCAGGAGGAAGACGTGATCGTTAGAGCTAAAAGATCGTTATCGAATTTGTTGGGTAGGGAACCCATTCTTTACCGTGCGCCTTCATGGGAGTTGAATAGGTGGACTCCTGACTTACTGATTAAGCATGGGATAATATCTGATTCGAGTCTCATGGATGATGAGGTTCCGTACGCGTTGGAGACGGATTCTGGACACCTTATAGAGATACCTATTCAGTGGATACTGGATGACGCTGAGTATTGGCTGCACACCCGCGCCAACAGAGATAAGCCGATATCGGATCCAGATACTACGCTTAAGATCTGGGAGAGGGAGTTTAAGGGGTACTATGAGCATTCAGGGTGCTATGTGCTCACTCTGCACCCGTTTATCAGTGGGAGGTGGGTGTACATGCAGACTATTGAGGCATTGATAAGATATATTAGGAAGTTTCCACGAGTTTGGTGGACTACGGTTGAGGAGGTCACTAGATATAGCGAGAGTCTGTTAAAGGTGGGTCAGTTAAGGGTTAAGAAGCCTGTTCCACCGGAGCCCACTGTGCAAAGGAGGTAGTGGTGTTTCCCTGTTCATTATAATGCACTCCTGTACGAGCTTTTTGCTAACGCTATTTTGCTTATGTGATTTGTTAAATCACACTGTGTGTTATGGGGTACTAGTCTTAATGAAGAGCTTACTGTGTTGGCCTATCTGGGTAATGCTTGGGGATGTGATGGGTTTAGTTGACTTGTTATGCGTTTATGTAGCGCGGGGAGGTTGTAGCTGTTTGGTTTTGCGGCTTCTTTGATACACGTTGTGTTGGGTGGTAGAATGCACACTCGTTATTCTATTGGCGGTGTAAACGTGGTGGGTAGATGTTAGAAACCGTTGGAATCTGGCTGTGTAGTATTAGTGGATGGAATTTCGCCCCTATATAGCGGCAAACAGACATGCTGCCGTATACTCGTCATGTGAGCAGAGTTTGCTCTTCGCTACTATGCGGGTAGTACCATTCACGGGGTCATCGAGCCCTGTCATTCTCGTTCGACTTCACCCCCTCCCCTGCCAGTCAACCGATCGAGACACACACCCATACATGGTGGGTTCAGCGGGGTGCGCAAGCCTTCATCTATCTACCCTCACCTAAGCTTCAGCTTCAGACTCGGCTTTACAGTCCCCTCAACCCCGTATAGCCCCCTTCGAGTCCATACTATATTTACTCCTATTCAAGATAGGCCCAGAGTCAAGCTTGAGGCGGCGGGCTCCCTTGTAGCCTACTACGTGTTCAATCATTTGGATCTACCGTCTTAACCTGGTTATTGTAGCTTTATACGGGTGGCTCTGTTTCTGGACAATGTGGACTGAATATCAGATAATCTCTACGATATTGTTTTTATGGGTTAATTGGTGGATTTTATTCTGCTTATATCGAAAGATATAAATGCTTCTAGTGTTTATCGGAGGTATGGGAACTAAGCCTGGGGTTCCTCGCATCATCACGGCTGCTTCTATTGGGCACGTTTTGGAGTGGTTTGATTACGGTGTGTATGCGTACTTCGCAACAACGATTTCTAATGTTATATTTTCGGGCAGTGCTAGTGCTTTGTTATTGACGTTTCTTGCGTATGGGATTGGATTGGCGTTTAGACCTCTTGGTAGTATTTACTTTGCGCATTTGGGTGATAAGAGGGGGAGGAAACATTCGTTGCTGATAACGTTCTGGATTATGGGTTTGGCTACGCTGTTGACAGGGGTTGTGCCTCCTTATGTTGAGATAGGGGTGGCGGCGCCTATTCTTATGACTTTGTTGAGGGTTTTTCAGGGGTTTTCTGCTGGTGGGGAGTGGGGTGGAGTTGGGTCTTATCTTGTGGAGTTGGGTGGCTCTAATAGGCGTGCTTTTTACTCGTCGTTTCAGCAGATATTCATTCTTGCCTCGGTTCTTATCGGGGACTTAGTTGGTCTTTATATTACTTCATTCTTCCCTAAGACATTCGTTGAGAACATAGGTTGGCGTCTTCCATTCATTGTGGGGGGTATCGTACTCATCCCTCTTATTTTCTATCTGCGTAGGAGCCTCCCAGAGACCGAACCATTTGAAATCGTTGAGAAAAAGAAGGAGATTGTTCGGCTGCCTATAGCTAAGGTCTTCATTAAGGAGAAGAAGGCGATGGTTTTGCAGCTTGTGGGGATGCTGTTCACTCCGGTGACCTTTTATACCGTGCTTGTCTATCTTCCCACGTATGTGATTAAGGAGTCGAAGCTTCCCTCCATCGACGGCTTCCTTCTTGTAGCCATAGGCTCGGTGGTCACTATTATTCTGATTCCTGTGTGGGCGTATATCAGCGATAAGAGGCGTGATAGGAAAACCCACTTCTTAATAGCCTCTATTGGAGGTGCAGCGTTGTCTTATCCCTTATTCTACCTTATATCCACGGGTGTGTTCTTATATGCCGTTATCGGCATCATAGTTCTTCAGATAGTGCTTTCTAACTATAATGGTACGATTAATGCGTTTATCGCTGAGAGTTTCCCTACAAATGATAGGTATTCAGGCTTCGTGCCATATAATATATCAACCGCTTACTCTGGGGGTTTCGCGGGGGCGATCGCGATAGCGCTTATCTCGGCGACGAAGAACCCGCTTTCACCATCATTCTACATGATAGCCGCCTGTGTTGTGTCAGCTATAGCTATATTCTTTATGAAGGATGGCGCAAAACTCGAGACGCTGCCCGAAACGGAGTCGATTTACTACTCTGATATCCTTGAGAGAAAGAGTGTTGAGGAAAAACGGCAAAACTAGTCATTTAAATTGTAAATTTCCACTCATGGCTCAACATCCATACTTCTGACTTCAAGAATGCCATTGTAGGCTAGACGTCTTGGTTTCCTCTTAAATATTCTATTAGTCTTTCCATACCGCTTTTTAGGTCGAAGATGGGTTTGTATCCGAGCTTTTCTCTTGCCTTGGAAATGTCGAATAAACCCTGCTTGATACTGAGCCTTGATAACATGGGGTCACTCTCGTTGAATCCGTTTGTGAGGTCACCTCTACCGATGTTTACCTTTAACCCTGGACAGAGGGACTTGACAGCCTCACCGAGCTCCAATATAGAATAGTTTTTACCTCCTGTTATGTTAAACGCTTCAAAGCCGCTTAGTTGGGCGTCGAGGGCGCATTTTACACCTGCAACTATATCGTCGACGTAGGTATAATTCACTGTGTGTTCTCCCCCTATTGGCATCACGATGTCGCTGCCCCGTACACATCGGATAGCGAATATTAGCGTATGTCTGCTTATGGCGTCTGGGATCCTGTCAAGTGAGTTGAGTCTAACCATTCCGGGCCCATAGGGGGCGGTGATGCGGAGGGCAACGCTTGGAATGGAGTAATTGAATGCGTAATCGCGTACTATGGATTCAGCGGCGAACTTCGAGATACCATATATACCTCGGGGCTCGATGGGCCACGACTCATTTACTATATCGGTGGGATTACTATTCTTATAGATGCCACCAGTGCTCATATAGATGAACTTTGAAACGTCGAGTCCCCTTGCGAGCTCTAGCATGTTTATTGTTCCAAGCACGTTTGTCTTAACAGCGTTGTGCGGATCCGCTTGACACTTCAGGGGGGAAATTATAGCCGCACAATGGACTATTGCGTCTACTCCACTATCAAACTCTAGATGAGCCACTGACGAAGTATCGGATATATCCGTTTGTATGTGGCGATAGGACTGAGTTAATGGAGCATTCAAATCTATCCCTATCACATCGCTTTTGTTGAGTTTCTTTATAATTCGATCGCCGATGAAACCACTCGAGCCAGTTACTATTATCATACTTCTACTCATTCCCACTTGGCATATCAGCAGCACTTATGGTTTGCGTTTGTAGCTAGTTTTGTTCGCTTAAAGGATGGCTAGTTTGCGGTTCCAGCTGGAAGCTTTTATTCATACACTATGAGTAGTTAAAGTGATACATCTTTGTTGGGCTTATAACAGGAACGATGCATGAATAATCGACACACAAATAATTGGTTGGTGAATAGCCAAAATATTTCTTAAACATTTACATCAAGGTGAATTATGAGCTGATGAACACTAGTTAACTGACGAATCTATTGGGTGTCTTGGAGGAATCATAGTTTGGTGTTTGATGCACGGAATATTCTCTTTCCAAGGGCTGGAAGGACGTTGTTTTGTCATGGGTTAACTACAGAGCTTTTTTCATACCGGCTATTCTTCTTAGTAGTTCGTCGAGGATGGGTATGCCGGATCCGTTTACTATTTCTTTTAGTGTGGCGCATATCACTTCTGGATTCTTTTCCGCTGTTCCAGTAATACCTAGGCTCATCGCTTGTTTATTCATGGTTTGTTCGTAATGTTGTTGGCCTCTGCGTTGATTCACTCTCTCTTTGACCTCGGAGCCGAAATTGTTTTCGAAGCATGCGTAGTTTTCCTTTATTTGGGTCTTGTAGTTGCCCACATTTGCATTGTTTAGTCTGAGTAGAACGTCGTTCCACTTGTTTTGGGGCTTATTCTCTTGATCGTTGTCCCAGATAACATATGTGGGTATTTCGAGTTTTTTGAATATGAGCAAGTATTTGTCTAGGTTGGTTTTGCCGGAGCATGGGATTACGGCTATGTCGTGTTTTTCTAGGCTTTCTTTTTTTGCCTCGGCGTAGCACTGGATGAATGCTTTGTCTTCTTCTCCCTCGACGAGTACCACGCCGCTAGCGAAGAAGCCTTCACTTATCCATGGAGTCATAATTGTCCTTAGCTTTGCTCTTAGCGCCTCAATTGTAAAATAATTGGGGTCTTGGTGGGCGTCGCACAGCTGTTTTACTATGTCTTCGAGGCTCATTTCAGCTACGTGTATTTCTCCAGAGCTTTTGCGGAATCTTCTTAGGGTGTCTAGGGCTTCAACCGTGATAAAGTATGGTGAGTGTGTCACGAGGATTAACTGTAGTCTGCTGTTTTGATTTGCCATGGTGGATGATGCGTACAGGTTTCGGGCTATGTGGCGTAGCCGGGTTGGATGCTGGTATAGTTCGGGTTCCTCTATCCCTAGGATTAGGGTTTTATCCCCCTCTGTAAGCACATCGCCCAGGGATTGTGACAGAGTCATAAGGAATGCTCTTTGCGCTCCGTGGCCAGCCTGGATTAGGTCTGTTTCGTAGCCATCTTCAACTAAGCTGACCTTTAGGCTTAAAGTGGTGAGTGGGTCGAACTCATCGGTGTTCCACTTTAATTTGACGCTCGTGTTCGGCGCGTAGTGGGGTAGGGTCTGGTTAATAGAGTTCTGTAACTTGTGAACTTCGAGTGTGTTTAGTTTCTCCTTGTATTCCTTCTTAACTTTGTCGTTAAGTTTGCGCAGTTCTGGGTTGTTTGTAATCTGTGAGCGGATGAGTGTGTCTACGAGTTCGCTGAACCAGCCTTTACCCTCCTCATCCGCTTCCTTAGCGGGGTCTTTGACTGCTGGTACAAATAAGAATTTGAGATATTTGTCGATTTTGCCTCCACCCACTTCTTTAAACCCGAAGAACTGGTGCTCGGATTGTGTTTCCTCGCATCTATCTGGATGTTCGTTCTCCCATCTTTCTAGCTCGGCTATAATCTCGTTTTTCTTCTTTGCCTCTTTTAGATTGAAGTCAGGGTGATTTTTTCTAAACTCATCATACTTAGCTACCATATCTCTCACATCTTGGGAGCGCCTTATTTCTTCGAATGCTGGAAAGTATAGGATGTATCCGAAATATTTTTGCTGTAGTTCCCCATTCTCTATTTTGAAGGTTTTGGTGACTTTCAATGTATCTTTGTGAACGTATTTAGTGAACTCCTGCTTCTCCTTAGCGGTCAGCCCCACGAACTCTAGGGTTATCTCGATGGTCTGGGAAGTATCCTCGTGCCAGAAGTCTCTTTTTGATGGTTTGAATTTCGGGTCAAAGAAAGCATGGAGAGCGTGTAGGAGAGTGGATTTTCCGGAGCCGTTTGCGCCCACGATGGTGGTAATGTTGTCTAGTGTTAGACATATATTATGAAGTATTCTAAAGTTTTTGATATGAACCTTAGAGACCTTCATATAATATAACAATGTTAAAATTATCATGTATAAAAAGCTTGTCTTGATCTGTGGAGTTCCTTAGATTGTGGATGCAGTGGTGACGGTGTATTAGTTGTGTGGCTTCGAATACCATTGCCTACATGTTTATGACTCTTGGTCTCCTTGCTACTATGTTGGATCGCGTTGGCTAGGGCTATCACTAGTACAAGCTGTGTTAGTATGGCGGCCCATTTACTCCCGTGGTGTGCCTTCTCTCTGTTGCGTTTGATCTATATGTTAAGCTCAGGTATTAAGAGTTGAGCTACACGCTCTATGCTCATTTGTGTGCCTTTTGTAACACAGTCTCTTGGTCGTCACCATATGTCTTTATTGACTCTTGACATTATTGTCACCGGTATCCTGCTTATTAGGTATTCATGTGTGATCGGGGTGGGTAGGAACTTTGACGTGTTGAAATATTTTAATAGATGGGGAAGCGTATGTGTGGATGAAAATTATTTGAGCGGTGGCGCTTATAATGTGGGCTTTGAGGGGGTGTGGTTGTGACGTTTTGTTTTAACTGTGGTAAGGAGTTACCTGTCTTTGACGCCTAATTTTGCCCGCAATGCGGTGAGGCGCAGCCTGTAGCCAAGGGCGTTGAAAAGCCTGTTGGATTGGGGTCATCGGAGGAGTCTTCCGGTGTGGGTAATGGTGGGGCTTCGGCTGTGTCTGATGAAGAGGCTTTTGGGCAGTCGAGGTCTCGTGCTTTTGATCTGGGTGTTAGGCTGGAAGAAACCGTTGCGAATATTTTTGAAAAGATGGGTTACTCGGTTCAAAGGAGGGTGAGGCCGGCGACTAGGACGGGGGCGACCGCTGAAATTGACATTCTTCTTACGAGGGGTAAGAGGAGGTTGGCTGTGGAGTGTAAGAATTACGATGAATCAAGGGCGGTGGGAGTATCTGAGCTTAGAAATTTTATGAATAAGCTGCAGGACACTGGTATAATGTCGGGTGTATTTGTTACTACAAGCGTCTTTTCAAGCGAGGCTGAGCAGTTCGCTGAATCCGCGGGGATTGAGTTATGGGATGGGGAGAAGCTGTTGGAGAAATTCTATGCTTTCGCGATTGGTAGGATCGTCAACCCTAGCCTGCTGCATGACCTGGTGCTTCCGGTGGCGTATAACTTTGAGTCCGCATCCGCTGTGGGGATAAGGAATCCTCATAGGGTGGAGTTGTTTAGCAGGGTTCTGTTTTACCATCCTTACTTTATCATTAAATACAGGCTCCGTATGGTTCGAAAGGATCCGAGTGGGAGGATGCATAAACTGGGTGATGAAGGTTCGGTGATAGTTGATGCGCTTGCTAGGGAAATAATTAACAGGGAGTCGGGTTGGGGTGTGGTTTCGGGTTTGTTCAAGGGTAAAGAGGAGAGGCTAGAGTCTAAGGAGGATAAGCTGGTGGCGCAGGATTTGCTGCAGATTGATGCGAGGAAGGAGAGTGTGCTGAAGACCTCTGATTATGATGTGAAAGTGGCGGAACCAGCTTTGTCGGACAACGAAGCCGCCAAGATGGTGAGGAGCTACGTTATTAGGAAGAACACGAAGAGCATTAGTTATGAACCGAAGGTGAGGGATGATTCATTGTTGGGAATGCTGGATAAGCCGAGCATAAAGGTTATGCCGAGGCCGGGTGAAGTTGAGATAAGAGGGGTCAAGATGGTTTATGTGCCCAAATGGGATCTTCAGTTCGAATCCGGGAACACGACATTCCAGAGAAGGATTCTTGCCTCCTCGGGGAGGGTTATCGTGGATACACTGGCAAACTGTAGAAAGTGTGCTCTCCTTCATAGAACGACGATAGCTGTGTGCGATACGTGTGGGGTCCCCCTGTGTGAGAAGCACGCGTATAGCGAAGGAGAAAGATGGGTATGCGAAGAACACGCGTCTGAAGCCGCTAAAGAAGCGGGGAGGGAAAGGGGGCTCTTTGGCAGGTTTCTCAATAAGTAGTACTATTCACAGTGTTCACACTCAACATCTATATTGAACAACGGTATTTCAACATTATAGTTCTTGATTTGATCTTGTCCAGATAAGGTGCGTATGAATCGGAGGAGTGCGGCGAGCCCGATGTAGTATGCTAGGAGGTATATGGGGACGAGTGCGAGTGCCGCTATGGTTAGTCATATCCATGGGCCAAATATGAAGCGGGCTTCTAGCTGTGGGAGTGGTGGTGGGAAGTGTGCGTCTGTGTATTCGAGTGTGGCCACGCGGGGGTCCACGGGGCCGAGCGCCATGTTTACGAGTAGTGCCGCGAGCACCTCGCTTGGGGCGCTGAGCGCCACCCACATCTTAACCATCCACGACTCCAGCCTGAAGCGGTCTCTGAGTCTCTCCAGGGTGTTTCCGGGTTTTCCTCGCGCCGTACTCATATTGGAGCCAGCGGCCGCCTGGTCGCCGACCCACATATTTCCCTCCTTTTTTCCACGCATATTCCCTCATACATTAATATGTGAAAACCTTTTAAAGCCCGGATCACGCATCCGGCCGCCGGAAACATGGGTGGCTGCTGTATGGGGGCTGGGTTGGAGGCGTGTATGCGGATGTAGATACGAATATGAAAAATGGATGAATGGATGAATGTAGGTGGGGATGGGTAGGGGATAATGCTTATAGTGTTGGGGGCGTCTTCTAGTTGTTATGGCTAAGGCTGCTAAGGAGGCTTTGAAGAGGCTCACGGAGCCCGAGCTGCGCCGCATAGTCAGGGAGGAGCTCGACTACCTACGCAGGGAGTTCGACGCGAGGTTCGACGGCTTAGAAGCCAAGATCGACGCCACAAACCAGCGTATAGACTCCTCGGAGAAGGCTTTAAGCCAGCGTATAGACGCCACGAACCAGCGTATAGATGCTACTAATCAGCGTATAGATACCACTAACCAGCGAATAGATAGTTTGGAGAAGAGTGTGAATCAGAGGATTGACGCCGTGGAGAAGAGTGTGATTCAGAGGCTGGATGATTTGAGGGAGCAGGTGGTCTTCCTCCAGCAACTCTTGATTCAGGCGCTCGACATCAGGCCTAAGCAGCCGGCTCAACCCCAGCCCCGGGAGCAGGGGGGATCCGGCTCCGGCGCCTCGCCACCATGACCTGAACTAACTTTGGATCCGGGATCCACGTGGGGGTGCCCCTGCCTAGTTCTGGGTTTATGTGTGGGGTAAAAAAGGGGTTTTTTGGGTGTTGGCCGCCCCTGTCTAGATAAGCATTCACGCGAATCACCTCTAAGTGGTGTATCGGTGCACGAATAGTCCCAAGAAGTCTAGGATGGGTGTGAAGGGTGTTCTCCTAACGGTTTGTGTTGTTGTGGAAAACCCTTGTCCCATCCTTGAGGCAGCCCTGAAGCGCTTCACGGAGCTTCGCAGCCCGAAGTTCTGGTGAATATGGTTTCTGAATCAGCCCCCGCGGGTCACTGCTTCACGATACCAGAATTATCGCTCGGTGTGTGAGGACAACAGGGTCACCTGCACAGACACCTCTTTCTCAGCCTGCGTAGAAACCTTAGTGCGTTCGGGGCTGTGCGTCCGTGTGAGTGGGACACCGAACCAGACGGGTTTTCTTATCTCAGCGTTCACCCCAACCCACACGTGGAGTGGTTGGCCGCCGCCAGCACGATCATCCCGAGGTCGAATGTCACGTGGCTCATGGGTTTGAGCGGGGCGTCCGCCGCAGTCGAAATACTCATCCTCAGCTACCAGCATATAGCGGCACTCCTCATAGTAATCGTCGTACCAACAATCCTATGGGTCGCGTTCATCGCCGCCGCCAAGCGTCAGCCTAGGCACGGATAGCTTTAGGGGTTTGGGGGGCGGGGGAAGCCCCTATCCATTGGATCCTTTTTCCCTGGAAGTAGGATGGCTAAGTTGAAATTTTATCCGGGGGTTGTATATATCGACGCCCTTTAAGTATAGGTGTTCTAGTTGTGGTTATGGGTGGGTCTCTTGAGCATGGGGATGAGGGGGTGTGGCTCAACTGTTATGAAACAGCGGGGGAAGTGGGTGTGGTGAGTGACGCGAAGGTGTACGTGTAGAGGAGGAATGTGGAGGTTAAGTGTGCGGTGTGCGATGTGGAGTGACGCCTTATCCATGCAGGATGGCTTTTGGTTGTCCTTCGTGGCTTTTCAGTAAGCGGGGTCTTGTGCGTGGTATGAGGGTGCTGGGGTGTCGAGTGCAGTCTCGGGGTGTACCCATCGTAGTGGTGGGGGCTTAGAGGTGTGTGAGGATTCCGCGTCGTAGTATAGGGTCCGTGAGCGTGTATTTACCCTCATCTTTTCTGATGAAGCCAGAGTCTTTGAGGTTTCTGAGCAAGTTCGAGAGGGTGCTGTCGGTGATCTTCCCTAGCCTTGCCTCAATCCCTGTTTTTAGTTCGGTCCAAGTAGCGGAGCCTAGTGTCGCGGTTATTTTTAGGGCTTCGCTGTACCTTGGCTCCCCGGCGCCGTAGAGCTTGAGTGCTTTTTTGAGCTCGTCCACAGCGAGGATAGATGCCTTTTCATATATCTTCTCATGGCTCAGGCCTCCCGTGGCCAGCGAATAGCCGAAGTAGGTGAGCCAGCCAATGACGCCGTCCAGGTTTTCGAGGGCGTCCTCTATAACCCTCTCATCTACCACCATATTCTCCTGTTCGAGGCCGAGTATAAGAAACTCTTTTGCCTTGTCTCTCGAGAGTGGGTTCAGCCTTACCTCGCTGTAGGTTCTTCCGTAAAGGGGGGCTTCTGGGTCTTCAAGTCTTAGGAACCTATAGAGGAGACCTACCTCAGACCCTGATATGATTAGCTTTACGTCTGTGGTATCGAAGATGTAGGCTAGCAGTGAGTCGAACCTGTAGGCCGACATCCTGAGCGTCTGAGCCTCATCTATGACGAGCACGCTTCCTTCAAGGGCCTTCAGAGTCCTCAGTATGCTCTCCTCACCCTTCCTGCCGACTTTCAGCCCGAAGCCTCCAAGCTGAACCTCAGCGGACTTCAGGCTTCGTAGTAGCCTGATTCCCCAGCTGTTCTTTGTGAGCTCCTCTTCTAGGAGCGCTCTGAAGGAGTTGAGTGAAACTACACTAGGAAGAAGCCTGCAGTTCAGATAAACATACTTTTTTCTGCTCTCATTCATGTAAGTCATGATGAGTGAGGTCTTTCCGTATCTCCTCAGACCTGTTACTACCACCATCTTGCCTTTTTTTAAGGCCCTATCAAGCGCGCTCCATTCGTATTCCATGTCGAAGAAATCCTCTTTTCTCTTTTTTGGCTCTGGGCTAAAATAGTTCATAACTATCCCCCCATAGTAACTATCCCCCCATAGTTAATAACCTTTGTCTCTGTGTGCTACGCTACCAGCGTTCTAAGATGACACGTTCCCAGCGTTTTCCCCGCACACAACAAGTATTTGGTTTGTCATTCCAGACTTTTAAGTTAATCTTTGGGTCAATATTCCTAACATAGCGGGGTTGGAGCAACCTGAGTTTTGTGTTGTTCGTATGAGACACCGAACGGGATGGGTTTTTTGTGCATAGCGTCAGCCCCAACCCACGCGTACAGTGGTTGACCGCTACACTTCACCACGGGCTCGTCTACTGTAGTTGTTGAATACTCACGTGGCTTCGGCTCAAAGCTGAGTTTCCCACAACCATCTTCGCCCAATCCTCTACATTCGACTTTGAAAAAGGTTCTGAAAGTAGACTAAAGAAGCACGGGGTTTTCCTTCGGAGAGGCTTAAACCAAAGGCGTCAAGAACAACAGCTAAAACCTTGAGCTCAAACCCTTTTTTGTTTCTTATAAAATTTAAATTTCTAAAGAATGCAAAGATATCTGTGGTGGTCTCCACGGGTTGTCGCATAACTCGATTCCGTGGCGCCAACCACCTAAGCTTATCTCGACGGTATTGAGTAGGCAGCCATTACCACGCCGAATATCAGGCCCGCCCAAGCCGCCAACGCTAGGTCGCCGCTCGCCGTGCTCACATCCCTTATCTGGACGGATGTGAGCACCACTGCAGCTATGGCTGCCACGACAACTATGACCACCACCAAGCCCACGACTAGGGCCCTACTTACACCTTTTTTCGGGTTCATTGTTCTGTAACATATACAACTTATCTGGACAGGCCCTATTAGACATCACAATTTTTATATGTATGTATGCATACATATTCATCGATTTTCTATGGTTAGGGTGATTTCGATTTCGGATGACGTGTACGAGAAGCTCGTGCGTATAAAGGGTGATAAGTCGTTCTCTGAGGTGTTAAGAGAGCTGCTCAGAGGACAAGGAAAAAAGTATGAAGATAAGAACGCGTTAGACGAGATCTTCGGTGTTTTGTCGCATGAAGAGGCTGTTGAATTGGAGCGGGAAATAAATTTGAGGAGGAAGGTGCCGCCGAGGAGTATTCGATGACCATTCTGGATTCAAACGTGATACTAAGGATAATGCGTGGGGAAAAAGAGGTCAAACGATTTGTAGAGAATCACTCAGATACCATAGGCACAACGATCTTTAATGTATACGAGCTATTGAGGGGGAGAGGGGTGATCCTTGACTACTTTAAAGGTTTTGAAATCTACGGTTTCTCGGAATCCGAAGCTCGGGTGGCGGCTGAGATTTACCGAAAACTCAAAAGTAGCGGTAAAATGAAGGGTGAGATCGATATACTGATCGCCTCGATTGTAAAGGCGAATGGTGAAACGATTATAACCATCGATAAGGATTTTATCGAAATAGGTAAAATTGTCCAAATCGATGTGTTGACGCCTTCATCCTAGGTTCGCAGATTGTTCGATTTCTGGATTTCTAACCCCTAGTGTTTCTTACCAAATTACGTGTTGGTAGGGTGCTATGCAAGGTTAAAAACCATCCATAAGCCTTGATCCAGTTATTATCGTATGGGGTGGCGAAAAGAGCCACACGCTTCTAGGGTTTCACTCTACGTAGGCGTACGTAGGTACGCATCAGCATACCTATCATACGCATAGTAGAGCTTGGGCTTCAGCGCATCATATAGCCCCCTCACGAGTTCATCGGGAGTCTTCCGCTCCGCCCCTGTCAGGACGCACCCACCCAAGAGAGAAGGTAGAACCACCGTGTCCCACCACTCCCTCTGGGAAGCGCCCTCCATCTTCAGTTGTACACGCTTCTTTCCACCAACCCGCTTTACAGTGTAGCCGAACCTGAGGCGCATGTAGAGGTTTATGGCGGCGTTTAGCTGCCTGTCTATTCGGAGCCCGCACCCACCACACACGAAGACGTCTACCCCATTCAGGTCTCTGTTGTGCCACCCACACCTGGAGCAGTAGGAGGATGAGCCGTAGGGGTCGAGCTCCTTCACCCCGGCTTCACCCATCCTCCCTTCTAGGATTTTTGCGATACCCCGCCAGTCACTCCTCGAGATCCTGCGGTTCCAGATACGCGAGCGTGTGTGCATGCCCTGCTTTTTGAGCTCTTCGAGGCCCACTACACCTGCAACAGACTGGATTACACGCGCGATTTCGAGCTGGTGTTTTCTCGCACGGTTCCTCTCCCTGTTCGAGTACTTTGAAAGAACCCTTTTTGCTTTTTTCGAGCGTGAAGCCTTCCTCTGCACACTACGCCTCTTCTCGAAGGATGAGATGTGCACCGATGCCAGCTTCTTAGTGTCTATCCTCACCCAACCTGTTTCAGGTGAGTAGCCATCTAGGGAGAGGAGGTTGAAGTCCCACGCCACACTGGGGTTGCCGCCTTGGTTCCCATCCCCGTAGTGCACTGGGAGGTGCACCTTTTCGGGTGTGATTATGGGTTCACCCAGCCCAGCCGAGGACACCTCCCCAGGTAGAGAAAAGTACCTCTTCGAGAGCTCGAGGTACACGTACTCATCTGGTTTAATGGTTACCCTGAGTTTTTCACCCTCAAGCTTTATGAGTGTCTGCTTGGCTCTGGCGAAGAGTCTTTTGGCGGTGGGTCTTCTCCTCTTTCTTTCTCCTTTAACATAGTTTTTTCTCCAAGTCTTAAATATTGAGTAGGCTGTCTTTATGACTGAGTCAACCCAGTGGGCTGCGTAGGGCCACTCTTGGAGTAGGCTGTCCCTGAGCTCCTTCTTATACTCCCCGCTGTGGATGTCCACCTTGTACTTGGGTAGGAGCCTCCACTGCTTCTTTCCTGGTAGCTTCCTTTTTTTCCACTCTATATGGCTCCAGAGTTCTTCGAGTATTCGGTTGACCACGTCCCTGTGCGCTAGAAGCAGTGGTAAGAGCTCATCCCCGCATTCATGCTCTAGCGAATAGCTTCTCAGCACACTGAACACCCTGTGACCCTTTATGAGCGCACACCCGCTCACACACAGATATATTTCATAAACCGATATAAACCCTTATAATCTGAAACTGCTGACATCGGCGTGGTGCTATTGAATCCATAAAACTCGCGAACCCCCACACAGACAGGAGTCAGGGATAGTGGGTCAGTCAAACTCAAAACAACCGACGAGGTGGGCGCCCACACACTCGATGGAGAGCTCATACGAACACACGGGTGGTGGAGTGGATCTATACCAGCCAGCCTGCCTGCGAGCTATATACCATTCAACAGGTGAGCTAGTAAAACGGGAACCTGCTTGCTTAGTGGGGACGGTTGAGGTTAGCCCTGCTAGGTTGACAACTAGGTGTAGATAACTCGTACTATCCTGCGCGGGGTTGTCAAAGCTTAAACCCCCCCTACGCCAACAGTTGGTGTGGGGGTACCCTATGAGCCTCTTTTACACTAGACCTAAGGAGGATAGGAGCCTTCTCTTTGATAGAGAAAGGGAACTAGAAGAAATAGAGCGCATGCTCGATTCTGGCTTATCGCTTATCTTGATAGGACCCCAAGGGTGGGCAAAACTTCTTTAACGAAGGTGATCACTAGTATTAAATGTCGACTGTGGAAATGGTGTTAAACTACAAGTCATTAACCCAGATTCGCACCAAAAACTCAGATCATCAATTTGATGACATTATATAATGCTACCTTGAGATAAGGGTGGGGATCCGTCAAAGATCTTTATTTGACTGTAAGGAAATCGTAATCAGTTTAAAAGTTGGGAATGCCATCCTCCCCTGCTGTATGAATCCTGACAACTTCTCTGAATTCTAAACACTCAAACTGCGGAGAATCGCTTTGAGTTTTTCGCTACTCACCGGCGTGACAGGCGATTCTATATCATAAAACTTAATAATATTGTAATGTTATATAAAACTACGACGACAACAATACAGATAAAGGAAGAAACGAAGTAGAGGCTGAATTCAATGAAACTACATCCGATTCTTGTATATTGCTAAAGAACTAATAGAGCTGATGAGACGCTTACAGGAAGAGATTTTATACACCGATTGGGGTGACGCACGTAAGTCATTATCCGCATCATTTACATAAGAAGGGGTTAAGGGGCGTAAAGCCTCGCCCAAGCGGGATGGATTGTCCCCTTATCTTTAAATACTTAAATTCTGTGGTGATTCTAATGACGCCTAGCTCGATTGAGCGCTCAATGTGACTATGGGAGGGGCATTTAGAATTTCTCTTTAAGTAGATTGGATGATAGTTCCCTCCTCTTTAAGTGGGGGTCTTTCTGAGCCACCCGACAAGAGAGATGTAACCCCGAATCGATGTATGATGAGCGCTCTGGAAGGAAACCCTTGAGAGGCGGGGACGAAGTCAGGTATTGGTGGTGTCTGGATATTTTTCACATTCAGATACCACACATGCCACCGATTAATCTGGACACCACCTGTATTGACTAAGCGTTTATATTTGCTTATGTGTATATTAACTTTGGTGTGGTTGGGTTGCAGTCGGCGTATGTGAGATACTACGAATTGCTTTACCCTCGGCGCATTTTGCTTGAAGACGGTACGGAAGTGGTCATATCTGAGGAAGAGCAGAAACAGGAAGACACGCTAGTCGCGTATGTTCCTAGAAAAAATGAGTTTAAAGATTTCCTTATAACTCAAGGTTTTAATGTTCAACCTTTTAGCACGCCAATGGGTGTAGAATTCTCCTTATCTAAGATAGTGGCGCAACCATGGGAGCACCATATCAAAATCTTCAAGGATGGTTCCATTCGCTCGTACGTCGAAATATCACGTGAGTATTTACAGCACCTTTCCTTGAATGTGTATGTGCATTCGCCCGTAGTGTACGAGACGCTTGAGTACGTGTTGGCCTTTATGGGTAAAGCACACCTCAAGCACAATTCCAGTGATAAGTGGGTTTCCCACGTGCTTGAGGACTACTGGGTAAGACTCGAAGCACCAGACCAGCTTACCAGCTGGCGCCCACTCATAACACTTGGTTTAGCGCTTGGCGCCGTGGGCATCCTAGCCTACTTGTTGGGTAAACTCAGCAAACCAGAAGTGTAGACGATGCGTTTACACTTGGGCTACTGGGCTCCGCAGCAACCCATTGTGTTAGAAGTTATGCTCCGAAACCCTAAAACTGGTGGGTTTCTTCCTAAACAACTTTTAATTTTGGATACGGGGTTTAGGGGTCTAAAAGCCGTCGCACTTTCGCTGGGCACGTGTAGAAGATTAGGGTTGGGTATAAAGGATTCCAAGGTTGTTCGTTCAGCCAACGGTTTTCAAGATACTCCCGTAGCAGATGATGTCGCCGTTGAAGTGATGGGTCGCCGCGTCCTGTCAAATGTTATTGTAGTAGAATTAGATCCAGGCTTAATATCGCTTGACCTAGCTTCAAGCTTGTTCGACTCGCTAGAAATTGATTTTCATAGTGGCAAGGTCTGGGCAGAAATAGATGGGACCCAGAAATAACGGCAACTGACCTCCTCCCCGCTCCTCAAGGGCGAGGGTTCCCCTCATCGGTTCGGGACTACATCTCTCATATAAGGGGCAGTCGAGAGGCTCAGAGAACCCCTCCCGTTTAGATTCACAATTGCAATAACGTCACGGTCATTCTCATAACCGCACGAAGGACAATGAAAATACCTATAACCAACTTCCCTCATTTTCTGTCCACATTTCGGGCATGAAGCTGAAGAGTACTCGGGGTTAACAAACTCCACGATTAACCCGTACTTCCTAGCTTGCCAGACAATCCAGTACTTCAAACGACGGTACTGCATCAAGTAGAGTTTCTGACATCCCTCCCCGCCCTGAAGGGCGAGGATTCCCCGAGGTCTCAAGGGTTACACCCCTTTCCCATACATGGAGGGTGCTACTCTGTTATGGTCTACGATGAAGGAGAGTGGTCTCTTTAAGGTTGAGATTACTATGCTGGTAGCCTTCTTCAGGATGTTTAATCCACCGTTTAGGTCTGAATGAAGTCTGTGACCTAACGGACAGTTGATTGCACCTCTTGGTTTTCTTTCAACTTCAACGTTGTGATAAACACAGTATTTTGGAGTGTTATATTCAACAACCTCAAACACCTTCATTCCGTATTCTTGAGCCTTTAGTTCTATGATATCCATGAGTTTGCGGTAAGACCACATGTTCACCGTGAACTTGTTACCCTTGTCCCGAGCAATATTAAAAGGATAACCTAAGTAGATTGTTGAAACACCTAGTTCGTGAAGTGTCTTGAGTAAGTGAGAAGCGAAGTTCCTGTACAGGTGAAGTAACCTCCTGCGTTATTTTCTTAAAAAGCCTCCTCTTCTCTCTATTAAGCTCATCATAAGCTTCATATTCGTTGATATTCTTAGTTCTACTAGCTAGCGATTGTACTTCTGTTATCCTCTTCTCCAAGTAGAAGTAGTCCTCCTTAGTCCTGACGCCCTTGTAGAGTAACCAAGTACCGTCGTTAATAACAACGCTTGCTAAAACATTGATACCTAAGTGGATGGATGTGGCTTTGTTTCCCTTTAGTGATTCGATTTGTATACTCTTCCTCTCTCTTCTCACGATATGCTTACTCTTCTTTCCAGTCTTCGTTTCTTCAACACCGACATCAACCGGGATGGAGGCATACCAAGCGTTTTCGTCATAGTATATCTCCAGCCTAACTTGTTTTCCGTACCACTTTAGTCTACCTGCAAACTCAATTTCGAGGTCGAAGTCCTTGAGAATGAGTTTGTGGTTCTGCTCGTCCACAACATATCTATCTTGTCTAACAACTAGAAGGAGCTTCCTCTTCTTGGTTTCTCTGTCCTTCCAGTAACGTGGTGGGCTAACGTGTTTCATGTGAGGCGGAAGTTTTCCTTCCTTCTTCAGCTTGAGGAGGGAGAAGAAGGAGTTCCAAGCTTCGTTGTTCTTATTGAGTACTTGCTGTGCATTAACACCGAGTATGCTCTTGTACTTCTCATAATACTTCCTGTATGTGCACTTAAAGTCTACTTTTTCACCGCGGAAGAATTGTTGCCTTCTCTCATAGTCGACTTCGTTGAACAACTTAGCAGAGATGTTTGCTAACCTTCTGAGCTTCCTTTCTTGGAAACCGTTTGGTAGAAGACGGACTACATTTGTCCTCCTATTCTTGAATTCAACTTCGTAGATGCCCTCCCCCGGCATTGCGGGAGAAATCGGCTCCCGCTCCTCATCCTCATAGAGTTGACCAGAAGAGGGCATCATAAGGATGTGTGTTAAAGCCTTTTAAACCTACACCACGCCCTGAATGGTAGAATCAAAAATTTTTGCTTGCGCAAAGCTGAGGCTAGGGATAAATTTGACCTAAACTAAAAGGTGAGAATCGTCGTCTCTTTAACACTTATTCGAAAATGAGCGTCACGCCAAGTCTTTCAGCCCTGTGCCTCATTTTTTTGTCATATGTATATAGAGGCTTGTTGAATCTTTTTGCCGTATTAATTATCACCATGTCGTTAAAGTAACTCAGCGAGAGTCTTTGCTTTAGGATGTATGACAAGGCGTTCTTAGAGGCCTTCCCATCCTCAACCACAATGTTCGCTTTTGCGTGGTCAAGCAGGGAGGCGACGACACCCCCATCAGCGTTAAGCGCTTTAAAGAACCATACAAGCTCATATACCACAATGGGAGGGATGAGCCAAGCGTCCAAGCTCTCCAGTGTACTCAGAGCCTCAGTGTGTTTGTCCGAGTCTTCAACCAGATAGTAGATGAAACAGTTTGTGTCAATGATCGCTTCGGGCACTCTGCCTCAAACCTTCCTCTATTAGCCTATCTATCTCCTCAATCGTAAGCTTTCTCCCAAGCCTGATTGTCCTCACACGATCCCCAACAAGCTTTCTGACTATGATTTTATCCGACTCAGTATCAAACTCCAACCAGTCCCCCTGCTTTATACCAAGAGTTCTCCTAATTTCAGCTGGCACAGTCACCTGGAAGTTCCTTGTGACCTTTACCCTTTTGGACACATTTACTAGCCATATATCCGAGTATTTATGTTTTTCTAGCTATAGTGATATCCACGTATAGTCAGCCGGTGCTAAGAGTGATTTTTGACCTACGGTGAAGGGCGAGGCTTGCGTTACTTATTGTCAAGATAGGATGCACACTCTATTATTTCTCTTTAGGCATCTTGAAGCAGATGGGTAACCGAGTGCCCCCTTCTCTCAATGCCCCTGCTTTGAAGAAGAGCGTTGACTGTCTTTTCTGCACACTGCTGAGATAAGAAACGGCACAATTCATTGTATTTACCCTTCCGAGCGTACTCTGCTTCCTCCAAATCCTTCTCAGCCTGTCTTAACCAATCTTCTGTTCTTTTCACATGCAGAACAACAAGAGAGGATATAAATGCCTTTAGCTAAAATTGGGATGGTGTCCGGATTAGGGGTTGGTGGGCGTGGCCTCCAAGCGTGGGAAGCACCTATCCGGACACTACCAAAATTGGTGCTCCCCCGAACGTGGTGAGATCTTGTGGGCGTGCATAGCCGGATTAGCGGGACCCGAAGTCCACCACGTATTCACAGTAGGTTCATGGAGTTGTGGGGATACGCGTAACGGCTCAGCCGCAGAGGAGATCACCCTAAAGCGTAGACTCAGAATCTGTGCTTAGTCGCGCACACCCTTGGAGCTAGTTTTGGGTCTACCCTGATGGTGGGGCTGGCCGGTTTCTATTGTGTAAAGAGTGCTAGCCCCCACCTTTTTGGGCTAAGAGTGGGAGCGATTATTTTTTGATTGTCGCGTCTTGGCTCCTAGATTTTAGTTACATATTAAACCCGAGGCCGCCTTTATTTTAACGGTTTAAGACGAACGCTTTCATAGTTTGAGCGCGTTATGGTTTGTGGTGAGTAGGGTGAAAAAGCACTCAGCTGGCGAAGCCTTTGAGAACACAGAAGGAGGAGGGAGGAGGAAGGCGCGTGAGGGTGGCGGCTGTTGCTGCTGTGCAGAGGAGGAGGGAGAAGAGGGAGAGTGGAGCGTAGGGGGTGAACATGAAGAATCCGGTTTCACGTCATGAGGGTCTAATACCCCTCATCTACTTTCTGGCATGCTGCGGTGTACCAGTAGTAGTCGCCGCGTTCGGCAGTTATGTGCGGGCGATCCTCAAACAACCCGAATTCAGGATATCGGTGGTGATTGTGCTGAGCGCAGCCATCGGCGTGCTCCTATCGGTTTCTGCGAAGGGTAAGAAGAGTGGTGTGGGAAGCGGTGGGGAGAAGGAGTAGCAGGACTCCTCTCCACATACGTGGATATGCTTCTATGTGCTTGTGACATCCTCCCCCAAGAGGTAGACCCAAAACTCGTCTGAGGTGGCTCCTACACTGCGGGCGCGGATTTTGCATCCACCGGTGAATGCGGGGGGAGTTCACTTAATCCACGTGACCTTCAGCCACCCTTTTTCCACGCTTCGTTCGTTCGTGCCCATGTTTTCCCAAGCACAGCTGAAGCGTGTGCGGAGCCCTTTTCCCCTCCGCCACCTCGGTGCTTGCGGGCTCTAAAGCCCGAAACCCGCGTCTGACCACGACATTCATTTATTCCGAAACCACTCGCTGCGGGGTGTGGATGCTGACACCCATCCCGCCTTGTCTGAAGGGGTGGCTGGGAACGTGTCCAGTGCGGCTGGCGCCTAGAGTGGTCTGACTCAATGTGGAAAACAGGTCTCTAAAGGCATAGGGCTGAGTGGGCCCACCACGCGGGAAACATTCTCCGGTGGATAAAGGAGCGTGTTACTGCGGGTTGTGGGGGGAGGGATCTGTGGAGTGGACCACTAAGGGTGTGAGCTCTTCCCTCCATGTGAGCACCCATACCCCCTTGTTTTTGGCTTCCTCCACCGCGTCCTGCAGCGGGACGACTGTGTACGCAGCTTTAATGAGTCGTTTCCCGACTAGGTCAGGTCTGTGTTGGCTTATTAGATCCACCTTTTCGTCGACCTCTGTGACGAGTTTGACGCCGAGCCTGGTGGCCGCTTCCACAGCAACCCAGAGGTCGCCCGCTGAAGCGTAGAGGTCTACTTCTCTAGAATCAACGAATATACGCGTGAAGTGTAGGCTGACGCCAAGCTTGCTTTGAACTTGGAACGCCACCACCTCAGCGGCCTCATCTTCCAGACTCGGGGGTGAGCCTTTCAAGTGTGGTGCCAATATCTTTAATCGCCCGATTCATCCTCTGTTGTTCGCCGACCAGCCTATCCTACCCCTCACTAAGAGCCCTCACCTCCTCCACCAGCCTATCAGTGGTTTGCTGCAGGCGGTCTAGCTTATCCGTCACCCCGAGTTTGCCCACCACGGCCAATCGGAATTCTTCGTCCTTATCCAGCAGCTCGAGGAAGCGTCTCTTGATGCTAGTACTCAAACCGGTCACCAATATAATGTTTGCAAAATAATATATGGGTTTTCACAGACCACGGCTATGTGCGGGTCCGTTGGACTCAAAGTGGGCTGCTGGCTTTGAGGATGAAATCCAACCCCCACGTATGGTGGGGACTCGCCTCTCCCCCGCCCTGAACCGTGTACTCGGTGTGCGTCGCCTGAAGCAAATTTTGGGTCTACAACTTTGGGCGGGGAGAGACCAGAAACAAGTGTGGGTTAGCTTATTACTACACACGTCTATGCGGGGGGTTGAGGCTCTGGGGAGACGCCGCGGTTTAGAGATCTGCCACCGCTTCCTCGAAAACCCGTGCTCGAGTGCCGGAGACCTCGGGTGGTGGTATCGTAGGGAAGCTGGGTGACGGGTGTGTGGAAGGCTTCTAAGATGTTCTCACCTCGATGTCTAGTGTTAACGCTGGCGTGGGAGCGGGGGTCATGGATGCCTGGTCAACCCTTAGAGGGGGGATGGGAGGCCGCTGGAGCCGGGGTGCACCCAGCGTTGTGCTTTGGTCGGCGGCGAGCGCTCTCTGGATGGGTGGTGGGGGCCAATTTGGTTTGTTAGCGGAGTATCGTGCTGAGTGAGTAGAGTATGGAGTAGGCGCCCACCGCCACGTAGAGTGCTGAGAGTATGAGGTCATAGTTGAGTGTTAGGCTTCGTGCGTGTGCCACCCCTCTGAATAGGGAAGCGGTGGCCAACGCGGTCACCACTGGAACATATGCTAGGTAGAAGTATGGTTGGGAGCCGGCTTGGATTAGTGTTAGGGCGCCCAATGGTAGCCCGTAGCCTGAAAGGGTGGAGTTAATGGTGCTCCAGATGGCCAGATGGGTGAGCTTGGGTTTGAGGGGGCCGGAGTAGTGGGCTCTTGGGTATGCCGCCTTAAGCGCGCCGTGAATGAGTGTGTTGACGCCGTACGCTAAGAGTAGGAACCCGGTGTAGAAGTGGGTTCGGAGGGCTATTAGTGCTGGTGCTACTGTGAGTAGCGTCGTGGTCGTTGTAGAAAGCACGACCACCACGAGTGAAGCGGAGAACCACTTGTCCCCCCTGAAGGTTCGGTAGTAGGCTGCGTACAGCCACCCCCTGCTCGGGTCTACGCCCGCGAACACGCCGATCAGGGCTGATAAGGCTTCGTAGATCATTTTGTGTTAGGGGAAACAGTAGGAGTCGGAGCTAGCGTCGCCGCCCTGCAGCCTAACCTGGTGTGCTCTCGCATCTTCGAAGTCCACGAGGAAGCGCTCATCCACGCTTAGCCCGCCGCCGCTTCCCACGTCGAGTTTAACCATCCACCCCCTGATGCCCTCAGGATAGAACTGGTTGTCCCACGAACTGTAGAGCGAGTTGGTGACGTACAACCTCCCACCATCCCTGCTCACCTCAAGCATCTGCGGGCCCCCTGTTAGCTCTGCGCCCGAGGGGTGTCTCATCCTATGGTAGATGCCCCCGAGCTCCACTTTACCCGTGAGCCTCGGCCTGAATGGGTCGGACACATCGTACTGCCTCACCTCCCCTATCCCCCACAGGCTCACGTAGAGGAATCTATCATCGAGTGAGAGGTCTATGTCTGTGACGAGGGGTGGCACGGCCTTAAAGGGCTTCAGGATCTCTGGGAGACCGGACTCGAGGGGTTGGGCGGGTATCTCCAACACCTTTTCAGCTGCCCACTTACCATCCTCTTGGAACCAGAGCCAGATCGAGCTGCTCAGATCCCTGATGCTCACAACCATGTTGGCGTAGCCCATGAGCTTGGTTGGGTCGTGGAAGGGTCTTAGCTCGAGTGCCATACGGTAGTCGTCGCCAAGCGTGATACAGGAGAGGTGCTTCCTCCTACGCATATCCCAGAAGTGGAGTTTGTTACCATAACCATCGCGGAGGTGCTCTGGTTTCAGTCCTCCCTCAATGGTGTTGGGCACACCCCACTCACTCGTAACCATCACCTCATTCGGCAGGTTCCACCAGAAGTCGTACGCAAAATACTGGTCCCCCCTGTCAACCTCCCACCTACCCAGAACATCCAAGCTATAATGATCCAAGACCACTATACCACCGGGCCCCTCACCCTTAGCGTCGCCCAGTGCGCTCACATATATGGCGTCAGGCCCACAGTAAACAGTGTGCAGCCTAGTGTACCCAGCCCTCCCAACAACCCTATCGGCCTCTATGGTTTTCGCGAGGGTGGGTCTCCTAGGGTCGGGTTTGGTGTCCACCACGTATATCCTCGAGGAGCGGAGGCCGGGTACGATAAGGTATCGGCGCTCCAAGCTGGGTTTGCCGTTGGGGCACAGAACCGAGCTACACGCGTTCCACCCGAAGTGGTGTAGCTCGTCCCCAGTGTTCGGAAGCTCGAGTCTGGATATAATCTTCGAGTAAGTGGGTGACCCGGGGTCCACGTCCACAGTGGCAATGAAGTCCGGCTTATTCACACCTGTTCCAACGTAGAGTCCAGCCACGTAGGCTAACCCCTCCTTCGGAGCTTGGGTGGCACTCCTAGCCGAGGGGTAAAACGAAGGGTCAACGGTGAACCTGAACGAAGCCATGATAACCAAGAGTGAGACCCAAGATAAACGCGTTATCATGTGTGCAGATTCTGCTCAAAACACTCCGGCTTATTAGTGTGAATCGAGGGTTATAATACCATGTCTCAGCAAAGAACACTAACTCTTAAAGCCGAGACCAAGCAGCGGGGTTTCCCGCTGAGCGGTCGGGTGCGTGGTTTCACTGTGAGTGTGGATGAGCCGCAGCTGCTTGGGGGAACAGACAGGGCGCCAAACCCCCTCGAATACCTTCTCCTATCTCAGGCGGGCTGCCTGTCCATCGTCATAGGTATGCTCGCCGAGAAGCGGAAAGTAAGGCTGGAGGAGGTGTCCGTAGAGGCCTCATCCAACTTTGAGTTGGAGGGATTCCTAGCGGGGGAAAGTGTGGGGCTTAGGGAAATCAGACTCAAGGTGGGCTTGAGATCCGACGAAGACTTGGGCACCCTGAGGAGCCTAGTTGAGGAAGCAGAGAGGGTGTGCCCAGTGAGAAACACGTTATCAGCAAAACTGCACATCGAGGTGGAGAGGCTGCAGTAAAAAACCCAGTCCCCCAGACCCTGAGAACTGGAGAACACGTTAGCAGGCAGAGCGCAGACAAACACAGTCCGAAACCAGATGAGAGCGGAGCCAGTAACGTGGGTACGACGGGGAAGAGAGTGAGGAGCCTGAAGTGCAACTCGCACCTTGGACTGTGGTGTTGGGTGAACCTGAACCCGTTTGCGGCTGCATCGTCAGAGCGAGCCGCGGAGAGAGTGGGGAGCACTGCATGGCTGGACTGCCCGCCGAGTGTACCCGAGTGTGTGCAGCCCCACCCAGAAACTATCGTTTGAATTCATCATTTAGGGCGGAGACTATTAAGGTGTTTAAGTTGGGAGGCCGTGTTATAAGCACGGGTATCCGTGGTGCGTGGAGTGAGGCGAGTGATTCACGTCTGCAGACACTCTGCTACCCTATAACCCCCTCTCAACGAGGGAGTTGTTCAAGCTTGGTGGTTGAGGCAGTAAGCTTCGCCCTTCCCGAGGGGCGGGGTAGCTCACAAAGACATGAGAAGCCGCGCACTTTAGGAGGATGCCGGATAGGGTGCACAACCACGTCTCTGTTTGTGTTTGGAGTCCACCATACGCTTCCCCCCGCATCCATGATTCTAGTCCACCCTAGTGTCTAAACCCTAACGCGGTCGTCTTCTATTAATTAAAGGAGAAGGTTTAACTCTTTTTGCTCGCCTATATCGAGGGTGGTCGTATATGAGTGGGCAGATAGATGTATACACGCCGCTTTGCCCGACGTGTGGTTGCTCACTGGTCAGGCTTGGTATACCTAGAAGTGAAGCTGTATCGTATATTCACGACGGGCACAGAACTGTTTTTCTGTTGTCTGAGCTGCCTGCACGAGTTTCTACGCGATCCACAACGGTTCTTAGATGAAGTTGCGCAAATTTTTGTATGCCCCGTTTGCCTCGCAGAGAAACCCAGACACCAGGGGGTAACTAAAATAGTTGAGAGCCTCCACATTACCTTCTGCAGATGCTCTCACTGCTACTACACATTCCTAGAGAACCCAGAATACTACGTTAGCCGTCTTAAAGCGGACTACGGGGAGGGGCCAACAACATGGGTTGCCACATGCTGCTAGAAGCAGACGGTGTCCTGATAACGCTTTTCCACACCTGGATACAGAGGTCACCGCGTTCTAATCTGGACACTATCTAGAAGCACACAAAATTCTTATAAACAAACTCATGCCAGGTCACACATTCACGGTTCGATCAGTCATCTGGAAGAGCAAATAAGTTTACTTTTAAAAAAGTTAGTAATATAGTGTCAAAACTTTCTATGTTTAAACGTGAACATTAAATAACTTGAACTGTGTTAACCATGGTAAAGTGGGCGATGAGTTATGGGTAAGGTGGATGACCTAAAACGCATTGTGGAGTCGAATACTAGCACAATAAATCCAGAGGAATTCAGAAAGATCAAACGCTTCTTTAAAAGTGAGCTTCCAAAATGCCCACTGTGTGGTGGGCAAACGATACTGGTAGGAAGCTATACCCAAAGCGGATCCAACCTGTTGATATGCATGGATGAAGCGTGTGATGTAATCGGCTTCAGATATAAGAGTAGAAACGACTAGCTCAATTCCGGGAAACTCACCGACCAACAGGCTTTATCTTAACGGGGGTTGGAAGGGTTTCACTCTACGTAGGCATACATAGGTACATATCATTGTACCTCTCGTACGCGTAGAGCTTGGGCTTCAGCGTATCATTTAGGAACCTTACGAGTTCATTGATCCCCTTCAGCTCCACCCCTGTCTCGACGTACCCACCCACCTACCATGCAGTGGGGAACGCCGACCATCTTCAGTCCCCCCGCTTCCTGTGTGTGCATGTACCCCTCCCTCAGTGGAGGTCTTGGGTCTTCGCTACCACCCTACTGCCCATGCACACAAATGCTCAAATCCAGAAATCTATATAAACCTATCTATTTTGAAACTGCTGACAACGGCATGTGGAGTTTGGCGAGCCTGTCGCTGCCTGTCTCCACACCCACCTGTACGCCGATCCAGTTGGATGGTCCGGCGTGCACGATGTCTGAAAGCTTGCGTATAAGCTCAGGGTAGGCGGCTGGTGGAGATATTCTGGCATGGGTTGGGTTAGTACTCCCCACTCCTCCAACATCCATCACCGCCTTGAGCAGGCCTGTCAGAGCCTCCTCATTAGGGGTGTAGAGTGGACCGTGCTGGTAGGCGAAGAACTCGTCGGTCTGAAGCCAGGCGTTTCGGAAGCCCCCATACCTGACGTTGACCTCCACCTCTTTCACTATCTGCTCAAAGGAGTAGTATCTGAGAGGCCGTAGCGTCACCTCACAGAAGTCACACCCGATTCCACACCCCCTCATCACCTCATTCAAGGCTTTGGCTGCGGGGTGCACTATACCCGGGATTTCCTCAAGCCGAGGATACCTTTTACCTCCAGGCCTCCTCGACACGAAGCGTTCGTGAGGTCTATAAGAACTTCTGAAATTCATATCGAAACTCATAAACCCCCTGAAGAAGATGTTCGCGTCAAACTCATCCTCGAAAGCCTGAGAGAAAAGCAGACATGCTACGTCCTCTACCTCACCCTGATACGCACAGTCTATTCCGAGACGCTCAAGCTCCGCGGGGAAAACCGTGAACTCCCATACCCCAGGCCCACCCACCACCAGCTTAGCCCTAGTACCCCGACGCGCCCTGTTTAACCTACCTATTAACGCTTCCCACTCAACACGTACCCAAGGGTAGCTCGATGAGCCGAAAAGCACGGAGTACGACATTGTGAGCGGCCCCAAACCCAAGGGGTCCATGGTGGATACCCCTATGACCTCCGTATCCTCTTTAATGAAAGCTTCAATAAAGTCTGGGTGTGGGACAACCACGTCCCGAGGGCTGCAACAGCGTAACAGTGATGCCTCCAGCTTGCGCACGGGGTAGGGTGCGAGCCTCGCCTGGCCGTCTTCGAGCGGTTCGGCTATATCACCCTTCAAAAAATTGTATATCGCACCCGGAATACTGCTACTAGGCGCGCAGGGTAGGAAATCGAGAAGGGGGAAGTCGTGGTAGTTGAACATAAGGGTGGGGTCAGAAACCAACACGTATTTAGCCAAGACAAGCCACCTCTATCAAGCTCTAAGTTTTTAACCCAACTTCAATATACAGGCGCTCATACGCAAATTCACCCAGCTTACAGGATAAGGCTAAACAATGAACCGCAACCCGAACACCCACACATAGTCCTACCCCCGAAAAACATAAGCCCACATAATTGAAGGAGGCTGGTGAGCCGTGTGTGACTGAAGCTTCCCTATACGTGCACATTAGTACTCTAGGCTTAGTCACCCGATACGATAAAAACACTTCTGTTTAACGGCTTAAAACACATCCACAAAACCCTTTTTAATAGATGCCCCACCGAATCGTTATCGTGCCCCATACTCGACGTGGCTAGAGGCACGTCACTTATCTTTTCCGGTTTGAGTAATATACGCAGCATGCGGGCCGCTTTGTACACTCACCGCTTAGTAGGCGTTGCTTGGAATGAATGCCCCACTGATATGATTTCTAAGCCGGGCACTGCCCACCGCACACCATCTGTTGTTTAAGGTTAGCGAACGCCACCAATAAAGAGCATGCGCGGCATCCAACCCTTGGGGTTGCTCACTGTAGGTATCTTTCCAGAGTTGTTCTACCCTTCTGCGCGCAGTAGTCTGGTTCGCACCTCTTCCAGCTTGCGCTCCGCGCAGGTTTCACTAAAGGCAGCCCAATGAACCTCACAAGGCTTCTCGTAATGCCCGCGCCGTGTATGTGTCTCATATATGGGAGCGCGAAGAACGAGGCGAGCCTCACAATGGGATTGATGTCCTCAGCCCACGTCCTAAGATTCCTGTCCCAGCAGCCGAGTAGGAACTCCCAGTGGAGCTCGCTCACACGTTCGAGTGAACTACGAGCGGCACTCCTAAGTATAGCCTCTTCTAAGGGAACAAACAGCAGAGGAACATAGAAAACCACGCTCCCCTTAAGCCTGTCAAAGAGCTCGAGCGTCGCGAGAACATCTTCCTCCGTTTCTCCTGGTAACCCCAATATAAATGTGTACATGGGGTACCAAAGGTGATCGTTGAAAACACCCGTGCCCTGAACCACTATCTCAGGCCAGTCTTCAATGCGGAGAGGGTATGCTTTACCGTTCATATACCTCTTCATCAATCGCACACTCCCCGATTCAATGCCCACATCCACACCTACAAATCTTTTCCCACCCTTCCTATAGTGGGACTTATCAATTATGAGAGGAGTGATTTCGTCGAGCAGGTCGGGTGCTACGAGCACTGGCACCAGAGATGCGTGTGAGATGGCTATTTCACTAACGCCCTTGTGCCCAGCGATGGCACCCAAGAGCTGCTTAAGCCTACTAGGGTTGGGATTAAAGCGAGCATCACTCCCATAGAGAAAGATGTCCTCGGTCACCAAAAAGGCACTGTCACACCCATTCCTTACATTAACCTCAACTTCACTCATTATGTGCTGGAGGGGGAAATCATACTTTGTTCGAAAATCGGGTGAACAAAACTGGCACCTCCTGCCACAACCCCGAGTTATTTCAACCGCACCGAACCCAGCCGCATGCCTGATCAAGGGTACACGTGTGAACTCCTTTAGCTTAACCGTCCTAATATACTTTGGAAGAGGCTGGCCGCTACGCATTTTTTCGAGAATGGGAACTATCCACTCCTCGCATTCCCCGGCTACAAGCAAGTCGATTCCCAGCTTTTCCTGCAGACCAGCATCCCTAATCTGCCACACACCGAAGCCGCCTACAACCTTCTTTACACGCCACTTTTCAAACACCCTATGCCTCATGAGCCTTACGAATTCAGTCCGATTCAGCGCTTCCCCTCCAAACCCAATAAGCGGGTTGTACGTGGTGCTCACATACGCGAGACCCAGGGGATCCATAGTGGAAACCAAAACGGCCTCGGTGTCGGCACCCACAAACTTCTCAAGATTGTAAGGGTGAACAACAGCAACACTATCCTCCCCGTATGCCTCAACCAACACGCTCTCTATTTTTCTTAGGCCGTAGGGAGCAAACCTCGCCGTACCGTCGGGCATATCCTGCGGCTTCAAATAACGCCAAGCAAAGGGCCGCACTAACGCCTCTGGAAAAGTACTCATCATGGCGAGCATCCAGCTATTCCCGAAGGTGGCCATCTCAGCCGCTGAAGCCGTCAGAACAAAACGCACGCCTTTACGATCACTCTTTTCCCTACCTAAAAAAGCATACGGGAACACGGCTAACCATAAACCCCCAGCCATACACACTTATTCGCCCACAATTAAGAAGCTAGTGGTTTAACCCTTAAAGAATCAGGCCACCTCTTCCGCAACTAATAAAGCCCTCTAAAAAATTATGCGGGTAAGAATCACACCCAACCCTGTATTCTCACCACACCCACATAAACCATTTTTTCCGATACTTTCAATCAGTTGGAGAAACCCAAGTAGTTTCTGGGTGGGGCTTAAGCGTGGTGGAAGCCACGGGGAGGATTGGTGAGAAGCCGTGGAGCCAGCCCACCGCCCATACACCCAGCAAGCCAGCCGAGAACACATTTAGCTTCTACAGTAATTTGATTTTTTGTGGGGAATGAGGATGGGATTTCCCGATTTCAAGGCTGTGGCCACCCCTCAGTGCTTTCGGCTCAAGCCCCCTTCTACACGAAGAAAGGCCTAGGGCTCCCCAGACTTCTCTCTGACTGGGGAGCTGGACTCAAGTCGAGCGTGTTCAGAGGAGACGAGGAGGGTTTCCCGGGGAAAGGCTAGAGTTTGAGGGTGAGTCGAGTGAGCACCCTTTTATCGCGGTGGACTAGATGTTGGTCAAATGTGGGGTGGGCCAATCTCGTCTGGGTGGCGGTAGACGCGCGGGGAGACAGGGCAGCCAGCTTGACCCAGCGCCTCCCCCACCCCTACCACTACCCCCTCACCCCGACGAGGAGTGCGGGCAACGCCCTTTATCTCAACTATAGATCCCTTATGAAGCTTTCCAAGGCTTGGACGGGCGCGTGCTGCGAACCCCCGAAGCCTAGTCTAGGTTGACGCGAGAACCGCCATATGCCTCCTACGCGTGGCTCTAAATCACGTCGCCGAGCCAGCCCAGATACAGCTTATCCACTCCGATTCGCTCACAGCGAATAACTTTGGGTTGACCCTGCACGATAGACCAAAATTAGCGCTTAGCGCTGATTGTAACCTACACATGGATTTTGGGTTCACCCTGCAGGGGGAAGCCAAGTTGCGGTGCTCAAGCCAAACTGTAGGTAGCATGTGCTTCGGTGGGTTATCCTGGCGCACCCAACCATGCTTGGAGACGTTTAACCCAATAGGGTTTTTCGTTGTTTCTCTTTAATGAGAGAGGGTGTGTTCTTGGGTAACCTTTAAACGATTAAACCAAGCTCTTCTTAAACGTCTGACCATGTAATGTAATAGTGAGTGTAAATGCGTGCTCCTTATGTTGTGGGTGCGTCAGGCCATGAGCACGACTTCGCCGCCGCGCCTTTTTTGTCTTATGCGAGCGAGGGCTCTGACACCAAGAGGAATGAAGGGTCAGGTTGGACTGCACTTGCATCTTTGGTGCTCGCCTTCCTTTGTTGTGGTCTTCCACTCGTCTTGGTAGCCTTGGGCGGCGTGGTGGGCTCAGTGTCGCGGCAACCGCTTGTAATGGCGGGTGGCGTCGCAATAGTGGCGGCGGGCGTGGGAGGCTACCTTTTTTCTAGAAGAAGGGCGAAGAAAGAAGAGTGCTGTGATTAGGTGAACCGGGTGGCCGCGGAATACGTGTTCCAAGTTAGAGGTATGACGTGCCCTCTCTGTGTAATGGCGGTTGAGCGCGCCCTTCGACGAATCAAAGGGGTGTCGGCTGTTGAGGCCGACTTGGGGAGTGGAAGGGTAGTGGTCAAAGCCGCACAACCACTCGAAATAGATGAACTTTCTAAGGCGATACGGCAAAGCGGCAGGCCTCTTCACAAGTTCGAGGCGAGCCTGCTGACTCAGACTGCGTCCAAATCATGAAGGAGTGAGTGAACACGGCTCTTAACATCCAGGAGACAATTGAACGCATCACGAGTGATGAGCCGACCGACTTCAGAATCGTTAAGCCCAGTGGCGGATCACTGTACGTATACTGCGCCTTGGACACGGTTTTGTACACCACGCTTACCGGTGAACGCGTAGAAGTTGAAACGAGGATAGCGGGAAAAGACGTGAGGTTCACGCTTACGCCTGACACCAATCTGATGGTATCATTCATTGACCCTAAAAGCTCAGACGGACTCCCCGACTCCAAAGATACACCCTCAAACCTTTGCCCCTACCTTAAATTCTTCGAAAACTCTGCTCAGTATCACGATTGGAAGAAGACTCTTCCACCGAGTGTTCAAGCCGTTGTGACGCTGATAAGTGTTAAAGACGCCTTCACCTTGATCAAACGGTTTGTCAAGGAGGAAACAGGTGCCACAGAATAGTCTTTAACTACACGAGTAACCGTATTATTAAGTATTGATTCTAGAATGACTCTACTGGCTGTATCATCCCAGTCCCTACAGGCTGAACATAATTAAGGGGTGCCGTGTAATCCGAAATTCCTGTCAAGCAGTCTGAATGGTGTCCGGATGAGGCCGTCTTCGGGGCCACACCCCCAAGTATGTCCCCATTTTCATCGTGTTTTCGAATCGTTTGAGTAGCTCTTGGGAGACGCCCGACCCACCTATCTGGACGTTTTTCTCGGGTTTAAGCTATTGCAGAAAATCCTTGTCTGATCCTTAAGGTAGCCAGAGTGCTCAACGGGGCTGCACCGCCCGAAAGCTTGATAAAAGTGTTTTCGGCGGCCAGCTTCTACGTCTCATAGCCTCACGCCACAACGGATCAGGATCTGTTAGGATCACAGGGTTATCCACACACACGAGGAGACGCCTCCCCCAGCCTTCCTAAGTGGCTAAGGGCGTGTATATTGGAGTGTGCCCACAGCTCACTCGCCAAACCCGCTCTGTGTCCAACTACCTAAACCCATCTGCTTTTGGAGGCTGAGGTGAGCCGCCTCCTTAAGGAGAGAGTGAGGCCCCTAACAAAACACGTCAATGACTATTCAAATTCGTTTTCCCGATGCTAATGGCGACCGCGTCCCCGGGTCTCACCCCCGTGACGTGTAACGGGCAGCGGTCACGGTGGTTTAGGCTGGTGGATAGATCAGTCTATAGTGTGCCCCGCAACTCAAATACTCCTGAGGATGGCGGGGTAAAAGTGGAATGAGACTAGAGCTAGAGCGATGAGCACAAAACCGTACACCTTGGTGTAGGGCTCATGTCTTCGGGTTAAACTGAGTGTTGTAGCCGCTGCCTTACCTATCGAAGCGCCTGCTAACGCGGCGACCAACACACTGAGGGGGAAGCTGCTTGGAGGGAATTTTAGGAAGGCCACGGATAGGTTTAGTAACCCGCCGACTAAGGCGTAGCCGAGTAGCAACCCGTGTTCGACACCATAGCGTAGGGGTTTATCCGGCCGAGGCCCGCCTCTGTATGAAGCCTGCGAACCAGCGTTTTCTAACCCCACGCCTCCCAGTGCGCTCAGATTCGTATCACGGGGAGCATCACAGCAACCGTGGCCGGAGAGGGTGTCGTACCCGCTGAGTGAGGCTGAAGGCTCCACCCTAGTGGAACCGGTAGCTTCACTCTTGAGGTGTGTGATCAGCGCTGGAAGACCGAACGCGGAGATGGAGAGGAGTATGATTGAGCCAACCCTTGTAGCGACAGCCATATGCCTAAGAGGGGGTAACACCCCTAGGATGAACAGCGCAGTTAAAAGGGCGCCCAACGAATAGGTGAGAAGAGCGATCCCACATCCGAAAAATAGGAGTAAGAATGAGCCTAACACTAGGAGGGGTATCCCCTTTGCGAGGGTTAAGAAGGGTGTCCCCTTAACCTTAGCTCTCAGGCTGAGAGCGAGTGTATAGCTATCTGTTAGCTGGGTGATAACGATGGCGTATATGCCTAGTGCACTCGGTGGGAAGAACCGTGGCACAATCAGTAATAGGGTGACGCAGAGTAGTGGCGCCCATTTGTACCTGGTGTGTGCACTGAGCCACGTATAGAGTGCGGTAAGCGCCAAGATGATCCAGAATAGGGGCAAGCGCATCACACGCCTGCTCTACCGTACCGGTAGACTTCTAAGTCGCCATCATCACCTTATCCATCGTCTTCATCATTCTCAGCCTAGCCTCCTCGGGTAGCTCGGATAGGGCCTCCATCTGAGACGCTAGGAGCGTCCCTCGGAGTGCATCTGACAGTTGCTGCAGGGCTGAGAACTGGAGCCTAACTATTCTTTCAAGCTGCCTCTCAGGTAGTGTGCAGAGCCCTGACAACATGTTCCTCAGGGCGGCCTTACGTCTTTCGGGGTCGAGTGACGGCAGCACCACGCTGAGCATCTGTTCGATAACTGGTTTCTTAGCCTGCTGACGCGCCCAAGCCCGGACAGGAAGTAGCAGCAACACTCCCCAAACGTAGAGAGTCAGACCGATGAGTGTCAGGGGGAGGTTGGGACCAAGGTTGGGTGTGCGCGGGAAATGGTCCACCATCACAGCGATGTACCCGTAGAAGTAGGCCGTCATCCCCACTACAAGTATGGCGTCCTTAACCAAAGACTGTGCGACCGTCTCTTTTATGAATGGGTCCCCAATGCGCTTCTTATACGCGGACCTCAACAGGATGATGAGCGCAGCTGAAGCAACCATGATGAGGCTACCTGGGGTGCTGCCCGCGAGCACGTTCCGTGTGAACGGTGTCACCCCACCGAAGAAATTGTGCGCGAAGAAGAGCATGAGGGAGATGCCTCCGATAAGCCACAGCTCTTTGAGTATCGTGACGCCGGTGGACGACCTTCCATTTATGATCCTACCGAGGCTCATCCTCATTTTTGTGAGCCCCCTGAGAGGGATGAGCTGGTACAAGCCGAGCGCTATTATGCCGAAGAACGCATACCAGTTACCGTGCGGAACGTCACCCGGGGCAGCATCGGTGAACATGAACTTCATACCGATGGCCATCGCTGCGAGGCCCCCCGCGAGTATCCTGTTGTTGCCGAGTATCAAGTCTGGCCTGAAGAACATCTTTACAGGCTTTCCAAAGGCGCGTGTGTGGGCGGTCTCAACACCGAAAAGCCCTATAACCACAGCTATAAGGAAGGCGATCAGAAAGTGTTTGGCCCACGCGTCACTCATAGGAGTCGAAATTAGGAGGTAAACCGTGATCGGGACACCAGCCATAGAGGCTACTGAGCCTATGAACCAAGGCGACCTGTACTCCGTGTACCTCAAACCGGATCCGCGTCCCACTGGCCAGAGCATTATGGTTGTGGGTGTGAGCCAACCCGCGATGACGAGCGGCATCCCTGATCCGCTCGCGGATGCCAACGCGACCCCTATGATCCAGTAGGCCACGAGGATGGGGAGTATTTTGGATCTAAACCTAGGGAAAAGTGGGAGCGTGGCGTGCACCCCCTCGGAACCTGTTTGAGGGCTTCCAGGCTCCGCGGCCATGCCTTCTGAGCTTGCTTTAACCATTTTATCATCAAAACAAATTGTTTGTCTCCGAACAAATAATTTTTTGTTTAATGAATTAAGTTCGCAGCCGCATTTCATTTATTTATTAAACACAGTTGGGCTAACATCCGTTGCTGGGTGGGGCTAAATCAGACCGTCATCCAGTCTGGGACTTTGCCGAAGCGTCGCTTATACTCTGACTTTAGGAACCTGAGTATATAGAAGTTGAGTATGTGTGTGCCCACAACGGTCACAAGCCTGCTGAGCGGCCCGAAGCTCTGTGTTGCAAGCCATATTCTCTGCGAAAACTCTTTGGCGTTGTGTTTCCAAGCAGTGTAGTACAGTCGCCAGTGGTGCTCGTTCATCATGTCGTAGTCCATGCTTCTCTCAGGCCTATAGTAGTCAACGTAGAGGAGTGGAGCGAATATTCCGTGTATGCCCTCTCTGTTTGAGAGCTCATCGATGAATTGGGTGGTCATGTCCACTTCGTCGTCCTGCTCATCGGGATGGCCAACCACGAGGGTGATGGCTGGATAGTAGTGGTTGACGTTCATGATCTTTATAGCTTCCCGCACGACTTCAGGATACTCCTCAGGCGAGTATGGTTTCGTCTTGTAGGGCATGAATTTCCTGACCATACGGGGGGAAATCCACTCCAGCCCCGGTTGAACCCCCATCCACTCATTCCGCAGATCGTTTATTTCTGATAGACGCCTAATGAGGTCTGGTGCGGCACACACCCCAGCGAACGTCCAGTGTGTGCAACCTATCTTCTTAGCCCCCGCCGCCTTAAGCGCCATGTAGAGGTCGAGTATCGCCTCTTTATTCGGCACCTTATCCCTGTTGTCACACCCGTAGAGTGTGAGCTCCTCGGACAGAAGCCAGACGGCGTCGTGACCCATACGGATGTTGACGCCGGCCTCCCTGACTACGCGGTCAACCGGGAAGTCCCTTTTGGCCCTAAGGTTAGGGGCGCAGAAGTCGCATCCCCGACCGCACCCCCTCATTATCTCCACTGAACCGGTTGGGGTTCCTCTCTTTATCTCGGGAATATCGTCAACGCTCCTAATCGAGTTTGTGAGGAGCCTGATGTATTCGGGAGCATCGCCCCCCTCAATTTTCTCAAATATCTCTGGGGCTACTACATCAGCCTCACCCTCCACAACGTGATCTACCCCTAAGTCTTCCCTTACCCAGTCGTCTATGCCGGCGTTGAGCTTCGTCGAAAAGGGCTTCACAGCCCGTCTGAACTTTGTCGCCATTTGGCCTATCGGGGTGCCCTGCCAACGAAGATAGTCCGTAAATGGGTTAAGGAGCTGCCAGGCACCTGGGCCGCCCACTACAACCTTAAAGTGAAACCTCCTCTTGAGCTCTTTTAACTGCCGCATAAGGCGCACAAACCACTTCCGATTCCAGTTGTCATTCTTCCAACTAATAGCCGTATCCACCGTGCCGATCCCAAGGGGGCTCATCTCTGTCAGACCCACCACACGGGTGTTTTCATCGATGACCTTCTCCAACATGAACGGGTGCTGTGCCACAACGCTACCCGGTCCAAACGCCTTCTCAAGCGCCCCCTGTATCCTGCGAAGGCCAACGGGCGCCAACACCAGCTCCCCCGTTACGTCATCATAAGTGTCCTTAGTGGGGCAGACCATGCTGTAAATCGGCTCCGGGGAGGCCTTAGCTGGTCCGCAAGAGAGGAACCCGAACAAAAAGTTACCCCTGTAGTTTGACAGCTGTGACCTATCAGCGGACAAAACATACTTGTAACCCATAAGAGCTTCCTGTTATGTTATACGCAATTTCGAATTAAAGAGCTTTTTATTTTAAAAATTAAAAATAACATTCGTATTTCTACCAATAAAAAAGCTTTCACGTGGGGTGTTGACTGTGGCTCCCACCCCCGTGGGTGTGGATCAAGCCCTCACGGGTGGGTTTGGGAGACTTCTTCAGCCAAGGCGGGATAGCTCGCCGCTACGTGGCTAAGCGATACTTTGAGGCGGCGATTTGGCGTAGTGTGTCGTGAGTGGGGATCGTGAAGCGTCGAAGGGTGTCAAGCCGACGTGAAATGTGTAGCTTGGGTGTTTGTTTGTGTAAAGAGTTGTTTTGCGCGTTACGCTTCGAGCGACTTGTTCGGTTGCGACTTATCTGAATCCTTGCAAAGGGGGATCAGCGCCGAGATGAGCCAGGGGCTTATGGTGGTCTGCCCACTCAGTGTTTGCGGTGGGTCGCCCCCGAAGATGAAGCGCATCTCCATCACTGGCTGGGAGGAGCACACGGAGGCTGGCTGACCGCCGTCCACGCTGCAGATGGCGTATGTTATGGCGTTGGCTGATGCTTCGAGTGTGGCCCCGACGGTGGTGTTCGCTTGGATTTGGCTCACGATCTGGCTCCAGTTATATAGGTCGATCACGCCGGGGTCGTAGGGTGCACCCACAAGCGCTACCCTGCCGGCGAAGTCCACGAATGGTATCCCCTGCTGGGCTACCGCCTGCCACACCGCGGAGTAGTTGGCGGGAACAGTCTGCAGTGGCTGGTAATACCTGTTTTCGTATTCGAATGCCTGGAACACTATGTAGGGTGAAGTGTAGGTTGCCTGCACGAAGCTGAAGGTGGGCGTATTGGGGTAGACGTCCGTGCTAGACGAAAGCATGTACTCCAGCCCGCTGAAGTTGCCGAATCTCAGCAGCGCGATTATAAGCGGCCAGCGAGCTGCGGCGCAGTATGGGCAAAATTCGGCGCCGATATACACTATTATGGGTTTACCGTTTATGCTCATAGTGGGTTCGCTGATGGGTTTGAATGCTCCGGGGTATACTATGGAGGGGGGTGCGGTATAGGGTGTAGCTGCCGAAAGCAGGGCGAAGTAGAGACTGGAAGATATGGGTTGACCCACATAGGCTGTTAGGTTTGATGTGGCTGCAAGCTGGGGCGCGCTGAAGTCTTGGATGATGGAGCCGAGGTATGCGCCCAGCCCCTCGTTTTCCCCAATTATCTGGCCAGCCTGGTTCACGAGGTAGAATATGTCCAAGTACTCATCGGGGTTATACTTCTGTGTGACCCACTCGGGCGCGGTGCCTATGAGCCACCCCGGCTGGTTGAGTCCCCCATATGTCTGGGCATACTGCAAGAGCGTTGGACCGCTCTCCCCCAGATCCCCATAGTTTTCAACCTCAACTATGAGTATACCCTCCGAGTGGAGGGTTGGGTAGTACTCTGAGGCTAGGAGTTGCTGGCTCTCAATACACGATGAGCACCACGTGGTCACGAACCAGAGCACGAATGGGTGGCCTCTGAGGGTGGCCGTGTTTATGGTTGTGCCGTTGAGGAGTGTCAGCGGGAAGCCCGTGAAGTATTCGGTGCGTGCACCGCTATCCGAGTTTGCTGTGCTCCCAAAGCCGTGGGCGTAGAGTATTATGACGGTGAGAGCGAGAGCGGCTGCTACGGCGCTAGCAAGCACTGTGCGCCTCTTTTTCCTCTTGGCCTGCCTAGCCAGACGCTTCGTTTCCTTCTTAGTTGGCATCCCTTTCACCCCGCACCTGCGCGGTTGGAACACAGCAGGCCACGCTTCCCGTGACCCTCACCACCGCGTAGAGCAGTATTGCCACCGAAAGAATGTAGAACAACCAGTAATACTCTTCGAAGAAGTATTCCACGCGTGGGGATAAGCCGTACACGAACGGTGAGAACCCACCTATCAGGCCGAGCACCGTGGGCACGATGGGCGTGCAGCACAGCGCGTTGACAAGGCTCGCCAGAATCGAGCCGGCCGGAGCCGCTCCCAGGGACCCGCCTCCCAGACTGTGGAGGTAAACGTTAAGCGTAATTAGCAGTGCGAGTAGCACGCCGAAAACCAGGGCGAAGGCTCCCTGAATGGGGGTGAGAAACCTCACGGCCTGAAGCACGAACGCCCCGAAGGGGAGTGTTGGTAGCAGGAACACGTAGAGCGTTGTGAGCCCAACCGAAAGCACAGCGAAGAGCGTAGCATACCTCCTGACTCTTAGAACATAGAATATAACATACGCACTCAAAAATGGGCGCATCATTTGGAATATTGGTTTAGCATATTTTAATATTCATGTTTATTAACTAAGGGAAAACACGCAATCCACTATAGCTATAGAAGCATAGATTAGAGATTTTTATCCCCCCACTACAAGTCTAGTCCTAGGAGGCTTTAATCTTTAAAGGCGAGCCGCATTGAGACAAGGGGGGAGATAGCTGACCCAAGCGCATCGTGGCTGACGCGTGCTTCTGCCCTTATGCACGTGTTAGTAGGAGCCGATTCGCCTACTGTTTTCACTCTGACTAAAAAGGATTATATATATCCATTTGCAGTAAATCTGCGAATGTCTGAGAGGTATAATCCGTGGTGGTTTGGGGAGCCAGATCCGACATATATTGCGTGGGTTGACTCAGAGGTTAGGTGGAGGCCTAGGGAGGCCGACCTCCTCTCTCTTGAGCCATTCTCCCTTAACTTTCTTGTGGGTCCGAGGCAGGTTGGTAAGACCACCCTCGTGAAACTCGTTATCCACGAGCTGCTTGCGAAGCTGGATCCTAACGCGGTCTTCTACTACTCGTGTGATGAGTTGGTGGATTACATTGAGCTTGGGGAGGTGCTCGACTCATATCTCGACTCTGCTAATGCTCGGGGGGTGCCTGTTCCATACATTTTCTTGGATGAAGTCACATTGGTGGAGGATTGGTGGAGGGCTGTGAAGTCTAGGATAGACGACGGCTCGCTGAAACGTGCGGTGGTCACGGTTACTGGTTCGGCGAGTATTGAGGTCGCCAAGGGTAGGGAGGCTTTCCCTGGGAGGAGGGGAGGGGGTGTTGACATCACCCTGATGCCTCTCTCATTCGCCTCATACGTTGAGGCTCTCGCGAGGCTACCGCTTATGAAGGGGAAGGGTGTGGTTGGCGCGTTGGAGGCATCGCGCGCAAACAGAGTATACGGGGAAAGGCTCTCGAAGCTCTTCCGGGGATTTGTAGCATCGGGCGGGTTCCCAGCGGCGCTCAAAGACTACGCCAAATATGGGAAGGTGTCTGAGGATACACGCAGGAGCCTGCTTGATTGGCTTAGGGTGGACTGGTCGAGGGCTGGGCGTAGTGATGGCTACATGAAGGAGGTGCTCGGCTTCATCCTGTGGTCTAGGTGTTCACCCGTGAGCTGGCTGGGCGTTGCCAAAAACACTTCGATAGGTTCCCCGAACACCGCACAAGCCTACATCGAAACCCTTGAAAACCTACTCGTAGCCAAGGTGCTCGAACACGTGGACGCCTCAGGCATGGTGCAACACAGAAAAAATAGGAAGATACACTTCACGGACCCACTACTCTACCATGTGTTCTCGGGTTACTCATCTACCCCCGTGGATGAGCCATGCCTAGTGGAGGCGACCGTGGCGGTTCACCTTGGGCGTAGCGCCCCTGTCTACTACTGGCGCAACTCGGGTGAAGTGGACGTGGTTGTCGTTGACAACGGTGTGCAAACCGGGGTTGAGGTGAAATGGGGCTACCACCCCTCCTCAAAGCCAAGACACCTAACACACTACGTCACCCTAAACAGGGAGCTCATCCCCGTTTTCCTAGCATCCTTGGGAAACTAGCAGCCACAGCACAAAGTAGAAGCCAAGCTTCACCAAAAGGGGGGAGCCCACTCCTTATGCATAGGTCAAAATTCGCGCTTGACGCGGTAGTGTTTTAAGCACAAATTAATAAGCCACATTTAGGAGGCTTGTGATTTCTTTATCAAGGATGACAATTCTGTTTGGAAAGCTTTAAGTTATTAGGTTTAGTAGGAGATATGTTGGTATGAGTGTTAAGGAGGAATTCCTGAGGCTACTCAAGGAGGATGAAGAGTTCAGACTCGCAGCCGCCGGCCTCCTCGGGTACACTGAGATCATAAAGCGACTCGATGAGAATGAGCGTAACGTGCAGGAAACTATAAAGGAAATCAAACAGCTCAGAGAAGACTTCAACAGGGAAATCAAACAGCTCAGAGAAGACTTCAACAGG
>NEXG01000021.1 GCA_003019535.1 Candidatus Marsarchaeota G2 archaeon ECH_B_1
GTTTTTGCTAGGAGTTTTACAGCTTCTTCAGCGGCTTTATAGTATTTTTCTGATGCTTGCACTGTGTCGCCCTTTTCTAACAGCTGATCCGCTTCTTCAAGTAGCACGTCAGAAGCGGTGAGCACATCTGTCTTTTTGAGCATTGATCAGACAACTCAAATTTCTTATTTAAACATTTTGTAAAGGAGTTCGTGGTGTCCGGATAACGCTTCTCCATGCTTGGATTATGCGTTAATCAACTCTCTCTGGACACTACTACCACTTTGATAGTGTCCGGATTAGAACGCGGTGACCTCTGTATCCAGGCGTGGAGAAGCGTTATCCGGACACCATCACCACTTTACCATAAAATTTTTATTTTTAAACACGCCATCCGATTTGGTAAATTCAGTTGTAGTGTTACACGATAACCTATGTAGTGTTACACGATAACCTATACAAAAAACTCGTTGAAGAGGGCATCAAAGAGTATGGAGGTACCGGAAAGCCTTCGCATTTGATAAGCGATAAGCCACGACAAGCGCGGCTTCCTTGCTAAACACGAAAGAAGAATGACGATATAGCTTAGTGGAAAACTTGGGTGGAGGGGTGCCCAATCGAGTTCTAGAAAGAGCATGAAGTGAGGCCATCGAATGCGATGCATACTCAACACAAACACACTGATTTACGACACTATTGAATATTCGGAGCACCACAAAACCGCTCACGAGCTTATAGATTGAATCGAAGTGAGTGCCATCCCTAGCGTTGTGCTCGAAGAGTCTGTTACTGTTATTACAAAACTTTGAGTAGATAGTCAAAATATTTTCGAAAAGTGGTTGATTTGCTAGAGTCGTTTAGATATACCACTGTTGAAAAATGAGACGTCTTGAGCGTATTGAAAGTATTAAAAAGAGAGGAAATTTTATTCGAAAGGTTTAACTACAAATTCTTGCTAAGCGTCACAAAAGGGTGTAGATAATAACTTTTGATACGAGTTGCTGAAAGAACAAATTGAGCTTGGTGTGCTCTTCCCCCTTTGAACTTTTGTGGGAGCTCGTTCTTCAGTTTACTGATGATCGGAGGAATGGAAGGGGTAGACCATGGGATAGGGTTGAGTTTGGGATGCGGTTCTGGGTTCACTGGGAATATGACCTCGGCAATGGTTATCTACAATGTACAGCTTTTTGGGTAAAGCTTTCTCTCCCTTATTGAGTAGAAAAAAAAATTTCAACAGGTAAAAGGAAGAACACCTCTTTGCTGAACTCTAAATATTTGATCAGTGTGGATTTGCTGCACTTCAGCCTAAGGCTCTTCAAGTATTCATAGACCTTCGACACGCTTATCAGTTTAGAGTGGTTTGCAATGCAGAACCTCAAAAAGCGGTCAAAAAGGGTGGGGTTTACGCGGTAGTATTCAATCAAATCTTTATAGAAAATTGTTTGAGTTCGGAGTCCTCCGTCAAAACCGCTTTGGGCTACCCACCGAAATTAACGTATTCCTCTAAGAGAGCGAGTACTCTACCCCTTTCTTCTATCTAGGTTAATGGTTCCAGATTACTCACGTTAAACTTCCTAGCTTTAAGAAACTCCCTAAAACTGAACGGAAAAACCCGTGTAGCTCACGCTCCTACCCCTCAGACTCGTGGCAATCTCACTAGAGAGCTTGGAAGAGGATCGGGTTAGGTAAATTCTGTATCTACCGTCAGCCTGAACTCTTCGCACCCACTTATCCCAATCCTTTACGTTTTGAACCTCATTAAGAAAGAGGTAGATCGGGAATTTCTCAGAAGGAGAATATAGCTCGTAGTAAACCTTCAACATATCCTCTAAGTGAACAGCGTCGAGCCCCATTAGCCGTTCGTGTTCGAAGTCAATGTAAACAATGTTTTCTTTAAGAACTCTGTGAGATAGCTCTTTAATGGAGAGAAACAATCTAAGGTCTTACCAGACTGTCGCGGCCTCACTATTGTGACTATGAGGTCAATATCGGAAGGGATTTTGACTTCTCTTTCAATAAATAGTGGTAATCTCCTTACCATCCACTCGCTTAGCACGACCTTAAAATCTTCTTCTCTCATAGATCGTTTTCAACGTGAACGATTTTGTTAGAGTTTTGTTCTGCTTCTGAACAATTTTATTTTGGCAGGAGTTACGCGGTTGAGCACAGCTTACATTATTATAGGGTTGCTGAGGTACGACTTATCGATGGCCCGCTTATACCTAATTTTGCCCGATGCTGGCTAGTTCCTGTAATAAACCTTTGAACCTCAAGACTAAGAAACGCCGTTAAAGGCGTGTGCTACGACAAACTTTCTCCTTTCCTCGCGATGAAGCTTACTATTCCGTAGCAGTGGTTTACGGCTCTCTCCTCTATAAGGCCTTGGGCCCCCAAGCTCCGCCCGCCACCGCTTCCATCTTCTCTCAATCCACTTCAAGACCATGGGTTGGCAAGTAGCCTCATCCCGCGCACAGTGGTCCTCCTAAAAACAAAATCTATACTACCCCAAACCGCTTTCGGTGAATTATTATCTCTTTTGGGTGGGACTCCAATTGTGCTAATGGATAACACTCCAGTTCCCCTATGGCATGCGCCAGTTTCACTCAGCTTGAACCTAAGGTAGAGTAGCCACCCGCCCGTACTCATCCATGGTCTATGTGTTCCCACTATAGTGATACAGCCGTTAAATAGGGCTTCTCCGATCAACGGGCTAATGGGGATAGGGGAAACAGGATTCTGATGCCTACCCTTATGTCGATAAAATCGGATCGGATAGGTATAATACCTCTTAATGCGGAGCATCACACAGTAGTGTTCGGGGAAGGGCTCTCCATCGGTAGTATCCTCGGAGCATAGGAACACGTGGGTTGTTGTCCACGGACGCTCTGGCATCCCACTTCGCAGTAACTCAGCGCTTTGAGGCATCAATCCAAACTGTCTACAGAATCGTGGAGGTCGTGCTGGTCAACCGCAGTGACGGCGCCCAGCGGCTTCGATGCATGTAAATTACCCCTTAATAGTCATTAAAAACTCAATGTAGTCCACATTATCGCCATACTTAGCTAGAGTCATATAGTGTTCATTATAAAATGGATATTTAAAGAGGGCAAAAGCATAGACTAAATGAGTAAACTTTTATTACAACTTTTTATGCCTCAGCCACGTAAATTCTAATAGAGCGCATATGTCGAAATATTTGATGGAGAATGCGGGTCCTGGTTACCAGTTTGCGAGGTTCAGCGGGGCTGACCCCTACAGGGATTTTCCAGTGTCCCTTGAAGAATGGCGAGAGGCTGCGAAGAAGGTCGTGCCTCGTGATGCGTGGGACTACCTCGAAGGGGGCGCTGGCTCAGAAAGCACATTGAACTCGAATATTGAATCGTTTTCAAAATGGAGGCTCAGACCGAGGTACCTGAGGGATGTGAGTAGGCGGAGCCTCTCCGTTTCACTGCTTGGACGCGTGGAGCCGACGCCCTTCGTGCTTGCACCCATGGGCGCGTTATCCGTGATCCACGCTGATGCGGAAATAGCAGCCGCCAGAGCCGCTGGAAAGTCGGGGATACCCTTTGTGCTTAGCACAGTGTCCTCCCACAGCATCGAGAAAGTGGCCACGCAGGCTCCTGAAACCGAAAAGTGGTTTCAGCTTTACCCGGCCAAGGACATGGAGATCGTCAAGAGCATGATTAGAAGGGCGGAAAGCTCAGGTTACAGGGTCCTGGTGGTCACAGTGGACACATTCCTGCTTGGGTGGAGGGTACGAGACCTGAGAAACAGCTATCTACCCTTCCTGAAGGGAGCAGGCCTTGCCAATTACCTAACAGACCAGGTATTCCTCTCACAGCTCAAAAGACCCCCAGAGGAAGACATGATGGGCGCGATTTCCAGGTTCCTCTCCGTCTACGTCAACCCCCAGTTCACTTGGTCGCACCTAAAGCAGATCCTCGAATTCACCAAGCTCCCTGTGGTTCTCAAGGGGATCACCCACCCGCAGGACGTAAAACTCGCTATACAAGCGGGTGTGAGCGGCATCGTGGTGTCCAACCATGGCGGAAGACAGCTTGATGGTGCAGTGTCCACGATCGATGCACTCTCTCAGATCACGGAAGCCCCTCCACCCCGAACCGAACTCTTGTTGGACGGGGGAATAAGGCACGCATGCGACGCGATGAAGGCAATTGCGCTTGGGGCGAGGGCTGTGATGATCGGGAGACCCTACGCTTACGCGCTAGCAGTAGGAGGAGAGAGGGGTGTCGAAGCCTTCCTGAGCCAGCTATTAGCAGAGTTCGACCTTGAACTCGGGCTATCGGGTTTCAGCTCGCCTTCTGAGATTAACAGGGAGTGCGTAACCAGAGTTTAGCCCTGAAAACCCCTGCCTCCGAGTCTCCGTACAACTATTGGGTCAACTGTGCTAGGGGCTCTTTACAGGGTTTCTATCTATGTTTGGTTTGGCTGGGTCTGCCTGCACCGTAGGATGTATGGTGTCATCAATAATAGTATGAGTGGGGGTGTGTTGGGGTCTGTTCCTAGACCTGTTAGTATCCCACCCAAGCCTAGTGAGAACCACCACGTGAATCCCAGAAGTATTGTGGCGTATATGTATCCCCAACGCTTGGGTGTCACACCCCATACGCCTAAGGCCGCCAAACCCTCAGCCAGCACTTCGAGTGTGTTGGCTGTGACTGGGTGGCTAACACTGAAGTGGGCTATGCCTTCAACTGTGAACCATAACTGGGTTGGCAGGTTGTCTAGGTTAGCGGTGAATATTGAGGCTTGGCCGTAGGCTGTCCACATTAACGGTGATAGCTGAACCAGTGTTGACACAGCGAATAGTACTGCTGCGCCATCACGTATTGGGCTGAAGACTCCTTCAAGCCTCCACATATGTTCTGGTAGTAGGAGTAGGATGGATAACCAAGCGTAGAGGAGTGCGGCGCCTGGGAAGCCGTTGAGTAGGCTGGGTGTGCCTGGGAAAACGCCCCCGCTCATGGTTGAGGCGTATATTCCCCCCAAACCTTCCCCGAACACCCAGAGGAAGCCGCTCCACACAAGTGATAGTGTGAGGCCCAGTGTGCGTAGTTTATGGCGATTCGACAATATTAGGGCTCCTATAAGCAGCTGTAAAAATGCGAAGAGGATGTTCCATGCGGATATGTGGGGTATTATATACGTTTGAAGAATGCTTAGAGAGTATCCATAGATTGGGTTGGGGAGGCTCTGCAGAGCCGGGCCCACCACGTTCACGGGGAAGCTGGGGGTGAACATAGCTGGCTGCAGCTGTAGTGCGCCGTCTATAACCCAGAGTGCACCCAGACCTATGCGCATAAATCTACGCGATGAGCTCACCACCCCGAGCGTCCTATCTCCGAGTGTGGTGAGGGTCTGGGACATCTCCTTCAACCCCTAAAATAAGGGTTTATGGGTTGTAGACGGTGATGTTACCCTCCATCCATCCCGGCGTGCTCATTGCGCCCCCCCAACCTCCTGGGCCTATACCGCATGGGTCCATGCAGTGCCAGGTGAATGTTCCAGTCTGGTTTATGTAGAACTCGGCGACCTCGACCGACCCTGGCGCTGAAGGTATGTTTATGCCCAGTTGGGGTATAGTGAAGGTGTGCGCTACACCAGTGTTGGGGTTAAAGGAGCTCACAGCCGTGGCCGCTGAGAGGTTGGGGTTACCGCTACCAGCCGTGGTGCTGTTTATCAGGTAGACCACGCCGCCCACGGTGCCCGTGACCTGGGCGAACTGGGTTGGCAGGGGTGTGGGTGAATCGTAATCTATAATTGTGAGCACTATTAGTGTGTGGGCTGGCAGCTCGATATTCGCGGATGATTCAAGCCCGTTTGGTGTGAGAACCCAGTATCGTGGCTGGGGTGTTGTTCCATTCCATAGATTATTGGTGGTTATCACAAGTGTCAGGGAGTAGTTTGAAGTGGATGTTACGAGGGTTGGCGTCGAGCCACCCTGCGTGGCGGTGCCACTCTGAGGCTGTATACCAGTATAGAGCACATAGCCCGAAATCGCCACTGCGATGAGTGCCACAGTGAGTATAGCCAAATCCACTTCTCCCACATGGGCCTTACGCCCCTTCCTACCAAACGCGAACATTTTGAGGATCAATTCAGGTCGAATTAATCTGTTTACCAGAGCTTATAACGCTGAGTGTAGAACCCACCACACATAACCACACGTGTATAGTAGATGTACACATGTGTGTACACTTTTTGGCGTGATGAAAGTGCGAGTCAAAACCCATGAGAACGCCTTGTGTTATATTAAGGCTGAATTATTCTTCTGCCATGGTGTGTTTCCACAAGTTTCGCCTGCCTCTTTATGATTCGGTTCTTGTGTCGGTGTTTATTATTGCGCCTATCATGTTGAGTGTGTCTCTCGCGGGTTTGAGCACGCCGAAGAAGCTTAGGAAGCCGTGGACCATCCCACCCACGCGTATCCTTGTGACTGGGACGCCTTGCTCGGCTAGTTTGGCTGCGTATGCCTCCCCCTGGTCTCTGAGTGGGTCGTATTCTGCTGTCACAATAAGTGCTGGGGCCAAGCCTCTTAGGTCTTCGAAGAGTATGGGTGAGAAGCGTGGATCCAATACGTCGGCTTGCTTTGTTAGGTATTGCCTGCCGAACCACTCCAGCTGCGCTCGGGTGAGGAATAGACCAGAGGAGTACTCGGTGTGGGAGTAGGAGGATACATCGAAGGATACCGCGGGGTATACCAAGACCTGTCTCTTCAGCTTAATCTTACCCCTCGTGAGGGTTGCGGCCACGGTTGCCAGGTTTCCACCCGCGCTGTCGCCGGCAACGATGAGCCTGTCGGTCTTCACCCCTAGCTCCCCCACGTGTGCCGCGGCGTACTCGAGTACGACCACCGCGTCTTCAACGGCGGCGGGAAACCTGTTTTCCGGTGCGAGCCTGTAACCCACCGAGAGTAGTTTCGTCTGGGAGGCGTTGCAAAGCGCCCTGCACAGTCCATCATACTCTTCTATGCCCCCTAGCACAAATCCTCCGCCGTGATAGAACACCGTGAGCCCTTCCCCAACCTCCGCCTTAGGTGTGTAGAGTCGACAGGGTACTCTGACGTTATCCCCGTACTCGACGCTAAAGTCCCTCACTGAGGCCACCGCTTCGCGTGGCACAAGTTTAGATAATTCAAGAAATCCCTTCCTCATCTGTTGGAGATCTAGGCTCGTACCCTCTGAGGCCACAAGTCCCCTACTGCTAAAGTAGTCAAGCAGCCTCCTAAGTTCAGGGTCAACGGGCACACCACTATTAACAATAATGGGAATTAAAGCCTAACCGACCTCTGAGTGCACCTTGAAGCCGGATTCACCCACACCATGCTAGCTGTTAGTGTTTATATACGTTGTATCCTCAGATAGTGTTATGGCTAAGCCCAAACGTTTTGACGTGGTTGTCATTGGAACTGGTTCTGTGATGGAGACGGTCGAGTTAATGTTGAGGGATAACCCCAAGCTGAGGGTTGCGGTCATAGATAAGGATACCCCTGGAGGTATCTGTTTGACTCGTGGGTGTATACCTTCGAAGATTCTTTTGTACTCCGCTGACCTTGTTAGGCTTATCGAGGGAGCCTCGGAGTTCGGCTTGGATGTGAAAATTGAGGGTGTAAGGTTCGAACACATTATGAATAGGATGCGTAGCATGATAGGCTCCGAAATCAACGCGATAAGGGAGGGCTTATCCAAGTCGCCGAACATCCGTTTCTATAATCAGCCAGCCGAGTTCGTGGAGCCCTACGTCCTCAGGGTTGGAGGCGAACTTATAACCTCCGATATGATTTTCCTCGGCGCAGGCTCTAAGCCGCATATCCCCCAAATCGCTGGACTAGATGAGGCTGGCTATCTTACGAGTGATAGCATGCTCGAATTAAAGTCGAAACCCGATAGCCTGATAATCGTGGGCGGAGGCTACATAGCGGCGGAGTACGCCCACTTCTTCTCAGCCATGGGTACAGATGTGACCATAGTTGGAAGGAACCCGCGCCTCCTACCCGATGAGGAGCCAGAGGTGTCCGCACTCGCCGCTAGGATGCTCTCCAAACATCTGAAAGTTGTTACCAACACCGAGGTGTTCAGGGTTGAACGCTTAAACCCCCGTAGGAAGAGGGTTTACGCAAGGGATAGGTCCACTGGTGCTGAGAGGGTCTTTGAGGCGGCTGAGGTTCTGATCGCGGCTGGCCGCGCTCCCACTACGGACATACTGCACCCAGAGCGTAGCGGGGTTGAGGTTGACTCCCAAGGCTGGATAAGGGTTAACGAATTCCTCCAGACAACCCAAAGGAACATATGGGCGCTGGGCGACGCGACGGGCGGCTATATGTTCAAGCACAGGGCGAACTACGACGCCCTTATACTCTACTATAATGCGTGGCTTGGGAGGCGTGTAAAGGTTGACTACTCAGCCGTGCCTCACGCCGTATTCACACACCCCGAGGTGGCGAGTGTTGGGCTCAAGGAGTCCGAAGCTGTAAAGAAGTACGGTGAAGACAAGGTCTTGGTGGGTGTGGAGCGCTACCAGGACACCGCTAAGGGTGAAGCCATGGGTGTCAGAGACTGCTTTGCAAAAATAATAGTCCACGAGGATACAATGAAGGTTCTCGGAGCACACATAATAGGTCCATACGCATCCACACTGATACAGGAAGTGGTCAACGTGATGAGTACACCTGGCGCCAACCTGAACGTGTTACTCGACTCAATGCACATTCACCCCGCCCTAAGCGAGGTCGTGCAGAGGGCGGCGGGCTCCCTAGCATCGGTCCAAGAATACCACCACATACTCGAACACCATTACGGCCTCACAACACAATAATTACTCCCAACAAACACACCCCACTCTATACGCGAATCCACTCTTCAAAGAATCCACCATATATCTAATTGTCAGCGTGTTTCTGGAAGCGCTTATATGATTCCACTGTGGAAAACTCATGTGCAGTTTGACCCCGGAATATTCTTGGCTGCCTTGGGAATAACCCTCCTAGAGCTTGCGGAGGCCTCTGCTGTGGGATTGGCGCTCTATGCGGAGAGTAGAAGGCACACCGCTTTCCTCGCTCTCTCACTGGGTGTTTTAGTCGTGTTCATACCGACCGCGGTTGTTGGTAAATACATATCTCTTCTACCAGTGTTCGCTGTGAGGCTTATAGCGGGTGCACTTCTATTATACTTCGGGGTAAGGCTGACACGTAGCGCCAGAAGGTCGTACATTAGGTCCAAGCAGGCGTCGTCGGCTCCATATAAGGAGGAGTTTGAGCGGGGGGTTCTCGCCACTGGTTTTAGTGTTGGAGCGGTCGAAGCGTTCGAGGCCGCCATAGTACTCGTGGCGCTACTGCCCAACTCATACGGCTCAACCATTCTCGGCCTGCTCCTAGGCGTAGTGCTCATAGTGGTCTTTACATATATTCTTAGATTCCAAGTCCGTAGGGTTAAACAGGCGAACATGAAGATGCTAGTCGCCGCACTCCTCCTCACATTCGCCACATTCTGGTTCACCGAGGAAGTAGTCAACGTATCTGACCTCATACTGATACCCCTATTCCTCGTCTACTTGGCAGCGGTCCGATGGGTGTCAACTAGGGGGGTGTTAAACACTCTAAGCACCTCTAGCCAATCAACACCTAGTGCCTCAGCTCAAGTGAAGGATAAAGCCAGTGGTAGCTAGCCGCAACTAACCGCACACAAGCCTTGATTAGTGGGTTTCATCTGCAAAGAGAGTCTCAAATCACGTTATGTGATATTTTTGTACAGATTTTTGTGTTTTATTGATGTAATCTTTGATAAAATTTCTGGGGAATACATCACGATATATGTAAGATTGGTGTTTGGCAGGATTAAATCTGTGTTTAGTGTAATAGTAGTGTATTGTTTTATCGGTAGGTTTAAAACGTATAGTGTATACTAGCTTTGAGTGCTGTGAGTTCTCACAAGGGCTTAGTTGACCACATACCCATAACTAGGCTGGATGGGCTGGTCCACTTTCTACGCGTTAAGGGTCACACACTGCTGATTAAGGGGGAGCCGGGGTGCGGTAAAACCACTCTCGCGCTGAGAATCATGGAGGAGTTCGGTGACGGGAACGGAATATATATTTCTTCGAGGGTTTCAGAGACGAAGCTCTACACCCAGATATCCTACGCTGACAAGCTTCTCAGCGGTGGGAAATTCGTGGATGTTAGACTGGACACACTTGAATCCATTATTAGACGGATGCTTGAGCTCAGAGGTGACAACCAGGATGTCTTAGTGGTGCTCGACACTTGGGATGGGCTTGCTAAGGAGCTGGATGATAAGACGCGGATAAAGACGGAGAAGACGCTCATAGCACTCGCGGATGGCTCAAACGCCCGCTTCATATTTGTGAGTGAGGAGCCCACTAAGACCACCATGGACTACTTGGTGGATGGTATAGTGGAGCTTCTTCGAACAGAGGAATCTGGTAGAATAATACGTGAAATAGTTGTGCACAAGCTTAGGGGGACACCCATAGAGCAGCACAGATATCTCTTCAGCTTGGTCGGAGGCAAATTCAACCATGTGCCCCCATACGTGGAACCAGATTACGCGAAGTCGAAGACACTCAAACCAAAAAAGGACCCCGACCCAGACACATACTCCTACGGAAGCATCCTCGACGAGGTGTTCGGAGGTATACCCAAGGGAACCACCCTAACAATAGGGTACGAGGAGAATGTGCCCTACTCAGCCATACGCCTCATCACCATACCTCTTGCAATAAACTTCCTCAACATGGGTAGGAGCTGCCTCTATATACCACTGCTAGGGGCGAATCCAAAGCAGGTCGTGGATATATTCAAACCCCACGTAAGCACTGAGGCGTTAACGCAGAGGCTACGTGTGGCCTCCGCCCCAAGACAGGGAAACAAAAACGATGAGCCCTTCTTCCAGATAGAGAGAAAGCCAGTGGCTGATTCACACCTCGATGTGTCCCGCGTGGTTGAAGAGCTCAAAAGTAAATCTAAGGATGGTAAGGCCGTTGTCGTCGACGGGATAAGCCTGCTTGAGAACATGTTCTCATCGGATATTGAGAGATTAGTGGAGAGCCTAGCCGACAGGCTTATAAGAACACAGCGCGACGGGGACCTCACAGTTTTCATGTTGCCTTCTAGGTCAAGGCTGCTTTCACAGGTGTTGAGCATGACTCAGACACACATAAAGCTCTGGATCAAGGATCGCTCCGTAATAATGGCTGGTGAAAAACCAATCACGGACACCTACACCATATGGCCCCACGATAACCCAATACTTCCAGAATACATAAAGATAGTATGACATCAAAAGAGGGTGGGTCTCTGCAACAATCCAGATGCTCAGCGTAACCAGGTTTTTTTTTAAAAAAAAAAAGAGGAGGGGGGGGGGTTTACTCCTGCTTTATTGCCTTCATTAGCTTATCGGCAAGTTCTGGTGGTACCTGCTTTATGTTGTGCATGTTGGCTGCGTGATCCTTAACCTTAGAGACCAGCTCATCTGTCGACTTAGCTTCCACTGTTATCCCGCACCCGCAAACCTGTTTGAGGTCAGCCTTGTACACCATAGCACATCAGGAGTTTTAGTTGGTCTACGATGATAAGTGTTCACATCAAACCGTTATAAGTCATAAAACTTGTGTGAGGCTGGTGTGGTTATCCGGCGGTTGCTGCCTCCCAACCCATCCTCTCATCTAGAACGAGTGACTGGGTTCTGCATACTGGTTAAATTTAATTAATAGCAAGTACACGCGGTTCTATGTTCAGGGTCGCTGTTACTCAGATGAACGCGTACTCCTTTGATAAACATAGGAATCTGAGACTCGTAGGCAGGCTTTTGAAGGCTTCCTCAAAGAGGGGTGCTCAACTTGTGGTGTTCCCTGAGCTATGTGTAACAGGTTATAGTGTGCTTCGAAACGCTGTTAGAGTGGCTGAGAGTGTGCCTGGTCCATCCACACGTTTTGTTTCAAGCTTGGCCTCTGAGCTGGGTTTGAATGTGGTGATTGGGATGGTCGAGGAGTACAACGGTGGGGTCTACGACTCCGCTGTGCTTATAGATTCGAGTGGGGATGTGACCGGGTTTCACTCTACGTAGGCGTACGTAGGTACGCGTCCGCATACCTATCGTACGCGTAGTGGAGCTTGGGCTTCAGCGCATCATGTAGGGACCTCACGGGTTCATTGGCCCCACTCCGCTCCGCCCCTGTCTCGACGTACCCACCCATTCATATGCCTTCTGCGTTGCTGAAGAAGGCATCATGGGGAACGCCGACCATCCTCAGTCCCCCCGCTTCCTCATCCCCCCTATGTGTGTGCACGTACCCCTCCATCTTTTCCTAAAGGAGGTCTTGGGTCTCTATCTGCTACCACTCACCCTACTGCCCATGCACACAAATGCTCAAATCCGAAAATCTATATAAACCTATCTATTTTGAAACTGCTGAGTACGGCGTGGGCTTATGTGGAGGGTGGAATGGGTATGGTGACAAGGGCGCTGAGACGCTCCGCTGAAACCCGTGGCGCCCAAGTGTTTTTGGGTAGCAGGGTAAAAAGGGTTATTGTTAAGGGGGGTAAAGCGGTGGGCGTCGAACTCGATGATGGCAGGACTATGTATTCACGCGTTGTTGTGTCCAACGCTGATATAAAAACCTCTATGCTTGGGTTATTAGACCCCGACGCTCTCCCAACCCAGGCGAAGAAGAGTGTTGAAAGCCTGAAGAATATGGGTGTATCTATGAAGGTGCACCTAGCCCTCGACGGCCTACCCCGATTTAGGGAGGGGGTCGATATGGGTCTCGCATCATCATCTATAATACACATCGGCCCAAGCCTAGAATACTTAGAGAGGGCGTACGATGAATCCAAATACGGTAAGCCGTCAACACGCCCATTTGTCTCACTCGAGTTCCCAACAGTGTACGACGCAACATTGGCGCCACCCGGTAAACACATAGCTTCAATGTTCGTGCAGTATACTCCCTATAGGCTTAGGGAGGGGGATTGGGATGATGCTAAGAGCAAATACGTCGATGTGGTGCTCGATACAGTGCAGGAATACGCGCCGAATATTCGGGACAAAATAGTTAACACCCATGCATACTCACCCAAGGACCTCGAGAGGGTTATAGGTATTCGTGGAGGCAACATCCACCATATAGATGTCACACTAGCTCAGTCGTTTGGTAACAGACCCCTCCCAGGCTGGGGTTACACTACACCAGTAGATGGCTACTACCTCTGCGGCGCCTCAACATACCCAGGTGGGGGTGTGTAAGGTGTGTGCGGCTATAACGCAGCGACAAAGATACTCCATGACATACACGAGAGGAGGGTGTAGGTTTGGGTCCAGAGAAAACCATAAGTGGAATGATAGAGGTAGAGGCGCCACCGGAATTAGTGTTAAACACTATTAGGAATATAGCCAACATTGAAAGGCTGGCGCCTGGAATCCAGAAGGTGGTGTGGGTCGACCCACTCAAGAGCGCGGCTAGGGTTCTCGTGAATATGAAGATTGGCTCAATAAGCTTTGAAAGGGAGGTGGATATAACCATCAAGCCTTTGGGGGAGGGCGCCCAAATCGACTCCGCAACCTATGGGTTGGAGTTCCAAGCCTTAATAAGGGTGACTGGATTCGCCGGCGGCTCACGTATCGAGTACACTGTGAGTGGTAAACCGACCAGTTTTGCTGGTAGAATCGTTTTGGACGCCCTAGGCGAAAGGGTTATCCAAGAGTTTTCACGCGACTTCCAAGTAAAGCTTACCTCGGCTTTAAGCGGAGTCTAAAGGTGTGCGGGCTATTCCAAACGAAGCATCTACATCCAACATTACCTGCTTGGGTTTAACGCCAACACACAGTTGTGTAGAGTTGGGGTCCAGATGAGGCTTGCTTACGTGCGGGGTCACACGCGCTCCAAGACCACCGCTGCACCCTGGCCTCCGCCTACGCATAGCGTGGCCACACCGTAGTCCAATCCATCCACTATTAGCTGCCTTGCGAGTGTGCCTATCAGTCTGGCTCCACTGGCGCCGAGGGGGTGGCCTATGGCTATGGCTCCACCCCGAGTGTTAACCCTATCAAGCTCTAATCCGAGCTGGCTGACGGCGTAGAGCACTACGGCGGCGAACGCTTCGTTTATCTCCCACCTACCGATATCGCTCACTTTTAGCCCCGCCTTCTCCAGTGCCTTCTTGGAGGCGGGGACGGGACCTTTACCCATGACTGCTGGTGGTACACCCGCGAATCCGAATGATTTAAGCCTAGCCATGGGTTTGACTCCGAGGCGCTGCACCGCCTGTTTTGATGCGAGGGCTACGAATGAGGCTCCACTGTTTAGTGGGGAAGAGTTCCCCGCGGTGATTACACCATCAGGCTTAAAGGCGGGTGGGAGGCTGGCTAGCTTCTCAATGCTTGTGTCATCCCGCACTGAGAGGTCACGCTCAACCCTTTGGGAGCCGTTGCCGTTTGCCACGTCAATTGGGAGTATCTCCTCCTCGAAGTATCCAGCAAGCCTAGCACTATGAGCTAGTCTATGGCTTCTTAGGGAGAACTCATCCATGGCGCCCCTACCTATACCCGCCTCTGCGGCGAGCTTCTCCGCTGTGAGACCCATAATGTAGCCCGTTTTAAGGTCGTACACCGAGTACCTCTCATCTTCTAGGAATCGTGGATTGGGTATTATGTGCTGGTTGCCGTACATGGGTGAGCGGGACATATGCTCCACCCCACCCGCGACCACTAGGTCAACCATTCCTGAAGACACCTCGAGGCCGCCCATTACCACGGTGGTGAGGGATGATGCACACTGTCTGTCAACGGCCACCGATGGCACCTCAACAGGTAGCCCCGCAGCGAAGACCACGTGTCTGCCGCCGTAAAGCCACTGCTCACCGGTCTGCAGGGCGCAGCCAACAAGCAGGTCCTCCACATCCGAAGGGTTTAAGCCAAGTTTTCCCAAGAGTTTTAAGGCAACGACACCCGCTAACTCCTCCGGCCTCAAGGGGTAGTAAGCGTCACCCTGAGGTTCTTTGCGGCTCACCCTGCTGAAAGCGCTACGCAGGTAACCCACTAGATAGACATCTTCCAGCCCCATACAACTAGTTAGTGGATCAGCCCAAAATATAAGTGTGCGCAGCACCGATTAAGCTAACCCCACACTAGGCAGGGAGTTCGACTAGGAATTAGGAGAGGTGGAAATATGGGCTGCGTGTGTGAGGTTCGAGACGTTCAGGGTCCACTGGGATCATACGGTGGGTGATGGGTGTCTTGGGGNGGTTGCTGGGTAGAGGCCTTCGTGGTGTTTAGGTACATCGTTTTTGCGTAAAGATTATGGCTGTAGGCAGCGTCTCCATGTTATGTATGATTTGAAGGGTAGGGTCGCAGTTGTCACTGGTTCGGGTAGGGGAATCGGGAGGGCTATAGGTCTGAGGTTTGCTCGGGAGGGTTGCAGGGTTGTTTTCAATGCTAGGAAGAGGCAGGATGAGCTGGATGAAAGTGTGCAGCAAGCGCGCACACTTGGAGCTGAGGCTGTGGGGGTATTAGCGGACGTGTCCACAATTGGGGGTGCGGGTGTGCTCCTCCAGCGGGCGCTCGAATCCTTCGGGGGTGTCGACATACTCGTGAACAACGCTGGTATCGGGATATTCACGCCATTCATAAATGCCGATGAGAAGCTTTTAGAGAGGCATCTATCATCCGATTTCAGGTCTGTTGTGTACACTACGCGTCTATTCGCTCAGAAGATGAGTGATGGTGGAGCCATACTCAACATTTCATCCATAGCTGGCATCCAACCCATGCTGGGGCTATCACTCTACGGAGCCATGAAGGCGGCTGTGAACACTCTTACAAGGTACTTGGCGCTAGAGTTAGCCCCAAGGCTCCGGGTCAACACGATAGCCCCCGGATGGGTAAACACGAAGCTTGGGAGAAGCATGCCCGAGTTACTTGGGATAAGCCTTGAAGACTTCGCGAAGAAGTATACACTTACAGGGAGAATACTCGAACCGGAGGATGTGGCTGAAATGGCCATCACCATGGTGAGGATAGAATCACTTACGGGTCAAATCATACAGGTCGACTCCGGTGAATCCATATTGGGGTTCCAAAGACAGTGAGCCATCCCCGCCCGAGGCGGGAGCATCCTACATCTTCACTACACTTTGCCTCCACGCTGCCACCAAGCTCAAGGTGGGTGGAGGAGGCAGTGGGTGAAGCTACGCGGGCAAATCAGCGGAGGGAGGGTGGTAGGGTGACACCCACTGTGCACGGCTGAGTAGAACCAACCAAGTGTGAGCACGTAGTTAATGGTGGAACCACGGGAGTGAGTATCGGGGAACTAGGGTCTTTCATGATTAAACTCTGGTTGACGTTCTATTCGGTTGTAAGCAAGCCATAAAAGAGTGCTCGCGGTGTGTTGCTTATGGTTCTACCGTTTTCGGGCGTGGATCTGTTCTCTGTTGGTGTGACAGAGGAGCACGAAGTGTTTAGGAAGAGTGTGAGGGAGCTTTTGGAGAGGGATGTCAGGCCCCATGTAGCGAAGGGAGAAAGGGATGGCTCAGTACCCGACGAGGTGTTTCGAAAGCTTGGTGGCGCCGGTCTGATAGGTGTAGGTGTACCCGAGGAGTACGGTGGCCAGGGTGGGGATGCCCTTATGCTGGCTATAGCCACCGAGGAGATAACCCGCGTGTGGCCTTCGCTCGGCACGAGGGTGGGCGGCTCAGGTCTGTTCATCATTATGCTCATGTACCATGGGAACGAGGCTCAGAGGAAAAAGTATTTGCCGCCTGTGGCCCGTGGGGACAAGATAGGGGCGCTCGCGAACACCGAGCCCGGGGCGGGCTCCGATGTCGCGGGAATCCAGAGTGTGGCCAAAAAGGATGGGGGTAAATATGTGTTGAATGGGCGTAAAATATTCATCACGAATGGCGGTATAGCCGACTATTATGTGGTCTCCGCAAGGACCTCTCCACCGGACCCATCCTCTAGGTGGCGTGGTCTCTCCGTGTTCATAGTTGAAAGGAACCAGCCAGGTGTTAGGGTTGTGAGCAGAGTGGACACTATGGGGCTGAAGGCTTCTAACACCGCGGAGCTCGCCTTCGACAACGTGGAGGTCTCCGAGGAGAACCTTGTAGGGGAGGAGGGTCTGGGCTTCAAGTATATGGTTGGAACATTCAACAGGGCTCGTGTTGGCACGGCTGCGCAGGGTGTGGGTGTGGGGCAGGCGGCGCTTGAAGCCATGGTGTCCTACTCTGTGCAGAGGAAGGCGTTCGACTCCCCTCTTATAGGTTTCCAGATGGTTCAGGAGAAGGTTTCGGAGACCATGATAGAGGTCAACGCCGCGAGGCTCCTCACCTACTGGGCCGCCTCACTGTGGGATAAGGGGAGGGAGAATGAGGCCATCATCGCGGCCTCGATGGCTAAGACCTATGCTACGGATGCGGCTGAACGTGCTGCCATTAGGGCTATAACAGTGCACGGTGGCTACGGTGTCTCCACAGACACGGGGGTCGAGAGGCTGCTGCGGGACGTGGAGGTTATGAAGATATATGAGGGTGCGAACGACATCCAGAGGCTCACAATACTCAGAGAGTCGGCAAGAAGGCTCCTCGGCCTAAGAATGTAGCAGGATACCTACAGTGGTGAACTACTATGGTTTATACCAGGTACAAGAGGATATTTGAGTACGCCGACCACTCGGTCGATGTTGTCTTGATTGCCAACAGGGATAGGGTTGACCCCAACTTCTTTTATCTCACAGGGTACACGGGTGGGTTGTTCGAGAGCTCCTACGCAATTCTCTACCCAGACCTACACGTCGAGGTGCTCACAAGCAGGCTTGAGGCGGACATAGCAAGGCTTGGACCCCACCCAGTTCATCTACCCGATGGCTACACGCCAGCCGAGTGGATGAACGCTCTTAGAAGACTCATCGGCGAAGCCTCAAAGGTGGGTGTGAATTTTAAGGGGATATCCCACTCAGACTATCTCGCCCTAAGCGAGGGTCTCCAAGGTAAGACGCTTGTGGATGTATCCGGCGCGCTCCAGCGCGCGAGGCTGGTGAAGGACCCAGATGAGCTTGAGAGGATAGAGATGGCTGTGAAGATCACCTCCGAGACGGTTAACAGCGTACCAGACCTACTCAGGGAGGGTATGACTGAGAAGGAGCTCCAAGCTAAAATCGAGCAGGGCTTCGTTGAGAGGGGCGCCGACTCCCCCGCATTCCAAAGCATCGTGGCCTTCGGTGAGAACACAGCCCTACCACACTACTCACCGCAGAACAGAAGGCTCAGGCGGGGTGAACCCGTGCTCGTGGATGTCGGAGCAAAATACAGGCTCTACTGCGCCGACCAGACGCGCACCTTCTTCTACGGCGGCGTCACACAGCGACAACGCCAAATGTACGAGGCGGTTCTCGAAGCCCAAAACGCGGCGCTCAGATTGATAAAGAAGGGCGCTGAGGGCCGAGCGGTCCACCTCGCAGCGGCACAATACATTGATACCACATTGTTCAAGGGTAAATTCACCCACGGCTTAGGCCACTCACTCGGTCTCGAGGTGCACGATGGGGCTGGCTTCGGCGCCACAAGCCAGCTCGTGCTGGATGAAAACATGGTGCTCACAGTTGAACCCGGAGTATACGTGGTGGGTGAAGGCGGCGTGAGGATCGAGGACGACATCGTGGTCACACAAGAAGGCTACAGGATGCTTACAACCACTCCGAGGGAGCTCACAGTCGTGGGCTAAACCAAACCCAACCCTAATTTTTACACCAAAACAGCACACACGCCAAGACAGCTGGAAAAATGAATTAAGATAACCCCAAGAGGGAGCAGTAAATGTGTAACCGTAAAAAACAAGTGTGTACTTGAAATCAGAGGTCTCGAAACTGCGTGTCAAAACTCAGTCAACAGCTTTGCACACGCAAGCTGTGAACACCCACCTGACCTAGTACACGGGTGGATACCCGCTTACCAACACCCAAGTGATGAATAAAAAATTCTAGGTTACGGCATAGTATAGAGTGGCAGTTTTTCCTACTATCCTCTAATGTGTGGTTTACTTATGGTTTTTGCTCCACTTTTCAAAGAGTGTCAAGCACTCCTCGCGCATAAAGCCCTGCCTGATGTTAAAAAAGTCCCCGTAAAATGGAGCAACTTGGCGTGTTGGCGCGTTAATCTGCCTTATACCGTGCGCGGCTGCATCGGCGATGCTTGCGCCGAACACTATTCTCCTTATACCAGCCCAAAAACACGCTGACAGACACATTAGACACGGCTCGCATGTTGAGTAAAGCGTGGTGTCTTCTAGGCTTGTTGTGTAAAGCTTCGAGCAGGCCCGCCTAATGGCCATGATCTCAGCGTGAGCCGTGGGGTCCATGCTGGCCTTAACAGAGTTGTGTGCGGATGCGATGCTCCTGCCGCCCATGACGATCACCGCCCCAAACGGGAATTGACCCAGCTCAACGCCTGTTTGAGCTATCCTTATTGCTTCACCCATAAATAGCTCGTCAGTTGATGGGGTTGTCGGCGTAGAAGTGGACACATAACTATGCCCCACAATACAATATAAATATTTCCAAAAAGAAAAATGAAGAACTCTACTTGGAAAACCGGTATCCAATACCTTGTATCAGAGAGGCTCTATCAGGCTGTGAACGCCAGCCTTTAATATTTTCGTAACCTATACGTAGAAGTGGTCATAGTGGGCGATTATGATTCTCAGCTCACACCTGAAGAAGAGTATGTGATTGAATATGGGGGAACCGAGCCACCCTTCAGTGGGGAGTACGTGTATAACTTCCTGCCTGGAGTGTACGTGTGTAAGCGGTGTAAGACACCGCTTTACCGCTCAGAGGATAAATTCGACGCGGGTTGCGGGTGGCCAAGCTTTGATGACGAGATACGGGGGGCAATCGTAAGGTTTCCTGATCCCGATGGGGAAAGAGTCGAGATCAGATGCGCCCGCTGCAACGCACATTTAGGCCATGTTTTCGAAGGCGAAGGCTTTACACCAAGGAATGTTAGGCACTGTGTGAACTCCATATCACTAATCTTTATTCCCAGGGATGAGTATGAAAAGGTGGAAGGGAAAACTTAGGCGGAGAAAACAACCTAATATGCGGCGTAGCATTAGCTTGAGCGACAAGTTTGGCCCCATTGTAGAGTAGAGTGATCTTATGTCTCAGTGTTGGAGCGTAATGTACATTAATTCTTCATCTACGTACTCGCCGCCGCGCTTTATCCCCCGAGGGAGCCTACCGTAGATTTTGAAGCCAACCTTCTCGTAGAGTCTCTTTGCGGCTGTGTTGTTTGAGAAGACCGCGAGGGTAACCACCTCGAATTTACGTCTGCACGCATCAAGTGTTCGGCGTATAAGTGCTTCCCCCACACCCATACCCCTGTAACCCTTCCTCACTGAGATTCCGAGTACACCTATGTGTGAAAGCTCACTCCTTTTAGAACGCCTACGAACATCGCACAGGCCAACTAGGGAGCCGTCCACCACCGTAACGTAAGCGACGCTGTCACCATCCAATATTGACGTGTAGAGATCAGCGAACCACTTAGCCTCCTCTGAAATAGTGGGCTTAGCACCACTCACGAGTATGCCAAGCCAGGGATTCTCTGCAAGCTCATCAAAATAGGAGTAATAATTGGAGACAACGGGCTCCATATCCTCCCATCTCAACTCCCTTATAACAATGTTCAGCCCAACCATAAACCCCCAGCCTGCAACGAGAAGTGAACCTATAAGTGTTCCAGTAAAATGGCTCAAAGGCTTTGGATTAAGGCCCTTAACCTAAAAAGAGTTGGAACATTCTCCATGGGCAACACTATTCATGACAATTAAAATTTTTAACACTTTGGAAATACGTTTGAGCGCGTGGCTGAGGCAGTAAGCCCCCTGATATATCAAAAATCATCTAGCAAATTCACATTTTTCAGGGTATCTTCAGTCAACAATTCGACGTGCGCAGAGTTGAGTGACTACTCTGTGTACTTATATACTCTTTTGATTATTTGGATGATGTTCGAATCACTAACTGGATTCGGGTGTCGGTTAAGTGTGAGGTCACGTTATCAGGATAACTCCATCATTACCCTTATGCGATAGAACTTTAAAGAGGCGTGTGAATATTGTATTGTGAGTCTGAATTTAAGGTCTCAGTCGGATAAGGCGGAGTATTTTAGGTCGCTGCATCGTGGGCCCGGCGTGCTCGTTCTCCCCAATGCGTGGGATGTTCCAACGGCCAGACTCTTTGAGAGTGTTGGATTCAAAGCTATCGCGACGACTAGCGCCGGTATGTTGGTTTCGCTTGGCTATGAGGATGGTGAGAGTATACCTTTCTCCGAGTTTCTGGGCGCGGTGTCAAGGATAGCTAGGGTTCTCACGGTGCCACTAACAGTTGACGTGGTGGCGGGTTTTGGCCCAGGTGTGCACGAAGTTGTCTCAGCGGTTAGGCAGATAGTGGGTGTGGGCGCGGTTGGGATAAACATCGAGGACTTCGAGCATGAGTCCAAAAAACTCTTTAGGGTTGAAGACCAAGTTGAGAAGATCAAGGCAATAAGGAAGCTCGGGGAAACCATGGGTGTGAACCTGGTGATCAATGCGAGAACCGACGCATTCAGGTATGCCGAAGGTGGGGAGGAGGACAGGTTCAGGGAGGCTCTTAGGAGAGGAGAGTTCTACAGGGATGCGGGCGCAGACTGCGTTTACCCGATGGGTCTAACACAAGCCAACCTGATAAGGGAATACGTGCGAACACTCAACTTCCCGGTGAATGTGATGGTCACAAAGAACACTCCAAGCGTACAGGAGCTCGAAGCACTGGGTGTAAAGAGGTTGAGCTTCGGTCCAGCGGCAGCATACGCCGTCATGGGCTTCCTAAAGAGAGCGGCGAGAGAAGTGCTTGAAAAGGGAACATACACATCTCTTGTCACGGAAGCCATCACATACGACGAGCTCAACAGTTTAACCCACCCCCAGAAAACCGGCTAAACCCTTGGTAACCATTTAACACTTTTATCAGGTTTCCAAAACCTCGCCCTTTTAGGGCGGGGATTCCAAAGGTATAAATACACGCGGAGAAAATACTCGGTAATGCGTGTGAGGGCATAGAGGTTCAGAGCGTACTCATCAAAGACCGCAGCGGGCGGGGGTGTTGGAAACCCAGTTAGAGGTTGCATGTAAACTCTATAATACGCTCTTGCGCGTGTAGCAAGAAGAGTATGAGAAGAACAAGCATAGTATGAGTAGGAACGAGTTTCGGCAGCTTGCTTTGGATTTGAGGAGGCGGAACCCCGAGTTTGAGGCGTTGCACTCTCAGGTTGCTGAGAGGTTCTACGAGGCCTGGCAGAGGTTCCTCGGTGGTCTCGCGAATAAGCCCAGGGAGAAGAAGCCTTACAGGTTTCTGTCCTTGGTGTATCCTCAGGGTGGTTGGAGGCTTTCTGATGTTAGGGAGGTTGGCTTGGGGAAGAATAAAAAGAGGAAGGCTCGGCTTTACCTGAGTAGAATCGGCTTCTTCACTTTAATCCTCCACAGGGTGTTCCCAGAAAACCAGGTGTGCCAGGTGTGCGTCAAACTCAACCCTTCAGGTAGAATCCACGTAATATTCTTGGTGGAGGAGCCTGAGAGCCAAGAGGAGCAATCGGAGGAACCCGGGAAGGCTGTGGGTGTTGACCTGGGGATCACAAGGCTCGCCACACTCTCGGATGGGCGCTTCCTGGAGAATCCGAAACCGCTGGAGCGCTCTCTTGATTAGGACTAAGGTGCTGCAGAGGACACTTTCAAGAAAAAGGTTTTTCGAAAAACTGGTTTAAAGCAAAGCGGAGACTAGCTAAACAACACGAACACGTTAAGGATTTCAGGCGGGACCTGTTCTTTAAACTCGGGGCTCTTCTTGCAGGGGAGTACGATGTTTTGGTGCTAGAGGATTTGGATGTCCGAAATTTGGTTCAAAAAAGCGTAACCAAGAGGGGGAGGATGAAGCTGTACGACTCCTCTTTTTCAGAGCTGAGGAGGATACTTGAGTGGGAGTTTTTAAAAAGAGGGAAACAGGTTTTACCTGTTCCGGCGTACAACTCCTCCCGTGAGTGTTTTCTGTGTGGAGGAATCAACCAGAATTTGACTTTGGAAGACCGAGTCTTTCACTGTCCATATTGCGGTTTCACCTTGGACCGGGACCTTAACGCTTCTTTGGTGTTCTTAAGAAGAGCAGGGTGGGTGCCACCCTTCTGGTGTGCCTGTCTTTGAGCTTCGCCCAATACCTCCGCTCCCAACCCTTGGGTTGAGGTGGCATGGTGGGGCTGTGATTCAGGGAGCTTCCGCCTTCAGGCGGGGGTAGCTCACTGAAACCAAAGCCCGCGTTACTACACCCACCAATCCACTGTGTTAACGTCACGTTTCGTGGTATCGCTGCAATTCCTATTCGGTTTATCACCGTTATTGTTAAGCAGAATTTGGTGGACGGCCCAAAGTGTTCATCGAGTCTTGTCCGCAATAAGGCGTAGACAAGTGGTTTGGTAGCGTAGGGGGTTTGAGAATAATTGTTGGTATATCTTCTGTGTGCTTTGAAGCTTAGTGTCTAGGGGTGTTCGTAGCGTGGGGAGTGTGGTGGGTTAGCCTGTCAAGCTAAGCCTCTGTTGTCTCACCGCAGAGTCTTCTCAGAGCGTTGGTTGTTCCCTGCCTGAAGTGCTTCTCATTCCAGCCACCCAGAAGCCTGTATACGCCGTTGAATTCTACGCTCCAACTGCTGGCTATGATGCCTTTTTCAACCCATATCCTCTGGGTGCCTTTGAAGGGGCCTTGCAAATACCTAATTGTTAGTGTCCTGCTTGAATTGTCTATTTGTATGTTCGCATGGCCGCTTCCACCGAAGGCGAAAACAACGTCAGCTTCAATAACTCCCCCATCCTTCACGGTGTAGGAGAGGTGTTTTGTGCCATGCCAGTAATTGGTGAAATCGTCCAAGCTGGATACCTTCCTCCATAGTTCATCTACGTTTTTATCACACACGATTTTTTCCTCGAATTGCACAAGACACACACTACGCCCCCACTTAATTTGATTACGTGGTCTGGTAGTGTTTGACCGACCACCTCTTAGCCGCTGTGTGGTGTTCTGCTGCCTTGTGGTGTTGGGTGAGATGCTTTCAGCGTGATTTAGCCATCTTGAGGGTTGAGTATTGGGAGCCCTTGATTTTTGTTGCATATAACATTCTTGTGTTTAGTAATCATTTTTTGTGCTCAATACGTGTGTTCACGTAATGTGTGCTGGGTTTTAATGGTTGGGGGTGTATTCTGCACGTCTAATCATGAACGTGGTGTTGGTTGAAGGTCTATCCAAGCGTTACGGGGAGGCTTGGGGGGTTCGTAACGCTAGCTTCAGTGTTGGGAGGGGAGAGCTTATGACGCTGCTTGGGCGTAACGGTGCCGGTAAATCCACCACTGTTAAAGTACTGTGCACGCTTCTCAAACCTAGCGGCGGCGTGGTTCAGGTTCTGGGCTACGATGTTCTACGTGATCATCAAGCGGTAAGGAGGGGGATTTCGTATTTACCACAGGATTATTGGGGTTTTATGCTGGAGGAACTCACACCCCTGGAGGCTGTGAGCTGGAATCTTGTTGCTAGAGGCGACTACTCGCCTAGAGAGGCTAGGCGGGTGGCTGTTGAGTGGCTTTCGGAGCTGGGTTTAGAGGGTGTTTTGGAGACCAAGTGTTCTAGGCTGAGTGGGGGGCAGAGGAGGAGGGTTGCTGTGGGGATGGCGCTTTCCGCGAGGAAGGAGCTCGTCTTCCTGGATGAGCCGACTAGCGGTGTGGATGTGGAGGCGAAGCATGAGGTGTGGAGAATTATGAGGAGGGTTGTGAGTCAAGGTGTAAGCATAGTGCTAACAACGCATGACATGAATGAAGCGCAAATCGTATCCGACAGAGTGGTATTATTCCATGAGGGAAACACAATAGCTGAAGCAACACCCTCCGAGCTCATAGGTAAACTACCCTACAAGTATAGGGTGGTGGTCAACAAACCACACGGCTGGGCGCCCACTAACGGCGTGTTCGAACACCACTTCGACCTAGGCGACAGGCTCATAGGCTACACGCACACAAGCGCTGACGCCTGGAGCGCAGCATCAACGCTTCACCCCCAAGTAAGAGTTGAATCGGTAAGCGAGGTCGGACTGGAGGACGCCTACCTCTACCTTACAAGCAGAGAAGCGTGACAGTGTATGAATGGTTCCCCAAATGAAATTTTGATTCTGGCCACCGCAAAAAACGGGGGTTATCGTGGTTTGATTGTGCCAGTGTGTAAAAAGGCTAGTGGTGTGGGGGATACGCATGAACAGCGGGGGTAGGCTGATAACTCTTCTGGGAGTGTGTCTGAGTCGACATATGTGCTCACTAGTCGTGATCACCGTTGGCGTTGGGATGTAATTTGAGGGAGCAAGTAAGGCAGATTTTGGGTGTTGCCCTACTTGGGGGTTCAGTGTTCTCAAAACAGCCGATATGGGTGGTTCAAGGACTGGTGTCAGCGCTTGGATTCATAGTGACGCTCACCGCTTGGGGTGGGGCTGGCGCTCTGAGTAACCTAGCTCTCGCATATGTGGTGACTGGGGCTTGGGGTCAGGGGTCAAATGTTGTCGCCCAGGTTGTTGGATACAGCAAGTTTGGCGGCGAGCTCGACAGGCTCACAGCCTCGCCCATCAAGCCTCACACATATCTCTTAGGGTTGCTGCTTGGCACCTCACCCTTCATGTTGGAGGGGCTTCTACCCGCATTCTTCCTCTTCTATATAACTGGTTACACGCCTATTAAAGTATTCGAGGAGGTTGTGCTACTCGCACCAGCAAGCCTGGTCGCAGGAAGCGTCTTCTCGCTCGCCATAGTACTCAACATAAAGAACCCCACAAACGTGTCAGCCATAACAAACCCACTCTACACACTCACAGTGGTGCTACCCCCAGTCTACTACCCGCTTAGCTTCCTACCAGGCTGGCTACGCTTGGTATCACTGTGCGACCCAGCAGTGAGCCTCCTCCAAGTTGGGCGAATCCTCGCAGGCTACAGCGAGCCGCTCAACCCCAACTATGTGGTCCTGTCGGCTGCACTCAGCGTAACAGTGGTGTTGCTACTCTCATTCAAGAGTTTCAGGTGGGGGATGCGATGAGCTTGGACACACTTATAACCCTTTACGCATACACTTGGTGCGCCGCCTCGGCGCGGCTGGGTTTTGGCTATGGTTGATGAGACGAGGATTCCAAGGGGTAGCCGGGTGATGCTTTCAGAGGTTGCCGGCGACCTCATACTCGAGCGTGGAGCTGTTGTTACCACACCGGGTAAACTCTCCGTGTCTGGTAGGGTGAGTTCAACCGGGGAGGCTAGGGTTGAAGGTGATTTGGAGTGCTCCTCCGTCTATGTTCGAGACGGCTCCATGACTGTGACTGGCACACTCATGGTGCATGGAGACATTGTAGCTAGGGACAGCGAACTATTTGTGGGTGGTAACCTCGGCTGCACAAGGCTGGAGGTTGATAAGAGGCTTGAGGTTGGGGGTGAGGTGAAGTGTAGCTCGCTAGAAGTGGCTGGCAGACTCAAAGCGTCCTCACTCGTGTGTAAAAATGTGCGTGTTGGAGGCAAAATGGAGGTGTCTGGGGGGGTAGAGGGTGAAAGACTCGAGGTGGGCGGCGTGCTCAGCGTGGGAGGCCGAGTCATGCTTCTAGATCTGGATGTAGGTGGGAAAGCGGAAATAGGAGGGGGGAGGATATCCGGCTCCGCGGATGTGGGCGGAATATTCCGCTCTAACGGCCCACTCGAGTTTGGCACCATAAGCGTGGGTGGAATAATCTTCATCGCAGCTGGCTCAAAGGGTGAGAGGATAAATGTGGGTGGAAAATTCTCAGCGAATGGTGATATAAGGGTTCAGAGAATAGATGTGGGTGGGCTTGCCTCAATCGACGGCAACCTCGAAGGCGTCGATGTTGATGTGGGAGGCGTGTTCAGAGTGGGCGCAAACCTCACACTGAGCGGCGAGCTTAGCGTGGCGGGTAAAGCCGAGGTAACCGGAGAATTCCGCGGCGCAGATGTGGATGTGGGTGGGAAGCTCAGCTCCACCAAGATTATTCTGAGCGGCACAATAAGCGTGCAAGGCGAAATATCCACGAGGCAGGGGCTTAAGGCCAGGGTTGTCAGACTTGGCAGAAAAGCCAGATGCATCGGTGTCGTAGTCGCCGAAGAAGTGTTCGCTGAGAGGGCTTCAACTCTAGAGGAAGTGTACGCCAAAAGGGTTATACTCGGCGATAAAGCCGAGGCGAAGCGTGTATACGGGGAAGAAGTCGAGCTTGGAGAGGGGTGCAGGGTTGGCGAGGTATACTACACACTCAACCTAAGAGAGGGTGGACGAGTCACATATGGGAAGCCCCCCACCAAGCTTAGCGAATCCCCCAAGCCACCCATCTAGAGGAGGGTGGCCAGTAGATGAGTGTTAAGAAGAAACGCACAAAACTGGACCTATACGCCACCATATTAGAGGTGGTTAGGAGATTCGACGGGGGTGCAAGGGTTACCAAAATATCGTATGGAGTAGGCATGCCTGTGGATAGGCTACGCGTATTCCTAAAAGAGCTCGAACAATTCGGCTTCCTAGTGAGAACAACAGGGGAGAGCAGGGAGACACTTTACAGGGTTACCTCTAGGGGGCAGCGCTACCTTAAAACCTACTGGCAACTGGTCGGCCTACTCGAGCCCATAGACATACACGACTAAACACCCATATAATAGGGCCACATAATTGGCCAATTGGGTAAAAACGGTTAGAACTTTCCTTAAACACCAACTCACAGTCAACCCTGATCCCTGTGGTTTTAGCAGATAACAGGGGAATATGATTGCCTCTAACATGGCTAAATCAAAAACACGTTTATTATCTGTATTACTGGATTTGTAATATGTAATAAGGATTTAAATAGATGTTATTATCTTCATGTGTCATGTCTGTATATGTTGTTTCTGGGCCACCAGCCTCGGGTAAGTCGACTGTCTCCGAGAGGCTTGCAGGTATCCTTAGCCCGTGTGCTCTAATATCTGGAGACCTAGTACACCACATGATTTTTTCGGGTAGACGCCCCCCATGGGTTGATGGGTCACAGGCTAAACTCACTTGGCGTAACATTGCCTGCATAGCTAAGAATTTTGTAGGCGAAGGATACCGTGTTGTTGTGGATTACGTGTGCTATCCACACGAGGCAGAGTGGCTGGNGAGCGAACTAGAACCTCTGGGTGCCAAAGTAAAGTACGTTGTGCTAATGGCGAGAAGCGAGACTCTTATGAGGAGGGATACTAACAGGGTGAACCAGATGGGTTCACGCGTCCTAGAAGTGTATAAAGAACTGCTAAGCTCAGTGGATGGTAATCATATACTCAACACTGATGAGTTAAGCGTGGAGCAGGCCGTGAGCACAATTATTACTAGCGAGAAATTTATACTTTCACCCAGTGTACGCCGCACCCAGTAGATGATTCTCGTGTTGTTTTGAGTAGTTAGTGCAAGAACCTAATATATTTTCACGGTGTAGTAGTGGAGTTCAATCGTGGGTAAGCCTGAATCACCTGCTCGAAGTGTCATATGGGTTGGTCTAAAATCATTAAGCATGGAGCATTTAATACTAGCAAGGATTAAGAGCGGGTGGAATCTGAAGGGAACAATAATATCAAAAATAGGAAAGCGTGCTTACACCTTTAAATACGTGATTTACGCGGATCGACTATTCAAAACTAGGAGGGTAAGGGTTTCAGAGGTGACATCTAGGTCTGTGAGGAATCTGAGTATCGATTTCATCGGCCCAGCGGTGTTCGTAAACGGAAAGATAAGAGCTGATTTCGCATCGTGCAGTGACGTGGATTTCGAGATCAGTCCAGCCACGAACACTCTACCGATTAAGCGCTTAAGGCTTGGGCTAGGGCAGAGAGCGGAGGTCCGCGTAGCATGGGTGCGCTTTCCAAGCTTTGAGGTCAAAGTATTAGAGCAAAGCTATGAGCGAATAGATACAAAAAGATATGTTTACCGTAGTCAATCGGGTTTCCAAGCAGATATAAGTGTTGATTCGTTCGGCCTAATCACGCGATACGATGAAATATGGCGTAGGGTCTACCCGTAAATGTTCGGTTCAGTTTGATGCGCCCAAATCTTGGATGATACGCTTCGAAAACTTGGTTGTCTATCATGGCCAAGACCTGACTTCACGTTTAGATAAAACTGCGCGTGTTTTTGGTTCTCCGTGAAGGGTATGGTTTTAAAAAAATTATAAAATAAGGTTTATTGTGCGGAAGCGGTCTGCTGGGTGGTTAGTGTACGTATGTTCTGGCCTGCTCCCTCATGTAGCTGAGGAGATAGTAGGGTCCACCGATTCCTTTGCCTGTGGCTCCGCTCGCCTTCCAGCCCACGAAGCTTTGAGCGCCTGGCCACGCACCCGTTGTGGCTCCACCCTTCCTATTGGCGTACACGACGCCGAACTCTATTTTGTCCATGAACCTGTCTATCTCCTCTTTGTCTTCGGACATTATTCCCGCTGTGAGGCCGTACTGGGTGTTGTTCGCCTTTGTGAGTGCCTCGTCGAGCGTCCTGAAGCCACCCACCACCAGTATGGGTACGAAGAGCTCCTTTTTGAAGAGGTAGTGGTCTTCGTCTAAGCCTGTGACGATTGTGGGCTCCACGTAGTAGCCCTTCTCAAGCCCGCCGCTGCGCAGTGTTCTACCACCGTAGACCACCTTCCCAGCGTTCTTCGCATCGGCCACATATTTCTCGTAGCTTTCCTGGGCCCTCCTGTTTATAACTGGCCCAGTGAATACTTCTCGCCTTCTCGGGTCGCCCACGATGAGTGTGGATGTTCTTTTGACGAGAGCCTCCACGAAGCTCTCCTTGACTTCATCCTGAACATATACACGGGAGGCTGCGGAGCACTTCTGACCGGAGTAGCCGAACGCAGCCCTGACAACCCCCTCCACAGCCTTGTCGAAGTCAGCATTCTTGGTGACTATCACGGGGTTCTTGCTCCCCATCTCGGAGACCATGGGCTTAGGGTAGGGTGACTCCGCCGCGATCTTGCGGTAGAGGCGCATACCCACATCCATTGAGCCAGTGAAGGCAACGCCGTCAGCACCCCTTACAAACACGTCCTCGAACGCCTCGCCTGGACCCGTAACGATGTTTATAGTACCCTCTGGGAGGCCGGCCTCAACGTAGAGCCGGTACGCCTCGAGCGCGGTTAGTGGAGCCTCGCTCGTGGGCTTCCACACTACGGTGTTACCGGTGATGAGTGCACCCTGCATCATGCCGTTTCCAAGCATAAGTGGAAAGTTGAATGGTGATATCACAGCCCACACGCCGTATGGTCTTGCGACACTGTATGTTTCCTCACCGGGAGCACCAGGATTCATGCGCCGCACATACCCATCCTCCTTCTCCATTAGGTTGGCGTAGTAGCGCATGGCCTCTATTGCCTCATATACTTCAGCTATTGCTTCAAGCCTGTTCTTACCCGCCTCAAATGTTATGGCGGCCGCCAGCCTGAATCTAGCAGCCTCAATCCTGTCAGCCGCCCTCCGCATCAACTCAACCCTTCTCTTATAATCTGTATGACTCCACTCATCGAACGCCCTACGCGCTGCCTTCAAGGCCTCCAAGCCGTGTTCGGCTGTACCTCTCTGGAACCGGCCGACAACAATGGATGTGTCGATGGGACTCGTCTTCTCAAAAGTCGAACCAGCGGAGACCTCTCTTCCCCCAATATACATCGGATGGGTTCGGCCTAGCTCCTGCTGAAGCTCTGAGAGCGCCTTCTCGTAGGCTGGGTGTATCGACTCATCCGCGAAGAGTGTAACATAGGTTATCTTCGAGCTCATAGCAAGTGTTGGATACCACAACGTAATATAATCCTTTCCAAACGGTTGTTATCCAAATGAAGCGTACACGGAGTGGTGGGCTTATATTGTATGATAAGTGATAGTCGTGATGTTGTTTGAGGAAAGCTGCTATCGATGACCTGTTTCGCCTCAAAGCGGTGTCGAGGCCTAAGGCGAGTCTGACAGGTAAAGTGGCCTTTAGTGTTGGTGAGAGCTTCCGTGAGCCACACTCAACACAGAGATCAGCCATTTATGTGTACACTAAGGAGAAGGGTGTGAGTAGGCTTACATCAGGCGAGTGGTTCGACCGGGAGCCCTCATTCACGGATGGGGGTGAACTTCTCGGCTTCCTCTCTAACAGGAAGCCTCAGGCGGACGGCTCCGGGCGCACCGCGACCAGCCTCTTCGTTCTCACACTGGAAGGCTCGAATGAGGTGTGGAGGGCGCCGGTGCCCGGCCACGTTGAGGGCTTCGAGTGGGTGTCCTCCGACAGTGCGCTCGTGGTCTCATTAGATGAGGAGTCTGTGGATGAGGCGCGCAGGAAGGCCGCGGGCTTCGATGAGGAGGAGTTCGAAAACCCTTCACGCTTTATGTCCCTCTGGTACTTTAACGCTCACACACTCAGCGTGAAGCAGATAACAAAAAGAGTGCAGGTCTGGGAGTTCTCATCTGATAGTCGGGCTCAAAGCATAGCGCTCACATACTCTACTCTACCATTCGAAAGACACTGGTACAGAGCCAAGCTAGGCATCCTAAACACGGTAGATGGGGAGGTCAAATGTGTGTACGACCCGGGGTGGCGCCAGGTGGGCGCGCCAAGGATCTCCCCCAATGGGAAAAGGGTTCTGTTCACCTCAAGTCTTTGGAGTGACCGGGGTTCACAGCTAGGCGACCTACACCTTGTGAGCGTAGCGGAAGGAGAAAACATCAACTTGACGGGTGGTGCACCCTTCAGTGTATCATGGGCAGAATGGTTCGATGATGATTCAGCACTCTTCCTCGCGCAGAGGGAAGGCGAATCGGTGTTCTTCCGCGTCGAGGCGCCAGACTGGGCTCCAAGAGAGCTCAAAAGTATAATGTTAAGTGTGAACCCGCAGTGGTACCCCAAGTTCACCATCCTGAACAGGGAGCCACTGGAGGTGGCGTTCAGCGCCCAGTATACCGCCACACCACCAGAACTATGGATCACTGGACTCGAAGAGACAGCCAGCCACCCCACAGTTGTGACTGCCTTCAACGCCCCACTAAAAGAGGAGATAGAGGTCCCCCGCATGAAGTTTTTCGAGTGGACAAATGATAAGGGTCAAAGACTCACTGGCTACCTAGAGGGATTGGAGAACACGGGGGATAAGTCATGCCCCCTCGTGGTGCACGTCCACGGTGGGCCCACGAGTAGTGTTAGGCCAGCATACCTATCATCACTTGGGGCGCTCCTCGCCTCTCAAGGCTACCTAGTGTTCTACCCCAACTACACGGGGAGTGTTGGGAGGGGTTCTGTGTTCGCTGAGGCCAACAGAGGGGACCTCGGCGGACAGGACTTCAAGGATATAATGAGTGGGGTTCAGGCGATAATCGCCGAGTATAATGTTGACCTCGGCAGAGTGTACTTGGAGGGCGGCTCATACGGTGGCTTTATGGCTATGTGGGCTGCAACTCGGACAAATGTTTTCGCTGCGATCGCTGCTCTATTCGGGGTGTCCGACTGGCTGAGCTTCCACGGCACCTCGAATCTAAGCGACTGGGACGAATTACACCTCGACGAGTCACCATACAAATATGCACGCTACGATGCCTCTTCACCCATCCGCTTTGTCAGCAGGGTGAATACACCCGTGCTCTTACTGCACGGTAAGGAGGACCCATATGTGCCACTTGGCCAGTCGCTACAATTCTATAGGGCTCTCTCCGACCTTGGAAAAGAGGTCAAACTCGTGGTGTACCCAAGGGAGGGTCACGGCTTCACTGAGAAACCCCACGTCAAAGACGCGTACACACGTGTGTCTGAGTGGTTTAGAACACACACCCGCAGACCCCGTGACTCTGAGAGTAGTAGTACTGGTTAGAGGCCTCTTCCTCTGGATTCGTAGGGTATGGGCCGAATTATAGTGTTCTCCATTTATATTCGACCTTAGCGTAATCCTTCGCTTAAATTTGATGTAATCATTAAATAATTCTTCGCATATCTTATGCTAGATAATAAAAATGCCAGGTGATTCTAGGTACCCGATCGGCGTGCCCGTTCTTGACCGACGTCTCGGCGGGGGTTTGCCAGAGGGTTATGTGATTAACGTCAGAGGTGAGCCGGGCTCGGGTAAAACCCTACTCGTCACCCAGATAGCCTCAAGGAACGCCGATCTGGGGAGAAAGACGCTTTACGTCTCCTTCCTCGAAGACAAGGAGAAGTTTGTGAGAGCCGCCTCAAACCTACTACCCACCCTAAAGCACCACTTGGAGGGCGGTAGAATAGTGTACGTGGAGCTCTCAAGCATCATCCGTGGCGGGGTCGAGCCCGTTATGGAGATGGTTCTGGAAAAGGTTAGAAGCGAGCAGCCCCAACTACTCGTGTTCGACTCGTACAGCGCGGTTCTACAAGCGATTGGCTCGGAGGCTGAGGGTCGGTCGGTGCTAAGCAACCTATTCTCAAGAATCTTCTCCAAAAAGAAGATAACGACACTTATAATCACTGAAGGCGACCAGAATGACTTCGTGTCCTACGTTGCGGACGGTATAATAAGGCTGGGCCGAAGAAGGGACCCTGAGTGTGCCTTCAGAGAGCTCGAGGTGCTCAAGATGCGCTCGGTGGGCTTAGAGCAGAACAGATTCCTCTATGTTTTCCAAAGAGGCATGGGTATCCGGGTGTTCAGCCCCTTTAAGGGGAGTCTGAGCGAAAGGTTAAAGCCTAGACCCCCGCTCGCCGAGAGGAATGGGGTTTACTCCACAGGTAGCAGTAGCCTGGATAGGGTGATAGGCGGATACCCTAGGGGCTCACTCGTGCTTTGGGAGATGGGCCCCAACATACCTGAGCTAGTGTATTATTCTCCAGCGCTGGTCTCGGCGGCCAACTTCTTGGCTCAGAGGCGTGGGCTCATGGTTCTCCCAAGTCTTGAATTCACATCTGAGAGCATAAGACCCTACATCTACCCCGACAGGGAGACGTTTGAAGAGTGTGCGAGGATATTCCTCGACGACGTGCTAGTCGACGAATCGATGAGCAAAGTGGTTGTGCCCATCACCGGTGACAGGGACAAGGACTTGGCTAAGTGGAACGACGTCTACCGGGAGTTAAAAAGGCTTGGGAAACCTGTGCTCAAGGTGATTTCGCTAGACCTGCTCGAACACCTGTTCGGCAAGGAGGACGCGGTTAGCATATTACGCAAAGCGTATATGTCCACAGCCTACTATGGGGACGTGACGCTCATGATAGCGAAGCCGGGCTTAGAGGTCACCGAGGAGCTCAAATACATGTCCTCCATCAGGATTAGCCTGAGATTCGTCGACGGCTACGTTATCTTCAAGTCGATCACACCCTTCAGCGAACACTACGTGTATGAGCCACGCTATTCGAGGGGCTACCCAGAGGTTCACCTATACCAAATAAACTAGCTGTGGTCAGCCCCGGAAACACGCCTCACACAACTATGCACCCACTGGATATTGGCTCTATGACTAGACTATTTCTGTGAGTTTTGGCTCGAAGGGGTTATCGCTTGGCTCAAAGGCGTACACGCCTGTATATGGCACGACTCCGTAGGCCAAGAGTGTTCCGTGGATAAAGGCAAGCTTGATGTGTCTCCTGCACAGGCTAATCATGGTAGGGCGTAGGGGTGAGTCCTCATCGAATGCTATGAGTGGCAGGTCGCCTTCGAATGATAGCCGGCTTATCATCCTGCTGAGAAGCTCTGTGACCTCTACGAGTTTCGAGGCATAAAGGGCTCTTAGGGGGCTGGTTGACCAAAGCGTCATCACAACGCCATCGCACGACTTAGCCTTGAGGGTCTCAAGCTCCTTCTCGATCAGGCTGAAGGCACCCTGCAGGTCGAGGGAGGATATGTTGATAAGAGGTGCGTCACGGGTCGCTGGCTCACCGAAACACACAACTCTAAAGTACTCTTCAACAGTCTGGGCGTCGAGGTGAGTGCGGAGCACCTGTAGTAGGTCCTGCGGCTTAAATGTTGGTAGGGGTAGCATGAGTACGCCTCTTTTAGAGCGTAGGAAGCTCGTTATTAGTGGAAGGTAGGAGGCCATAAACGCGGTGCGCGGCACATTCGACGCGTACTCCACACCCACCGTGTCACCGCGTCTTAGGGAGCCGAACCCGAAGAATGCGTCGAGTGCTCGTGAGCCGAAAATCACCCGGCCATCATCTATCGTGGCGGATGGGGTGGTTTCCATTCACCTATACTCTGGCTGCGTGAACTCTGAGAACGCGGTGAAATTGGCTCCGCTCAGCGTGTACAGCATGTATGGGCTGGCTATCCTCGTGCCCCGAAGCTTGACTAGCTCCATCTCCCTGAGTCTTCGACCGTCGAGTGTAGTGGTCCTCAGCTCTACCACGCCGTCTACAGTATAGTCAAGTGTGGTTTGAGTTGGCTCCTCACTCACGAAAACCACTCTTGTGCCGAACGAGCGCGCCGCTGTGACGATCGAGCCCTCCGTGCGCATCCTCAGCGGAGAATCCATTCTCTTCGCGAACGTGTCCCACGAGTCTAACACTATTATCGAGGCACCGTTGCGCGCCGCTTCGAAGATTTGGGAGACGAAGAGCTCAGGGGTTATGAGTGTCGCATCCTCAAAGCGGTTCTCCCCAAGAAACAACCGCTCACTCCACGGTAAGAGCGACCTAACCATTTCCTCTGGAAGCTTGGTTGAAACGTATATCTTGGGCTTGCCCCTAACATGTTGCATAATTGTGAGTGCCAGCGTGGTCTTACCTGTACCGGGCAAACCCTTAACGAGAAGCGTTCTACCCTTCTCCTCCATGAACTGGGCGATTTCACTGCCTATGCTAGTCCATTTAGACATTTATCACACCAGAAGGCTAGTTTACTTAAATAAAGAGTCTAATAGCTTATAAAGTTTTCTAGTAAAACTATATAAAGTAGTTTATTAATGTAAATAAAAGTAAAAGGTGCTAAAACAGTGTTCTCATAGATAGCAGGGAGTGATAAAAACAATAAAGACGCCCTATCAACCTCAATCTCCCACAAAGTTAAAGGCCAAAACACACGCTTAAAGCGTCACACTTCGATTCTAAACAATCCACAGTAGAAACTGCGACCAACGGCCAAACATTAATTCAACGCACACGCTTGGCTCTTACACTCTTTATACGGCTTCAAAACATCCCCCTCTCAAGGAGGATCTCGAGCGTTAAGCAGAACCCGCTGAACACAATCCACGAGGAACTCTGGTGTCTGGGGAATTTATCCCCGTTGACGCTGGGGCCCAGTAACCCTGCGGTGGGGGGTCGTGTAGTTGAGGCAGGAAGCCCCACCTTTAGATGGGGTTGCTCACACTGACTCTGAAGTTGATGTACCATCCGAAATCACGTCATGTGTAAAGCTAACTCAAGACTCAGTTTCGAGCAGTCTGAGGTCGATATTCAGAAATAACACTCGGGTGTTTGCGGCTTATAGCCTACTACTTATAACCGTAGAAGTAAACCACTTTCATTGCGAGCTGGCTGAAGTCTCTTCTTAGGTGAACCCATAGGCGCCATCCATATAAATTGTTAGCATCTCACCTACATGATAGAATTCATCCCGAACCGATTTCGGCTGGTTTCAAACTGTGGGGGAATGATGGTATCCCAGCTGTGTGCTCACGGGTCTCGCAAAGCGGCTACAGATGTTTCAGTTCGCCGCTCTGCACTCAAGTCTGCGGTCTACGCAGCTCGTCTTGAGCCCCTGACCAGCCTAACCCCTAAGTAGACTATGAGTAAACCGAAAACGACTAGGATAGCTATCACTATGAGTGGTATGATTATGGCTGAGTGGTATGACTGTTCAGGCTTACTTATACTTGTATACGAGACTGTGAATCTCTGCACATAGGCGCTCGTGTTCGAGCTCACGGCTAGATAGAGGGGTGGTGCTCCACTGTAGTTAAGGATCAGATCCCCTTTTGCACCCGAGGTCTTTTCTACCCAGCTTGTGGGTGTTGTGTTGGCTTCCGTGGAAGCCTTGGAGAAAAATAGAGAGTTGGCCTGAGTCCAATTTAGCACGAAAACGCTGACTGGTGCGGAGGACGACCATGTGATGTTCACTTTTTCTGGTAGACTGTTAGTTGGGATACCGATTAAGAATCGGGTTATGTGCGGCTCAAGCGTGAAACCGGGGATATTTGCCCCGCCTCTTACGCTTGGACTGGTTAGTGCGAAAAATGGAAGGGCCACTGCTGCTGATAAGACGATGACTATGATCAATACCCCCACAATGATGAGTACAATCCCCCCAGCTAACCTTAAAAGTGATGTGCCTCCCCCGGCGCCGCTACCAGATGGTGTTGTGGGGTCGCCTGAGCGGCTCTGTGACAGGCTTTTGAGGAGGCTCGCGGCGTGAACCCCGCTTTCGGAGAGTGTGTATCTCCCCTGTTCGTCTTTTTGGATGAGTCTACCAAGCATTCTTAAGTGGTAGTTGAGTTTTCCCGTGTTGTCCACGTTTAGAGCGGCCATAATCTCCGTGTAGCTCGCGGCTCCTCTAGTGTAGAGTAGCTCTATGATCTGTCTTCGGGTCGGGTCAGCCAGAGCCTTATAGAGGGAGTTCCAGTCAGAGGCCATATGAACACTGCCTTTAAACTTGGTTATTAGCGTTTTTGAAAGCAGATGTTATCAAGCCCACTAATCACTCATGGTATACGTCAGGGCTATGTTGGCATGATAAGAGTTGTTATCATGGTGGTTGGGTCAAGCTGGGGGCTGCCTTCAAAGGTTTCGATTCTGTTCTGATCGGGCAAACGCCAGTGGTATACGATTAGGGAATACGCAGGTCTCTGAAGGCTTTTCGAGGGGGGTGTTACACGGTTTAGAGTGGAGAGGTGCATCACGTGCTCAACCGCAGCGGCTTGTTGGTGGTTAAGCCGCGCTTAAAGCTGTTTGTCACATCACCGAACAATGAGTATAGTTTGTTTAAGATGATAGTGCCCGGATAGGCGTTTCCCACGCTTGGAGGCCACGCCCCCCGCCAACCCCTAATCCGGACACCGTCCCGCTTTGGACATAAGGTTCATAACTCACCAGCACGCTAATTGAGCGGGATGAAGTAAATGACTGGTGATCACGTTTGCGGATCGGTCTTGCACGGAGTTTGAGGCCAACTCCAGAGACATAGCTACATCTAAACTTGACTTATCGGGTTTCCCGCCGTTGGTTGTGCGTGAGGTAAGCGATATCCTTCAGAGGGCTGTTAGCGTGGACTATTCTTCAAGGGATGTTAGTGTACACGTGGTTCACTTTTCTGGTTTACCCTACTATGGTAGTGCGAAGTCCCTTACCGCGTACGGTATGGTGAGTGAAGCGTTAAAGCGTGGGGTTTTGAAGCCCGGTAGCGTTGTGGTTGAGCCAACCTCTGGGAACACGGGTCTCGCGCTGGCTGAGATCCTTCGCTCACTGGGTGCCTCATTCATCATGGTTGTCTCACGCAAGATCTCTGGCGCATTCGAAGCCGAGCTGTCGAGGAGGTTTGCGGCTAAAACAATCGAAATCAGTGACCCTTCCAACACTGAAGCCGTGCTGGAGTTTATCAGACACCATCGGGATGAGCCATTCACACTAGTGGTTAAGCTACCCACTAACTACTGCCCCACTGATGAGCCCACCGGGGCGATAGCCTACGCTAAGAAGCTCGTAGATGATGGTGGAGACGGATTGATGATGCTCGACCAGTACACTAACAACGCGAACCCAGAGATACACAGGGAGTTCACGGCTCCATCAATACTGCGGGCAGTAGAGCAACGACTCAAGGGGGGGCGCCGACTCTACGTATTCCTATCGGGCGGGACATTCGGAACCGCGTTAGGCCTAGCCCAGTTCATCGTTGAGCACAACCTCAACGCAAAGCTCGTCGTGGCTTTACCACGCGGCGAGGACGTGTTCGGCGTCGTGGACCTGGATAACGCAAAGCGCAGAAAATTCTTCAAGGAGTTACAAGCGCTCGCCCAACGCTCTGGCAAACCGGAGCTATTCGAAGTGGTCGAGGTGGACTCGCCGATGGAAAAGATATCCAGAGTCTGGGATATCAACCAGAAACTCAAAACCCTTGACAACCACGTAGATTTGAGCGGCGGGTATAGCAGCATCCTGGTTCTGTGGTGCGCGCTCAACTATATCACGGAGAGAGGTCTTAGGAGCGCCGAGTGTGTCCTATTGTTCCATGATTCTTCGAAAATGTACCCTACACCACGCCCGTCACCCATAACTCAGCTAAAAGATGAGTCAATAATCGTCGACAAGCTCGAAGTCGATAGGATGATTAGCGAGGAGAAGGCTAGAATAGTTTACGTCGACCCCATACCCGCACCTATGCCCGAAGACGCAAAGGACAAGCTAAGATCACAGCTTGAAAAGGCCTTCAGCACCAGGGGTGACGCGCTAGATATAAAGAATATACAGGATGTGCTAAACTTGGACGGCTCGCTGAGCCTGGAGGAGATCAGGCTTAAACCCGAGTTCGTAGACCACCTACTCCAATCATCCGCTAAGAGGCCGATTGTGTTTGTGTGCCCTCATGGTGGGACATCGCGCCTACTGGCCTCCAAGCTTCGAGGCATGGGGGTGGACTGGGTTTATAGCTTGAAGGGTGGCCTTCAAACAATAGTCCAAGAATAGAATGAAGTGTAGGACTACCAGCCAGCACCCCACCTCTTCTTCTCTATTAACATACTAACATGCTTCTCGTATGAGGATTAAAGGCATCCCTAGTATTGCGGCGCAGTGATTTCAGGGTATTACATAGCACAATCAACCGTATGTCTAGGATAGTTCGACCTCGCCTAATAAATTGAGACATTATAGTAGTGATAGCGCTTGAATTTTAGGGTGCTTTGGAATCGATTCAGTCTCCTGGGCTTGGTTTCAGGGTTAGGTGCCAGCTCTACGAGTCTGCGAATATGTTTAGGTGTAGCTCGTGTTGGTATAAGAGTTTGAATGGCTCGGCGTAGCTACACCCTATGCCTCTTCCGACAGCGGAGTACACTGCTCGGACAAAGTTGAGTGTTGACTCCTCTGAGAACTGTGAGCCATGGCATCTTAGAGCGGCCATCTTGTCTTCGATGAAGTTATCGATGTTTATCACTACGTTGGGTTTCGCTGTGGCGGCGAGCGCTACCGGGGGTGCGGGGCCCTTTATTACGCCTCCACCTATATGTGGGTAGTCATGGAGCAAAACGGCTTGAAGAACAGCTTTGCCAGTGTACACGTGGTCGGGGTGTGACTCGTAGGGTAGGTATGGGTCAACCGTGACCACTAGGTCAGGAGTGAACCCCCTGATTTCACTAATAATTGGCCCCATCGGCTCACCAGCCTCGGGTACACGTGTGTCCTCGAACCCCAGAAACTGGAGGTTACCCACACCCAGTATCCTCGCCGCATCCCCCTGTTCTTTCCTCCTTATCTGCGCGAGCTCGGTTTCCCCTAATGTCTTGGAGCCCTTCCGGCCGTCGCTTACAACCACTAACTTAATACTGGAACCGTTTTTAGCCATGGCCGCAAGGAATCCCCCAGCAACCAATTCCATATCTTCGGGGTGGGGGGATACGGCAACTATTCTCTTAGCACCCTCCATTATTTTCAGCCTTTGCTCATCTACCTTGATACCCTGTGTGTATGACTCAACACTTACCATGTGTATCATATCATTTCCCGCTATAAAGTTTTCATGGCTCTCGATGGGAAGGACGCCAATCATTATCAGGTATCGATACTATCCGCCGTTGTCAGCAGTTTCGGTGTGTGGAGGTTTATATAGGTTTATGAAATATATCTGTGGGTGTGTGAGTGGGTGTACGCCCTAAGAGGCCGCTAACACAGGGAGGCTGTTCGAGGTGCTAAAGAGCTATTCACTCCAACACGAGTGTGGAGAGGAGCTCGAACCACTG
>NEXG01000022.1 GCA_003019535.1 Candidatus Marsarchaeota G2 archaeon ECH_B_1
GTGAGCTACCCCGCCCTAAAGGGCGGAGCTTCCTGCTTCAAAGCCCCGCCTTGCCTCCTCTTTTTTAACCCTAGGGAGGGTAGGGGAGGTATTGGGCGGAGCTCCACAGGCACAGCGGATGGCACCCACCCTGCTCTTCTTAAGAGAACAAGGGAAGCGTTCAGGTCGCGATCCAAGGTGAAACCACAGTGGGGGCAGTTAAAGATTCGGTCCTCCAAGGTTAAACTCTGGTTGATTCTACCGCACAGGAAGCATTCACGGGATGTGTTGTAGGCGGATACAGCGAGCACGGTTTTCCCTCTTTTTACAAACTGCCACTCCAGGATTCTCCTAATCTCCGAGAAAGCGGAATCGTGGAGCCGAAGCCTCCTCCTCTTGGTTACGCCTTTCTGAATTAAGCCTTGGGTGTTTAAGTCCTCCAGCACTAAGAGGTCGTATTCCTGTGCGAGTAGCGCCCCGAGTTTAAAGAACAAGTCGCGTCTGAAATCCTTAATGTGCTCGTGCTCCTTCGCAAGTCTCCTCTTTGTTTTAAGCCAGTTATTCGAGAGAAACCTCTTCCTTGAAAGTGACCTCTGCAGCAACCTGACTCTATCAAGTGAGCGCTCAAGCGGTTTCGGGTTCTCCAAGTAGCGCCCATCCGAGAGCGTGGCGAGCCTCGCTATCCCCAGGTCAACACCCACAGCGTTCTTGGGTTCCTCCGATTGCTGCTCTTGGCTCTCAGGCTCCTCCACCAGGAATATCACGTGGATTCTGCCTGAAGGGTTGAGTTTGACGCACACCCGGCACACTTGCTCCAAAGGAAGCTCCCTGTGAAGGATTAAAGTGAAGAAGCCGATTTTACTCAGGCGGAGCCGTGCTTTTCTCTTATTGTTTTTGCCGAGGCCAACATCCCTCGTGTTAGAAAGCCTCCAGCCACTCTGAGGGTACACCAAAGAAAGGTATTGGTGCGGCTTCTTTTTCTTCGGCTTGTTCGCAAGCCCATCGAAGAACCTCTGACGCGCCTCGTAGAACCTATCAGCTACTTGTTGCGCAACCTGGGAGTGTAACACTTGAAACTCAGGGTTCTGTTTTCTCAGGTCTAAGGCGAGCTGCCTGAGTTCGGTTTTATTCATAGTGCGCTTGTTCTCCTCATACTCTTCTTGTTCGGCGTGTAGGAGCGTGTTGTAGAGTTTGCAGGCTACTTCGAGCTGGGTTTCCAACACCCTCGCAGTGGTCTTCGATGGGTACGCCCTGAATCTGTAGGCTCTCACACACGTCACCGAGTATTTCCCCAGCGTGTATTTATACCTTTTAGAATCCCCGCCCCTAGAAGGGGCGAGGTTTTGGAAACTGTATAAAATATCGGATCGACTCCACAGCATTTATGCGTGTGGGTAGAGCCACTCGTTCAAAATGCTCGTAGTGGGGGCGATCCGCAAAACGCGTATATTCAAGAGGGATAAGGAAACCAGTCGAGGAGAAGGCCCAAGCGGTGCTATTCTACATGTCGGGGCTCTCATCACGAGTAAGTGGGAGGTGGCGTACACACTGGTTGGGCGTCTCATACGCGTCTGTGCTGGGATGGGCTAGGCCCGCGAAGTGAAGGGGCCTCAGCCACCCACCCTCCTCTGGGTTGTGCCGGCGACGGGGGGTGGGTGGGTTAGGAGGCTTGTCGCCCGCCGTCATCAATTCGACGAGGCGAAGCTCAAGGTGGACGGTGAATGCGTGTACGTGTGGGCCGCCAGCAGTGGTGGACGCGGACACCTAAGATGGGTGAAGGCTTTGGCCACGTAGACCACCCCTAGTGGGCCGGCTAGGAGCTCCCCCGTTGCGTGGACGCCCTACTATTCCCCCTCCCCGGCGAGGAGAGGTTCTGAGCAGGGGGGTGTAAGAACAGGCCCGAGTTCGTGGTGGATGGGTGGATGGAGGGTGGTCCGTGGTAGTGTATGGGGTGGGCGCGGAGCGCCTCGGCCTCAGCTACTACCCATCCATCCACCACGAGGCGTGCGGTGAGAGGAGCAGAGTGGGTGGGTTGATAGAGCGCTTCTTCCGCTCTACTCCACTCCATGAAGAGGGGGGAAGGGGGTTTTCTCAGGCAACATGAACGCAAGCAGGCTTGGGACGGATAGGCGCACCCGCCCACTCAACGCCACCCTGAGGGTATTCTACGCCCGCCTACTACAACTGGCTTCGAGTCCACAAGGGTTTGAGAACAGCCCCCTCCCAGCAGCCCTAGGAGGTGGTATTATCTGACCAATATCTTATGCTTTCTAAGACTAATATTAAGTGCTGTAGATGTTGATTTTGGTCTCGGTTGACTTATAAAACATTCTAAAACCTTACCTATTAAGGCGGGGGTAGCTCACACCAAAAACCTGTGTTTAGCCGAAATACTCAAACCATATATCTCAACTGTGGGTAAATAAAAGAGCAAGTTGCTCAGATGCCTGTCCGCATAATCAAAGTCCTGTCGGTTATCGTCAGTTGTTCCATTAAAAATATTAGTGCGGAGGTATATATTCATTTGTTGCGTGTTTGCTGATGAGCCCAGCGTTCCGCTCCATTGAACACCTCTTTTGGTGGGTTGTTATGGGCTCGCGTGGTGGGCCTATGCGGGCGAAGATACTTAAACTACTGAGTGAGAGACCCATGAACGCCCATCAGTTAGCGGAAGCATTGGGTGTTAATTATAGAACCGTGATTCATCATCTCGGTATCCTTTTGGAAAATGGACTCGTTGTGGCTGAGGGTCCTAAATATGGTACGCTCTATTTTCCCTCAAAGACATTTGTGGATCATAGTGAAGTATTCATGGAGATTATGGAGGGGCGGATAGGGTTTAATAAGAGGAGGAGGATTTGGTGATCGGCATGACCGTAGGTCCTATGTGGGGTGCTGATTTAATCATTGCTGTAGTAAGCGCGGGGCTCACAGCTTGGATTTTCGCGCTCTACTTGAAGAGGGCTGCTGATGTAAAGTCAAGGTTCAGTTTCGGTTTGGCACTGCTAGCGGGGATATTCTTTATAGAGAGCCTCACCTCGGTAGGCGTGTATTATCACTTCTCCACGAAGTATTCTGTCGACGTAGCCCTCCCACTTTTAGCATTGAGCCTGTTGGGTCTGGCCGGATTCGCGGTGCTCATGTGGATAGCTAGGCACTGATCCGCTACTGTTGCGATAAGTAGAAGAGTGTTGCTACTCCGAGCAGTTCTAGTGTGCTTAGGAGTGCGAGTGGGAGGCTTAGCTCTAAGCCGTAATGCATTGAAAAGTAGGAGTAAATGTATATGGATACTCCAGATTGGATGGCGAACACGCATGAGATGGTGGTAAGACCGACTGTGAAAGTGCTTCTCACACCTCGGAAACCCCTGAAAAAGTTGAGCAGCATGATAATCGAAAGTATTAGTGTTATTACTTCGAGTGTTATATTTATATCCCAAATCACTCCACTCAATAATCGGTCACCAAAAGAAAAAGGGTGTGGGTTTTAGGCTGTTGAGTTGTAGTAGGAGGCCGTGTAGCCTGGCGCTACGTCTGAGATGGGTATTGGGTGCACCATCCACACCTCTTGGCTGAGCATCCATGTAGCCATAGAGGGTTGGTACTGGTATGTGAGGGTGTCTGTTACGTTTAGCACATAAGAGTGCGGCGTTGGATTGCTGGATGTTGGGAATGGGAAGACCACGAATTGTAGGTATCCCACCACGGTAGCCTTAGTACCACTTAGGGTTACTGTAGGCGGCATGATGGCGTACCACACCACGTAGACATAGAGGTTGGAAAACCTTGTCCAAGTCTGGTTTATCGATGTTGTCCCAGTGTAGTTACCAGTCAGCGGTCCACCCACCCACATGAGCACAGCGTTTGATTGGTACTCTGAGGTTATCAGGGAGGCGTTCTCGATGCCTATAGCGTTCCAGTGGGCGTACGCCTGTGCAAGAACCATCTGAGTCTGTAGGGCTTGGCTTGTGGGGTAACCTGCGAGCGCAACGCTCAGATCAAGCGGCTTAACCATCCAAACTTCGTTGACCAACATGTACTCTCCGTTCACAGGCTGGTAGTCGAGTGTTTCCGTGACATTTAGAATGTAGGTGTGTATTGGGTCGCTTGCTGGTGTAACAACAAATTGAAGTGGGGCCATAACTGTGTATCCACTTGAAGTCTTGACAACCGTTGGGGGAGTGATGGCATACCAGAATACAGCTTCATAAAGGTTTGTGAATTTGGTCCACGTCGACGAGATCTGCGATGTGCCAGTATAGGTGCCCGTGAGTGGTCCGCCCACCCAGTGGAGGGTTGCATTCGGAGCGTACTCCTGCATTATTGACGTCACGTTCTCAATCGCTATGTTGTTCCAGTGGCTCATGGCGAGCGCGAGTGGCACTTGGCTTTGAGCGCTCGAAAGCTGGGTTTCCAGTTGGCTTAGGGTGCTTTGGTCCGAGCTTAGCTTGCTGCTCGCTGTCCCGTACGCGAAGGCTAGATAGCCTGTGGATGCCACCAAAACCACGATTACAACTATTGCCGCAACAATTTTTGCGTCCATTGCAAGACAATATAGGTGTGATGATAACATAAGCAAATTTCAAACTCAATGCACAATGATATGCAAATCTAGCGAAAGTCATACCAGAATCCATCCTTGTAGTTAAACTGCCAAGCTCAACTGAACTCTTACTGGACTTGGAATTTGGGATTCCAAAGCGATTTTAACCACTATGAGTAATAGTAGAGCTGGCGGTGCTGGTTGGAGGAGTTTAGTGTAGGCGGGTTGACCGTGAGGATTATTCAGGGTGATATAACCGAGTTGAGTGCTGACGTGATAGTTAACGCCGCAAATAGCTGGCTTAAGCATGGTGGGGGTGTTGCATTAGCAATAGCCAATAAGGGTGGGAAGACTATTCAAGATGAAAGCGACGAGTGTGTTGCGCAAAATGGTCCCGTCCCCACGGGTGGGGTGGCTGTGACTGGTGCTGGAAAACTAAAGGCCAATTTCATCATTCACGCAGTGGGTCCCGTGTACGGTGAGTCCGAGCATGAGGCGCTGCTAGAATCCACGTTTCGAAACACGCTTATTAAAGCAGAGGAGCTTGGCGCACGCACAATTGCCCTCCCAGCAATTTCAACGGGAGCTTACGGCTACCCTGCAGACCAATGTGCGAGAATACTAGTCCGAGTCATCTCAAAATTCGCCGAAAAAGCCCAAGTTCTGAAAGAGATCACGGTCTGCCTTTACGACAGCCGAACCTATGAAGTCTTCAGGAATGTGTTCCGTACCAGCTTAAAATCAGCCGCCGTATGAACTCTAGAGTTTCCAAAAATCTGGGGGGTTGTTGGGAACTACATCTTTAAAATTTTTCCTCATGAACGTGAGTGTCCCCATGTCATCCTTAGATAATGGTATCTGCAGGTCTTAAGGCGTGCCTTGAGTCTTTGGGTTGGATTTGACGGCTTGGATTATGTACTCCCCCTTATAGCTAGGCTGAATAGAACGGGTGGAGAAGATGCGATTTCGACTGATGTTTACCTAATTAAGTGTATGTGGGTAGAGATTGGGTTAAGATGAAGGTGGCGTTTATTGGCTGGCTGACTATCGGATAAGGTCCTAGTCTTATTAGGGGGTATCGAAGAATGCGTGTATGAGTGGTAAAAGTTACACGGGGCTACAGTGTACTGTTTGCCGCAAGAGGTATTCTGAGTTATTGGTGGGTGTTTGCCCATCCTGTGGTGGAATACTTACAGCCACATATGACTTGGGTGGTGTGATGATAAGCCTGCAAAGGGGGAGATCGATGTGGCAGTTCTCAGACCTGTTGCCACCGGTATCCTTAGAGTGTTTGGTGAGTCTGGATGAAGGCTGGAGCCCCTACGTCAAGGCCAACACTTATGGTCGACTTATCGGTATACGTGACCTATGGCTCAAGCTTGAAGGACAGAATCCAACGGGATCCTTCAAGGACAGGGCAGCGTCCGTTCTAGTCTCTCTAGCGAAGCAGTGGGGAAAGCTAGGCGTCTTCACCGCCTCATCTGGAAACGCTGCCGCAGCCATTTCAGGTTATTCCGCTCGTGGTGGGCTGAAATGTTTAATTCTTGTAAGGGAAGACTCACCCGCCTCGAAGCTTGGGCAGATCAGCATGTACAACCCTTATATAGTAAGGGTGAAAAATCTCTTTTCGAATAAGCGTACGCTCACCGAATTCTTAGAGAGGGTGGGGGAGGTTTTGCCAGACTGGCAGAACGGTTTCCTTTGGGCACCTTTCAACCCGCTCGCCTTAGAGGGAATTAAAACCATATCCTATGAGATCACGTCGACAGGTACACCCGACTACGTGTTTGTGCCTACGGCTGGTGGAGACCTTCTCTACGCGGTCTATAAGGGTTTTAGAGAGCTTTACGATTTGGGTATTGTCAATAGTCTTCCTAAAATGGTTGCGGTGCAAGGGGCGAACGCCAACCCCCTCGTACACGCTTTGGATAACAACTTGGAGCATGTGGTTGAAGTCGAACACGCGGAAACGATTGCTGGTGCACTCAAAGTGAATTTCGGAGCAGACCACGCACTCAACGCTGTGAAGCAGAGCGGTGGATTCGGCGTCGGCGTCACAGACAGTGAAATATTGGAGGCTCAGAGGGACGTGGCTAAGATGGAGGGTGTGTTCACCGAGACATCGTCCGCGGCGGCTCTTGCGGCCGTAAAAAGAGCGCTTGCAGAAGGAAAGATTGAACCAGACAGCACCGCAGCAGTAATATTGACGGGAACCGGATTCAAAGACTATACTCCAAGCTTCGCCAGCGTAGAACAGATACCCCTAATACAAAGCACACATGAGTTAGGGGGAGTAGTCAAAGAAATATTTCGCCTGTGAGGACCTCAGAGTCCTACCGTCCCAAACGAATGCTCATATCATGATCTAAGTATTTGGGATGTAAGCAAAAAGGCATATCCCCCATGTTTAAATAACATTCTAAATGGTTGCCTTTAAAATCTATCTCGGTCGTGATATTCGTCATACTGAGCCAACACTAACCTTTAACCAACGTGCTACGGTTCAAACTTTTCGGGACACTGTGAGCCCGCTGAAGAGTGGTCAAGCCATTGCCTTCCTAGCGCTGAATAGTTCACTGTGCTGCGTAATTGCCACCCGCTCTGTTGAACATAGCCCGTGTGGTTCTAATGTTAATAAAGCCTGCTTCTAGGGGTAAGGAACTGTATTAGACCAGTTTTCCAAGATTAGAATCTATATGTAATTTTTCCATAACCTTCCCGAAAGTATAGGTTTATATTTATATATTCATTGTATATTTAAAAAATGAGTGATAAGTTAAAGGCTGATAGCATAGGTCTTTGGGGCTTGATTTTTATTGCGATGGGCTCATTGGCACCAATAGCGATATTCGCGGGTGCCATCACTGGAGCATCGGCAACGGCACTCGGCGAAACAACGCTTTCATTTATAGTCGCTATGTTCGCTGCTCTCTTCGCCGGCAACACCATCTTTCAGTACTCTAAGAAGATAGCTGGTGCATCAGGCTATTATGGTTACGTTAATGCGGGTCTGGGTAAACATCCTGCGGTGTTCACTGCGTATCTATATGTTTTGTATGCGGTGTTTAACATAAGTTTCCTTATTCTGATCTATGCGTGGGCTTTCAGCGGATCCATAAACCTAATCTTGGGGACATCGCTACCCAACGCGGTGGGTGTTATCTTTGTTTTGGCGGTAACGCTGTTATCATTTTTCGTGGTCTATCGTGGGTTGAGGCCTTCGGCGCTCGCCTTGTCTATACTCGGAATAATCCAAATAGCCATAGTTGTAGTCGTTTCAGCTATATTCATTAGTAAGGTGCCTTCGCCCACCTTAACGCCATTCACTATTCAGAAAAATCCCGGGCTAACAGGGCTTTTCCTCGGCGTTGTGACGGGTAGCTACCTTTCCTATGCAGGCTATGGTACTGTTGTGGCTCTTGGCGAAGAGGCTAAGGCGCCCAAAAGAACCGTGGGTAGGGCGGTTATCTTCGTAATCCTGATAGCCACAGCCTACTACGTACTTGGGAGCTACTCAACCACGTCGCTGTGGGGTTTAAACAATATGAGTAACTTTGCTTCTTCTGGCTATCCCGGAGCGATCTTGGCTAAAGAATACATAGGTGTAGGTGTAGCAGCCATAATTATCCTGCTTTACAACTTCGTAATGTTTACACCTGTAGTAGCGTTTCTCAACAGCGTTTCTAGGGTGATGTATGCCATGGGCAGAGATGGCATATTACCCGCGAGGTTTCAGAGGCTACACCCAAAACTTGCGACCCCCACCTTTTCCCTATGGTTTATTCTGGGTTTAATAGGCGCTACAACAATCATACTCGGCGGAATCTTCTACGCTCTGTATGGCTTTTCAAACGGGCTATTCGATGCTTGGCTGTTCGCTGCAATAGTTACAACAGTTTCAACCCTAATCATTCACGGTATGGTAAACGTTTCACTTGGCTTTTCAGCTAAGAAGTGGCCCGATAGGAATGTTTTCTACCACTATGTAGCCCCCGCCATATCCACGATAATAATACTTGTGGTTCTCTACTACTCAGCAGTTGGCCTACCATCACCGATTTACCTAGCACCAATAGTTGTGGTGGTATACTCGCTAATTCTCATAACCCTTATGTATGCAAGAAGGGCGAGTTACTCAAAGGTAGAAATAAGGAGGGGAGAGTAGCAGGGTTGCCCCGCCATGTATGGGTCTCACTCTAAATAGTCATACATAGATATGCGCCTACATATCAGTCGTACGCGTAGCGGTGGGGATTCACAGCATTGTGTAAGGCCCTGCTTCCGTGAGCTCATCGGTGTCGCTTCTTCCGCTTTGCTTCGCCACGTCCGCCTCCTCGAGTCAGGATGCACACACCCGCACACGCTGGGGCTTCGGGGAGAGCGTCCCCATCACTTAGCCCAACCACACACAGCCACCTACCCGCTTGGCACCCCCATTCGAGTCTTTTTTCCTCACCATACACCTAATGCCGACGCGTGGTCTGAGGGGGAGCTGACGCCTCCCATGAGACCCAGGAACCATGTTCGGTCGTTTGAATATGTCTGTTCTGTTAGGAAACCGCTAGCAACGGTGGGGCCTCCCCCGATCACACGCTCTAACCCCACAAGGGTTAATGCGGCTGCTGAGGGGCCAGCGGACATGGATTTATCACTTTAGGAGTCAGAGTGCTCGTTGCTCTACTAGAAGACCACTCTAAAACTTCTTTGGTTCCCCATTGCTGATTGAAGCGTGTTTTGGAAAAGCCATAACACCGTCTTTGTCAAACAGCTTTTTGCTTAAGAAGCATTTTGTTTTGCGCTCTGTGAGGACCTTGGGAGTAGTAGTAGGCCCGCCGTGACAGCCAAGTTTACGATTGCCAATATTTCGAACGCGTAGGGTAAGCGGGCATAGTTTCCCCTACTTATCAGGGTTGGTATTATGGGGCCAATGGTCCCGCCGCCAGTTATTCCGAGTCCCCACACCAAGGAGTTTCCAAAGGTTGAGTACTGGGGTGGTGAATAGTCTGTTGCTAGGGATAGGAAGACTGGGAATCCGCTAAACGTTGAAAACCCGAAGGCGAATAGTAGTAGGTAGGATATCGTTCCACTGGTGTAGAGGTAGCCGAGTAGGGCGAGTGATGTTCCTAGGAAACTCGCTGCTATCACGTAGCGCTTGTCGAATCGCTCAACGAATAATCCGAATGATGGTTGGCCCACTATGCCAGCAGCGTACATTATGGTTATCGCAACGCCCAGTGTGGCAGAGAAGCCTAACGCTTTGTCATATGTAAAGTATATTGGTATCCATGAAACCACAGCTTGTATGGCTGCCGAGCGAATAAATGAAATCACCGTGAGAACAACTATCCCCCTAGTCAGGGCGCCTCTTAGACTTAATGATCGTCTAACTCGTGGACTAGCCCTCCTTCTCTCCTCTCTGAAGTTTTGATATATGCAAGCCGCAACAGCCATTCCCACTAAACCGAAGAAGGCGATACTCCCTGGTTTGGTTAGAAGTGCAGCCACCGCGAAATACAGGGAGGGGTAGAGGGCTCGGCCCAAACTACCCATGGCCCCATTTATGCCGAGAGCCCTACCCTTGTTCCTCTCCCCGAATGATTGGCTAAGCATCGTCGCCCCAATAGGGTGGTAAAATGATGAGCCGAAGCCAATTACTACAGACGATGCCAATGTGAGTGGTAATAGCAGGTAGTTGGGTACAGCCTTTATCGCAGCGTAGTAGCCTATGAGGCCGAGTGACATTAGCAGCATACCTTGAGCCATTAGGCTACCGTGCTTACCAGATCTATCGGCGAATCTACCCACAGCCATGCTTGTGATTGAGGATGCAGCGTAGTAGAGGGTAAGCATAGCGGTAACCCATAATGGGGATGCATGGTAGCTGAGTGATAGGAAGTCGGCCACTACTGGTACGAGATACGTTGTTCCATCGTTTATGAAGTGACCTAAACTGGTAAGGGCAAGAGTCATCCCGCGCGAGTGGGTCCCAACGTGTTGGCTATTCTCAACACTCACAAATACACGAAAACTTTCGGTAAAAATATAAATGTTTGTAAAGTAAAACTACATGGAAAAACTTAGAGGACAAGTCTGTGCATACTCCTTAGAGGTGGCTGATCATACATCGTCATGAGGCAAGCACCCGAGGGCTTGTCGTAGAGAGATCATTTACATAGTTCGTCCAGAATTCTGTGTTCAGTGGTCGCATCCTCAGGAATCGTTAGTGGCTCCGTGCTCGGTTAAGGGCTCCGAGCCGCTCTTAGGGGTTCTAGCTCCCCAGAGGGACCTTCGACGTTTCCTTAAGGCACTCAAAAAACTCGTCATCCAAGTCGGATGCTGAATTCGGCTCAAAGTTGCGCACCTATCTGGTTAATGGATTCGGTGAGCGCGTAACTCGAGTTTGGAAGCCTCAATGAGTCGACCAACCGCCATCCAACCTATATCCATGGTGTACTGCGCATGCGGTTGTGGCGTTTTGAGCATTCGCTGCCCAAAGTAGAAGTTGGAGATCACTAAAATGGTCCGCCTGAGACACATTATTTTGTAGAATGTTTATCGAATGGGGGGATGCCAAGCTTTATAATACGTGGGATAAGTGATTGCCTCGGATGGAAATGAAATATGTGGAAGCCTCTAAGAACGTGTTCATGAACACGGGGAGCAGGTTTCATCCTGTTTTGGTGTGGTCCGTAGCCCTAGTTAAGCGGAGTGCTGCGCACGTAAATGTTCGGCTAGGCTTGCTTGACTCAGAAATAGGCAACTCAATAATTAAGGCGTCGGAAGAATTGATGGCAGGAAAATATCTGGATAAAGTTAGTGTTGACGTGTTCCAGACTGGGTCGGGCACAGGTATAAACATGAATGTTAATGAGCTAATAGCCGAGATAGCCTCAAACGCTAGTGGGAAGAGGGTTCACCCCAATGACCATGTAAATATGGGTCAGTCATCGAACGACGTCGTGCCTTCTGCTATAAGGATAGCCGCCTTGAAGACATTACAAGACAGGTTCAAGCCGGCACTTGACTCATTGGTCAAGAGCCTTGATACCGCTTCGCAGAAGTGGGCCAAGACCTATAAGGCTGGTCGAACCCATCTGCGGGACGCTCTACCCGTAACGCTTGGCCAAGAACTGGGGGCCTATGCTGACGCTTTCCGCAAAGATCTGGCTCAGCTTGAGCGCGCCGCGGACTACGTGAGGGAGATTCCTCTCGGGGGAACCGCGGTTGGGACGGGTTTAAACAGCCACCCAGACTACTCCCGCCTAGTAGTTGATACGATTAACACTCAGACTGGACTGAACCTTAAGCCAGCGTCTGATAGGTTCAGGGCTATGCGGCTACTCACTGACCTACTGCACCTTAGCTCCGCTGTAAAAGTCGCTGCGCTCGATCTTTTCAGGCTGTGCCAGGATATCCGACTAATGTTTTCTGGGCCAGTTACTGGTTTGGGTGAGATAGATATACCCACCCAAGAGGAGGTTGCCGGGAGCAGCATTATGCCCGGTAAGACCAACCCTGTAACCGTTGAGGCAGCGTTGCTGGTGGCCGCGCAGGTTGTGGGTTTGGATCAGGCTAATCAGTTCGCTTCCATGCTCGGTGAATTCGAGCTAGCGATGGGCGTACCCCTTATGGGTCAAAACGTGGTCACGCAGCTTGACCTGCTATCGGAGGCGTGTAGCAAGCTGGCTACACTTGTTGTGGACCACATAGAGCCTAACACCGAACGTATGAAGAGATACGCCGAGAGTAGCCCAGCTCTAATAACGGTAATCTCGCCGGTGATAGGCTATGATAAAGCAGCCCAAATAGGTAAGAGACTAACCGCAGGTCTAAGTATACGGGAGGCATTACGGGAGATCGGGTTTAAAGACGAAGATGTAGATAAAGTGCTGAACCTCGAAAGTCTAGTGAAACCTGGGATACCCTCCAAGACAAAATAGACCCTCCAATACAATTTTTAACCGCAATGGGAAGGATTCGTGAGTGGCTCAAGCCAGTGTGATGACCACGACGGTTTGGCTGAGGTTTACCAATATATTTTTAGATGCAGATGATTGATTGCTCACAGCTAGGCTGGGAATGAGAGTTTAAAGCTTAATTGTGAGCCAAATGGGATCAGCTAACCGCGATGAGTAGACCGATGGTGTCCGGATAACGCTTCTCCACGCCTGGATACAGAGGTCGCCGCGTTCTAATCTGGACACTATCGAGTAGACCACCGAAATTAGATCTTATAGGTGAATGCCATTTTAGATAGTATCCTCCCAATCCAAATTATTCTATCCCTCAACTAGGAGGGTGATGTAAAAAGTAGAGATGGGTTTTAGCCGACTTGGCTCTTCTCTAGGGTGATCCTCGGCGGTTCATTGTTTGCCGCCAGCGGCTTGGGTTTGGGCAGAGGGGGCTTGATCTTGGAATTCTTCCTCAAGTATTGGGCTCTTCGCTCTTTGACCCATGGCGTGGGCAATAAGTGTGCCCACAAGCACGACTACTAGGTTGAGTATGAGTGATATTACGGCTATATACATTGGTACGGATAGTCCAAAGAACCTTGGAACATAAGCCGACGCAGCGAACTTGTTGACTGCAAGCATATAGCTGGCTGTGGACATGCCCACAACCCATCCAGCGATGATTGAGTACTTGTTGAGTTTGTCAGTGTATAGTGATAGCATCACGGCGGGTAGCGTCTGGATGATCCATGCTCCCCCCGCAAGCTGGAGCTGGATTGCGTACGTTGGCGCATATATTGCGAACACGAGTGCACCCACTTTGACTAGGAATGACACTACTTTCGAGACGTTGGATTCGCGTTTGAGATCGGCTCTCTTATCCAAGTACTCCTTGTAGATGTTTCTTGAGAAGAGGTTTGCTGCCGCGATCGACATCACGGAGGCGGGTACAAGGCTTCCCACCGATATTGCGGCGAACGCGAATCCCGTGAACCAGTCTGGGAAATAGTTGTTGAAGAGCACGGGGACCACTAGGTTGGGGCTTTTGAGCTTTAACCCAGCCGCCAAACCAACCCAGCCGAATATTGCTATGAATGCCAGCATTATGCTGTACACGGGGAGCATGGCTGCGTTGCGTCGCACCACCTTGGAGCTTGAAGAGCTAAGTGTTCCCGTCACTGCGTGGGGGTATAGGAAGAGTGCTAGGGCGGAGCCCAACGCCAGCGTTGCGTAGTCCAAGTATAGTTTTGGTGGGAGCGTGAGTTTTGTGGCTGGTACGCTTTGGAACACGTGGGCGAATCCGCCAAGCCTGAGAGGGATGTAAACTATTCCCACGAAAACCGCGAGTAGTACCATTATGTCTTTTATGACAGCCGTCAATGCTGGAGCCCTTAGGCCGCTCACATAGGTGTAGGCGGCTAATATTAGGAATGTGATTATCAGAGAGTATTCTGCTGGTAGCCCCATCACGTCAAGCACGTAGCCCATCCCGACTATCTGGAGAGCTATGTAGGGCATCGTTGCTAGGAATCCTGTTATGGCTATTAGGAGGGCGAGGAGGGGACTGCTGAACCTGTCCTTCACGTAGTCCGCCGCGGTTATGTGGTTTCGCCGCCTAGCAACGTTCCATAATCTTGGCATTGTGACGTAGACTATGGGGTAGACGAGTAGTGTGTAGGGTACCGCGAAGAAGCCTATGGCGCCGGATCCGAAAACGAGTGCGGGGACCGCGATGAAAGTGTAAGCCGTATAGAGGTCCCCGCCTAAGAGAAACCATGTAATCAGCGTACCAAATCTCCTTCCAGCTAGACCCCACTCTTCGAGTAGCGATAGGTCGCCCCTCCTCCACCTTGAAGCTATGAAGCCCGATACCATGACGGCGCCAACTAGGATGATGAATACTGCTAGCTCTGTCGCGTCATAGCTCAAGCTTGCCCACCCCTGACTTTGCCAGAGTTATAAACCCTATACGAGGCGAAGACCAGTATGCCCCCCAGAACTACCCAGATGAGCTGATACCAAACAAAAAAGGGCAAGCCACCCAAGGTTGGCTCGACTTTGTTAAAGAGCTGTGGTATCAACACTGCCACGAATGGCACAAACAACAGTATGCCCGCAACAACTGTTCTTGCAGACATAAATAAATAGCATAATAAAATAATATAACCTTTTCGACTTAAGTTTGGTAAGGTTACCAAGGAATTTTTTAGAATTAACGATGACTAAACATTATAATTTTGTAAACTTCTCGTCACAAAGACTGGTCCCTTGCGCCGAAGAAGGGTTACCTTATCAAATAGGGAGAGCAGTGTATCAACTGCGGTTACCCAACAGGATGTGTTTTGAGCTGCGGCTTGGCTGGGCTACACAATATATGCTAACACTTAGCTGGAAGACCATCTAGGCTTCGTCAGTCACAAGCAGAGTGTTATAAAGTGTAGTGTGAAATGGTTGTGAGCGGCTAGCTACGCATGTTTTGGGTTGGGTGTGGAACAAAGCCATATTTGCAGGAGGGGTGTTCTACACTTTGCGAACACGTGGAGTAAACCTGCCTCAGCGCTAACCCACTGTTTTGATCGTCGTTTAAAGATGGTTGCCACGGCTTCCTACGCTGTCTAGCTCAACAACTGTGAAAGTCTGATGGAAAGCATCGTGCAGCGTGGTAGCATCAGAAGGCGAATTGCAGGTCTATCCTCTACTCGAAGTCTCGGTGTGATGGCGTCATGCTTTATTTACGGGTGGGAGTGTCTGTGTTATGGGGCCTAGCTTAGAAACGGTTTCTAAGATACTCTGGAGTCTTCGTACTGGTTCTGGTATAAAGATTAAGGATGTTGGGGGTGAGAGTATTCTGAGGATTGAATGGCTCAACCTGTACAACCATCCGGATGTGCTCGGTTCGCTTGGAGAATTGTTTGCGCACTGGATAGTTAAGTTAGGGTATAGTCCGGATGCTATTGTGTCGATGGAGACGAGTGGGGCAAAGTATGGAGTCGCGACCTCTTTAAGCCTAGGATTACCGTACGTGTCGCTTTATAAGGGGGATAAACTTATCTTTGATGACCCGGTTAGTGTTGAGAGCCGCTCTGTCACTGAGAGCAGACCTCTGAAGCTTTTTGGTGACAAATCGATTATCGCTAGGTTTAAGAAGGTTGTGATCGTGGACGACATAAGGAGAACCTCCCATACAATTGATTCGGCTGTTGAGGTGATAGAGAAGTGTGGGAGCAGCGTTGAGTCGTGCTTCGTGGTGCTGGACTTTAAATTTGCGGGGCATCCTTACCCCCGTAGGATTAGAAGGGAGGTCTTCCACAGTCTGTTTGAGGTTTCCTCGATCAGCCGAACGGGTGAGTGTGAAGTTAACGCTGGCTTGGCTGTGAGATACTTAGAGCTGTTGCGTGCGGGCTAGGTTCACGGTTTGCCGTAGTGGTAACTACAGTATGAGCCTTGATTATACTTCAAGTGTGGAGTTGAGGGCTTATCAGAAGGACGCCGTGAAAAGAGTGCTAAGCCTCCTCAGGGAGGGGAAGAATGTGGTGCTCTCGATGCCCACGGGGAGCGGTAAAACGCTTGTTTCACTGATCGCCGCGCTCAGCTATGCTCGGGGTCAGGGTGTGTCGGTTTTTACTAGGACGCTTGCGGAGTACCAGGCGTGGGAGAGAGAGGCGCGCAGGCTGGGTGTATACTTCAGTGGCCACGTTGGGAGGGATCGTGTTTGCAAGTATGGTCCGAACGCGCCGACAAATCTCCGTGACATAGGGGAGCAGGATGATAAGGGGGATGGAGCTCCAAAGCAGCCTTTTAGACCGCTTCTGAGGTGCGTTGAATGCACACACAACTTGGTAAGAACAGCAGCAAAGAGGAGGGGTTTGGATGGGGAATACGAGGATTGGGATGTGCTTCTTAAAGGCAAACTGGGAAGAGAGCTTGAAGCTATGCAGGTGAGTGGAGTTGAAGCGTGGGTCAGCGGATGGAAGAAAAAGGAGCATGGCTGTGGATATCCCTTTGCTCGCGACGTGCCCACAACCATAAAGCTCTTCACACATCTAAGCTACTTCCTCCTCTGGAAGTATGTGGGGGTGCCGAGCGCGGTCTATATTTTCGACGAAGCCCATAATCTTGCTGGTATAACTAGGAACCTCACTTTTACGCTGAGCTATAATAGGGTGAATGAGTTGCTCAGACAGTATGAGGATCTCAGAGAATTCGGCTCACGGCTGGATCGCGTAGGCAGGCTGGCAAAGCAGGCCGACGGGGTGAGCGGGGCGATCGAGTTCCTGTCAGGCCTACTCGCGGCTGCTTCATGGGAGAGTTCAGAGCTACCCAAGCCTCCAAGCGAGGTGTTTGAGGGGGACGAGAGGATCCAGAGACTCATAGCCCATGTGAAGCTTGTTGAGGAGGATCAAGATATATGGCGCTTTAGAAAGATACTGCTTTGTCCTAACCCGCAGTGTAGAGCCGAGAATCAGGAGGGAGTGAAGATATGCTCGACGTGCGGCTCTAAAATCGATGGCGACGAGCCTTCGAACCGAGCTCTCAAGCTTGTCCCCGTCGACCCAGCCTTCCTGCTTAGAAGAATGAACTCTGACAGATGGCTACTTCTTTCGGGCTCAATGCCCAACCCGTGGTATCTTAGAAGTGTTCTTGGCCTCACGAATTTCGAAGTCGTCGAGCTCAACCCTTTCGAAAAGCTGGTGTCCTACTATCTTGACGATGAGCTCGATATGAGCTACGCTAACAGGCGCAACGTCAAAGATCTAGCGGTGGAGAGGGCAGTAAGCCTAAAAGCGAAGAGGGGAGTAACGCTTCTGGTCACCCAGAACTACGATGAGGTGGGATGGTTTACAAGATACGCTGACGTCGTGGAATCACCAAAGACAACCATCGGCGAGGTTTTGTCCACGGTGGAGCAGAGGTGCTCGCAGGGGAAACCAACATTTATTGTAGGCGTGGCGCGCGGCAAGCTGTTTGAGGGGGTCGAATTCAAATATGAGGGCAAAAGCGCCGTCAGAAGGGTAATACTCCTCGGAGTACCCTACCCGAACACTAAGGATGAGGATTTCAAAGAGATGGCTGAATACTTAAAGGAGAAGAGGGGTGTGAACACTTGGGATCTGCTTATGGAGGACGCCGTCATAGCAGCTAAGCAGGCGGTTGGAAGAGCTGTGAGGGGTCCAGAGGACTCCGCCGAAGTATTCTTCCTAGATAAGAGGTTTAAACGATTATTCAAAAGGATGGGCGTGACACGTTATACAGTGCTCACCGGAAACCATTACATGAGTGGTGTGGAATTCACGCCGTAGTCAGCAGTTTCAAAATAGATAGGTTTATATGGATTTCTGGATTTGAATGATCCGGTTGTGCATGGGCAGTAGGGTGAGTGGTAGCAGATAGAGACCCAAGACCTCCGCTGGCTGGCTGAGGGAGGGGTACATGCACACACAAGGGGGGGGAGGAGGGAGGGTGAGGCTGACTGAGGATGGATTGGAGGGCGCTCCCCACCGGGAGTGGTGGGTGGGTGCGTCCTGACACGAGGGGGCGGAGCGGAGTGGGGCCAGTGAACCCGTGAGGTCCCTACATGATGCACTGAAGCCCAAGCTCCACTACGCGTACGACAGGTGTGCGGACGCATACCTACGTATGCCTTCGTAGAGTGAAACCCAAAAACATATTGGCACTGAGATTGAAAAGCAATTCGTGGCTTCTAAAAGGAGTTGGGGGTCTGGGATGATAAGCAGTGAATCTCGTCTCCTTAGCTGTGAGGCGTACGCGCCCGCGGGCTCCCCTCTTTCCTCTCAGGAATGGTGAGAATTCATTTCCAGAGGGCTGTTAATGGGTTTGCGGCTTATCCTCTTCACCTTGATCACTTCATAGCTAGCGGCTGATGGAAGCCACCACACTTCGCTTATCTAACGGTAGACCGAGGTCGGTCTCAACCCGTTACTCCCCCCATCTATCACCGCTAGCTGGCCCCGCCTACAGATCCCTCGGACTCAGGGAGGTGTGAGATGCTTATTGGGCCATTCAAATCTACGTTGATCACATTCCCAGGCGGGCACACTTGAACAGGTCCCTCTTGAAGCATTCATTTCCGTGGACTCCCCAGCGCAACGAACAAGAATTTGTCGGCTCGATCCGAATTCACATATGAGGATATCCTCGAAGACCTCCATGACCCTCCTTAACTCACCTCGTCGAGTCGGAGGCGGAGAGGGGGGATCATGCTTACTTTGTGGCTGAAGGATGTGGCTTCCTCACTAAGGAGGAGGTTGGCTCACCGTGTGCTGAGATAGGTGTTTGCTAGCCTCCCAGCTCTCTGAGCTTCTTTATGGCGAAACTCCTTTCTTTTGGCTCTAGTTTGGCTTTCTCTATTAGGTCGCCTAGAACTCTGAGCACTTGTTTTGCGACGTGCGGGTCCACGGGGTAGGGTATCCCATCCTTTCCTCCTATTGCGTAGGCGTAGCGGAATGGGTCGTATGGTGTTGTAACTGGGTCTTTAAATGAAGGTGGCTCCGAGTAGATTAGGTCGGATATTAGGTAGAGTGCGAGTGCGGTGGATGGGCCGAGTCCTGCTAGTAAGGCCTCCTCGATGGTTTTTGGTCGTCTCTCCCTTACACGTTGCAGCACCCTGATGACCTTCTCCACATCCACAGGCCTATAGTAGGCGAGTCTATGAGTTTTGGATATGGCTGCAATGGTTCCCCCACTCACCCACGCATCCAGTCCTCCACGGTGAACTAGTCTTTCATATTGAGTGGCAAGCCTCGTCGGCTCCTCTGCGAGCAGATCAACAACGGTCTTCCTTAACCCTTCACACTCCTTAGCCAACGCGTTTACAGCAGAACCTCTAACACCTGCTATAGCGTTATGGGGTTCCACCGTAAACATCAAGTCTTCCTTGTCAAGCCAGTGATATCTCCTAGCGAAACCCTTCGAGACATCCATACCCTGCTGAACCACTGCCCACCTACCACTCTCAGAAACAAAGAGCGAATGGTGATAAAGAGTGTACCCGTCTTGCAGTAGGGTTGTATCCACTTTAGCCACAAGCCGGCTAAGAGCGCTTAGCTTGCTGGCGTCAATGTTGAAGAGCCCGCTGAGAGCTTCAAGCTCGTCAGGCACCCTTAGAGAGGCGCGACCCTTGCCTCCAAGCAGTGCAAACCCGTGCTCAGCGGGCTTGAGAACCGATTTGAGTATACCCGTGGTGACAGTGGTTGACCCACTTGAATCCCAGTCCATGCCTATAACGTTGTTGAATGCTTGGAACCATAATGGGTTGGCGAACCTTTCAAGTGTTGTCTCGGCGCCGAACTCTAAAACCATGACGTCTATTATAGCTGAAGCCAACCTCTTCATTATGGGTATAAGCCAACGCGGAACCCTGCCACCGTGTAGAGGTAGGTCAGCGACGCCTTCTATCTCCAAGCCAAACAAAGACATCCATAATTAAAATATAAACCTTTTTAGTGTAAGAACAGGTATGAAATCCATGGGCGAGGAGTGTTAAAAAACGTTAGCTACGAGCAGTTGTTCTTTAACGAAAAGTGTATACTGGATAATGGGTTGGTTGATAAGGTTAAAATATGTTTGTGTGATTCGCGGCGTGTGCATCACGCAAGAATAGCTGGCTCTATAATTTTCGCTGGTGTAGCCCAGTTTCTAATACTGCTGAGTGTGGCTGAAAGCGTCTACCCCAACTATAGTGTACACTATAACTATATTAGTGATTTGGGTGTTGGTGTCACGGCGCCCATATTTAACACTTCAGTGTTTCTTTTAGGAGCACTCATAGCGCTTTCATCTGTTTTTATTTATGCAGAGTTTAAGAAGAAGCCAATAACCCTCACTGTGCTCTTAAGCGGTGTTGGTGCGGCGGGTGTGGGCCTCTTCCCCGAAACAACCGGCGCCATTCACGGCTACTTGGCTCTTGTGGCATTCCTATTCTCAGGGCTCTCAGCGATAATCTCCGTGAGCGTAATTAGGCAGACCCCGCTGAGGGTTTACTCCGTTGTCTTAGGCCTGGTGACCATAGCGAGCCTGTTCCTCTACGCATCTGGCCACTATTACGCCTTGGGCAGGGGAGGGATGGAGCGGCTTATCGTGTACCCCTCACTTATTTGGGCCCTAGGCTTCTCGGGTAGTCTGCTCGGCTCATCTTAGAGTATAGCGCTATGAGAAGAAGGCGTAAGCTTGGCTCAGTGTAACCCAGATCGTGCAGACTATGCACACAGCGAGGTAGACCTTTACCCATTGTTTGTTTAAGGTGGCTGCATACCCGTAGACGGCTGGGTAGGCTGGAAGGAGTAGGCGGGGGATGGATATCGCGGGAGTACCCACGATGAATAGGAGTGGTACCTCTACTGTAGCGGAATAGAATGCGAGGAACAATCTGGCTGGGTGGCTTGTCTTCCAAATTAGCAGTGCTATACCAATGGAATAGAAAGCCTCGAATACGAGGTTTCTCGCATACCAGTAGGTTGGTGTGAGGCGTAGTCCTAGGACGGACCAATCCTGAGAGGTGAACCATCCGGTGCCCTTCGTGTTGAGTATCCACTGCGCCTGCTGGATGGGTGTGGCGAATGAGACACCCCATATATCGTGTTCGAGTGCGAAATAATAGAAAGCCCCGTGTACTTGGCGATACCAGAGCACAACCCCAAGCAGGGACATCAGGGGTAAAAGGTAGATTTTAAGCATTCTGCTTATGCTTGACCTAACACCCCCACCCACACTCAAAATAAGATAAGCTGGCAGCGTATACGTTAGGCTGTAGAACACGGTGACAGCTAGGCTTAAACACGCGCCCACTTGTACATCCACTTTGTTTCGCAGTAGAAGCACCATGGATGCCCCAATTCCTATGAGGGCGATAACGTCCGAGTAGGGCACAGTGGTAAAGACTATGTATGTGGGTAAGAACTCTGTTAGAAGGGCGGCTGTGTATCCGAATGCTTCGTAGACCAGTAAGGGGAAGACGAAGCTTAGGACGTTGGTTGCTAGAAATGCGCCTAGCGTATAGCTCAGGCCTAAGGATAGATGCAGCATCCTTATAATGGCTGGGTAGACTGGTGAGAAGGCGTAGTATTCGGGCTTAATATACCCGTTCTCTGCTATCCCCTCGAATATTAGGCTGTCCCACGCGTTGAGTTTCGCTAAGCCTGCTAGGGATTTTTGGATCATGATGGGTGGTAGGAAGACGCACAGTTTGGCAAGACCCAAGTACACAACTAATCTCAGCCTGGGATGACGCGTTAAGCCGTTAATATTAGACATCAAATTTGCAGGCACCCTAACCCCGGCAGGTGGTTGTAACACTCTGGCTTAGATAAGTATGACTCAAATCGTGTTTTTACTTAATAGGAGAAGACTGGCTGGTCATGACTGGGTAATCGATTTCCCCGCCTTATATCTGCTTGCGATAAATATAGAGGTGGGTTGGGGTTTTATATTTGAATTCGTTTGGAGGGCTGGTTTTGAGTATCAAAAAATTTATTTAATGTCCGTTTAATTAATTCTAGGATTTGTCGTCAAAAATTAGTGGATTTTACCCCGAGCTTGAAGAGTTTCTTTCGGTTCCTGGTAGAACCTTACTGGTTAAGGGTTCGCCTGGTGCCGGTAAGACTACACTTGCGCTTAACCTTTTAGAGTATCTTTGCGCACGTAGCAAGGGTGAAGGTGGGGTTGATAGTTATCCTAAGGGCGTCTACTTCTCAACCCGCGTTCCAGAGGAGTCCCTTGAAAAACAGTTCCCATGGGTCAGTTTCTCGGAGCTTTACATTGAGGATTTGCGTCTCTCATCCATTGAGAATTTTCTAAATGAGGTTCTAAAGAAGATCAGGGTTAATTCGCCTGTGATTGTGCTCGATAGCTGGGATGCGTATGCTAAGGAGATGGATGAGAGGGATAGGCTGAAGACGGAGAAGACCATTGTGTCGATAGCCACCGTGTCCAAGAGCCGTGTCATATTTGTCTCCGAGGAGACTCGGCAGACAACGCTTGACTACTTGGTTGACGGTGTCGTGGAGCTTTCGGCTGAGAGTGTGGATTCAAGGCTCTTCAGGGCGGGGTATCTTAGGAAGCTTAGAGGCCTGAACATTAGGTTCCACGTGAGGCCTTACACGCTTGTGGGTGCTATGATCAGGGGTTTTGATGTCTACGAGGAACCGGATTACACCTATGTGCACCGCTTGGAGACGCTACCCGACTTCGACGGTAAATACTCCTTTGGCTCTCACACGCTTGATGAAAAGCTGGGCGGCCTACCCTACGGGGCGACAATGACCATCGAGTATACGCCTGACGTTCCCATCACAGCCGTAGCTGGATTATCTCAGCCGATGATTGTGAACTTTGTGCTGATGGGTCGCTCGGTTGTGATCGTGCCTCTCCCAGGTGTATCCCCAGAGATAATCGCTAAGTGGCTGCTGAATGTTGTCGGTGAGGAGGCGTTCGCCCAGCACATAGCTATTTACCATGACGGTGAAATCACTTCGACGAATTTCAAAGAGATCTTCTTTAACTTGGATGATGACATGGATGATTCAGCCGAAGAATTCAACCAGTTGACCGCGAGACTGCGAAAGACCTCTGTTGACGGCAGAGTCCTCTTTGTGAGGAGTCTGAGTGTAATTGAGAATAAGCACTTCGATGAGCTAAACCGTTTGGCCGCACTGGTTTCGAGGAGAATAAGCTCGGCGCAAAACCTCTTCGATGCACAGTTCTACTTCGTTGAAAGCAACTCTCCACTTAAACCGAAGGTTGTGAGCATGAGCCAAAGACACCTCAAGCTCAGTGTAAGGAATGGGGTGGTGCTAGCCTACGGCGAGAAGCCCTACACTCCCCTCCACGTGTTAGAGTATGTGAACCGCGACCCCCTCTCCCCCCAGATAACCGAGGTTGCATAGAGCCCTCTGGAGAGCGGATGATTAATTACTATTGCTGCAAGTATAATTAGATTTTTAAAAGAGAGTGTGCACCAATATGTAGTAGACCACTAAAAGTGAGAGTAGTATGACGCTGACGTTTAGTGATGCATTATTGTATTTAAAGTGGGCGAGAGCCACCCTTCTATGCCTGTGTGTGTAGACCCCATTGCCCGTCAATGAATCAAGGAGTAGGTGTGTATAGGAGGTGTAAACGCCTAGGAGTACTAGTGTTAGCTTCAGCGGCAACTTTTCCTCTAGTATCTCGGGNAGGCCAGATGTTTGTAATAGGTGAAAGTTGGTCTGTGCGAGTAAGCTTACAAGCGCTGTTAGGATACCTATGAATCCACCCCAAATAGGGGCGGTATACACTGAGTGGGTTCTCCACGCCCTTACTGGTATATCCCAGCCGCCGCGAAGCATAAGCCTGTTGTGCCCAGCTCTGTCCAAAACGAAGTTCACGCACAGTGAAAACCAGATGCACAAACCAACAAACACTGTTCGAAGCTGCGCCGTATTACCAATAAGGATGGAGGCCTCGGTGTAAGTTTGGGCTCCCATACTCTTTAGTATTAGCGGGATCCAAATGAAGGGTAGTAGCGAGGCAAAGCTGAATACATAGTGTGTGATGAGCCTCATAGCCCATCCAGTGTGTAGCTAACACATACTTAAGTGCATAGTCTACCAATAAATCCGTGGACTGGATATCCAACAAATTTCGTCTTCGACTCTCGCTGTATAGTCCACGATTTATCTGATGTGGTCAGCTGTCACCTTCGACACGTGTCGAACGTGGTTATGGGCTTAGGTGTGCATTTAGCTAGTCCCGTATTGTGTTAGACCTAATCAATAAGTTTTATTTGCCAGTCTGAGGTTAAAGTGATGGAGATGGTATGTTTGGCTTCTCAGAATGGCTACTATCGGTATGAGCTCACGGTGAATAAGATACTTGAATCGGGCGCGCAGAGCTTCCCCACACGTGAAATCGTTTATAGGGATGTTCGGAGGTATACGAGGCGCGAGTTCTCAGATTCTGTGATGAGGCTGGCGGGTGGTTTGAAGCGGCTCGGTGTGACCCGGGGCCAGAGGGNGGGCGTTATTGACTGGGACACCGACGTCTACCTGCATATGTACTACGCTGTGCCCATAATCGGAGCAACCCTACACACTGTGAATATTAGGTACCCTCCAGAGGTGATTCTTAGAACGATTCTGCAGGCGGAAGATAAGTGGCTATTGGTGAGAGATGAGTTTCTACCCATAATTGAGAGGGCCAAGGATTTCTTCAGGGGCATCAGGTTTATAGTGTACAGCGACTCAAAAGAGCCTGTAAAGACCTCACTCGAGGCTGTGCAGTTCTGGGATCTACTTCAGAGTGAGCCCCTGCAGGAGGAGGATGCGGATGAGAACAGCGTTGCCACTATATTCTTCACATCTGGTACGACGGGTAACCCCAAGGGTGTGTGGTTCACTCACCGCGACCTATTCCTTCACGCCATGTCCACATCCCTGGTGGGTTCGGCCCCCCCGTTAAGCCTTACAACCAAAGACGTGTACATGATATTCGTACCCATGTTCCATGTTCACGCGTGGGGTTACCCCTACATATTTATGCTTAGCGGCGCAAAATACGTGTTGCCTGGAAAATATGATTATTCGCTGGCGTTAAGACTAATGGCTAAGGAGGGTGTGACTTACTCCGCGATGGTGCCAACAATCCTCCACTTGATCCTCAGCCAGCCTGATGTAGCCAACTATTCGGAGCATCTAAGGAGGTGGAAGGTGATTGTGGGGGGCTCAGCGCTTCCGGAGGGTCTTGCGAGGATGGCGAGAAGCTTCGGTATAACGGTGATTGGGGGGTACGGCCTGTCTGAGACCTGCCCCGTTCTCAGTGTGGGCTACTACAACTCTCTCCTCGAGGACAAGGAGGAGCAGACGAGGCTTATAGAGCAGATATCCGCGGGGGCGCCAATACCGCTTGTAAAGCTCAGGGTTGTGGATGAGGCTGGTAGAGATGTGCCCACTGGTAGTATAGGCGAAGTAGTGGCCCGCGCTCCGTGGCTTACGAGGGAGTACTATATGGATCCCGATAAAACTAAGGAGCTTTGGAGGGGTGGGTGGCTGCACACTGGGGACTTGGCTTACTTTGACGAGTTGGGCTACCTGCACATAGTGGATAGGGATAAGGACGCCATAAAGAGTGGAGGTGAATTCATACCTTCACTTCTACTCGAGAATGCGATCTCCCTGTACCCCAAAATTGGCCAGGTGGCTGTTGTGGGAGAACGCAACGAGAAGTGGGGTGAGCGACCCGTCGCGTTTATCGTGCCCAAGGAGAAGATAGGTGAAGAAGAACTAAGAGACTTCCTGATGGGGCTCGTGGGTCAGGGAAAAATACAGAAGTGGTGGATACCCGACAAATTCATCTTTGTGGAAGCGTTGCCTCTCACATCGACGGGTAAGGTGGATAAGAAGGCTCTACGCGACGGGCTACAGCAAAAAAGGAGCCAGTAGCCCTCCTACACAATCTTTCGGATATGCTTAAGTGTCAAGTCAAAATGTCGTAGCGGCATGGTTTGCCCCGATTTCAAACTTTAAGGGTGGTGGTATTGCTCAACGTCTATGGTTTAAGCCTCATAAAAGCCACGCAACTCTTTAGACCACTCTCAGAACCCGTCAAGAAGTGGTGTGGGTTCGGGTGGGGTTGGGGAGGGTTTTCGGGGCGAACCCGAGTGGGGTGGGTAGGGTGGAGCGCAGGGGGAATACGCCTCGGCTGTTTATGGGTGGGTGGATGGATGGTGGGGTGGCTAAGCGTGGTGGGTGCGGTCGACCGTTCACGTCTGCGCTACGGTTGACGCCGAGACGAAAAAGCCGGTCTGGTTTGGTGCATCACTCCCCTACGACGAGGGCGGGTAACGCTCTCAGCCTGAGGGGACTGTGGAGGAGGAACTTCGTGGATAGCCCAGTGATCCCCGTCGACCTGGGATATTAGTATTGTGGGGTTGTGAGTATGGGATGTGGGTGAGCGACAAAACCACGCCCACCCAAACCCTCGGGCTACCAAGCTTCGCTATTGGTGGTGAGAAAATTCTTCGGCCACCTCAAGGATCGCACAAGGATATTCACAACACCAACCCAAAACCACTTCTCCTACCACTCCTAGGCTTCCTAAACCCTTCGAGTGGCACACAGAGTGTAGGTGACATGCATTACGGCTTATCTGGACACTCTTTTCAGCGTCGAAAAGTTTTTTTATCAAGATCTTACATTCATAGGTAGATATAACTTGAAATCGTATTTTACATTAGTATCTATATTATTGATTCTCATGTTTACTATGATTTCATCGACTGTATTGGTTGGCGCCGCATCAGCAAACCTAGTGTATCAGGCGAATCCCCCGCGTGTCTTCTTTTCTGAGAGCCTTACTCAAATACCGTCGAACAATGTTTGTAAAGTTGTTGGTTCATATTTTCTACACTGTTATACACCAGAAGTGCTTCAAGAGGCATATAACTTTTCTAGTGCCTACGGATTGGTGGGCGGAGAATCCAATGCGGGTAAGGGTGAGACCATAGTAATAATAGACGCCGTAGTCAGCAGTTTCAAAATATATAGCTTTTTATAGGTGTTTGTCATATAATATTTTGTGCCTGAAAGATTATACACCTTGAAAGAGGCGTGTTTGCTCCTTGGCCTTCACCCAAGGACTATTCAGAAGTGGGATAAGCAAGGCAAAATCAGGGTTGTGAGAACACCTGGCGGTCGCAGGAGGATACCAGAGTCAGAAATCAGGAGGTTGCAGGGTGAAAAAGGCATACGGAGCGTTATTGGATATGCAAGGGTTTCTTCTAATACGCAGAAAGATGACTTGGAGAGGCAGGTTGAATATTTGAGGCAGAGGGGTGTGCGAGAAGTGGTCACCGATATAGGCTCAGGTTTAAACGAGAAGAGGAGAGGTTTCCTGAGGCTTCTCGACCGGGTGCTACACAACGAAGTGGATAAAGTTGTGGTATTGTATGAAGATAGGCTTACAAGGTTTGGTTTTGACACATTGAAAAAAGTGTTTGAAGCACATGGGACAACGATCGAAGTGCTAAACCAGGCAGATGTAAAACCGCCGCAACAAGAACTCGTCGAAGATCTGATCACGATAATATCTCGCTTTTCTGGTAAACTGTACGGGATGAGAAGCCATAAGCAAAAGGAGGTCGTGAAGCGTGCTAAAGAGCTATTCGCTCAGGCATGAGCGTGGAGAGGAGCTCTTTCCGCTCCTCAAAGCTTACAGGGACGCTGTGAACCGCGTGCTCGAAGAGCTTTGGAATAACATAGAGTGGGAAAAGAGGAAGGTGAAGGGTAAGAAGCAGTGGAGGCTCCTACCAAAGTACAAGGTGGACATCCACAGCGGGAAGTACAAGAAGAAGCTCAGGGAAAGCCTCCTCGTGGACTGGCCCTACGCAGCCCACTGGGTGGACTCAGCCATAAAGACAGCCTACTCAATACTAAAATCCTGGAGGAAAAACTATGTTAAAGGAGAAAGAAAAAGGAGGAGGCCCACCGCGAAAAGGCTTTTTGTAAGAGCCAAGCAAACACTCATAAAGCTTGAAGGTGAAAGGCTCAGGGTAACCATTAAACCAGGTGAACACGTGTACCTCGACCTCTCAAAAAGGTACTTCCCTCTACCTGGGGAGGTGTCCTCGTCGGGTCTGGGTGAACCCGTAATCACACCAGAGAAGATACACTTACCCGTGCACTACGAGGATGGGAACCAAGGCGGAAAACCCGCTGTGGCGTGGGACTTCAATTTGCTTTCGCTCGACGGCTACTCGCCTGAAACAGGGTGGATTCGGATAGACACTAAGAAGCTGGCATCGGTGCACATCTCATCATTTGAAAAAGAAGAAGTGTGCAGAGGAGGGCTTCACATTCGAAAAAAGCAAGAAGAGTTCTTTCAAAGTACTCAAAGAGGGAGAGGAACCGTGCGGGAAAACACCAGCTCGAAATCGCGCGTGTGATCCAGTCTGTTGCAGGTGTAGTGGGCCTCGAAGAGCTCAAAAAGCAAGGGATGTTCACACGCTCGCGTATCTGGAATCGTAGGATTTCGAGGAGTGACTGGCGGGGTATCGCAAAAATCCTAGAAGGGAGGATGGGTGAGGCCGGGGTGAAGGAGCTCGACCCTTATGGTAGCTCGTCGTTCTGCTCCAGGTGTGGGTGGTGGAACAGAGACCTGAATGGGGCAGACATCTTCGTGTGCGGTGGGTGCGGGCTCAGAATCAATAGGCAACTCAACGCCGCCATCAACCTCTACATGCGCCTCACGTTCGGGTACACAACAAATTGGGAGGACGGAAGGAAGCGCGTTGAACTGAGGATGGAGGGCGCTTCCCAGAAGGAGTGGTGGGACCGCGTGGTGCTTCCAAGCCTTGTGGGTGGGTGCGTCCTGACAGGGGCGGAGCTGAATGGGACCAATGAACTCGTGAGGGGTCTGCATGATGCTGTGAAGCCCAAGCTCTGCTACGCGTATGATAGGTACAATGATATGTACCTATGTACGCCTACGTAGAGTGAAACCCTACGGTAGCCCTACGATAAGACATGATGTGGCGGTGTTTGATAAGATATTCGGCCTTCCTCCCATAAACCTGAGTGTGATATGTCCTCAGGGATGCCCAACCTTTAATCCCAAATCGTCCAACGAGGTGGGATGGTCGTTTGAGACAACCCTTGACGTTGAATATAGCCACGCGATGGCTCCTGGCGCCAAAATTGACTTGGTCATTGCGAGCACAAACTTCGGGGATGCCATCAACAACGCCGAGCAGTTCGCGCTCGATAACCATTTGGGTGTGATTTGGTCTATGAGTTTCGGCGCCCCAGAGTGTGGTTTCCGCGGTGACAACTCCCAGTTTCTCCAGTCGCAGCGTATTTTCTCTGAAGCCGTTTCTCAAGGTGTGACGCTTGTAGCCTCAGCGGGTGACTCTGGCGCTCAGGAGGGTTGCCCCTTCCCTAGCCCACTCTATCCCTCATCCAATCCCTTAGTGCTTGCGGTTGGCGGAACACACTTGAATGTTGGTCCAAATGGGCAATACGTTAGTGAGACGGCGTGGAACGACGAGGAAGACCAATTCTTACTAGAACAGGGCGTAAGTTTTCCGTATGCCACTGGAGGGGCTCCAAGCATTTTCTTCGCCTCTCCCTCCTATCAGGAGGGTTTGAGTATCACGCCCTTTGACTGCGCTCAGAGCAGCATCACAAGCTGCACGGTAGGCGCACCATTTACTCCAACCACGCGTGTGACCTCAGATGTTTCGTATGATGCCGATTTGGATGGTGGGGTGTTTGTCTATTGGAGCGCGATACCCACGCAGGCTGGCTTCTACATTGTCGGTGGTACGAGCGCTGGCGCACCCCAGTGGTCAGCCGCTCTAGCCATAGCCTATCAATATTCACACATCGCGCCAGGTTTGATAAACCCCTACCTCTATCAACTGATGGGCACGCCAGCCTTCCACGATGTTACCCAAGGCTCTAACACGCTGAGACCAGGCCAGGGCTTCTTGTCAACACCGGGCTACGACCCACCGACAGGTCTTGGCTCTCCCAATGTTGGTTACTTGGTGGTTGAGCTAGCGCATCTTCTCACGTGAAGTTGAAGCGACCCGGTGGATACCCTTTCAGAGAATGCTTTAGCGCGGGGCTTAGCATCGGTGGAGCCGACTTATGGCTCCACCTTCAAGAGTTCTGGGAACCTCTTTTTTAGCTTTGAGAGTTTGGGGGATATTACCACTAGACAATACGGCTTGTGGGGGTTTCGCTCGTAGTATTTTAAATGGTAGTCCTCAGCCCTATAGAAAGCCTTGAATGGCTCCACTTCTGTGACTATTGGTGCTTCGAATACACCCTTCTGGGAAAGCTTCTCAATGAATTCTATAGCCTTTCTTCTCTGGGTCTCAGTGTGGTAGAATATCACTGACCTATACTGGGTCCCAACGTCGTATCCCTGCCTGTCCGGCGTGGTGGGGTCATGGGTTGCGAAGAAAACCTCGAGGATCTTTTCGTAGGTGATCTGTTTCGGGTCAAACCTTATTTGGATGACCTCCGCGTGACCCGTGAGCCCAGTGCACACATCTTCATAGCTGGGGTTCGGCACATGTCCACCCGAGTAGCCGGGTTCAACGCTCACTACGCCTCTCAGCCTTGAGAAAACCGCCTCGGTGCACCAGAAGCACCCTCCACCGAGGGTGGCCAACTCCAATTCGTCTCTGTCCGTGTGGTTTGTGTGACTCATTTGTACACTTGAACTATACTCGAATTAGATATATGGCCTACGTAGCACGCACTGATGGGGAGTGTGATTTTATATAGGTGACTCACTATTCGCTATGAAGTATTTAGCATGCATGGGCCTAGGCCTCCAAGTGAAATACCTCGCACGCCCTTTTTACGGCCCTTGTTAACTGTTCTATATCATCCAGCCCATTATAAATGTAGAAGCTAGCCCTGCTTGTGGCTGGGACGCCTAGCCTCATCATTAGTGGCATGGCGCAGTGGTGGCCAGCCCTTATCGCGACGCCTTCAGTGTCGAGTATTGTTGCGACATCATGCGGGTGAATCTTCACGGATCCCATGGTTACACCTTCTTCGGCTAAGACCTCTGTGAGTGTGTTTGGAGGCACGCCTTTGATGTTGAATGAGACAACACCGCCTTTGCGTTCAGCGCTTTCGGGCCCGTATATCCTGATATTCCTTATCTTTGAGAGTTCTTCGTGTGCTGCCTTCACGAGCTGAACCTCGTGGCTCCTAACCCTCTCCATGCCTACGCGATCCAGATAGTCGACGGCCGCTGCGAGTCCCACCGCGCCTTCAACGTTCGGCGTCCCAGCTTCAAACTTCCATGGAAGCTCATTCCACGTTGTTTCCTCCTTGGTTACTTGCGAGATCATCTCTCCCCCATAGAGGAAGGGGGGTATTTCCTCGAGTAATTCTCGGTTACCATAGAGGCAGCCTATACCCATTGGTCCAAGCATCTTGTGGCCTGAGAATGCGTAAAAATCACACCCTATACTCTGAACATCAACGGGCATGTGTGGTACACTCTGCGCCCCGTCCACAACGACTACACACCCCTTCTGGTGGGCGATATCTGTGAGCCTTTTCACGTTGGTTACTGTGCCGAGCACATTCGAGACGTGTGTGAATGAGAAAATCTTAGCCCCTTCAAGCTTTCTATCCAAATCATCCTCATCGATGTCCCCATCATCGGTCACGTTAACCACCTCGAAAACCGCTCCAATCCTCCTAGCAACCTGCTGCCAAGGCACAAAGTTGCTGTGGTGCTCCATCTCGGTCACAACGACCTTGTCTCCGCGTCTTAACAGATGATAGCCTAAAGAGTAGGCTAAGAGGTTTAGTGCCTCCGTGGTATTCTTTGTAAATATTAATGTATCGCTTCGGGGAGCGTGAACAAACCTAGCCAGCTTCGCCCTAGCCTCCTCATATGCTTGAGTAGCCTCCTCCCCCAAGGTGTGAGGCGACCTGTGAACGTTCGAGTTAAAATAAGAATAGTAGTTCGATATAGCCTCAATCACCTGTCTTGGCTTCTGTGTTGTGGCCGCATTATCGAGGTAAACGAGTCGTCTACCATGAATCAACCTTGACAGTATCGGGAAATCAGACCTTATCCGCTCCAGCTCCAGTAGATCTTCCACAACCAAAAAATACGCTTAACATATATGGGTGTTTCGAAGGGCTACTTCCGGATTAAAAAACACAACTAAGAATGGTTTAGACATGAACCTAATGTACACATTATCCCACGGTCTTTTAAAAACCCACCGCTCTGGGGGCATACCTTGTAAACCTCTGGTACTTGTGTGGGGTAGACTCAGCTTACATTGTTGGGGGCGGTGGCGGTGTTGGTTGGGTTATTGGGGTGGTTGAGGGTGTGAATCTCTGAACCCCGTTATCGAAGAGGTAGATGAGTGTTATCAGCGCGGCGTAGGGTATGGTGAAGAAGTTTAGTATTGGTATCTCGGAGAGTATTGATGCCACGATGAGAACAACCAGTGTTAGTGCGTCGCTGTTGGCCATTGATCGCACCCACTCGACCGCGCGACTTAACGCTGTGGGGGCTGAAGAGTTCTGTGTAAACATTAGTGTTTCAGCCACCACTATATATGCGAAGAATAGTGATTCGAGGAGCCATCCGATGAATGGTATGATGCCTAGAAGCGTGTTCACCACACCCAAGACCACCGCCATTATGATCGCATCTGAAAGCCTCGACCTCACCTCCCCCCACGCTTGGCTCAGGCTGTAACCCTGGGATGAGGCCGCGTTCCTAGCCTCAACCACCACGATCGAAAGAAATATACCTGTGAGTAACCAGAAAACTGGGCCGAAGACAAACGCGAATGCGCCACCGAAGAATATTGGTGTATAAACCACCGACCCAGCTGTTAGCACCCCGTGTAACACTGTGATAAGCACTATTGCGCCCACTATGGCGCCGACTATTAAATCCGCGATAAACAGGATTAGTACAGGTAAGATTAAGCCTAAGTTCTTAGTAAAGATGTTCAGAGCCCTCTCCGCTCTGCTCTGCTGGTAAGCTTGGGGAGGGGGCTGATACTGTGTTGGCTGAGCTGGCTGCGGCTGACTTGGAGCCTGGCCCTGGGGTTGACCACCCCATGAGCCACCCTGTTGTGATGTGAGTGTTAGCGGGTTCCCACACGCCGAGCAGAATCTGGCGTCATCGGTGTTGGCGGCCCCACATTTTGTGCAGTACTTTGTCAAATCGTTTCCAATCTAGGTTACTAGCCTACCCAAATAAGCATTTCCATAATTCTTATTAAACCTATGCTGTTTTACTGCCAATATCAACTCGACTCCATTCAAAGCTCAAGCAACAAGTAAATCTAGGCGGCTAGGTAGGGTGGTAGGTGGAGTTGTGCTTCTCAAGCCTTATCGAGATATTGTTGATTGGCTTTAATAGTTTCTGTCGCGTTAATAGTTACGGCTATGGGTATTGATGTTCCACGTGTTTCAGAAGAGTCGAACATAGTATTAGACCCCTCCGCGGCCGCTCTGGTGGTCGTGGACATGCAGAACGATTTCGTAAGAGAGGGAGGTAAGCTCAGAGTGAACACCGCGGAGGCAACGATTCCACCCATACGGTCTCTACTGGAAAAGTTTAGGAGCGCTGGAGCCACAGTTGTCTACACTCAGGATTGGCATATGAAGGATGACCCAGAATTCGCAATTTGGGGCGAACACGCCCTAGCGGGTAGCTGGGGTGCCGAAATCGTAGATGAGCTCAAGCCAGCCGAGAAGGATTTTGTGATAAGAAAATATAGGTATGATGCGTTCTATGGCACGCCTCTCGACTATATACTACGTGTAAAGCGCATCACCAATTTGGTGGTGACTGGGACGGTCGCCAATATCTGCGTGCTGCACACAGCGGGAAGCGCCGCGCTAAGGTGGTATAGGGTGGTGGTCCCTAAGGACTGCGTGTCGGCGATCACCGAGTTCGACTACTACTCGACCCTGCGTCAAGTAGACTTCCTCTATAAGGGTACCATCACAACATCCAAAGGAATACATCTGAAGGTATAAGTCGATCATCCAGCGTTATGGTCACCGCTCGAAGAGCGCTCCCCTACGCCCCGTCTTGGCCGACTAGCTTGGCGACTAGGAATTCGGCTGCTGCGCGCATGGCTTTTAGCTCATTGGTGTGCTTGGTGAAACCGTGGCCCTCATCCTCGAACACAATGTATTCGACGCTTTTACCCAAGCTTCTCAGTTTTTCAACCATCTGGTCGGACTCGGCTTTAACAACCCTTGGGTCGTTTGCACCCTGAATTATGAGTAGGTCTGCTCTGATTTTATCCACATAGTTTATGGGTGAGCGCTCCCTGAGTAGTTCCACGTCTCTTTCGGGGTCACCCACCCATTCACCCATGAACCTACGCCAGTGGGGTGGAACGCTTTTCACAAATGTGAGCAGATTGCTTGGGCCAACTATGTCAACAGCCGCCCTCCAGTAGTCAGCGAGCCTCGTCACACAGCTCAGAGTGGCGAAGCCGCCGAAACTACCACCGAAGACCCCAAGCCTTTCGGGATCCACCCATGACTGGCTTAACAGGTATTTGGCTGCCCACTCAAAATCTCTCAGCTCACCCCCACCCCAATCACGGTAGATGAGCCTCTCGTAGCTCTTACCGTACCCAGTGCTACCGCGGAAATTGGGGGCGAAGACACCCACCCCGTGGTTAACGAGGTACTGGTAGAGTCCCCCGTACGCATATAGTGGTCGCTCCTGGCTTGTGGGTCCACCGTGGATTGATACCACCACGGGGTACCTCTGCCGGCCCTTAATGGGTAGCGGTTTGTAGAGGTATGAGGGAACCTCGCGTCCATCGAAGCTCCTATACTTCACGTTTACTGGCTCAACCAGCCTATCAGTGGGTATCCTCCCAAGGCTGCTATAGGTCAGCCTATGCACGGTGTTTGTCGCCAACTCACACACGTACACCTCAGAAGGGTGGCTCGCGCTGTTTACTAGGGCAGCAACCATATCACCGCGCTGTGAGACATTCAGAGAGTAGACAACGCCCTTCGGGAAGCCGAGCTCACGCTGAGTGTTGTTTTGGGGGTCAGCGGCGAATACCCTGCTGTATCCATCCTCATTCTGGCTCCAAACAAGCCATCTACCGTCACCGCTCAAAACAACCTCCTCCACATCCCATCTCGGGGTGATCACGGCTTCCATGTTACCCGTATTGAGGGAGTAGAAGTATACGTTCACGAATTCACCCCCACTGTCACCCAGCACATAGAAGCCCGAGCCATCCCTCCTCCACGGACCTGGGCTGAACCTAACCTTATCCATGGGTGGTGTAACCCGCTCCTCCTTACCGCTTAGCGAGTCAACCAACCATATAGCCATAGTCTGGAGGTCTACAACCTCGATGAAACTCAGAAGTCGATTGTCCGGACTCCAGTAACCCCCTATAAACCACCCATCCCTCTGAATCACTGGGATATGTTCTTCACTCTTGGCGTCGTACAGCTGTAGGCTCATGCTTGAAGGATTCCTCTCATTCGTTGAGTACGCCAGATACCTGCCGTCCCAGCTGAATCCCCCCATAGAAGGCTCATAGCGGGCCTTTGGGTTACCACTCACACGTCTAGGCCAGCCGTGCAAAACATCCATGATGTAGAGCTGGAAATTCTCATCTCCATGCCTATCCGCGAAGAAGGCAACAGATTCACCCCCGCTTGGGCTAACACAGAAGTGTCGCACACTCTCATCAACGAAAGCCGTAAGCTGCTCTTCACTATACGTCTCACCATCCGCGGAAACGCTTGTCCTCTTCCTCCAGAGATTAAACTGGCCGCTCGCATCACTCACATATCCAATCCAATCCCCCTCCGAGAGGAATGAAACCGAAGATATTCGTCTAAACGCGGCGAACCTCTCGAAAGGATAGTCGTCACGAGTCAAAACCAAGCTGATCACAAAAAAGTACACATCCACCCTAATAGGCTTTCAGTTACACCCACGATGCTCTCCGGCGAACAAGCAAACGACAACAGATAACCAATGGCTAATAATCTTCAGAACGCTTATACTAACCCGAATTTAGTCAACTCTGCTCGAACACCTCAAAAGGTTACCGCCCGGTTATGCGGCCTTATGTGTTGAGTTTAAGGAGTTGATTATCTCTCTATACCTGAAGCAGCTTATTACGTGGTCGTTCACCATGCCGGTGGCCTGCATGTGTGCGTAGCATATTGTGGGTCCAACGAATCGGAATCCCCTTGAGACAAGGTCCCTGCTTAGCCTGTCAGATACTGGGGATGTGGATGGAATCTCTGTGGCCGACTTCCATTTGTTGACTATAGGTTTGTAGCCAACGAAGCCCCAAATGTACCTGTCAAAGCTACCAAACTCCCTCTGAACCCTCAGAAAGGCCTTGGCATTGTTTACCGCGGATTCAACTTTCAGTCTGTTTCTGATTAAACCCGGGTCAGATAGAATATCCCTGATTTTACTGGAATCATACCCCGAAACAGCCTCCGGGTCAAAACCGTCGAACGCCTTTCTAAAGTTGTCCCTCTTCTTTAGCACGGTGTACCAGCTGAGTCCAGCTTGAAACCCCTCTAGGATGAGGTATTCAAATATCTTTCTATCATCGTGAACAGGAACCCCCCATTCCCTATCATGGTAATCTCTGTACAGTGGGTCCCCAAGGGAGCTCCAATCACACCTTATCAGCCCGTTCATGCTGCACACCGCCCTCCAAGAGGGGGGTGTATATAAACCTTCAGTGAATTTCGCTCGATGTTGATTCAGATAATGTTGCCAACCAATATGTAATCCTTTATAAATCTTTCAAAACCTCGCCTTTTACTGTAGATCAAAAAAGCATTCTCGGCATCGGTTGTTAGTGAACACAGATTTTTTATCCACATGTAAGGGCGGGATATTTTACAGGAGTAGGCAGAGGTCCCCGAACACTCCCCCTCTATAACCTAACCTGGTTGCCTCGCGGTATAGTTTTTCAAGTAGCTTAGGGGGTTGGAAGGCTTTGAGTAGTTCGTAGTGGGATGACTCATGGTCGTGGAAGCCCGTGATTAGTCCGTCAACATTCTTAAGCCTATGGTTCTCATTGAGTGTGAGGCTTGTGTATCCCTCAACTCCCTTCTGTGTGTGGGTGCCTGCGTCAACAGATTCCAACGCTCTTACACAGGTCGTGCCCACGGCTATGACTCTTCGTCCCTTTTTGCGGGCCTTCTCTACGAGGTCTATCGTGCTGTATGGCACCAGATAGTATTCGGGTAGCGGCTTTTCTCCTCCAAACTGTGTAGCTGTGTGGAGTGTGATGTAGCCAAAGACTATTCCCCTAAGCATAAGTCGCCGAACAACCTCTAATGTGAAGGGCCTCGCGGCGCTAGGGAACTCCGCCGAACCCGGGATAGAACTGAACGCCGACCGATAATATTCGAGTGGGTAGGCCCGTTCAGTATCATAGACCGCGTGGCCCATCCCAAACAGGTGGCGCATAAACTCCCGCTTACATTCATAGCCAACCCTGAGTCCCTCCTCGAGTAAATGTAGGCCATATCTTCTCAGGGCTTCCTCGGGTGGACTCATCGTAGTCGATATCCGACACCAAGTATCATGAAAATCATAGTAGCGTACACTCACGCCTCCGTATTCCACCTCGACTGGTAGCGTTGCGCTAAGGTTAAACACGAGCAAGTCGCCTGGAAACAGGTGGGTATAAATGGATTCGAACTCATAGTCGTACAGCACTCCGTTAAGCCTGTTCGACATCATGATTCTAACCGAGCTTCTACTTCCCCAAACCATCTCTGAAGGTGTATCGGCTACTTGTAAGTCACTCACTGTTTATCCCGTCTCCGAATTCATGGACACTAAGCCTCCTACCGCTGAGACCCATCCCAGCCTCCGATAGAAGGTAAACGATGGGTTTGGCGCTGTGCTCGGGTTTTAAAAGCTCGTCTGGGTCGTCCTCTGGAAGGGCGCGTCTGTGTAGCTCGGTGTCCATGTCGCCGGGGTCGTAGAGGTGAACCCTTACACCAAACCCTCTTAGCTCTGCGGCTAGGATATAACTCATACATTCAAGCGCAGCCTTCGAGGCGGCGTAGGCGCCCCACCCAGCTTCTGGTTTAACAGCCACATCGCTTGTTACGTTGACTATAACCCCACGCCTCCTCGCAACCATCGATGGGAGGAGCACTGAGATGAGTTTGAAGGCGCCCAAGTAATTCACCCTCAAAGCCTCCTCCAACTCGTCGTAACTCGAATCCATTAGGAATTTTAGACGCCTAACCCCGAGTGTTGATGCATTATTCACTAGGCCGTCAACCCAAGACCACTTATCTAGGATGGTGGAGCCGAACACCTCAATCGACCTTTGATCTTCTAGGTTTACCTCAGAGTATATCACTTGTTCACCGTAGTGGGAATATAGTCTTTTTAGGTCATCAGTGCTTCTTGAACAAACCGCGACAAGCGCGCCCTCCGATAGTAGTGCGCGGGCTACGGCTAACCCTAAGCCTCTGCTTGCGCCTGTTACCACAAACCTTCTATCCTTTAGGTTAAGCATGATATTTTATAAACGTAATAGTTTAATAAATATATTTGTTTATAAAGTTTATAAAGTTAGGCTATGTCTTTGGTTTTAACAGAAACCTGCAAACACTGCATTCATCGACCTGCCTATGAGTGTTCTCGACGTCGACCCCCAAAACCCTAGAAAACAGCTTTGCCTCCAGATGGCACGCTTCGCCGAACACGGAGGCCACCTTGAAGATTGGGCAACTATACTCTAATAGCTCAAACCCCCTACCAGACCTCCTAAGCTCAGCCATATACCCCTCTCTACTCCTTAGCTCTGAGAGTAGCCTCACCTTTTCATCTAGGGTTTTACCGGTGAAAAGCTCGGCGTACTCCTCTGCCAACTTGGCGTAGCGCTCCCTAAGAAACTCGCTCACAAGCCCACCTGCACCCCTGCTTTTAAGGAACTCTAAGAGGTTTCCGAGCACCAATGAATCCGCCGAACCAAAATACTGCTTACCCCTATCTGTGAGGTAGAAGGAGTGTATGGGTCTACCAACACTCTTCTTAACTATTCTCCTACCGACTAGCCCCGAGCCCTCAAGTTTGAGAAGGTGTTTATATGCTCCCATCTTGCTCATACCCAGAACCTCAGCAACTTCCTGCATGGTTATACTACCGCGACGCTTGAGTTCGAGTATCAATCTCCCCTCAATATTAGAGCCATCCATCCAATAAAAATATACTCATAGGTTTATAAAATATACTTATACCACCACTATAACCCAAATCACTACGGTGGACTCCGAAACACGATAATTCATTTAAATTTTGATTCACTAAGATGTTCAACACACACTCAGATGGTCTTTAGTAGGTAACGTTAATGCGACCACACCGGTGGTGGGTGACTGTCTTCTATAGCTATATTTAGGCGAGTCGGTTACGCGTGGGCCATTTGGGGTGTGTCTGGAGCCCTCCCGCCCTACCAGTCCTTTAAGATACCATCCACCCAGTAATGATTCCGCTATTCACCGTGCGTGGTTTGCTTGAGCCATTTTATTACCTCTTGGGCTGCGTTGTAACCTGGGGCTCCGGTTACTCCCCCACCGGGGTGTGTTCCTGAACCACACATAAACAGCCCTTTAATGGTTGTGTGGTAACGTGAGAGTTCGGGTAGGGGTCTGAAAACGTATAGCTGGTCTGGTGTCATATCGAGGTGGAAGATGTTTCCCCCGCTGATACCGAACCTTCTCTCGATGTCGAGGGGTGTTAGGACCTGATACTTGATGGGTTTAAAGTTGGGGGCGTACTCCCTTACCTTATCGACCACCACTCTTCCCACTTCAGGTTTTAAGTCGTCGAGTCTATCCGAATACACCAGATACTGGCCGAACACTGAGAATGAGTAGTAACCCCTGGGGGCTACTGTGGGGTCGACCGAGGATTGAATATTAACCGATAGCCATGGCTCCTTCGAGAAGCCCGTACTGAGTGCGTCCCTGTAGGCTCTCTCCACGTAGTCCACGCTTGGCATAACGTATTCGGATGCGATGTGCTCTGGGCCGAGCTTTGAACCCATCCCATAGTCTGGTAGCTCGGATAGGTAGCCTACGACTTTAAAGCTCACACCTGTAGTCTTAAGTGAACTAACACGTCTGAGTAGCTCTTGGTTGATGTCGGTGTTCCTCAGCAGGCGCAGAAAGGTGGTCTTTGGGTCCGCGTTGGATACCACACACTTGGACTCAACTATCTTCCCATCCCAAAGCCTCACACCCACCACATTCCCACCGCGCACGAGTACCTCATCTACAGGTGAAGATGTGTAGATATCCACGCCTAGGCTCGTAGCGCACCTAGCAAGCGCCGCCGTAACACCACCCATTCCCCCTTCAACATACCCCCATGCACCCTTAACTCCGTTCACCGAGCCAATCACGTGGTGTGCGAGCACATAGGCCGTGCCGGGTGTTGAGGGCCCGGCGAATGTGCCAACCACACCGTCACCCACCATGGCCGCCCTGACCTCCTCAGCCTCGAAGTACTCCTCTACGAAGCGTTTAGCATCGGTTAGGAAAACCCGCGCAAAATCCAAAGCGAACTCCTCATCTAACTCTAATGAGTCAGCGAGCTTCAACAGCTCTCTAACATCACTTACTCGGGGTGGAGGCGTAAGCATAAGTGGGTCTACGATCTCGGAGAACTTATCCCAGAATCCAACCCACCTGGCATAGGCATCCGCGTCCTTCTTTGAAAACCTCTCAATCTCCTTCTGGGTTCTCCGTGTATCCACCCTCACCCGCAGTTGTTTACCGTTTCCAAACGGTACAAACACGCCGGGGTCCTTAGTGTACACCTTTAAACCGAAATCCCTGAGACGTAGATCCTCGA
>NEXG01000023.1 GCA_003019535.1 Candidatus Marsarchaeota G2 archaeon ECH_B_1
CCCAAGACCTCCGCTGGCTGGCTGAGGGAGGGGTACACGCACACACATGGGGGGAGGAGGGTGAGGCTGACTGAGGATGGATTGGAGGGCGCTCCCCACCGGGAGTGGTGGGTGGGTGGGTGCGTCCTGACACGAGGGGGCTGAGCGGAGTGGGGCCAATGAACCCGTGAGGTCCCTATATGATGCGCTGAAGCCCAAGCTCCACTACGCGTATGATAGGTGTGCGGACGCATACCTACGTGCGCCTACGTAGAGTGAAACCCTATAGGTGCACCAAGTATGTCTGGACGAGCATTCAGCTATGTCAGAGACCTACCCCCTCCTAATTCACCGCTTGTGATGCGCTGGCCAATAATGCTGGCAACCCATTATACTGATATTTAAATTCGTCGTGCGCCTATTAGATATGGTGGTATTCATGGATGTGTTTAAGGCTGTTAGCAGTCGGCTTGAGATTCGAGAGTTCGCGGATAAACCGGTGCCAGATGAGGTTAAGCTCAGGGTTCTAGAAGCCGCCCGCCTCTCCCCCAGCGGTGTGAACACGCAGCACTGGCGCTTCATACTTGTGGATGATAAGAAGGCTCTCAGGGAGCTCGCGGACATGAGCACCACGGGTAAGTGGGTGGGGGATGCGGCTTTCGCTGTTATAGTGCTCACCGACCCCAAGTACCCCTTCCATAGGCTCGACGCTGGGAGGGTGATAAGCAGCATGCAGCTGGTAGCATGGGAAGACGGGGTGGGTTCGCGCATATACACCGGCATAGATGAGCAAAGGATGCGGGGGAGGTTCGGCATACCTCAATCCCTAGAGATAACCGCCGTAGTTGGCTTCGGCTACCCGAAGAGGCGTGTCTTGGGGAGAAAGAATCGTCTCCCACTAGAAAAAGTAGCCTTCCAAGGGAGGTACGGGGAACCCTTAAGCCTCAAGCACTGATCTCTTTCAGCCCCCTACGCAAACCCCGTGTGGAGCGCCACCCAACACCTTCTCGGGCTCCAGCAACCTGGGCCAGACGATGGATAGCGTGAATAGCACCTGAACCAACCTCCGAATAGCGTCGTTGATGAATAGGGGTGAGGGCTCTACGCCTCCCCCAGTTACAAACGTTAGTGCGTTCGTGCTGGACGCAGAACGCACGCCTTCAAAACCAGTGATGTAACCAGACACGCTCTGTGTTCCCGTGTGGATATACGAAAACCTATCGAAGAGCGCGAGCATAGCGTTGCAGCCACCCTGTGTTGTGGTAGGGATATACCCCTGCCCAGTTCTACAGAAATGTTGGGGAAGGGGTGTGTACACCATAAGTGTGAGAGCCGCGCCCAATGTGAAAAGGGTTGGAAGAATGGTTGGAAGCCAGCAGTAAATGAATCTCACTGCGAACCCTAACAGCCTACACACCCTTAGGCGTAAGCCCACCACAAACAAGGTGTATTAAGGGGGCATATAAAAATTACCAGCATTAAAATTCAATATGTAATATTTCATTATATCTACGATAGTCAAACAAAAGAATCTACAGATTAATCACTATAATAGGAATCTTATTATAAGTAAACTCGGGCACCACAACCTTGGTCTCCCCTAGTCGATAGTGTTCCCGATACGGTAAAAGACGGCAATATATGTAATGTTTGCGCGGTTAGATCCCACTCCTCAGCCTTTGATGGCTTTCGGATTGTCTAAAGCGCTATGCTGTGACTGCGGTAGTGTCCGGATAGGCGTTTCCCACGCTTGGAGGCCACGGCGCCCGCCAACCCCTAATCCGGGCACCATCAGTATACCCAAAAAAATACTTATATATATCCTAGTGATTCAAGTGTTTGATTGGAATCCATCTTCACCAAGGTCGGAGGGGGGGAGGTGGGGTAAGGGGTGGCTGAGGTTCAGGAGGTTTCTCGCCGTACTGGTCGCGGCCGCACTCGTGGCGGCGCCCACACAGGTGCTCACGGTTTACGCGCACGGGGGCGACACGCTGAAGCCGGGGTACACGGTGATACTCGGCGGTCCACACCACGTGGCTAGTGTCAAATATTATAACTACTCTTCATCATCCTCAGCGGATCCATCGGGGGTTCAGGAGGTGGATCGGGGTGGCTGGAGTAACACCACGCTGAGCGGGGAGAACTGGGCCATGAACCTATCAGTGGGTGAATGGGGTGGTGGGAGCGCTTGGCTCGTATCCTACACCCTGCACGGACACGGGTACACGCTGAGCGTGGTTGAGAGCGAGTATACGGGTGTGCTCAACGCAGCCATCAACCTGGACCCAGCCCACGATAAGGTGAACTACACCCAGTTCATAGTGAAGGTGAACTACACCCAGTTCATAGTGCTCAACTACTCTTCAAGCGTCCTCGACGGGGAGAAGGGTATATCATACGCGCTCAGGTGGATGAGCCACCAGTACGCCCATAGCAGCGGTGGTGATAACACCACGCTCAGGGAGTGGTCACACTACTTGGACGTCATGGCGTCGGCTGTAGACGCACTCAGCGCGCACCTACCACCCAGCGTCCTCAACCTGAATATAAGTGGGGGCGCCGTCTCCGCGTATGATTTAACCCAGTGCCAGTGGGCCACAATAGAGTTGGCGGTGGCCGCCCTAGCGTTCTACTTGGCGTGTTCATCCACATTCGGCTTGGGGTGCTTCCTAGCGATATTCAGCTTGGAGGCGGCGACATTCAACTTCCAGCAGTACTGTCTCAACGGCAGCGGTGGGTGAGTGGTGGTGAAGCTCCCGGCGTTCAGCTTCTACGCGGTCACGGGGCTCTTCCTCGTACTCGTCTCAGCACTCGTGTTCCCCCACTTCGAGAAGGATGTGCCGGGAACATACCTCTCAGTGGCCACCATCATCCTGTTAGCCGCCACATACGCAGTCATAGTGGTGGGGTGGCTGAGGCACAGGAGTGGGAGACAGGCATAGACTCGAGTGAGTGCACATCGCAAAAATAAAAGGAATAAGTGATGCGACACAATTAAAGGTGTCATGAGCCTCAAGGTACAATTCTTAATTCCGTATGAACGGAGACCTTCGCTTCAACCGTCGATATACTCAACGCCGCCACCGAACTCGAATACGCCATCCATGCGTCAAGTGGATCCGACGCCGCCCAGCACATTGGGAACGCCATCACATGGATCCAGCACGCGAACGACTACTTCGCGGTTGGCCGCAGACTCGGGATCAGGTACGCGATCGTCTACTCACAGCTCTCAGATTTGGCGCAGGCAATAATCAACGGGCTACAACAGATGCAGTCCCAAGTGGCCAACCTCGAGGGAAGCGCGCTACAACATTACCAGAGCGGGACGATCTACCAGTTCCAAGGCGTCATGGGTGAGCTATGCACCGCAACGTCGGCTAGGATCGGGCGCCACCCACCAATCCTAAGTGGGTGGCTCGCAAAGCCGTGAACAGGGTTCTGGTCAGAGGGTCACCGTGTAATACCACGTGGGCCTATCAGTGTAGTCGACTCCCGTGCAGTTGGTAGCCGTACCCTCTTGGCGCCCGCTGAACTCGGCCACCTCCCCCCTAGATTCCCCGAGCACATACTCACACCTTATCCGGGCAGGCGCGCCACATGGACCACGGACTTAGCAAGCCCGCTCCCTGCTAGGCTAGGAGACCCCAGCTCCTTATCCAGACAGGCATGAGCGTGTAAGCGGAAGCAGAGCAACAATGCCACAAACACGTAACGGTAGTCGTTCATCCGAGCCTAGCAAACCTTATCCGGACAGATGTGTAGTAATTCTTAAATAAAAAATCTTAAAAGCAGTGCTAGTTATGACGGTCAATGTTAAGGTGTGGTATGTAATCATCATGGTAATAATCGTGGTCACGGCTGTCGTATCGAGCTTGGTTGTATTGGGTCAAGGCTCCACGCACATAATCCTGGACCTATTGGGTGGCCAGCAGTACTTCGGGGCATCTTATGTGCATCTGGGTGATAATGGTGGCACACCAAGTGCTGCATGGCCAGTGTATTATAACCAAACGGACGCAAGCCTGTACTGGGGCACGGCAAGTAAAAACCAGCCCGTACTAGACCTACTAGTGGCAGCCCCGTATAACTTTGCCGGTGCCATGTTCTGGCCGGTGTATTATAACGGCGGTTCCTCTTCAACAATAACCTTGATTGGCGCATACACCCAGGCTACGTCACCGGTGAGTGATGGTTTTGAGGTCTACCTATTTCTAACTCCGACAAAATGGGGCATAAGCTCCGAGTACAACTACTCATTTCCCTATTGGTTTAGTCGGGGTCAAGCAATTATGTCACCAGTAGCAGGCGATGTGATACTATCCCAAAGCTCCAATGAGTATATTGCGGTTGAGTGGGATGCCTACTGGCAATATGGATATCGTACCAGTGGTGCCAGTGGGCAATGGAATGTGTGGTTGGTTAATAACACAAACGGTTCATCCGCAAATATTTACCCAAACCCATCATCCAATCTCGGTTCAGGATATGCCGGTTGGGACGGTATAGGTACTGGCTACTTCCAACCTAACCCTGGTGATTACATACGCATAACCGTTACTTACGACCCAAAGGTAAACATGCTTAGTGGTTACGCCTATGACATGAACACTAGTCAGTGGGCAAACTTCACGTTAAACCTAAACGGCTACTATACACTACCGAGGGACGGCAACTACATATTTGGTGTTGGCGCTAGTATAGGCACAGCAGAATATGCTAACTGGGCTTTGTTATATGTGGCAACTCAGGGCTTGATGCCAATCCCATCACCATCGACGCCAAACATCATATTGTACCTTATTACTGCGTCGATTTTAATAGTCATCTTTATAGTGGTGGTTATCGTTGTTGTGAGGGGGAGGAGGCATTAATGTTTAGGTTCTCATTATACCTCTTAAGAGCCTAAAGGTCAAGGTGACCCAGTGGACTTCTCGGATGCTGTAACAGGCAGACTGCTAGAGGTTGATCGGAGAAGCTGTTGAGTTGCGAGGGTTATACGTTGCCCTTCAGAGTTTTACCACGTACAATGTATTGAGAAGAGAGCCCTCTTCACAGCCTTGAACTCCTTCCTCCATTTAACTCTCTTTTTGCTCATGGCCTCTATGAACAGAATATGCGGTATCACTAACTGATATTTATAAGTAACGTACGTAGCGGAAGCCAAAGAGACGAAGTTTACGCTTTATCCGCTTTTCAACAAACCTCATCCGGACAGGATCTTGCACTCTACGGAGTTATGTATTTCTCCAAAACAGTGTTTTTATCCTTCCACTCAAATATCTTGGGTGAGGTGTCAAATCCGTATCTCGCTATCAGGTCGTTTACTTTGTGTATTAGCGAGTCTGAGCCGAGTATGGCCCCATAGTAGCTTGCGCCCGACTTCTCCTCGAACATTTTCCTAGAATCCTCATATCCTTCGAATCGCAGCACACCCGCGTGTATTGCGCTCACACCGGCCTCCTTTAACTTTTTGAGTAGGCCTTCAAGGTCAACCATGAACAGGTTTGGGATAATGGGTGCCAGAGAGACCCATGTGGTTATACCCTCCTCTGATAGGCGTCTAAGGGTTTCAAGCCTGCGCTCCAATGGTGGAACCCGGGGTTCAAACATCCTGTTGGGGACACTCGTGATCGACATTCCAACCCTTATCCACCCGAACTTCTTAAGGATGTCTAAATCGCGTAGTACTAGGTGGGATCTTGTGAGAATGTTCACGGGGAAATCGTGTTCGAGGAGTACTTCTAGGCATGACCTAGTTAGCCTGTACTTGGCTTCAACCGCTTGATATGGGTCAGAGGCGCTTGACAGGAACACCACCCCCCGCGCCGCCTTCCTGAGTTCGTGTTCGAGCACTTCTGGCGCGTTTATCTTGACATCCACATACTGACCCCACGGTCTCTCGTCGTGTATAAGTGAAGGTGCATAGCAGTATATGCACCCATGCAGACACCCCCTGTAGAGATTCAAAGTGTACTCCGGATACCTCCATCCATAGTTCATCCTGTGAAGAAGGGTGGCGCACCTAACCTCTCTTATACTCAAACCGTTCACATGCTCAGCCGTATACATCAGAAAAGATTCACAAGTGAGTATATATAACTAGTTGGAATAACAGTACCACTAAAGACAAGATCTTAGCTCGTGTTTACGCAAAGCGCGTCTGAGTGACTGGTGAATAGGGGGGAAGGGAGGCAAGCACAATGATACTGTGCGCGTTGATTCTAAGCCCCCAGGTGTTCAGGCGTCTGCGCGTGGCTCGCTTCTCGTCCAACCAGCCAGCGCATGAGTGCGAGCAGCCCTACTGCGGATGCTAACACGATTAGTGCGTCGGGGTTAAGCCTGGATAGGGCGTAGCTGGCGAGAGCGCTCACCACCACGGCCGCAACCAACACCCCGAGTACTCCCGCGTGTTTCCTAGAGAGCATCATGGCTCTCGTGTAGGCCTCCCGGTCGACGCCCCTATCTGCCGCGAGTACGCCTCGCAGAGAGTGTTCGAGGCTCAGGCGTTCCGCGATGAGTGTGAGGAGGGTGGCTGAAACCAGATAGGAGTATGTGTGCGGTATGAGTAATCCAAGCATGAGTGAGAGTGGGTAGTATGTGAAAGCGCAGGATAAGTATACGCCAATCCTTAGATGGTTGGTGTGACCCGCGTAGAGGAGGCACACGCTCATGACGCCTAGGGCTAGGGTGGCTGGCTGCCTTACGAGCAAGGCTGCGGCTAGGGGTAGGGCTGCTGCCACACCCAGCGTGAGCCTACTCAAGGGTACGCCACCCTGAAACCCCCGTCACGCGTCCACTCGACCACTGTGGAGGAGGCTGAGGCCTCTTTGTAGAACCACTCCCTCTCTGCTTGGGCGACCCTGAGGCCCACATCGAGCTTCGCGTTCTTTTCGAGCCTGAGTTTCACCAACTCCGCGTACTCCTCTTGTAAGGTGTCCACGTACACGAGGTTTGTTTTGAAGCCTTTTAGAGATAGGCCGTGTATCGCGCCCAGAAGGTTCACGCTTGGGGACGCGGCCACGAAAAACAGGACACCTCTCCTCTCCCTGTACTGCTCGCCGAAGAAGAGTTGGAGCACCCATTCGACGCTCTCGGCCCCCCATGCTGACCCCTCAGACACATCCACGAGCGCTTCAACTATGCGCCTCAACTGCCTCCCACCGTAGGCTGGGGGGATCTTTAGGAGTATGGACCCAAGCACCACGAGCCCAACCCTGTTGCCTCCACGGATAAGCGATGAGGCGAGCTCGTAGGCACAGCACGCAATCTGGTTCTGGGCGCTCCAATCACCAATGCTTGAAACATCACCGGAATACATGTCCACAACTATAACGCAGTCAAGCCCCCTCTCACTCGACCACACGTTCACCTGAGGCTTCGAGGTCCTCGCATACGCCTTCCAGTTCACCGAATCCAGAGGGTCACCAGCCGAGTACTGCCTTATCTCCAAATACTCCGCCCTGCCACCCCTCCTCCGAGACTGGCTGAGCCCAACCCAGCTCAACGTTCTAACCCAGCCCACATCAAGTCGCCTGTGGATGAGTGGGGGATACACCCTCAGCTCACCCGTAACACTGACCCGCTCACGCCTCTCAAACAAGCCTAGTAGGGTGGACACCCTATAGCTCAAATCCCCAAACCCGTATACACCCACCCTGTTACAGCTAACCGTGTAGCGTAGCGTCGCACACTCACCCGGTTTGAGGGTGCACACAAGGGTGGTCGAACCCTTCGCAAGGACGCAGTGCTCCGGTAACTCATCCTCTAACTCGAGCCGCGCTATCGGCCCTCCCAGGTTACTCACACGAACCTCCACAGCTACCTCCTCACCCACTAGGACTCTCCTCGGATTTACGGCTCGCTCGAAGGCGAGTCTGGCCACGGGTGGTGGACCCGCTAGGTCTAGTGCCACAAGCACGGTTAAGGGTAGGGCGAACAGGCCTATCGGTGATGCGGTTACCACGGATAACCAAACGCCTAAGGCGGTGAGTGTGAGTATGGCTGCGAGCTTGGGTGTCAGCTCAGTCCACCTTGGGTACGGGTACACTCTTCAGAACGCTCTCCACGACCTCCTCTTGGGTGACGCCTCTTATAGAATACTCTGGGGAGAGGATGAGCCTGTGGGCTAGCACGGGCACCGCGACACCCTTCACATCCTCTGGGGTCACGTAGTCTCTGCCGAGACAGCTAGCCCTAGCCTTAGCCATCCTGAGTAGGTGTATTGTGCCCCGTGGGCTAACACCCACATCCACACCCTTCACGACTCTCGTGGCCGCCGCGAGCCTGACCACATACCTCTTAACGTCTGGGTGAGCGTACACCGAGTCAACGCTACCCTGAAGCCTAACCACAGCCTCGGGGTCAGCAACCCTCTCAACACCCTTCAAGCTATCCCCCACCTTCTCCTTTAAGTCGAGTATACCGAGCTCCTCCTCCTCGCTCGGATAGCCCATCCTCAGCCTCACAGTGAACCTGTCAAGCTGGGCTTCCGGCAGCGGGTATGTACCCTCATACTCGATCGGATTCTGTGTGCCGAGAACCATGAAGGGTGAGGGCAGCTCGAAGGTGTTGTTTTCAACGCTAACCTGCCTCTCCTGCATGGCCTCAAGTAGAGCCGACTGTGTTTTAGGAGGGCTGCGGTTAATCTCATCCGCCAAGAGTATCTGGGTGAACACTGGCCCCCTCACAAACCTGAACCCACCACCCCCGCCGTCGAGCACAAACGTGCCAGTTATGTCCGCGGGTAGCAGGTCGGCTGTAAACTGGATCCTCCTAAACTCACATCCAAGCGCTGCGGCGAAGCCCTTTGCGAGGGTGGTCTTACCAAGTCCCGGGTTATCCTCGAACAGCACGTGTCCCCCCACAAGCAGGGTGTAGCAAACCATCCTGATCACCTCATCCTTACCAACGATGATATTAGAAAGCGAGCGGATAACCCCATCCGCGAACTCCTTACCCGTCATCAACCCACACCAACCCCCTACGCTTCCTCAACCTCCCCATTCAGGCCAGCCGAGCGGCTTCGGGCGTGTGTAACAGCCAAACTCAGGGCGTCCTCGAGATCCGCCCCCGAGCTTAAGGCCTCAAACAGGGATTGCTCGAACGGCGACGCATAGAAGGATTTTCGAGTGTCACGTCTCAAATTACCCAAGCGAGCATAGTAGAGCACCCTGCTCCTAGCTTTACCCGAACCCCAAGTCTGCGGGCCCGTTTGGGGCGGATTGCCGGGTACACGTCTAGCTATCCACATAGTGATGTATATGCACATCAAGCCAACAAGCGCAGCGTCAACCACGAGTAGCTTGGCTTGGGTGTACACGAGCACCCCCAGAATGAATCCCGTGAAGACCAGCAAACCCTTATTGTTTAACACCAAGCTCTATACGCCTCCTCACAGCCTCAAGAAAGTGTGACATAAAGTGTGATAAGGCTTCCTCCTCCTCTACACTCAGCCCACTAGAGTAGCGCGATCGACCGAACACTTCGGCAAACCTCCTCGCCTCAACCCTATCAAGACCCATACTCTGAGCCACCCTGTCAAGAAATTCGGTGGGCGCCTCCCACGCCTGCTCCCTTATACCCAGCTTCACACACAAATCCCTCAGACGCCTATAGTACTCCGCCAAAGCCCCAAGCTTAGCGGCCCCATAAGAAGAGGAGAAACGCCTAGAAGACTCCTCGAGAAGAGACATAGCCCCCGACAGGTCATACACGCCGGCCCTATTCCCTCTGAAGAACAATATGAAGAGGCCTCCCAACCCAACCGCCAAAAGCAAAGCCAAACCAAGCCACCCAGGCAAAACCATCCTCCCACCAGGGGACAAAGCCTCCCCGTAGGGAGGGGTTAAACTCACGTTGGGACGCGTGTACCCCACGCGCGACGAGTAGTTAAACAGTGAATTAAGCGTACCCCCAGCCGACTCATTTGGAAAAGGAAGCCTAAACGCCGGGATACGTGTAGCCCCAGCGCCGTTCAACCCCCCGTCGAACACTGCAGACAACGCAACAACGCACAAAACCAGAAGCAAAATCACGCCCACAACTCTAAAACCAAACACAACACCTCCACGCACACCAAAATATAACATTAACCCAAAAACCCCTCAAACCACCAATGTTTAGCGTGGTGCACAGTCAACTTTATCACGGTAGGATTAATGATGTAAACACACCTATTCTTACTTTCTATTTTACTAAAGCTGATTCCGTTGCGGTGAACGCTTCTGGATAGGAAACCCTACCAGTAAATTGAAAACTAAGCCAGCATAGCGTAGTGTACAGCGATTAAGAAGAATTTGGTGTTCAACCATGGAACAATCGCGGGCGCCTAGCTAAGCCCACCACTTTCAAATCCTATGCGGGTACGCGTGTTAGATAACCAATTAACCAAGCACGTGCTTTGTGTGGATAAACCATATAGAGAATTATCCCAAGAACCTACGACTACGACGAGGCTTGATTGATAAACTACACTTTCACCTGCTTGGCTTGCTTAATTACTATCTACAGGGATAATGTGACAGAATTATCGTTGCAGGTTATGTTTTGATCTGATTCTGAGCTTGATTCGAGCGAGGCGCGGATACACTCTGCTATATAGGATGAATACTTCTTACTGAAGCTGTGATGGAGGTTGATGAGGGTTCTATCACCATCATTTGTGGATTCGTATTCAGCTATACGTGTGTATTTGCACTGGAGGCTTAGATAGGAGAGAAAGTTGGGTCGACTCCACTCTTTGAACCAGAAGAGTACACCCTCCCTATTCTTGAGTACGCCCACATGGCGGGCGAGCTCGGCGATCTTAGTGCTGCTCAGCGATTCTATCAGTAGGTTGTACTCTTGACCCATAATCGACACGTAGCCAAACCTATCAGCATACCTATCCCACTCTAAGTATCTGCGGAGGATGCTTACGACTAAGGTGTTCACGCTGACTCCCTTCTCCTCAGCCTCCCTACGTAGCTCGTCATCCATCCTGCTTGGAAGCCGAAAACTCCTCACAACACCCGAATCACTGGGCTCACTAAACAAGTTTTACCCACCTCGTCAAAGTGTTCCCTCACTGGAGTAAGACGTGTTGGAATAACCGTAAACCCAACCCGCCTCATCCCTCACCACTAACGCATCACCCCCTATGCAGGGCACCTCATTTAGTGTTACACCCGTAAGAACAGCGCATCCACTATAACCCATAGCCAAATTAGGGCTCCGAGTCCAAGCAAATGGGTCCAGTGTTCGACCACCATGACATCCTTCGAGTATGCTCACCGAAAGGTATTCGTTCAGCCATATAATGTACCTTTCAGAGACCCTCCGCAAGCTTTCTAAAGCACAGCCAGACATGCTTATCAACTCCAGCACCGCAGACTGTGCCCGCCTTACCGCCTTATTAAAAACAGAGGTAGTCTTAGTATGCAACACCGATTTATTAGTCTTAATGCTTTTTATACTGTGAACCATTCTATTCCACACTGCTACCTTATCGAATAACTGCATCCTAGAAAATAATAATTTGTTGAAGAATTCATTAAGCTTATAAATCGTACAATTAAGGATTAAGAACCTCTTCCAAATGTGTTATCGACCATTATTGTTCTGGTGGAACCCACGCTATAAAGTAGCGCCCCCTCTCCGGCCGATGGTAGGACCATACGAGTTTTTCTTGACCCGTTTGAAAGCTTCTTATGATTTTCATGTTCCCAGTGGGTGGAGTGAATCTCTCTTGTGTATCGGCTTCAACCCTAGCGCTCTGATAATCTCTGTGGGGCGTCACAACCAGCTCAACGAACTCCGCCTCATTTCTCACCTCTAACCCCTCACGCACCCACTCGTCACCGAATCTTTTCAACGCATCAGCCCTACTTCTTGCGTAGTGTTCGCGAGTCCAAGTGTAGAACCCATACTCTAAGATCTCACCCATGTGTAGCGGGGGGTCAAACACGAGATTTAGAAGCACACCACCATTTTCGAAGCCGCTTCTCTCCCACCTCCCACCTCCCCCACCAGAGGTTAGACCAATCCTCTTGGGCTCGTGCATTATGACCATGGGCTTATACTGCCAAGGAACCCACGAAACAGTGCCCGTCGCGTACTCGCCAATCCCACCCCTTAACGCAAGTAGCCTAGCACGCAGAGTCATACTCCTATGGTAACCAGGTGAAACCCTAACCTTCTTACCCAGATACAGCGTGAGAAAATCCGGCCTGTCTGGGTTGAGCGTATAAAGCGTGTTCCCTTCTCTCTTAGCGTTAAGCACCCCATGTAGAACCAGGCCCTCAAGCACCTGATTAAACTCGTGCACCCTCCCCAGCTTGACCCTTTTCCTCTGCAGATAATTTTTTCTCAGTTTGGCCGCAGAAACGTAGCCGGCCTCCAACGAAGTGTCACTAAGCAGATATGAAGCCACAAGCGTCCTAACACCCTTAAAACAAACCCCCACGGGCATAGGAGCACCAAATTACAGGAACCCATAAATATAAGCTTAATCAGAGATAAATATGATTTAAATATTGATTACTTTTAAGGATTCTTGTCATTATATAAATCAGTCTGCATTATTAGACAGCTAAAGGGAAATTAGTAGCTAGATCAATCTAAATGATCTTAAAGCCGATTAGAATAAGCCTGCCGAAGCCTCAACGATTAAGTTGAAAATTCCATGAATGAATAGGCAGCTAATAGATGGGATTACCTCTATTTGCAGGGCTTAGGCGCGTATACGTGTGCGCATCCAGCGATTTGGTATGTGATATGGATAAGGAGCTTCGAATGCAAGGGAGAACTGCTGTCAAAGATGATCCCGAGATAGAAATCTCGGCTCACATGTGTTAGACGGCCGCAAATGTCTAATCATGCCTTCAATGATCCCTAAGACAAGCATAGAATTAGGTTGATAGGGCCACATAGGTTAGAGAATCCTATAACGAGTGTTGGGATGGGTTGCGAAAGAGCCAAGCAATTATAGAATGTGAACCATGAGGCGGTTAGAAGCGTGAATTAAAGCTATATTTTTGCCTGTTGTGGCGGGCGTGTTGTAATCCTATACTTGGGGGTTTACTTTTCAGTAGCCTTATGAACCCGTCCCTTTACATCCTTCTTTACGCCGCTTGCGGCTGACTTCGCCTTTCCGCCCACCTGCTTGGCTTCAGCCTTCATTTCTTCAGCCTTACCTTTTAATTTATCCTTAGTTGATTTCTTCATGACCCTAATACTGCTTTCCAACTAATAAGCATATCTGCAAAAAAGATAGAATTGAAGCTAGAAGTAGTTAAAATGAAACCTAAGGGGTCAAGCGGTACCTTATTACTTAAACATTAAATGTGTTCAAATCGGTGGCAACCCTCGTATCGAACACTTGATAAGATTAACACCAGATATTCTCCTTAGATACTAAACCAGAGGATAATCAGAGCCCTGCATATCAATACAGATATAAGGTGAGAACTGGTTAGATGGGTTAACGGCTTGGATAATGTCTCCCTTCTTAACAGCACACAGTGCAGCCTTCCATTCCTAATTGATCTCACGCAATAGTTGCAAGATGCCAAAGACGTGTACAACTAAACATATCGCAATGTTCGACACATGTGAAGCCCTCATGCGACAACTATTTCTTGGTTCAACGATACATTTAGGGTGAAGTACGCTTAGTTTTCGGGTCACAGTCACAGTTCAAACCGCCACCCAAACACTATGAATATGAAATCGAAAATATGCCAACAAATCGCTGGCCCTCCACCTTTGCTACGTGGCAGAGCCCTAAAACAATTCCACTTGGATTAGTCAGCCTAAGGGGGAGCTACTAGGGTTTCGCTCTACGTAGGCGCACGTAGGTATGCGTCCGCACACCTGTCGTACGCGTAGTGGAGCTTGGGCTTCAGTGCATCATTTAGGGACCTCACGGGTTCATTGATCCCATTCAGCTCCGCCCCCTCGTGTCAGGACGCACCCACCCACCACTCCCGGTGGGGAGCGCCCTCCATCCTCAGTCAGCCTCACCCTCCCTCCTCCCCCCCATGTGTGTGCGTGTACCCCTCCCTCAGCCAGCCAGCGGAGGTCTTGGGTCTCTATCACCCACCCTACTGCCCATGCACAACCGGATCATTCAAATCCAGAAATCCATATAAACCTACCTATTTTGAAACTGCTGACTACGGCGCATCCACAAGACTCTACGAACACTGTTTGGAGGGTGTTAATAGGCATAAATCTCATGCATCAAAACACTGTCGGTTTCACAGGTACATACGGCCTTAACTGGATGAGGCACTCTTTGGCTAAAGCTAGTGAGCTTCCAGCTTTAGCTAGTGGGGTTAACTCCAGCCGAGCCTCCTATTTAGAGTGCGCTCCCAAGCCTTAGGTGTAGCCCCTCATACTTATAATGAAATGTTTATTGAAGAGCCCGCTCTCGATGACAATCTCAGCATTAGGCCAAAGAACACCACGAGCTCGTCACCCATCACATCTGTAATGACGATCTTGTGACAATCCTTAATTGATATCCGCCATAGAAGCAACCCAGCATTCCTGATAAGCACCAGTCAGAGCATCATCTCAAACACGCTCATAAGATTTGAATCAGCTCAGACTTCCTCCGCAAAAACTGGGAGCAACTCATCCAGAACCGTAACGCGCAACGCATTTCTAGGCTTCCTATAACTCGTTCTTAGGATTAGGCTGCTTTTCACTGCGTTGTGTTTTGTAGTCTGAGTGGTTCGGGTCTTGATTTTAAGGTGTTTTTCTCCCCTGATCTGAGCTTCTTGGCTTTCGCGATGACACTTTCCGCGTCTAGCTCTGGGTCGTGCATCCATTCACACTTTTCGTCGTCGAACAACTCGTATGGTATTGTGAAGGAGGTGAAGCTCTTCGGGTGGGCTGTGATAACCCTCATCTCCCGGGCAAGCGGCAGAAGCCGTGTCTGGATATAGAGGAGTAAGTTGGCGTAATCGGAGGGTGGGAGGTAGTGGTCTGACCAGTAATCCCCGTCGTCGGAGAGTAGTTCGCGGTCAAGGTATGGGATACGCCTCACCGAGGCGAGGAACTCATCCCTATTGTTCGGGTCAACCCTCGCGTGGATGTACACGCCGAGTTTATCCTCGAGGGGTAGGAACACCCTGTACCTCGTGAACATCTTATGAGCCACAACATGTCTAGTGTAGTGATAGAGGAGAAGCCTATCACTGATCTTCACTCCATGCTTATCCGCAAGCGCGGCCGAGATCTCCGAGAAGCTCCTAGTAGCATCGAACTCCAACTCCTTCAATAAGAGCAGGTCAGTCTTATCCGCCACCGGCTTCTCTGAAGCGTCGAAGCTCTCCGCCTCCGGCCTCCTAGGGGTAAGCGAAGACCAGTCAAACACGTATCTACCAGTCTTCCAATCGATACAATCACTCCTCACACTATAGCGCTCCGACTGGGAGAACCCTGTTATCGAGTAACCCCTCAGGAAGCCCCCTTCAACAAGAAGATCGAATAACCTCAGATAGTCTTCGCCACCCCCGCCGCGAGGCGCGTACAGCACTCCGAAAACGTTTTGAGGAGCGTTAGCATTCACCCCAAGATAGTTCAGGCTGGACACACTCTTCAGTGCAGCGAAAGCCACATCCCTAAACTCCGGGTGAGGTGTGGCCTCGAACCCAACATGCCTGAGACCCAGCACACCAGTATTCGGCGCCGCCCGCACCCTAAGACCTAGCTTACCCCTAACCCTATTGTAGGCGGTAATAGCCCTGTTATACGGAACACCAGTAAGCCTACTCAGACCCCTAATATCCCTCGGACCCAGCTCAAGTATACCCTCAACGATCCTCCGATATGTATCAGCACGAGCATGACTCTTCTGCACTAACATGATAAATATTAACGGTGCGCCTAGTATATTACTATTACGCTTCAAAACGATCGATTAACAATGAATCCCAGCCGTATCACACCAGCCGCAAGACACAATCCACCAGTCGGTTCCCCCTCTTATCCACCCAGTCACCCCCAAACAAGAGGAGGGCACCAGAAGCCCACAAAGTGAGGCGTGTACCACGAAGACCGGGTTACCCCAAAGGAAGGATACGGAGGCACAACGTGAGCCACCACTATTTCTTTAGGCGTGCGGTAATCGTGGACCCGAAAAGGATATTAAAAAGGCCTTGGATTAAATCCGGCTGGCGTGCAAAAAAGTGTTTAACCAGGTCCTGGACCGATTTCTTCGCCGAGCGAAATTATTCTGCTTGACATACTTATGTTTAAGTGAAGTGCGCGATAAGTTTTTCGGTTTTTACCGTTTTTAAAAAGAAAATATAGAAAATTAGAAAAAGAGTTAGTGTTAGACCAAGAAAGCCCGCAAGCAAGCCACACCACCACGGCCCATAAAAATCATCAGATACAAGAGCACCGTTTCGATTATTGAAGCCCCCTCGACCATACTCCACCCAACGCCCCCCAGATACACCGGCGAGGGCTCGGCGCATTGAGCCAAGTATTAGACGAGAGTCAGGCGCACCTATATCTCCAAGGTAAACACGCGTAGACCGCATTCTGAAACGCTTGTGGCCCCCCAGAGTTTCTCATCGTGAGTCTTAGCGAAGCACTCTGCTACGTCCGAGAATAAGCCTCTCAGTCAGTGGTGAATCACTCAGCCTTCAGTCGACGACGAAGCTTTCCACACCCTGTATCCGGCTCACTCCCCCAAGCAGCCTTCTCCACGAATCCCCACCGTCAACGCTGGCGAAGACCTCACCCGAAGTGGTACCAAAGTACACTCCCGGCGGCTCCAGGCTATCCGATGAGAGAGCATCCCGTAGAACACAGGTGTGCACGCTGCGGGGTAACCCAGCCCCCAAAGCCTCCCAGACGCCACCACCCCGTCTACCCCTGTACACCTTCAGCTCACCCCTAACACAAGAGTTGTGCTCCCCACATATACCCTGATACGCGGGAACAGTGTACACCGTGTCATCGTCGGTGACCGTGATGCCGAAGCCGTGACGGTGCTCGTCATCAGGGCTGCGGTCATACCAGGCCTCACCCGAGTTCTGAGAGCTATAGACTCCGCAGTGGTTCTGCTGATATAGCCTCGAAGGATCCCTCCCAGACAGCGCGATTTTGTGGGCGCATTTGTGAACGGTGCGAAGATGTGTTTCGAGCGACTCACCCCCACCCGCGCCCGCCTGGGATCGCTGGTTGAACGCCTGGCAACCCTCTAGGAGGCCGCTGCGAAGCGGTTTCCAGCTTTCACCATCATCATCGGTGCGGTACACACCGTTCCCCGACGCGATGATGTAGAAGCGCCCCTCACGCTCATGGTCGAACTTTACGGTGTGGATAGCCAACCCAAGCGTACCCATCCCCCAGTCCACACCCCACTCCATCCGGTGAGGAGCATCGTACAGGCTTGTTACCTCAACCCAAGAAGCACCACTATCATCCGACCGAAACAGGTGGCCGTACTGCGTACCAACGTAGAGCCTCCCCTCCTTATGGGGGTCAACACCAATAGTCCAAGCCTTACGCACATGGAGACCCCTACTACTCAGCTTCCAAGCCCCACCCAAATCCCTGGAAACAAAGACACCCTCCGTGAGCGTAGCCGCATAGAGTGAACCACTATGCACATCATATCTCAAAGAATTCACACTTTCACCCGAAAGATAAGGACCCCTCCTAACCCACTCCCCACGTCCAACATCAGACTCCAAGAAATAGCAACCATCAACCGTGGCCACCCCAATAACAACTCTCTTATGCGACAAACCCTTCAAACAAAGACTAAGACCCCACCATATAACCTTTGCCCTCCACTGAAGATTGTGTTTGGATAACAGTCTTCCGCAGCTGACCACCACCAATCTAGACATCATCCACTCGTTGTACAGTGTTCAAAACTTCTAATAAAGAGGCTAGAGCCCAAATAGCCTTACAAATCTACGGCTAAAAAGGCTTAGACCCTTTAGAGAATATGGTGTATCGCGAAGGTCTAAACTCTGAGAGGTGGGCGGGTCGCCCAAGGGTCATCTCCAAGCAGCACGGATTGGGGTGGATCCAGACGGGTCGGGTTTGTATTTCCGCGGCGTGGACTATTTCTGAAAGGCAAAGTCCCTCGAGACCCAGCGGAGTGAACACCGTGTGTGCATTGCTCCGTCGAACAGGGGACCCCAACCCTCAAGTGAGGAAGGTATTTCGATTTAGTAGGTTAACTTCACATGTGTTTAAGTGGATCATCCTCTCTCCTCTATGAAGGAGCCAGTACTCAGCGCCTAAGACCTGCTGGGACATTCAAATCAGAGTCGTCGGACACCAAAATATTGACTCTCTTGCTGAGTGCGGATGCGATGTGGATCGCGTCTCTCGGGTCCAAGTCCCAGTCAGCCACTAGACCCTGAGCACCTCTAACAACCTCCTCGGAGGTGGGTATAAACCTCAGATTCGGAAAACCGAGCAGTTTTTTACCCGCTTCTATGGAGTCAGCCTTCCCAAGTGTTCTACGAACCACCCATACCACCTCATCCCATGTTAGTGTCGACGTATACGCAGAAACCTTCTTGGTCTCTATCATCCTAAGCACCGCCGCGGCAGCTTCGCTGCGCGGGTTGTCGTAGAGTAAAGGAGCGATAAACACGTTTGAGTCAACGTACACGCTTGTGGCGTTCAGCTCTCTCCTCCCCCAGCAAACCGCGAATATCCACCTCGTGATCAAGCTTCTTAGCATAAGTGAGCCTGTAGTAGCTCACATAGTCCTCTGTGGGGGGGCTGGCCCTAGAAATCGTCACCACGTCACCTTTGACTTCCACGACCACCTCTACACCCTCCTTTACACCCGTCTTCTCCCTAATCTCCTTGGGTATCACAACCTGCCCCCTCTTCCCAACCCTTACCCTAACTTTCATATATTAATTCATACGTATGACTAATTCATATACTTTTCCAAGAGTATTGACCAGTTACCCGATTTGAAGACTATAGCCACAGCGACAACTCTTGATTACCGTAGGTGTTAAGGAGAGTGGGAAGAGTAGAGAGGGATGCACACGCTTGCCCATCAGGACCACTCCCCAGCGTACCCCCAAAACGTTATGGGAAGGGGTTATGCCGCACTTAAAGTGATAGGCAGGGCATATCGCAACACCCCTCACCTAACAATTTGGACAACGCGGTCAGAGTTCAATGCCTGTGACAGGCTCCGCCTTCTATAAGTAGCTAGTTAAGTGGAACTTAAATGCTTATGCGCTACACACATTGTGGTTGATTTGAGTTGGGAAAGCGGATCGAGCGAGTTCTTTTCAAAGCATGCTAAAGCCTTCACGAAGAGTGAAAGCCATGCGCGGGGTGGTGACCTTTCGATTCTGATGGCTTTACTGAAGCCTGAAGGAGATGAAGTAGCGCTTGATGTGGCGGCTGGCACGGGATTCACTTCAATGGAGCTCGCAAAACACGTAAAACGTGTAGTAGCCCTGGATATAACACCCGAAATGCTACGGGAAGCCGAAAGGCTTGCATGTGAACGTGGGCTCACAAACATCCTATTCGAACACGGTGACGCGCTCAACATACCCCACCCAGACGGAGTGTTCGACTTGGTGACCACGAGGAGAGCCGCACACCATTTTCCAAACATACAAAAATTCCTATATGAGTCACACCGCGTACTAAAGGGGAGGGGACGACTGGGTATCGTTGACATGTCTCCCCCCGAAGGCACCCAGGAATTCGTGAACATGATAGAGCGGCTACGTGACCCAACACACAATAGGGCGCTCACACCCACAGAGTGGGAGGCCGCAGTTACCCAAGGGGGATTCGAAGTCATACATAGAGAGATATTGACTGAGGAGGTCACTCTTGAAAAATGGCTTTACCCCGTTGACCCAGCCACCCCCGAGGCTGAAGCCGTGAGGGATGCTTGGAGGAGGGCTCCGCAAAACATACGCGACCAACTTAAAATGAGAGAGAACCAAGCGAACCCAACATCATGGCGGAAGCATCGGATAGTCTTAGTTGCACGCAAGGTTTAGTTAACAAGAAGAGTCCAGTACTGGGTGTCATAGTAAAGAGGGAAAGCAGGCACTATAACGCGGCTCAACAAAATATTGAGTCTCATACGCAATCTATTAGGTGGCCCATTACCCTATTACAGCCTCACTTGGGGGTTTTATAGCACCACTTTGAGGGTTACCAAGCCGCTAGCGGCGTCTCAAGCGTAACCGACGCAATTTTAGGAGGATTATGTGTATTCTGAGAATAAGTGGAAGGGGCTACGTCCACTCCAAGTCAAAGGAGCCACCAAAGATTATGCTATAACTCAATTAACTAAGTATAAAATAACCAATTCAAAACTGATATCTCAATTCACTAGGGTTTGCAACGGGTATGGTCTATGGGTTTCCCACTAAGGGACACCGTTTGAGTCTTCAGTTCGAACCGTTGACTAGAAAGAACCTAAGTCCAACCCCCATCCAGTTTTTTAAGTGCATCTGAAGACATTATTGTGTACGTGGTTGAATATTCTGGAGTGCGGTTCTATTTTGCGCATCAACAGGATGTTGAATACTTTATAAAGAAGTATGGGTTAAAGAAGGTTAAAGTTTATATCCTTTAGCCAGAATTTTTAGCTGTGGGCTTACCCTTAGTTTTGAAGCCTCCATACATAGATGTAGGTGCGATTGTTGGTGGCCTCAGAAGAGAGTATAGGAGTATGTATTACGGTGACCCTACACCTGAACAGCTGAGTGCTTGGAGGAGTTCGCTTGACGCATTCCTAAGCGCTATCCACCGGGTTGGGGAGCCATACCCAGTGCTCGCCGAGTACCCCATCTTCGACCTGGAGAGAGCCGACTTCCTAGTGGTAGGCAGACGGCGCGCCATGGTGGTGGAGTGTAAGGGGTGGAGTAACCCGAAGAGGGTCAACGATTACTCAGTTGAGGTCGACGGTGGGCTGTCCGCCGACCCCTGTTACCAGCTCAAAAACTATGTGAATAAACTGAGATACTTCCACTCAGCCGCGTCGAAGCTCGAGTTTGACGGCGTGGTCTACACCTATAGAACCCACGCCTACCATGATGATTGCCGCGTGGTAAGCGACTCTGAGGAGCTCGCAGCGTGTTTGGGTGGTCTCGGTGAGCCTGGAGGAGACGAGGAAGTGATAGAGCTCCTTGAGGGGAGAATGGTGATCAACGACTCCCTCGTCAAACTCGTCGAAAAGCACAAGAACCAACTCATCAGGGGAGCCGCGAAAATCCTGCTCGACGAAGGGTACGGCTTGAGCAGCGAACAGCTGGAAGTGGTTGAAAGGGTGTTGGGCTCCCTAGCGACACGGGAGAAAAAGACCTATTTGGTAAGGGGCGTAAGCGGGTCGGGTAAAACGCTTGTCGCGCTTACACTACTCCTTGAGGCGGTCAGCAGGGGGTACAAGGCCCTCCTAGGCTACAAGAACAACCGACTACTCAACACGCTCCGCACAGCCCTCCGAACCAGCGTTAAGGGGGTTGATCCCTCAGCGCTCATCGTGTTCTACTCAACGGGTCCACAGGCGGGTTTCAGAGGACTCGGAGAACAAAACTTCCCCGCAGACAAGTACGGTGAAATCGACCTAGCCATATACGACGAGGCGCAGAGGATGACTGAGGACGTGATAGAGCTGTCAAGCAGGAGGGCGAATGTTACAGTTTACTTCTACGACGACCAGCAGCTCCTAGTGGGTAACGAAGCGGGGACTAGGACAAACTTCCTTAAATACTTGGAGCACCCCCAGGAGATCACCTTATCCGCCCCCTTCAGGGCGCCCAAATCCTACGTTGACTCCCTCAGAAGCCTACTCGAAGGAGGCTCATTCACCCCCGGTGACTACGACTTCGAAGTATTCGACGACATCTTGAGCATGTTGGACGCCCTGAGGGGAAAAGCCAACAGTGGAGCAAAGGTCGCACTCATATGCGCCTTCACAGAATCGGATGGGGACAGGAAAAATCCTAAGTCACCCAAAAACCTTAGAATCGGATATCCTCTCCAGTCAGGCTTTGATCTCTACAAAGGCTTAAACCTAGAAGTACGGTGGCTCATGGACGAGAAGAACCAATACCCCAAGTACTGGATGGGCGCACTAGACCCCCTAGAGTACTGCGCCTCCGTGTACGGCGCCCAAGGATTAGAGGCCGACTACGTGGGGGTCGTATGGGGACGAGACCTCATACTAAGAGAAGAAGGGTGGACCGTGAACCCGGAGGTCATAACCGGCACCGTGGGCGGAAAACACTCTCTGAAAACCATCGCAAAACAAGACGCCCAAAAAGCCGTAGAGCTACTCAAAAACCGCTACTATGTGATGCTCAGCCGCGGAATAAGAGGCACCTACGTGTTCTTCGAAGATCCAGAAACCCTACACCAAATCAGGAGAAGACAGCTCCAACCAAAGCCATAAACTAAAAATGGTCGATAACTCTAAGCAAAGATACCCGTAGAAGCACGATATAGTATAGATAGAACCATAATTCTAAGCGCAGCGAACAGGGCAAGAAAACTAACCCAAACCGCCATGCCCAACGAAAACCCCAGCCATAATTTAACTTGGTGGTAAGGGTGGGAAGACCGCTTTGACAAAACAAACGACAAGCCTCGCCCCTTTTAGGGGCGGGGNAAATGCTTAGAAACTCTGAATACTTTAAAGTATTGTGGAATATAAATCAACGAGACATGCAAAATACCTATGCAACTATCATTTCGTATGGATTCCTAAGTACCGAAGAGACTTGTTGGTTGAAGAAATTGCTGAATACATTAAAGAGATCTTGAAGTCAATCGCTAAGGAATTAGGTTGTGAAATAATAGCCCTAGAAGTAATGCCAGACCACATACNCCTCTTCGTAAACTGCCCACCCAGATATTCACCATCATATTTAGCAAACTACTTCAAGGGGAAGTCTGCTAGACTAGTTTTGAAGAAATTCCCAGAACTAAGAAAATACACCAACGGAAAACTCTGGACAAGAAGCTACTTCGTGTCAACAGCTGGTAATGTATCAAGTGAGACAATAAGGAAATACATTGAAGAACAGTGGGGGAAAGAGGGTGAAAAGAACTAACGTAGTTAAACTAGTAGTGGATAAAAACATCCACGAGAAGCTGAAGGAACTAGCTATAGTAACTGCCAAATGTTGGAACGAAGTGAACTGGTTAAGAATGCAACAGTTTAAGAAAGGGGGAAGAGTCGATTTTACCAAGACGGAAAAGGAGGTATATGAGAAGTACAAACATATGTTAAAAGTTAACGCACAACAAGTTGCTAGGAAGAACGCTGAGGATTGGAGGAGCTTCTTCTCCTTAATCGAAGAGAAGAAGGAGGGGAAGTTGCCAAAGTGGTTTAAACCTAGACCTCCAGGCTATTGGAAGGATAAGAGTGGAAAATATAAACTGATGATCGTCGTTAGGAACGACCGTTATGAGGTGGATGAAGGCAAGAGGATTATTTATTTGAAGGACTTTAAGCTAGCCTTGAGGTTTAAAGGGAAACTAAAATGGCACGGGAAACAGGGTAGATTAGAGATAATTTATGATGGGAGGAGTTGGTATGCCCACATTCCAGTTGAAGTCGAAAATGTAATCAAAGGTAAGGGTAATTTAAGGGCTTCAGTGGATTTAGGGATCGTTAACCTGGCAACAGTATATGTTGAGGACGGAACATGGTATATTTTCAAGGGTGGTGGCGTTCTCTCTCGATACGAGTATTATGGTAAGAGGGTAAGTGAGGTTCAGAAAGTTTTAGTAAGGCATGGGCAAAGGAGGGGTAGGAAGCTTAAACTGCTTTACGATAAGAGGAGGAGGTTCTTGAAACACGCGTTAAACAGTATGGTTAAGAAGATGATGGAGGAGTTAAGAGAAAAGGGTGTAAGTGAGGTTGTTATAGGTTATCCTAAAGAGATTAATAGGAACCACGGCAATAAACTCACGGTGAACTTCTGGAATTACGGTTGCATTATTAAGCGTTTTGAGGAGATAGGAGAGGAATTAGGGATTAAGATAACGAAAGTAGACGAATCCTATACCTCTAAGACTTGCTCCCTGTGCGGGGAAGCCCATGAGGGTGGGCGTGTTAAACGTGGTTTGTTTAAGTGTCCCCGCATGGGGAAAGTTATAAATGCGGACTTGAATGGGGCGATAAATATTCCACATATCCCCAAGTCCCTAGGATCTGGGAGTGGAGGGCAACTCCCAGTGAGGGATAGGGGTAATGGGCTGAAGACCCAGCCCGTGGTCTACCGCTGGACGAACGGAGCGGGGTGGGTAATCCCCACTAGCTATGAGGTGATGAGAATGAAGGCGGTAAACCGCAAACCTATGATCCGCCCTAAGGGAACCCTCGCCCTTCAGGGCGGGGAGGAGGTCAGTAGACTTAGTGTCTCAAGAGATTCGAAGCCCAAAACTGGAGTTCATGGAGAAATATCAGGGCTAGTCAGGGAGCGTGTTGAATCCGTGGTGATGAGCCCTTAAGAGGCTAAGATGAGCAGAGTTGTACAAGTAGCCAAAGGTCTTAGACAAAGAGAAAGGATTCTATTTTTCGATCTTTGACGACACCTAAGACATACTGCGTCACCGAAACAAGACACTCGATCAGTGCGAAAAACATGGGTGAGCCGAATCCAAAAACCAATTTGAAAGAGGAGAGAATCCCGTCCCATGTATGGAGGAAATCCGGAGAGGCGGGGAAAACGTCACTTTGATGCTACACACTCATCTTGCAGAATCTATGAGTTTCGGAGTTCACCGCAACCTGTAGCATCGCCAGACTGGAAATTTGTCGAGCGAAGCCAAAGACCATATCAACAATTATTAGTTAATATGTTTCGGGAGATGTTGTTTGCCGCGGGTTATCAAGGCGATGAGTCCTTACTCAGACTAATGATAAACTTAGAAAGGTTTAGTGTGAGATACCGTCAAGACTACTTGTAGAGATGGTAGGATGAGATCCTTCTTATCGACTGGTACTGCACCCTCAGGTTCTTCTTTAACCATACGCTTCATCAAAGTAGAAGTAACGTCGTGTCTAGGAAGGTGGAAGACGCTGTATTTGCCGTGTGCGATCAAACTTCAATCGAGGAGGGGTCTAGATCGGGTAAATGAAAGAGCTTGGTTATCCCTCTGTATAGCTGGAGCTCGACATCAAGGAGCTGAAAGATTAGGGAGTCAACCCCTCCACCATTAACCTCTCAAGCTCCACGAGGGTCTACTAAGCCGTGCGTGTTACGTTGGTTGTAGGGGCCACAATGTTAACTGCAGCGATGTTTAGGTTAGCTCGTTGCGGAGGCCGAGGAGTATTCTCTTTACGGTTCCTTCGTTTATGTTGAGGCCGTCGGAGATTGTGTGAGGATCGTGATTCTGCTCGTTAAAGATGTGGTAGATGATTCGTCTCTCATCGAACTCCCTCTCCTGCTGTATGAGTGTTTTCCTTAGGGCGCCCATGACTTCGCTTCTTAGGCCTATCAGGATGCTTCTCTCAATCATGAGTTCTCTTAATCTCTTGTCGATTAGCTGCACCAGCCTGGAGAAGTCTTTTAGGCTTCTTTTAGAGAATTCGGTCATCATTATTTTCTTCAGTTCCTCTGATAGCGAGTTGGTGCCGTCTCTTGGGGGAGAAATCTTTACGAGGCTCTCATAATACAGGTTGGGGCCAAAGTCAAGGCTGATTGAGAAGCCCTTGCTCAGAGTGTAAACCCTTCTGCTTGGACCGGTGGCGCTGTGTTCGAAGCTCGAGGTGAGTATTCCGCTTTCCTCTAAGATTTCAAGGTGTTTGGAGACGAGTTGCTGGTCGAAGCCCAGCTCTTTAGAGAGTCTTAGAGCGTAATCCGGCTCCCTGCTCAGACTTTTCAGGACGAGTCTGCGGCTGGGATTGGAGATGAGGTTTAAAACCGTTGAAAATTCGTCTTGTGACATTTTTTTGAAAAAAGGTTTAGTGGACGGAGACCTTGGTCATCGACTCTTCTAGTTTGGCGCCGCTTTTGAGAATTCTGATTTCGAGTATACCGTCCTTCATTGCGGCCTCAATCTTCGAGGGGACTATTTCGTCTGGGAACGTGATTGTCCTCTGGAACACTTCTGGCAGAATCTCCCTGTGGAGGTACGCCCCGTCCTCCGCGAAGAGTTTCCTCTCAGCCCTAATCTGCAAGACGTTCCTGTTCGCGAGCACGTCTACCTGCTCCCTGCTGAAGCCTGGAAGCTCCGCCCTAACCACGTAGTAGTCACCCTTGTCCAGTACATCCACGAGCGGATAGCGCACCTGACTCCACCAACTCCTAGTGGGATAGGCAGGCCACTCGCTCGTCGAATAATCGAGGTAGAGGGGTCTCAGTAGCTCGTAGAAGGCCGTCCTGAAGCCCTGCATAAGTGCCTCAAAACTGCCAACCAGAGCTGTGTGCAGCTGGGGGTAGCTGAAGCTCTGAAATGTTGGCGGATACGCGCGTATACCTGTTTCACCCACCCTTTTGCCTTGGGTTAGGTCTTCCTTCTTAGTTAGAATGATGTTTTCGGCAAACACTTTACAACCACCTGTATACAACACCTTATTGTATACTTATTTAAGGCTTACGATAAACATGAGGCAATGTCCGTAAAGTGTGCAAGAGAGCAAAGCTATCCCCAGTCTGGCGTATGGCACGAGTGTCCGGGTAGGCCGCCGAGCCCGAGGAGACCCCCACAGAGTGCAGCACCAAAGAATACCTCCAACGAGCGAAGGAGTGGTGTGCAATGTGTTTTCTTTATCCCTAGTTTAAGATGTCGTTGAAGCTCCTCGTTCAACTCTTAGAATAGTTCAACGAACAGGGCTACGAAGCCCGGAGAGTTTGCTTTTGTGCTTCGCACGCGTGAGTTTGCGGGTGCGTCACTCGGTACGCGGCCAGTGGTGGGCCGCGTGATCCGTGAGAATAAAGGGGTCACCTCCCGCACGCTCGAACACACCCTCTTCTATTCATCGACCTTGAAAAACACTGAGCGGATAACACCTAGCCATTGGGGGTCGGGGCACACTGAACCATATGAGTTGTCTTGTTTATGCGTCGACGGCTACCCAAACGCGTACGGGTCCATGCTCCTCCCCCTAGGCAACGGCTCTGTTCACGCTACAACTGCGTTAAAGTGTTCGCGCGGCTCCCACTGAAAGCTCAGCCCCTACTCTAGATGCCTCCCCACTAAACAACCCTTTCCAGCACGCACGACTTCTAGGCAGAGTCCACAGTTTGGAAGGCAACCCAAGAAGTTTGGTGGTATTTCCTCGAATGGGTAGCTTTTAGGCGAGGCTTGGGCCAAACGGGTTGAGTAAAGCAGTCCCAACATTGAGTCGAGAACAGAGGAACCTCTTCTTTTTCCGACAAAAACACCAACCTAAATTTTCGAAGAAGCCGAATATGTGCCTATGGATTCGACAGTTTATCACTGGTTCGCTCTCGCGGCTACGCCGCGCCGAATCTTTAACTAGGTACCATTCACGGTTCCGCATGGCCCCAGTGTGTGGACTCTACTCCCACACCAAGCCATATAAAATGCTGGGCTAATGAAGTACTATGGGCGTGGTTGTTAGGCTCTGCGTTGAGTGTGATCATGATAAGTGTCTGGACATCGCTAGGGATCTTAGGGATTGGTTCAGTCTGAGTGGGCTTGAAAAGATGGCTGTTGATTTAAGGCTGTATGACACGCATTGCGCGTATCTGGATGGTGAGTTGGCTGGCTTTATTAACCTGAAGTACAGCGCCACTATGGTTGAGATAGTTTGGTTGGCGGTTAAAAGGGAATTCCAGGGACATGGGGTGGGCACTGCATTACTGGGCTATGCCGAGGAAGTCGCCAGGAGGCGCGGTGTGGGGTTGATGGTGGTTAAGACCAGCGGTGACCTTGGATACGAGCCTTACACTAAAACCAGGAGATTCTATGAGAGCCGCGGCTTCATGCCCATATTATCGGTTAACCCCTACCCGGAGTGGGGTGAGCCGATGATTCTTTACGTCAAATGCCTATGACGATGACCCCATTTCTCTAACTCTAAAGTTTACATCCACACCGGTATTCATACAGAGTGGTATCAGATTTATTGGGTTAGCCGAATTATTGCCACAAATGATTCTGTTAGGCCGACTGGGCTAGCGAGGTGCTTTCTATTTAAGGAATGTGTAGTATTAGACGCGGTCGTCGTGGTTTATGGTAGGGCTACCCCTACTCGGTAGGATTACCAATCACTTTGTGTTTGATCGAAGTGGTGTCACAGTCGAACGATTTGATCATACTTTGGACTAGTAACATTCCCTCTGATTATGCGCCCGTCCACACGTATACTTCACAATAATCAGCATGATTCTCGCCTAGTTTTTGTTCTTTGACTGCTAACTTCACTCCTGTGATTCGGATTAATCAGGGTTCTTTCTGTGGTTCTCGGCGCGAGCTGATCTAGCGGAATAATTTTGGCTTGCCAATAAAGAGTCGATTTGGATGAGATCTTTCTGGGTGTGTTACTTATAGCCTTAGAGGTAGTGTCATTAAACAAGCAACTGGCTACCCAGCGCCAGTTGTCACACGTTCGGGGTTGAGAGTAAGGTTAACAGAAGAAATAAAGAAGACGCCGAGTGGGACTCGGCGAACTATCCTTATTATTCTTTTATGGCGCAGTTGCCTCTATGGTAACGTGAATCTGAGTACCTTTAACTAGTTTGGCTAACCGAGCTTAGTAGGAGAGTTCATGGTCACGGTTTGGCCTGAGCGTCTAGCGATCAGCTTTTAGGTTTGGCTTATCCCATCTTGTCTCTCCTCAATTATGAAGTGTAATAGATGGGATGGGGTCATGTGGGGTAGGAGAGGATGTAAAACTGCCTAATTATGCCGCACAATAATCAGGGCAGTGTAGTAAGGAGACCAGAAGATTACCACGAACTGAGAGGCCCAGCTACATCTCCCCGAACGTCTGTATTCTGTAGTAATCCAATTGTTCAATGGAATCTGCTTTCTTCGACGCGCTGGGCGGCGTGTAGTCATGGCTGGAGATGCTCAATCAATCCAGCTTGGTTCCGATAGGAATAACTTCTTTGCCGCGGAAACTCTCAGTAAGGCCAGCGTGTAGAGTAGGGTTAGTGCGGCCTGAATGAGTGCGAAGCCTACCATGACATTTCGCACACCTAGGCCAATCATTATGGTGGATGCGCCTATCAGGGCCACTCTTGTGAGTGTGAATAGCAGTGAGACCCACCCATTGAATCTTCCAAGCTCGCCTCTCTCCACCGACCTTAAAACTACATCCTTCCTCACCACCCTGGAACCCGGGTTGCCTAGGCCATGGATAGCCTGACATGTAGAGAACACGATGTACGATGGGTACATGGGCATCACGATGCTAGCGGAGGTGTATGCGCTGAACAGGAGAAGCAGCGTGACTGCATCACCCAGTCTGCGCTGGAGGGTGGGCGTCAAGAGGCCTACGACCATTGCGAAGGCCGCGTATTCTGCTTCGGAGAACGCCAGGAATGAGGGGTCACCGTGTAGCGTGTTGGCTATGAACACTGGTTTAACGGAGTTGCCCGCGACTGTGAACACGGATGGGAACCCAATCATGTATACGAGGAGCACCTGTGGGTAGCGACCCCTAATATACATGAAGAATTCGCGAGCACCGTTGAGGTATCCTCGATTCCCGGCTACTTGGTTGTCTCCGCTCCCAGCTGAAGGGCTATCCATGTGTTCGGGTATCCCAGTAGTGAGTCGTGCGGCTAAAAAGGCTAGTGTTGCCCCAGACCCGAGGAGAAGCTCGAAGGGTAACTCTGAAAGCAATACCGCTGAACCCGCAGCAATCAAGGCTGGCAGCTGGCTGGATATCTCCGCGTACCCCGCCTGCGACCTGTAATTTTCCACTGTGACCACATCTCTGAGCAAAGTGTTCGCGGTCTACCCAGCACCACCCTACACACTAAACTATGCATCATACGTTGCCGCAGCTTGGACACTAGTGGGCGTGTTAGTGTACATACTACTAAGACGCAGCAGAAAAGAGAACCTAGACAAATTTGGCACGTTCACACTCTAACACGCAAAACCACTTTCCAAGCAACCCCACCATTTTTATCCACATATCTCACGTGGCGAACAAATGAGCATAAGGACAATCCATCTCCCCCCAACCTACCACCCGTGTGTATCCCATCAGCCCGAGAATACCCCGCTTAGGGGTAAAGTGGTTATCGATAAGGTTATTTAATATAATATTAATCAATATGTGAGAGAGACTCTAAGATTTACTAAGACAAATGACCTGATAAAGCTATCAGCAATTACCATATTCCACAAACATTATAGCTTAAAAATCTGTTTTATGTAACAATAAAATTAATTTTTATATATACTATGATTATTATATGAAGCCTAATCTTCGCCCCCCAACTCCCCCAGAGAACCACTTGGACCACCCCACTCATGTTAGTAGGAGTCGTAACAATCATGACTCGCCAAAGGTTCGCGTGATTCAACATTTCGAAATACGCCCTTGCCACACTTGGAGTAAACCTCTTCTGGTCGCAATGTGGCTCATTATCTACGCCACACTTTCATCTCTCACGGATGGGCCCAAACTCTTCTCTTGGATAATGGGTAGGGCTCTCACGTGTTCAATATTTATTCCTGACTCCCTAGAATAATTGTCGCTAAGGAGGAGTTATGCGAGGGTGAGCAGGAGTGTCGCATACAAACGATGCCTAGACCGCATCCAGTATGTTTTGCAGGGGTGCGCCGGCGTTATCACAGAAGAATCAAACCCAGGACCCGCCTATTAGGCCAGTGTACTGTCTGTGACTTCCTATAGTATTCTTTGGCTCCCACCACTTCCTTTTATCAATGTGGTTGCAAAGTGAATCTCCGCCGATAATGACGCGAGGTTAGCTGGTACCTGAGAAAGGGGTTGAACTTACATGGATATGTGGAGAGAAACAGGTTTGAGCGGACGAATGGATGCGTGTTTCCGCTAAATGTGGCTAGTCCTCACTGAAGTGTTTTGCGAGTATTGGGTTGAGTATGGTGTACTCCTCGTTCTCCTTATCTATGAAGCCGCGGTTCGCCAGGTTTGTAAGGTACCTGTGGAGCTCGGAGTCGTTCAGGGTTCTACCCAATCTCTGTTCGAGGTACCTCTTTATCTGACTCCACCTGCGCATCCCCCTACCCAGCGCTTCGAGGATGAGGGGATAGTTTTTCGAGTACGCTGTAACCTCCTCTACCTCTAGTTTGGCCGCGAGTTGGAATACCTCACGCGCCACCTCCACTGATACCACACCCTTCTCGACGCATCTGAGGCCGTACTCGTTGAGCCAACCAGCCACACCGTCAAGGTATTCAACCGCTCTCTCAAGAACACCCTCCTCGTAGGGTAGCCCCGCCTCCTCGAAGCCTCTGCGTAGGAAGCCTACGGAGTCCCTGTGATCGAAGCCCTCCAGCCTGAGCTCGGGGATATGTCGGCCGAACAGGGGTGACTGGGTGTCCTCTAGTCTTAAGAACTCTTTGAGTAGCCCAACCTCCGAACCCGTTACCACGAACACTATGTTTTTGCAGTAATCGTAGCAGTGGGCGAGGGTGTCCAGCACCACGCCACCCACACTCCCCCGCAGCCTCTGCGCCTCGTCGAGCGCTATCACCGTGCGCACACCCATTGAATCAACCCTGTCAAACACCTCCCCCAAGTTGGCTCTCGCTTCCCTCCCCCAGCTCAGCGATACACCCGAACCAAGCACACTCACACCTCTAATCCCTTGGAGAACACTTTTCAACTCCAACCATCGATTGAGTTTTGTGAGCACGCCTGTAAAGGTGTCATAGATCCCCCGGAACGAGTTACCCGAGGTTCTCACATCCACCAGTGCAAAGTTCCTCCTTACGAACTCATGTAGATACACATTGATGAGCGAGGTCTTACCTATCCTCCTTATCCCAGTGACCAAGATTATCCTGTTCCTCTTAACCAAGCCATCAAGCGCCTCAAGCTCCTTTTGCCTGTCGAACAAGTCATCCCTACTGGTTTTGGGCTCAGCTGAAAAAATCGTAACTACCACCCCGGTAGTTAACTACCACCCTGGTAGTTAAACACTGCGGCCACCCCTAAAATATTCAGTGGCATCAACCTTGGTGTTTGTTTGCGTTTTCCTATGAAGACCCTTAGACCAAATTGTGTCCTTCAAGCACCTTGGAAAAGGCATCATCTTTTCATACACCCTTAACAGCCAAACAGTGTTAGAAGGATTCCATCCTCGTTTGTCGTCTCCACTTCTCCCCATGGAGATGGAGGGGCTAGGGTGTTCGTAAGCGGTGTGAACGAGCCATCAAAAACTTGATGCAATACATACCCAACGCCCCTCTTGAAACATTACAAACAAGCCCACCGCGACCGACTTCCCCACGAGCGGGTTAAACATTATCACAGCCCAGAGGGATGACTTAGCCTGATAAACGTTAAGTAGCTGTGTAGATGACGATTAAACACACCCTTCCCTTACTTCAGCACACCTCAACATATTTATCAATGAACCTCTTATACCAGCCCTCATATTGCTCGGAGCTCACCACGTATAGCTCGAAGGGAATCGCCGGGTCGCCGAAGAAGTCCTGTACCGACACCCTGAAGCGCGCTATCTCCCAAACATCGCTTGGCGCCCTCTCCGTGACCACTAAGACATCAATGTCGCTTGAAAGCACATCGTAGCCCCCCTTTACCACACTCCCAAAAACAATGATTCGCGCATCGCTATACCACCTCCGCGCGAACACGCACAGTTCATCTACGTACCTACGCCAGTCTTCGAAGTACTTCCTCCTTCGCTCGAATGCGCCTAAAACTACCTCCATAACCCCACCGCCGAGAGAAAATTCCTTGCACACGGGACGAGTGCCTCCGCCGTCTCCCTGGAATAACTACGCGACAAATACCTAGAAGCAATATACGCATCACTCATCACCTCTCTGAGTGTGATCCTAGCGAACTTCCTACTTAAAAACCACGAATTCTCAGAGAGCACCATAATCACCTCTTCCGATGAAATAGACATTATGTTTACGACATTTACCTAATCTGTCCCAGATAACACTATGAACCATTTTTAGGATGGCGAACCCCTACTCTTCAAGACAAAATCTATTTTAACAGGCGTTCGCTCACATGTATAAGCTGGCCAAATTTCACTTTAGCTTTACAATTTCTTTCTTGTAAAATTTTTCTGAACACTCTTCTAACAAGTGGGTATCCAATGAACGTGGGTGTTACCATTAATTTCGTTAGTTAACCGGTTCCTCTTCGCGATTCCTGCGACCATTGATTAATACATTCACCGTGAACCTGACTCCAAGCCTACCGACAGGGGATTTCAGAAGGGTCTCCCACTAGGCTTTGCCTGAAGCATCCAGTGCCCAATTTTCGGTCTGGCTTCATTTACATGTATTCTATGGCAAGGAGTCTGGTGAACGAGCAGATGTAGTCACATGAATGGAGTAGAGGGGTGGGGAAATGGATCTAGCGATGCCTCGATACCTCTAAGTGGCAGTAGACCGACTGGTTGGTAACCACGCCAAACATGGGGGCTCGACGATTTTACCATAACCACCAGGTCCCTATGTAACTCTGAGCTTTCAAGTTGTCTCCTTTCTCCTACAGTATTGGGTGAAGTGGAGCCTTGTTTTGTGAGGGTTTAATCGGTCCAGTGAGGTTTCGATGGTAATAGCTGTTTGGCTGCGGAGACCCTAAGTGAGGCTACAATGAAGAGCAGGGCGAGCGCGCCCTGCACCAGTGCGAAGCCCAGCATAACATTCTTCACCCCACCCCAATCATCAGGGTTGACGTGCCTATAATAACAATTCTTGTGAGTGTGAATAGCAGTGAGACCCACCCATTGAATCTTCCAAGCTCGCCTCTCTCCACCCACCTTAAAACCACAGCCTTCCTCACCACCCCGGAACCCGGGTTACCTACGCCATGAATAGCTTTACACACGGTGAACACTGCGTATGATGCGTACGTGGGCATCACGATGCTAGCGGAGGTGTAAGCGGTGAACAGGAGAACAAGTGTGGTTTCATCACCCAGCCTACGCTGGACAATTGGTATTAAGAGCCCTGCGATAATCGCGGAAGCCGCGTATTCAGCCGCGGAGAACGCGAGGAAGGATGGGTCGCCGTGGAGTATGCTAGTTATGAATACTGGTTTAACGAAGTTGCCCACAACCGTGAACACGAATGGGAAACCAATCATGTATACAAGGAGCACCTGTACCATGCGCTTCCTAATGTATCCGAAGAATTCAACGGCACCCGCACCATACCGGAACCCATTTTTTCCCCACGCGGTGTTACCGCTGTTACCATCAGCGGAGTTCGCCTCATATTCGGGTATCCCGGAAATCAGTCTCGCAGCCCCGAAGGCTAGCGATCCCCCGAACACCAGTAGATACTCGAAAGGTAACCTCAAAAGAAATACAGCCGAGCCCGCCGCAATCAAGGCTGGAACCTGACTGGATACCTCCGAGTAACCTGCCTGCGACACATAATTCCCCGCTGTGACCACATCTCTGAGCAAAGTATTCGCGGTCACCCAGTAGAGACTAGAAACCAACTCCAACCCGCCGATAAGTATAAGGTAGACCAATAAAGTGTTGCAGAATACAATGTGAAGGGAGAAGACGGTTGCAAACAGAGCCGGCTGAGTGAGTGTGAGAACACTCAGAGCCCTCCTCCTACTCACCTTATCCATGAGTAAGGAATATGTGGGCGTGAGAAGCGATACAAATATGAGTGACGCGAAAATTACCCACCGAGCAACGCGGGGGACGCTTTGGCTACGGTGAAAACCGACTTAACTTCCACCGGTGTGCTCGCCAACCCCTCGACGATAAGCGCCGCCCGATAGTTTAACGACCCCCTATCCACTCTATTCTTCCACCAAACAACAACAAAAAACGATTAACAACACCCACCCACCACCCATACAACTCCAATCTTAAGGTGTTGTGTAAGACCAAGCACCTAGAATATCAGTGTAATCCAGGTCGCCCCGTCGGCTCATTCTCCGGATGGGTATATCAAGCAGCCAAATAGTATCTAGGCGAGCGGCCACGCGTGTTACAACGACTCTCTGAACTTAAAGAGGAGTTCTAGTAAGTCTAAGGCCCTCATATTAGCGGGGACTTTTCTCATCCCATACAGGAACATTTAAGTAAGTTCCTAGGATACTCAAAAACATCAGTAGGCGGTGGGTTCCACGTGTTCCCACCAAATCCTAAAGTGTGACGCGTACCACGTTTAAGCCTCATCTGGCTACCATGTTTTGGATAGCCAAACGTTTATGGGGCGCCTCAAGGTTACCTTTCTTTGATGATTCTGGCTGTGTTCGGCGACGCGCACGGCGCGCTCGACGCCACGTATTGGTGTGTGAGGCGCTTCGAGGAGAAGCACCGGGTAAGGGTGGTGGGTGTGCTCCAGGTGGGCGACATGGGCGTGTTCCCAGACCTCGCGAGACTCGACCAGGCGACCTGGAAGCGTGCGAAGGAGGACCCAACCGAGCTCGGCGCAGCCGACTACGTGTCGGGAAAGAAGAGGGCGACCCACCCCACGTGGTTTGTCCGGGGAAACCACGAGGACTTCGACTCCTCATGCGTAGGAGAAACAGGTGCATCGACCCCTACGGTATGATACACCACGTTTACGTCGGTCCCGTCACGGTTTCAAGCGGGGGTGAGCGCTGCGTTGTAGCCGGGCTGGGGGGCGTGGAGGACGAGGACAGATTCAAGCTGAGCGCTGAGAGCAGAAGGGTGAACAGAGGAGGAATGGAGGGGTGGGGGAGGAGGATAGGTGAGCTCCACAGGTACAGCGCGTATCGTTGGAAGTACATCACTCATAGGGAGCTCGACGACCTCTCGAAGCTCGTGGAGGGCGAGGTTGATGTGCTCCTCACCCATGAGGGGCCCGCGGGCTACTTCCAGGACGCGGACAGCAGGGGTTCACTCATCGTTCGCCGGGTGGTTGAGAGGCTTCAGTCCCGCTACCACTTCTTCGGCCACCACGGGGGCAGGTTCGGCGCCGACTACGAGTTCTGGGTGGGGCGCACACGTTCAATCCTACTCAACGAGCGGGGGGTGCACCACCTACCACGCAGGGATGGGGGCATGGGTATACTCGACACAGCTAACTGGAGCTTCAGATTCGTCCTCCCAGGCGAACTCGACTAGCCGTGTGCAGCCGACTTTCCCTCTCTGTGACTCCAAGCCCAAGCCCTTTTCCCTCAGCTCACTAGCTTAGGTTTCCCCTTCTGGAGAAGTGCGACCCACTCGAGATGTGCGGTGTCTGTTGGAGTCTGAATGTATCCGTGGTTTGGCTCAGAGCTGATGGCTACGTTGTAGTGGAGTGATTAAACTTCGTTATATTGGGGTAAGCATTTACCTTGTTGTGGAGCATTTTGAGCATACGGACATCGGGTGCGCAGTTGAAAATATAGCGCGGTCAGCGAAGGAGTATGACTAAAAAGAGAGTTTTCTAAAAGACAAGGATCCAGTTGAGCTGAAAGCCGACGCAAAGAAGGCCACAGATCTCATGTTCGAGTATTTCTTCAGAGGGGTAGGGGAAATCAGCTTTCGAAGCGCTATTCCCGGGCGCTCATCACGGCTTTGGAGACCCGTTGGGAGAAGCTTGTGGTCACCCTACTCCTGCACCCTAGGATGGCCCACGTAGCCGAGGAATATGAGGGGGAGGTTCAATGGTTGCTCGAAGAATATAATGGTGAGTGCGAAGCCCAGGCCCCCGGACTCATTCCCAAGGACCGGGATTTGGTGAAGAACTATTTCATGTATACATGCCCTATACTGACAGAATATGGCTACAACCCGGTTCTATACGCTGTGCGAAAAATTCAGTACGGATGAGTCTTAATCGTCTCGACTAGAAGTTCCACTCCCTTGCCATAGATCTCTCTTAGGGGCTCTAGTACTCTGCTTAAGGCCTCCTTGATGCCTTTCGGGTCCCTAACACCGTGAGCCTCTATTCTGTGGCTTCTCGGGGCTCCAGCGCCATCCTATTCACCGCTACTATCTCCTCTTCTTCAGGAAGTACCCCTTGACCTCTGCATCGAGGATGGTGCCGAACCGATGAATACACCCCAGTCAGTCCAAATGAATTCAGGCTGTCCATAATTCGCTAAATCAAGAAATGTTTTTCTAAGCTACAATTGCCGCTGGAGTGAACCCTGATCTACCGTTGCTGATGAGGCTCCACCCACCAACCCCAATAAATCTAAACCATCATTAAGAATAAGCCCTACAAGCCCAAAACTTGGTGTATTATATATCTCTCAACGGTTACCAGGTGATTAATCTGTGGGGAACACCATCTTGTTTTTTCGGATATTCTATACTTTTAGTCCATAAAACGCAAAAAACCGAAAAACTTATCCAAAAACGCGTATCTAGCTACACATGGACACAAAAATACTAAGCTTAGGAGAAAAAGCAGGAGACTGTCCCAGTTAAAGTTCTCTGTGTGGATCAACTAGGATTCGGTTCACAAAGAACCATTGAACGTGCCGGGACCGGGAGGGGTCGATAAAAGAAGGTGTGAAGAAGTGGTAATGCCTTGAGTATGTGTGAATATAGTGTGAGTAGAGCGAAACGGTAATATATCTCTATGTATTTTATTATTTACATTGCTCTCTCAGAGGTCCAAGCTATCACAGCTCTCGGTGGACAGCGCTGTTGTGCGCGGTTTAATGGAGTTTGGCCCACGCGACATCAGACATCTCAGCAAGCTTATGGGTGTACCCTACAACAGGGCCATAGCATCCTATAAGCGGCTACGGAGAACGCTAGGACTCCAGATACGAGCAGCGCCCAACACAGACCTGCTTGGCCTTACACATGTGTTCTTCGAGGCTACTCTGAGCCCAGAGTATAGGCGAGTTGGCCTGCAGGCCTTCGAGGGTGTTTCTAGCTTGAATTACCTATCCACAAATGCCATATCACCCACCGAACTCTTCGGTATATTATATGCGCCCACCGGCCCCCGAAGAGAAGAGTATCTCGGGTTATTCGATGAGTTGGTGGATGAAGGGTTCCTCGAGTGCTATTCTATTAGGTCGTTCCCGGAAATTGTGCGTCTCAGTCTGAGACCTGAGTACGTGGATTGGGAGAGTGGGGAGTATGTGTTCGACTGGGACTCCCTAACCCCTAGGCCCGATGAGCCCGGGGTGTACGACCCATCCCATAAGCCCCTCGCGGACAGGCTGGACCTACTACTGCTCAAGGAGCTCGAGCTCGATGCATCCAAGAGTTTCCCAGAGATATCGGAGCAGCTGTATAGGAAGCATGGTGTGAGGGTGAGTGATAGACTACTGCTCTATCACTATGAGAACCACCTCGTGCCAAGAAAGATGTTCTCAAAGTACCGAGTTCTCTTCTCCCAGTCCGAGAAGCTGGGCGTATACCTCCTAACCCAAGTGGCGCCAGGCGCACTCGACAAGTATGTGGGGTGGGTGAGGAGGATACCATACTTAAACAAGGAGCTTTTGGATCCGGCTGGCCAACACTTCTCAGAGCACTATCTTCCATCCAATGGTTATCAGGGCTTCTTGGGTTATGTGAACTCCAAGCTTTCACCGCTCGCCACGAGGATGAAGATGTTTGTCTCCCTGCCGGGCTCTAGATGGATGTTCACGCTGCCGTTTGAGCTCTTTGACGAGGAAAGTGGTGAGTGGATACACGATGCCCACGCGGATGCTCAGAGGGTGCTAGCTAAGGCGCGTGAACTCATGGGCACAGCCTAGCCTTAGCAGTCTAGACTCTCATCATCCCCCCACCGCGGTGCTCTCTATCAACCCTAAAGGGGACACTCTTAGTCTCCCTTTTCCTGTCTCTCCCTCTTTATATTTGCTTAACGATGATCCATCTCCCTCCAACTAGGGAGAGCCGCCTATACAACACTACATAGTTGGCGATGAGTTTGGGAAAGATTTCCAAGTAGCTTTGGAGTGGCATATCTGTGCCGAAGATGGGAGGTTGTGTCGAGCATCAGCGCTCTATCCATATCCCAGCCTCTCTCTGAGCCTCTTCACTCATCTGTTCGGCCTCTTCAGGTGTGAGCCGCGCAACCTTAT
>NEXG01000024.1 GCA_003019535.1 Candidatus Marsarchaeota G2 archaeon ECH_B_1
GGGGGGGGGTAACTCACTGTTTACAACTATAGAAAGGAAAGATGTGGGTGCTTTAACCCATCCATCTCACGTTGGCTCTTCTAATTTGTATAGTTGGGGTAGTTGAATTGTGTTGGCTCCCAGTTCTCCATCTGGCCTGAGAGGTAGGCTTGGTAGGCTGAGAGGTCGAGTAGGCCGTGACCTGAGGCGTTAAACACTATCGTCTTTCTCTCACCGCTCTGTTTACACCTTCTGGCCTCGTCTATAACGTACTTTATGCCATGAGCTGTTTCGGGTGCAGGTATTATTCCCTCAGTCCTTGCAAATATGTTTGCGGCCTCAAACACCTCCCTCTGCGCGTAGGCCACAGAGCGCATGTAGCCTTTGACGATCAGCCAGGAAATTATCGGAGCCATGCCATGGTAGCGGAGGCCGCCCGCGTGGATGGGCGGCGTCCTATAGTCCTTCCCAAGTGTGAGCATTTTGAGGAGAGGTGTTACCCCCGCTGTGTCACCGAAATCATACGTGTACTTTCCCTTGGTGGTGTGCGGCACAGCCTTGGATTCACACGCCACGAACTCCACATCATTCTTCCCCGTAATCCTCTCGGCTACGTAGGGTAGACAGAAGCCGCCGTAGTTGGAGCCGCCGCCTATGTTTCCAACCATTACATCCGGTTCCTCACCCACTTCTTCGAGTTGCTTTTTAACTTCGAGACCCACCACTGTTTGGTGAAGTAGCACGTGGTTGAGAACCGAGCCCAAGCAGTAGTGTGTTCCCTCATGGGTGAGGGTATCCTCCACAGCCTCACTGATAGCGATCCCCAGCGAACCGGGGTCATCGGGGTTCCTTTCAAGGAGCTTCCTTCCAAACTCCGTTAGCTGACTGGGTGATGAAACACACTCGGCACCCCACACCTCCATCATAATCTTCCTGCCAGGTTTCTGCCTATAACTCGAGGCGGCCATATACACCCGCGCCTTGAGCCCGAAGTAGGCAGCCGACATTGCGACAGCCGAACCCCACTGGCCAGCTCCCGTTTCTGTAACGATGCGTTCAACTCCCTCCCTCCAGTTGTAGTAGGCTTGGGCTAGTGCGGTGTTGGGTTTATGGCTTCCAGCTGGGTTGGCTCCCTCCCACTTGAAGTATATCTTGGCGGGTGTATCCAGGTATCTCTCCAACCTGTAAGCCCTCATGAGCGGAGTTGGCCTTGGAAGCCACCTGTATGCAGCAATCACCTCTTCAGGTATCTTGATCCACCTCCCCGTTGATACCTCTTGGGCCACAAGCTCCTTTGGGAACAATCTGAAGAGTGGTTCAGGGGATATCGGTTTGAGTGTTGAGGGGTCAAGTGGAGGTGGAAGTGGTTCTGGTAGGTCAGCCTGAATGTTATACCACGACTCGGGGATTTGGTCTTGGTCGAGAAAAATCGCCCTTCTTTTTGAGTATTCATCTGACACAAACATAATCTACTCCTGCAGCGAACTCCAATGAGCTATAAAAACTTAGTTACTATGTGTATCGATATTCCTTGGATAAACAAATTGAGGCTGATAGCCCCATAACCGGCTAATTCTCCACAAGTGAATACACCCAGACCACATATCGGCAGGCAAAATTATCCTACTAATATTATGTGTAGCTGACCGAAACGCTTTATTTTTAATACGTTCATCTGTGGTGGAGGGTTGATTGGTTTGCAGAAGGCTTTTGAAGGCGTCGAGGAATCCCTGAAGTCAAAGTATATGAAGGAAGAAATACGCCACATAGATATTGACACCGAGGGTGTAGTGGACCTCATAAACTCTTTCAGTAGAATGGCATTTCAAGCTAGAAACTTGGCTCGTGCGGCCAAAATCTACGATAGAATGCTATCTGATCCGGATACAACAATAATCCTCACGTTGGCCGGGTCTCTCTTCAGCGCTGGTCTAAAACGACTGGTCTACCAGATGGTCAAGTATAACATGGTGGACGTGATAGTTTCAACCGGGGCGCTCATGGTTGACCAAGACTTCTTCGAAGCCCTCGGCTTCAAGCACTATATCGGGTCGCCTCAAGTTGACGACGAAGAATTAAGAAGACTCCATATCGACCGCATATACGACACCTACATCGATGAGGACGAACTGAGAATCTGCGATGAGACCGTTGCGAGCATAGCCAACTCGCTCAGGCCGGGCGTGTACTCATCCCGTGAATTCCTGATAGAGATGGCCAAGTACCTAGACACTAAGAAGCTCGGCGAGGAATCGGTGGTTCTAGAAGCCTACCGTCAGGGTGTACCCATATTTGTCCCAGCGTTCGCAGACAGCAGTGCGGGCTTCGGCTTGGTTATCCACAGGTGGTCTAAGGGTGAAAACGCTGTTGCAGTGGACTCGGGTAAAGACTTCTACGAGTTAACCAAGGTTAAGATAGCATCCAAGGAGACCGGAATATTCATGGTTGGGGGTGGTGTTCCCAAGAACTTCACGCAGGATGTTGTGGTCTCAACAGAGGTTATAGGCAAACCAGCGCCCATGCACAAGTATGCGATTCAGGTCACGGTTGCCGACGAACGTGATGGGGGGCTTTCTGGTTCTACGCTCAAGGAGGCGCATTCCTGGGGTAAGGTGGATACAGGCAACACGCAGATGGTTTTCTCCGAAGCCACAATAGCGTTCCCCCTCATAGTTTCGTATGCCTATAAGAAGGGCTCATGGAAGGAAAGGGTCCGTAGAAGGCTCAACGACGTGCTCGGATCCCAGTGACCCCAAACGAACAAGAAGCCTAGCGCACCCCGTCTGGCGCTTACACTACTACTCTTAGCAGCATTCACCTATAGGCTTAGCACAAGCATACTACAGGTCAATATCCCTTTCTTCGCGAAAACCTTCTATGGGGCATCCAACTTCGATGTCTCATTGATAAGCTTCCTTTGTGGGTGTGTTAGCTTCGCTTCAACCGCCATCCTCATATATTCGGGGATGAGCATCAAGCGTGGCGTCGCGGTAAGCATACTAATCATGATAGTTGGCATCATAATGATGCCATCCACCAAGAGCCTCGTCTACTTTGCAACCGCATCCGCGATTGCCTGTATAGGTGCGGGCATCCAGCCTCTGCTGCTGACCTCAGCCATTTTCTCAGGCGTTGAACGTAATAAGAGTATACCCGCGTTCACATCCGCCCTAAGCCTCAGCCTAATCGTGGGACCAATCTACCTAGCCCTACTCTCACACTTGGCTAGAGTAACACTTCTCATATCTCTCTTGGGTTTGATCCCCATAACCGGGGTCGGCCTGCTCGCCTACATGGGCGCATCGGTCGACGGCCCCATCAGACCAATCGGTAAAATCAGTGTGAATAATATACTGGGTGTGTTGAGAAACAGGGGATACCTGCTAGGCCTCATACTTGAGGTCACATTCACTGTTCCATTTGCGGCATTCACTACCTATGGCGCCATCCTAGCGGATGCTAGGGGTGCGGGGGGGATCATAGCTGAATTTATGGTGAGCGTGTTTTTTATAGCCTCATTCGTCGCAAGAGTCCTCATGACCTATCTGGGGGGTAAGGCGTCACCTCTCCTAGTGTTCGTGTTGACCGCTTTAGGTCTACCAACGGCAGCTCTCTCAGCCACGTTATCCCAGCTTGTAGTAAGCTTCGTGTTGCTCGGCTTAGCACACGGGCTAGCCTACCCCTTGAGTGTTGAGTATGTAGCTGAGTCGGTTGGCCAAGAAAACCTAGCCTGGGCCAACACGGTTATGAGCGGTGTTTCCGCCGGCGTGCTCTTCTTGACACTACCCATATTGGGCTACCTAGCGCAGCGCACTGGGCTTTCAGCGGTTTTCCTAGCGCCAGAGCCACTGGTCGTGGCACTAGCCCTAACATTCTGGTTTTTAAAAAAGCAAGGGGAAAAGGGGAAGTGGCTAAAAGCGGCCTACCAGAGGGGGTAGACTGTGTGTAACCCAATATGTCGGGGGGATGTTTTACAGTTTTTGAGAACAAGGTGTATCTTAGATAAGGGTTGTACTCGGATTGGTGGGTGGGGTTTCGTTTACGCATAGAGGAAACGTGGGTTCCACTTTTAAGTGATTGGTTTTAAGCTTTTTAATTTGGCGCTATATAGTGCTAGTTCGCTTCGCTTCGAGAAGCGTAAATGTTGAATAGTTCGAGTAGGCTTGATGCTTTTTCTCCGAAGCCATGAATCTTGTCTAACAGATTTTTTACCTCGTACTTTAGTCCGGCTCGTACGGCCAGGTTGTAGATTGTCTCAGCTTTAACTGGTAGTATGCTAAGCACCCTCAATAGGAACTCGAAGTACAGGTGTTTTTCAAGCACGTTTGTATCATCAACAACCAGTTTTGTGAGCTTTAGCTTATGGTTGGTGAGTTGTAGGAGGGTGTTGAGTATCATCTCGGATAGATCCTTAAATGCTTCGGCGTCAAGGTGTTTGCTTAAGGCAGGGTCCCCGCTCACATCCACTAGGCCAGATAGATCTCTAAACCCCACTGCTACAAGGCTGGTTCTTTCGTTCTTTGTGTACACAACCCGGACCTCATCCTTATCTTCGGGGTTTGTTAGCACGTAGAAAAGGCTCTTACGGGTTACATCCGCCTCCTTGAGCATGAACTTGTCTATTTTGACCATTTGGGGTGCGGATGATTGTTTCATCCATGATTTGCCAATCTTTATTGGAAGCCTGATTTTCAGGCCGAGGCTTGCGGGCGTCAATGGTCTGCTAAGTATTGAGTTGGCCTTGGAGTCAAGCACGTACTCGTACTCTATGCCTCCAGTACACTTGTATCTACCCTTCACCAAATATGAATCCTCTACCATACTAAGCAACACGTGCTCCTCGATGATTTTCAAGGGGTTGTGCATAAGAAAGCTTTCTATACCTATCCGCGTCATTTCGGCTTCAGAATTCGTCATAGCTTCTACGAGTCTCTTCTCATCGTTGAACTTCTGCTTGAGTCTCCCTTCTTCCTGCTGTGCGGCTGCGGACACAAACCTCTGAACACTTTCAACGAAACCCCTACCCTCAGGGTCAGCGGTACCCACAACGTATTCATCGGCTAAGGTGCCTATATTAGTAATAAGCGTGTGCAAACCATCAATCCTGCGTTTAAGCTCTTCTTCCAACTCATCCAGCTTCTTCGAGTTCTCATTAACCTTCTCACCATGCAGTACGGCATCAAACAGCTCGGACAAGCCGTCCAATACTTGTTTGAGCTCTAGCGAATCATAGCTCATAATATACCCCATATTTCATCCACACAAATATAACTATTACTAACCCGATACACTTTTCACGTTATGAATTCTATAGATATGATGCCTTGGTACACCTCAGCGGCTTCAAAAAACAGCAGCACCACTATAAAAAGGGGGTGCTCCTCAGCCAACACTGTAAAATGGTTTGGGGGCAATCACTATATTAATGGTCTACACATTAAGAAGCTAGGCCATGGATGATGAGATAGCGGTGGTTGGTGGTACCGGGTACACCGGTAGGGAGATTGTCAGCCTCCTCCTTAAGGCTGGTCATTCTGGGGTACGCGTTTTAACCGGTCACCCAGATAGACCCCACCCGTTCGGTAGTAGCATCAGAATCTATCGGTTAGAGTTTGATGACCCATCCACGATGCACGGAGCTTTGCGGGGTGTTAGGGTTCTATATAACACCTACTGGGTGCGTTTCAGGAGGGGTGATGTGAGCTTTGAAAGGGCTGTTTCAAACACAGCCAGACTGTTTGAGGCGGCGCGGGAGGAGGGCGTTGAGAGGGTGGTGCACATAAGCATAACCAACCCATCGCTGGATTCAGCCTACGGCTACTTCAGGGGGAAGGCGGCTGTTGAAGAGGAGCTTAAAAGAAGCGGTCTAAGCTACGCGATACTGAGGCCGACGATAATCTTCGGTAGGGAGGATATACTCATAAACAATATGGCGTGGATAATAAGACGTTTCAGATTCTTCCCAGTATTCGGCTCAGGGGAATACAAAGTGACCCCCGTATATGTTGGCGACGTCGCATCCGCGTGCATAAAATATGCACACACAACAACCAACGTGGTCCTCGACTGTGTGGGGCCCGAGACGTATACCTTTAAGAGTCTTCTGGAAACCATAGCGAGAGCCGTGGGTGTGAGGGCGCTAATTTTTGGATCCCCCAAGGCTTTGAGCATGCTTCTTGGAAGAATCCTATCACTGCTTTTGGGGGAACCAGTGGTTACAGAAGAGGAGGTGGGTGCACTGATGGATAACCTGCTATACTCGAGNGCTGAGCCACTCGGCTCAACGCGCTTCAGTGAATGGGTTACCCAAAACTCTCAAGATTTGGGTGTAAAGTTCGCATCAGAGATACAAAGGCACTACATATAGGAATAGGTGAGCTAACCCACCTTAAAAGACGGAGCTTCCCCCCAACAACCGGGCTCGATCCTCTCCCACCATTAGAGTTGCGTTGACCCCAAGTCGGCGTCCACAGGAATACATCCCTTATCCCACACACCGCGGATGGGTAGCCGTGAACCCATCCGAAAACCCCATTAAGACTTTGGACAAGCTTTCTACTTGGCTATCCCCCATCCATGGAAGGGGGGAGCTTTTGGGAACTTTAAATAGTTGGTTGGATTGTTTAGATGGATATTATGGTTGGGAAGGTTACCGACTTTATCCATGACAGCCGAGACCTTATGCATGTAAGGAGGTTTACCACAGTGAGGGGCTTTCAAGATGAGAGTGTGGCCGAGCACTCATACTATACGACGCTGTATGCGATGGTTATATGTGACTTAGAGGCCGCTGAGGGTAGAAGGGTTGATGCGTCGGAGGTTTTGCGTCGCTGCCTGTTACACGACTTGGATGAAGCCAGAGTGAGTGATATACCTAGACCCATAAAGCACGCCAACCATGAGGTGCAGTCAACTATATCAAAGATAAGCGCCCAAGTGTACGAGGAGCTTGTTTCACCGCTACCTCCAATTGTGCGTGATGAATATGTGAGACTTTGGAATAAGGATTCGAGCTATGAGGCAAAGGTTCAAAAGGCAGCGGACTTGCTGGAAGCCCTAGCATGGGCAATAGAAGAACAGACTATGGGGAACATGAGGGTTAAATCACTCAAAATCGCTGAAAACCTCCTCGCCGAGATCAGGGAGATAGGTGTGCCAAGCGCCACCAAAATAGCCGAGCAACTAATTTCAGAAATACATTGACCAGCGTCTGTGAACACTATAACAGGTTTAAGGATCACAAACTTCCGTTAAACGGTAAATCAAACGTTCTCATCATCAGTTGTGAATCGAACACGTATTTTTATGACGTTGTTCCCTAATGGTGGGGGAGGTCTGATATCCATCGGCTTGTTCTATGATTCTCCACAAGAAGAGGTATCATATTTGTCTATCAATGGTTTGATCTGTAACGCAAGAAGTATATAATTCTGCTTATGAAACCAAATAAAATTAACTCTATTTATTCCTAGTAGTTTATATAGTATAAAATGGTTTTTATACCAAATGGGGGTGTCAACCTTGAACTTAGCCTTAAGGTTGTTTGCAGAATCAATGCTTGTGTTGGTGGCGCTATACGTATTCTACACGCTTTGGGAGCCGAGTTTCGGTGTTACGCTGTCTTTACTGATGACATTTTCAATAGAGCGTGAGCTAGCAGCTATCGTAAAAGTAGCCACTGTCTTTACTGATGACATTTTCAATGGGTATAGCATTTTTGTTACCCATTCTAGCGGGTTTGAAGGGTGGTTAGGCTGTCTGGCTTGATTCATATAGGAGAAAAGTTATACTGCCTCGGATACGTTTGCTTACTTTTACTCTTAGGATGCCTAATATTGGACCTTGAGGGTTGTTGGGTTATTTATCCGCCGGCGACAGGCGGAAGTATCGCGACTATATCACCGTCGTGTAGCTTCCTATTAGGCTCGCTTACGTGTTGACCGGAGACCAAAACTTGGTAAATCTTCTTAAGTGTTTTACCATCATTTTCAAACACTGCGCTTTTAAGGTTTGGGTACCTGGTAGATAATAGATTTAGTAGGTCCATAATCGTTGAGCTATCTTCGAGCTCGAATTCATCGCTCGACTTACCTAGCATCTCTCTGAGGCGCGCAAAGTATCTTACCGTGACTTTCATCCGTGGATTTAAGTGGACTCCTATTTTATAAAGCTTCCATAACCCCGCTACTTTCCAAGTATTCCGAGAGAGGTGTTAGGTATGGTTTTAAAATTAAATTCGCATGTAGACATAATGCTTTGGCTAGGGCGGGGAATTTACGCCTACGGACACAAAAATGTGTCAACTATGGCTCCCATGATGTAGTAATGTTTGAGCTAAGTGGGTGACTGGGGTGGGAAACTACATGCTTACCGAGCGGGTTGCCCGCCTATTCACGCTTGGCTGGTTGTGATTGCTAGCTGGGTGATGATTTGCTTTGCGGTTTTCGGATCGATACGCGTCTCAACTTCTCCGAGGATGGCGCCCGCCGCTGTATAGGTGTAGGTGCCTTGAGGTGTTCGAGCCTCTACCGCGAACTTACCTCTGCGCTCGACGTCGCCTAGGCGCACCCATCTTTGATACACTTCATCCACGTTGGGTTTGCTATCTAGGACCATTAGGAGTTGACGTCTACCGCTTCTACTGCACATCTCAGTTGGCTCCCCCACTTTTAGGGTGTTCAGGGGCTTGTTGGCTTTGTGGGGGCAGGAGGGGTTTTGAACAATGTTCAGCCTGTCGAATGAATAGTTTTTCATGTCTACGAATAGCAGTGTGTTTAGGAGTGATGGTGAGCCCAGAATGTATCTCACCGCTTCAGCTGATTGGATTGAGCCTACTACCTGCACACACTGTGGTAGCACGCCCGCCACCGCACAGGATGGGTAGTCCTCGTCGGAGAGCTCTGGGTAGAGGCATTCTAGGCAAATATCTCCCCAAGGCTCGAATGTTGCTACGTTACCATAATACTCTATCGCGGAGCCAAATACCAGTGGCTTTTTGAGCTTGGCGCACACCCTGTTCACGGCGTACTTAGCTTGGAAGCTGTCTGTGCAGTCTATTACTAAATCCACATCCCCCGCTAGGTCTCGGGCATTCTCCTCTGAAACGTATTCGCAGCGTGGTTCGACGCTAACATCGCGGTTCATACTGCTGATTCTGTTAGCCGCAGCCTCAGCCTTCGCGTAGCCCACGTCCCGCTCAGAGTATATGAGTTGCCTGTGTAGGTCTGGTGTGGATACTACGTCAAAGTCGACGAGGCGCATATGGCCCACGCCGCTTGCGGCCAAACTCATGGCCACTTGGGAGCCGAGTCCCCCAAGCCCTATTATCGCAACCCTGCTATTCTTCAGCTTCTCTTGACCCTCAATACCCACATCGGCGAGCGCTATCTGCCTAGAGTAACGCCAAAAATAGTCTGGGCCAAACAACTATACCCAAGAATATTCGTGGCGCACACACTAATAATTCCAGCGTATGGTTCAGCGGGTGTTACGTCTTAGAAGAACGCTTGCCGCCATAACTATGAGGATCACCGCCACGGACACTATGATAGCGGTACCTCTCTGCGTGGTTCCTGGGGGAGCCTGCTCCACGATGGCCGTGTTACCCTTAGCCACAGCGTATCCTGGCAGCGTAACACTGGAGGATGGGTCGTAGCTCAAGCTTATAGTATAGTTTTCACCGTTAACGGATGTCTCCTCCCGGTAGAGGAATGTGGAGCTCACGGTTTTACTGAATGTTGTAGTGTTTGTGGAGGGGTTGTACGACCTAATCCACTGGCTCAGCGGTGTGTTGAGGGCTGAAAAGTTGATTGTGGAGGCGCTCCAAATGGGTCCGCCCCCAAATGAATGCATCATAAAACCCGCGAATCCCTCATCTCCACCAAATGGGAAAAGTATGGTTGAGCCAACCGTGTTGATGTCAAACGTGCGGCCATCAAAATCCACGTCTAAGTTGCCCTTAACCTCGAAGTTCTTCCAACCAAAGTTTCCCACAACTCTAGAGTTGGTTTTGTTAAATATACCAGTGGCCCAAGCGTGAATGACAACGGTTTTAGCCACCACGAGGCCTGTTGCGTTCGCATGCGCAACCAAGCTAAGGTACACACTCATATTGGTTAGCGTGATGTTCTGAAATCCCCGTCTGAGTTGGTGTTGGAAGGCTTGGAAGGCATCTGATTCGGGTGGCACGTTTTGTGCGTTTAGCTCCACGCTATAATTAAACCCATTAAGCGCATTACTCATCAGGCTTGTTGAGGGATAGGTGAACACCAAGTTTGTGTGTGAAGTGGCCACTATCTCAGCGGTTTTAAGCGGCCTCCCAACTATGACTTGTAGGGTGGACGCTCCCACGAGGGGTGCGGCTAGACTTAAAATCAAAAGTAGAACTATAGTTATCAAAGCAAACTTGGTAATCATATATAGCTACTCACGAATCCAACAAATTAACCTTGCCCTAATCACCCTCCCAGTATCGCACCAAACCTTGAACTATGGTTTTCTGAACGTTATTACCCAGTAATCCTGTTTCTGCTCCAATTTGAATTCAACACCATTCCTCTCTAGTACCTGTGGGATAGATGTTCTAGCTGACTCCTCACTATCGGTTATGAGCTGTACTACATCACCTCTTGAGGCCTGCTTGAGTGCTCTTGCAGCCTCCAAGGAGGGATATGGGCACACCATTCCACGCGTATCGACAACCCTAACACCACCCGAGCTCTCTTGGCTCATAACTCGTTGCACCCCTCCTCCACATAGATAGGACTGCTAAGCCCTCCTTTGTCATGGGCTAAGCGTTTGTTAAGAAACCCGACAACATCATCCAGTTGAACCCAGCTAACACCCCTCCCCCTCGCCTCATCCGTCTGCCTGTGCATATCACGAATATCACGAAAAGGATTGCACACGTAAACACTGGTGTCATACTCTGTGGTATCCCCGACGTGTTTCCTGGTCGGAAGTAAACTATGCGTGAGTGCACCATGATCAGATGGTGGATGTCTCTTTACGGTTTCAAATCCTTGTGGGGTGGGGTAAATCGAAACACTATTACCCTGGTCGGATACGCCCCGTGATAGTGTAGAAGTAGAATAAACACCCTCTTGGTCACTGGATAGAATGAGCATATGAGGTTCCATTGGTTGATTGAGACCGCCGCTTTTGGCGCTCATAAGTGAACCTCTATGGCTTAAATGCAAGTCTCGTTCATTTAAATACAACGCTACTGTATGGATGATGTTTCTAATACTACCCCAGAAACGCTGCACCAAGGTGTGTAACACTACTATTCGGACTAGCACCATAGTTGTTCGAATCCGTATACAAAGGCTGTAAGAGTTGCTAGGTAAAATGTATAAAATTATACAAGTCTTTGATATTCAAATCCAAAATTATTTTCCACTCTTATCTACTCATGGGTAGTGGTATGATGGTCGGACTTAGTAACATTTTTATGGGTCAAACACTATTAATCAGAAAAACTGGTGTTCAGTTGATGCTTTCACATCTGCATGCAAAGGGGGCTGGTGGCTTTGGCTAAGTATGTTTTGATTTCTGACCTGACACTGATGTATGACTATAGGGACTTCCCGTTGCTGGATTTTCTTCCGTGCGCACCGAGTGGTTCTGTTCCAGGCGCAATCTATAATTTCCTGAAGGGCTCGGCCAGTCCTCCGTTGCCGAACGGTGAGGCGAAGTATGCTCCCTACTCTGTGAGGAAAATCGAGGCCGCGCTTCTTACACGGAACAAACCCGAGGATGTCGCCGTCCCACACCCTGACTATATTGAGCAATTCATAAAAGACGACACGGAGGTTATAGGCGTCTCAACGATGGACCCGCTGGGGATAGCTCCGCTCACCATGTCTTACGAGGTTCTCTTTGCCACACACTCTTCACCTTGGGTTAGGAGGGAGTGGGAGGCTCTCATACACAGAATCAACCTGGCGAGGAGGGGTAAAAAGGCTAAACTCATAGTTGGTGGGCCAGGGGTGTGGGAGTTCACGATTCTACCAGAGGAGCTCACGAAGGAGGGCATCGATTACGCCTTTCAAGGTGAGTCGGAGGATGTCATACCATACCTGTTCGAGCAGGTGGCTCAGGATAAGCTGGATCCGAACATGTTTTATCAGGGGTACGCTAGTTTCGATGATAACTTTAGGATGATCTTTAAGCCTGATGGACGCTTCATAACGCGTAGGCCCGGAGGTCGGAGATTCCCCAGACTCGAAGATATACCGAATATTGTGAGGCCCTCGATGAAGAGTATGGTTGAATCCATGCGTGGTTGCGGTGTTGGGTGCGACTTCTGCGAAGTCACCCTGAGACCGCTCAGGTATTACCCCGTTGAGAAGATAGAGCAGGAAGTAGAAGTCAACGTGAAGTATGGGGGGTTCACGAATGCATGGATACACAGCGACGAGATATTCGCTTATAAGCACGGCCCACTCTTCAAACCCAATGAGGAAGCACTCATAGAGCTCTTCTCTAGGGTGATGTCCATACCTGGGGTCACCGAGTCCAACCCAACCCATGGGAGGATCTCGATACCCGCAGCCTACCCAGAGCTCATCAGCAAGCTGTCAGAGATAATGCGTGCTGGGCCATCGAACTGGATAGGCATACAGGTTGGCCTTGAAACTGGAAGCGATAGGTTGGCGAAAATACACATGCCAAACAAGACTCTGCCCCTGAGGATTGGCCCCGATGGCTCGTGGGCGGATATAGTTTGGGAGGGTGTGCACAACATGACGCTCTACTATTGGCGGCCAGCCTTCACGGTGCAGGTTGGGCAGTCGGATGAGACTCCGGAGGACAATTGGGAGACTGTTGCGCTCATTAATAGGCTTAGCAACTCTGAGGCTGGTGGTAGACCCTTCGAGTTCACGGTTACACCCATGCTCAACGTGCCACTCGGCGTGATTAAGAGTCAGAGCTTCAACCCAGCCATGCTTGACGAATCACAGCTCGCGGTGTACTACGCGTCCTACAGGCACCTCGCCAAGATGGCTAAGCGTGACGCTGTGCGTGACAGTAAGGGCAATTTTATCGCGAGGATGGGTACAGCTGGTATTATAAGCTTCGGTGGGTGGGTTATGATGAAGGTTGTGGAGTCCATCTGTAAAAAGAGGGGTGTTGACATAGAGAAGGTTAAAAGATATGGGTTGGAGTCATCCTCAACCAGTGTAGCTGTACCAGTGCCCGCTTAAACCATGAATACACGTGTGCCGGTGAGCCACTGGATTTCCTGATTTGTTATCTGCGTGTTTATTAGCCCACTCTGCGAGAGGATCGCCCAGAGCTTCTCCACCAGTATGAATCCCATAAGCGATTGTAATCCGCGAGTGAAGAGATTTGTATGTGGTAGGTTGAAGAGCACGGCTAGCAGGGCCAGCACACCATAGATTATTGTTATCGTGGTCATCAGGCTTCTTATCCCAAGACTCTTCGGCTTCCTCGAGGTCCTCGACCCCTGCAGGTTCGCTGGGAACACTATGCGCATGGCAACCACACCCATTAAGTGGTGAGACCGTAATAAAATCCTTACGGATAATCCAAGTAACATGTATATCTTACGCCCACAAATGGGTGACGGAATCCTTTTCGGGCTAAAAGGCTTAAGTTTTATCCTTGATTTGTTAGTTTATGTCGCAGACAAATTCGCTTGAGGAGGCCGTGCTTAGGGAGCTAATAGGTGTTGACACAAGTGTTCCCCCGGGGAGGAATTATCTTGAGGCTTTAAAGGTTGCAGGTGAGAGGCTTGAGGCAGCTGGGTTCAGTGTTGAGTATCCCGTTACACCGATAAGTGTAGTTAAGTCACGTGTGCATGGAAACGTGGTGTTGGAGGGCGAAAGGGTTAACATGGTTGCGAGGATTGTGAGGGGTGAATCGAAGAGGAGGCTGCTTTTGAACGCCCACATAGATGTTGTGCCACCGGGTCCGAACTGGTCGCGCGACCCCTTCAGGCTAAGCGTGGAGGGTGAGAAGCTTTTTGGGCGTGGCGCATCGGATAATAAGGGCTCGGTTGCGGCCATAACCGCCGCGGCGACACGCTTGGCATTCAGCACAGGCTTTGAAGGTGAGCTCATAGTTGCCTTTACATGCGACGAAGAAATCGGTGGCAGAAGTGGGTTGGGCTACTTGGTGGAAAACGGTCTGAAAGCTGATGCTGCCATTGTGGGTGATGGCTCAATTAGAACGGTTGGTATAGCCGCCAACGGATGTATGCGCTTCGATGTCAGGGTGCGTGGGCAGGCCGCCCACTCGAGTAGGAACTGGTTGGGTGTGAACGCCGTCGAGAAGGCGGCGCTTGTTGTTGATGCCTTGGCTCAACTCAACCGTAGACTGGGTGAGAGGAGGTCGAGTGTGCCAGCCGACCCCGACAGCGGTGTGGACTACCTTAGGCCAAGCTTGACTGTTGCCATGATTAGGGGAGGTGTCAAAGAGAACGTTGTGCCACCGCTTTGCGAGATAACGGTGGATAGAAGGCTCATACCAGAGGAGACTTGGGAGGAAGCTAAAGCAGAGGTGCTTGGTGTTCTCGAAGCCCTGAAATCTAAAGACCCAAAACTTGATTACGAGGTGGAGTTCGAACCCCAGAATCACTTCTCATACAAGGTTTCACCGAACGAGGAGATCGTGCAGTTATACGCATCCTCTTGGAGCAGGGTAATGGGTAGAGAACCACTAATAGTTGGAGGCTTGGGATGTGTGGATGCGTGCTACCTAGCGGCTAAGGGGATACCCGTGGTGACGGGGGGAGTGAGCAGAACTGGGAACAACGTACACGCAAACGATGAATTCGTTCTAAGAAGCGACATCAAAAGCTTCTCAAAAATAGTGGAGCTAACAGCCCTAAACTATCTAAAGAGAGCCTAGCTACTAAACACCCAGAAGTCAACCCAACAAGAATACACTGTGTAGCGTTTCGGACTCATTTTTAAATGTTCGACTAACTCACTGGGAGACATCACTCGACGTAGCCTTACTCTGATATGCACCGTCGTTCACACGATAAGGAGGCGGGTAAATATCGCCTTTCAAATGGAGTAAAAGTCTCTGGTCTTCGGGCTAAGCGGGTGGATACACTAAACACTCTTGGCAGATAACCAAGAAGAAGATGAGGGTGCGGGGGCTGAACCTCTTCCAGAGTACTAGAAGATTGGTGTTAGGAGAGCGCGGGGTGAAGCCGCATGCGCGTTGATGCAGTGAACTACACTCGAGTGGCATCCTCCTCAGGAGTGGTGTGTGACGCCCAAGACTTCGCGGAGAGGATTGGGGGGAGCCCTCGCCCCTCCTCCACTAAGTGAGGGGTCGGAAAGGATGTGGTTGGACTGTGCGCATCAGTCTCCACAGCTACCGCAAAATACGCGCGTTGTGATCCACACGTAGCCGCAATAGGTGCACGTGTGATCTGATTCCTCCTCTTCGCAAGCCCCTTCTAACCCGCACCGCGGGCAGCTGTGGGTTCTCTTCAAGCTGCATCATCAACTATAGTGTGTGGTGTGTCTTATACGTGTTGATCCAAGGATGTTAGATTCACACTAATGCAGTTGCGGTTTTACACGCCTCCCGCTATCATGATAGTTGGAGTGCGCCGCGTTCTTGGGTGTGTTTGTCTCAGACCGAAACCCTTATTCGGAAACCTTGCTACATTTGTTTTAGGGATGGTTGTTATATGGTTGACAAGGTGAGGGTATACGTCAAAAGTGAGAAGGTGCCTGTTGGTGTGAGTGAGCAGCGCTCGAAGGTGGCGGTGGGTCTGGGTCCTAATACCACTGTGGATGATGTTGTGCGAAGCGTTCAGTACGACTACTTTTTACCTGATGATCAGAAGGCTCAGCTCCTCTTTATAGAGGAGCTGTGTAAGGAGAGGGGTTATGAGGTTGAGGTTGTGGATGTGACAAAGCAGGGCCTCTTAAAGAAGCTGAGCGAAATCGGCCTAACGGGTAACGTGGAGTTCCCTGTGCTCGTGGCTCCAAACGGTAAGAAGGCGTCTGGGAAATCCCTTAATCACGCAGTGCTCCAAGAGCTTTTACCAGCGGACCTCACGGGTAAAGAAATACGTGCAATAGTCTACATAAAATCTAAAAAGGGCCATGAGAAGGAGCTTGTGCGCAGGCTCCTAGAGCTACCAGAGGTCAGGGAAGCCCACCTGATACCGGGTGAATGGGATATTCTCGCGGTGGTAGGCCTGCTCCCAAGCGACTCCTCCGCTGAGAGAGCGGTGCTCGACTACGTTATAAGGAGTATACGCTCGATGGATCTTGTTGAGTCAACCTCAACAATCGTGCCAGTGTACAGCTACTCAAAACTCACTGTTCTAACAGAAGCAAGGAGAAGAGAGATCGAAAATATGTAAACCCGAACCGGCTGGGAATGAGGAGCGTCACACACTTTACAAAGTTATTATCACTATTTTTCAAGAGCTCTCCCATACTGTAGACCCCTTCTACGCACGTTTCAAACTTTTATTTTTGAGTTTTAAAAGGGGCGCGTATCCATACAGTGTCTTTTCATCGGTGTACTCTTATGAGTCTAAACCTTCAGTCGCTGGATTTCTGTTTTTGCTGTGAGAAGCTTGGGTTTATGGTTTGTGTTTAGATGCGCCTTGTGCTATAACTAATTAAACTGTTAATTATTAGAATAAAATGTATAATATTATAAATTGTAAGACTTATATGATTTCTGGTTTAGTAAAAATTATATACACTCTAATTATAGTTTAATATGGTGGTTCACCCTTGTCAGAAGTGGTTTTGACGGCTGATAGGGGTAGCTTTACTGATTATGGTGGTGGCAGCGCGCTTGGATACGTGGCGTGCATGCCTCATCGACTTGTCCCAAGGCTATTTATGGACAAATTTTTTACTCCTCCAGCTACGGCGGATGAAAACGGCAGGGCTATACTCGCGCCATACGCGCTCAGGAAGGTTGAGGCAACACTCGTGAATGCGGGTTTCAATACGTGTGTAAGCCCACCTGAAAAGCTCGAAAAGGTTGTTAGCCAGAGTACCAAGGTTCTCGGAGTAACCGTGCACGACCCCATGGGTGTTGAACCCGTGACCTTTAAGCTCACGATGCTGTTTGGGGGCGGCAAGAGTTGGACCGCTAAGTACTTTGAAGAGTTAGGGGATAAAATACGTAGATTAAAGCAGATGTATGGGTTTAGGACACTTGTGGGTGGACCTGGCGCCTGGCAGGTGCAGCGTGAGAGGCCGGATTGGGTTGACGTGGTGTTCATAGGTCACGCCGAACTCGACCTTCCTCCATTAATAAACAGTATTGTATCGGGTAAGGATGTCCCCCGCGTGGTTTTTGGAAGAAACCCTAGGAGTGCCGATGAGATCCCCCTCATAGTGAATCCCGCTCGCTTCGGTGAGGTTCAGGTAACACGTGGCTGCCCGCGTGGGTGCCAGTTCTGCTCGATAACACCCGACTCCTTCATCACTATACCCGTCGAAACAGTGCTCAAAGAGGTGGAGGTCAACCTGAGAGCTGGTCAGACTAGGGTGGACCTCGTGACGGATGACATACTCCTCTACGGAGCCCAGCGTCTGAGAGTGAACCACGAAGCTGTGACCAAACTCTTTAGCGAAGTGAAGAAGATGGGTGTAGAGTCCATAGGCTTCCCCCACATATCCGCTCCAGCGGTGAGGGAGAGCCCGCGGACTGTGAGAACCATGTCTGAGATAGCTGGCTACAGCCACGACAGGGCTAACGCCCCAGTGGTCGGCCTCGAAACGGGTAGCCTAAAGATATTCAATAAATATATGAGGGCGAAATCTTTTCCGTGGGAGCCAGCCCAGTGGAAGGACGTCGTGCTCGATGCAACGGCGGTCATGAATGAAAGCCACATCTACCCCTGCTACACAATGACCATAGGCTACCCGGAGGAGACCGATGATGACGTGCAGGCATCCATAAACCTTGTGCAATCAATAATAGACCATGATTATACGGCGTGGATATTCCCACTGCCGGTCATACCCATGGGTACAAGTAGGATAAGGGACAACCCCATGCCCGCACTAGAGCGACTTCCTCAAGCCTACTGGGACCTACTTTACATGAGCTGGAAGTATGACTTGAAGGTGACGCGTAGCCTGGTACCCACACTCACATGGGGGATGCAGAACCGCTTTGTGCGATGGGTGGTTCAGAACATGATAGACAGAATATTTAATCAGATAGAGTGGGTGTTCAGCGAACTCAAACAGACCCGGGGTCGCTCCTCCCTCAAATACAAGGATCTAAACCTCAACACAACCTTGGGCGTAATAAAATCCGTCTACTGGTTGCTACGGGTCGCCTTCAAACCTTAATGTCTCAGCTCTCTAATAGGTCTATACAAAATGATATAATTGTCAAAAAATCAAATAAATAGCGTCGTTAAAAGTCATAAGATTTAAAAACCACACATCGAACCAATAGTGTATGCACACCCTTAAAGGCAAGTCAGGCATAAGCAGGGGTGCGACGGCCGGCATAGTCATCGTAGTGATAGCAATCATAGTCTTAGCAGCCGTACTGCTTACTAGGTCGACGACTACACCCAAACCCCCAGTAACCACGACGAGCACAAGTTCCACGACAACGTCGACTTCTACGTCGACTTCTACATCAACGACCACAACAACATCAACCACTACGTCGACGACCACAACAACCGTGTTCACCCTAGCACCCAAAAACCAATCCGTGCTTGTAGACGACTCACAGACCTCTACGCCGGACGCGCTTGACCCCGCGTATGGTTTCTACACCTTCGATCAACCAGTGTTCACCAACGTGTTCCAGCAACTCGTTGAATTCAATGGCTCCAACTATCTGCAAGTTGTACCCGCCCTCGCCTCCAACTACACTATTGAAAACAACTACCAGACCTACGTGTTCCAGATTAGATCAGGAGTCACCTTTAGTAACGGAGACCCCCTCAACGCCTACGATGTGTGGTTCAGCTTTGTGCGTGAAATTTACCTCGGCCAAGCTGTGGGTATATCCAACTATCAGGATCTGACAGTCAACCTCTCAGAGGTCTCCGCGACGGGCCTCATCCTTCCGTGGGGCATCAGGCACGCGGTTCAGTACGCGTTCGGCTTGAGCTCTCTTCCAACACCCAACCAGACAACAGCCATACTAAACCAGGTGCTCAGCAACTTTAACCCCAATAACGCCACGGTACAGAAACTCATGTCCTACCCCAACCAGGCGTATGTGGTCACTGGTCCAATGACGTTCCAGGCCAACCTGCTTGCACCCTACAAGTTCTTCCTACTGGACATCGCCGCGTGGTGGGGTGCTGTGGTTGACCCAGCCTTCGTGGACGCCCATGGCGGAGTGCAATACGGCCAAACAAACAGCTATTTCAGTTCGAACGGTGGCCCAGGAACTGGGCCCTACGAAATCGTTTCGGTGAAACCAGGCTTCTCGACTGTGGTGTTGCAGGCCAACCCCAACTACTGGGGTGCTAAGGTGAGTGGTCTACCACCAGTACTTCAGCCAGCCAAGATACCTGTGATAATCATAAACTACGGTCTACCCCACAACGATAGGGTGGAGGACTTCGCGACAAACAACGCGCAGATATCCTTCGTGAGTATACCCTTCCTAGGGCAAATGTACTCGGCCTACCAATACAAGCAATACTACTCCTTCAACCAGATATTCCTCGACCTAGGCTTCTACCCAGCCTACTTCTACATATCCATGAACACCCAGAAGTTCCCCACCAATAACAATGATTTCCGCTTGGCGATCGTGCACGCCATAAACTACACCCAAATACTCGATAAGCTGTACACCTTTAACGGTACACTCTTGGGCCAAATGTATGTTGGTCCAATCACACCTCAATTCCCACAGTACTATAATCCGGGTAATCTACCCATATACCAGTACAACATAAACCTGGCTGCTAGCTACCTGAACAAGAGTCTCTACCAGCTTGGCTACTATGTGGTGATGCCCAACGGCACAGTACTCGGAAACCAGAGCGACCCGCAGTTCCCCACTCAGACCATAACGTACATAACACCTCTGACACCCTTCGAGCAGGAACAGCTGGAGCTGATTCAGGCGGATCTCTCCCAGATAGGCCTCTCGATAGCGTTGCAGGGTGTGACCCCAAGCGTAACCTCGACTTGGGTCACACCTCAGGAGACGCCCAACATGGTCGACTTGGGGTGGATACCCGACTGGCCTGACCCACTCTTCCAGCAGCTTGCGCCCGCTGTGACCACCACCAGCTATCTGCCGGCGTGGATGAATGTGTCCAAGATCAACCAGATTGTTGCCCAGCTACCCTTCGAGACGAACACCACAGAGCAGATACAGCAGCTCACCTATGTGTACAACTTCACTTACTGGTATGCGCCCTACGCGTGGCTACCCAACGCGGCAACCTACTACTTCGTGCAGCCCTACCTCAAAGGGTTCACCTACAACACATTCTCTGGCTACTGGTACAACACAATGTACTATTCCACATCGAGCTAAGGAGCATCAACATTCTCTCTTTTTTTGCCAAAAACCTTTTTTGTTATAAGGATAAGTTTTAATTCTTGGATGTGTGTTAGGTGTACCTAGTATGCAGATCAGCATACTCATCTACCTTGTGAGGAGGGTTATAAACGCCGTTGTCACACTTCTACTGCTTATCTTCCTCATATTCGTTCTTGTTCACACCATTGCACCCACACCCGTGGCGCTCGCCAGAATATACTGCGGGAGCCCGCATTGCCCGCCGGCAGAGCTACAGGTGATCATACAGCAGTATGGTCTAAGTCTACCTTTACCCGTCCAGTTCGCCCACTATGTGGTCAACATATTTCACGGTAACTTCGGTACAGACACGCTTTATAAGGTGCCCGAGCTTCAAGTTATAGGGGAGCTCCTCCCCATAACACTCGAACTCGTGATCACGGGCCTCATATTCGCCGTGATAATCGGCCTCTTCACTGGTAGCATTGCGGCCGCGAACAGGAACAACCCAGTGGATTATACCGTTAAGGCGGTTTACTTGGTGACTTGGTCTGCTCCCGTGTTTTTGGTGGGATTCATCCTGCAGCTATTCTTGGCGTACGAGCTAAAACTGCTACCCCCAAGCGGCTTGGCTAACCCCACGCTTGGTAACCCCTCACCCGTGACTGGCTACCCCTACCTCTCTGTGGTTCCCCAACCCCTGCAGGGTTGGCTTTCAGGCTTGGTTAGGGCTATAACGAGTCCCCCACTCATCGCCGCGGCGGTTGACGGTGACTGGAGGTTCTTTGTGAGCGGGTTACACCACCTAGTGCTTCCAGCGCTCGCGATAGCCATAACGAGCTTCGGCGTTGTGACTAGGCTCACGCGTGCGAGTATGATTGACGCCCTCGACAGGGACTATGTTAAGCTCTCATTCATGAAGGGTCTGAGTAAGAATAGGGTTGTCTACGGCACGGCCTTCAGGAACGCGGTGATACCCATCATAACCCTCATAGCTCTGCTCTTCGGCTTTTCCACCGCTGGCGCGGTGGTGATCGAGGACATATTCCAGTATCACGGGATGGGTTACTTCACGGTTCAGGCGATCTACAACCTTGACTATATAGCTATACTCGCCATAACAATTGTAGTGGGTATCAGCGTGATAGCGGCAAACTTGGTGGCCGACCTGCTGTATGGTTGGGCTGACCCGCGCGTCAGGCTGGAGTGATTGGAGATGGGTTTTAAGGAAATAGTTAAAAGGTTCCTCGGCTACAGGGGAACGATAGCCACAGCCACGGTGGTCAAGGAGGGTGAAGAGGAGAGGAGACTAAGCGGCTACAGGTTCTACCTTGACTATCTGATCAAGGATAGGGTGGCCGCGGTTGCCCTCGCCATAATAACACTCTTTACTGCTTGGTCAATTGTTGAGGGTATATTGCAGTATGTTGGCTTCGCGACTAGGCACAGGGCGCTTGGCTGGGCTCTTCTACCATCCAACCCAATCGCCCTAAACTTCGCAGAGTCACTCAAGCCACCGAGTTTGAGCCACTTCCCAGCATACATTTTTGGCACGAACTTCTCGGGTGAAAGCATACTTTCAAGGCTTCTATACGCGGCCCCTAAGGATGCGCTGGCCGCCTACTTGGTGGTCTTCTCAGGTATCATCATAGGCATGCTCGTAGGCACTTTTGCAGGATACTTCGGCGGCTGGGCTGACGAAGTCCTCATGAGGGTGACGGATGCCTTCCTCGCCCTTCCAGGCTTAGTTCTAGCCATAGCCCTTAGCGTGTTGCTTGGCGCAGGGTACAACTCTGTGCTAATCTCACTCATACTTATCTGGTGGCCCACATACGCCAGGTTCTTCAGAGCCCAAGCGCTCTCACTGAAGTCGAGGGGGTTCGTTGAAGCCTCGAAGCTCAGCGGCCAGAACTCGCTCATGATTATCCTGAGACACATCTTCCCTAATTCAGTGGACCCCGTGATCGCGTACGCGGCGCTGGACTTCGGAAACGTCATACTCACCTACTCAACACTCGCATTCCTGGGAATCGGTATTCAGCCACCCTACCCAGAATGGGGCTCCATGTCTTCGAACGGCTTACCCTACTTCCCGCAGAACTGGTGGTGGGCGATTATTCCTGGCTTGGTTATCATGACTGTTGTGGTGTGCTTTACATTGATAGGTGATAGGATGCAGGATCTCATAGGCGGGAGGCTAACGTATTGAGTGTTCTCGAGGTCAGGGACCTAGTGGTGGAGTACTCCACGGTGTACGGTGTGCTCAGAGCCATCAACCACTTAAGCTTCGAGGTGGGTGAGGCTGAGAGTGTGGGCGTGGTTGGCGAGTCTGGTTCGGGTAAGTCCACTCTCGGCCTCTCAGTTGTGAGGCTCCTACCACCCAACGCCCGCTACGCGGGTGGGAGCATAATCCTCGACGGCCAGGAGGTGACGCGTATGAGTAACTCTGAGGCGAGGAGGATACGTGGCACCACCGCGTTCATGATCTTCCAGGACCCACTCAACAGCCTCAACCCCGTGAAGAAGGTGAGCACCCAGCTCCTCGAGGCTGTGGAGATGAGGTGTAAGAAGCTTGGGGAGACCTATGATGTTGAGAAGGCCACAAGGGAGGTTGTTGAGAAGATACGCGACGTGAGGATACCCGACCCTGAGCTAATAATGGAGAGGTACCCCCACCAGCTCTCGGGTGGGCAGATCCAGCGGGTGATAATAGCCATGGCCCTACTCATGCGCCCCAAGCTCCTCATCGCGGATGAGCCCACCTCCGCGCTCGACGTCACCATTCAGGCGCAGGTGCTCAAGCTCATGAACGACCTCAAAAAGGAGTATGGGATGAGCATCATGCTCATCACCCACGACATAAGCGTCGCCTACAATATATCTGACAGGATCATGGTGATGTACGCGGGCGAACTCGTGGAGCTCGGCTCAGCGGATGGGGTGATCAGGAGCCCCATGCACCCATACGCCAAGGCGCTTATCGCGAGCATCCCACGCGGCGTGATGCGCGACGCACCCCTAGAGCCCATAAGGGGCTCACCCCCCAACATGATTCACCCCCCGAGTGGGTGCCGCTTCCATCCGAGGTGCCCGTTTGTTATGGATGTGTGTAGGAGGGAGGAGCCCCGTGAGGTGCATCAGGATGCGCGGGTTGTGAGGTGCTACCTCTATGGATGAACCCATTGTGCGCGCGGTCAAACTCAGGAAGTACTTCTTGGCCACCAAGCACGGCATACTGGAGACACTCTTCAGGCGTAAGCCACTATACGTGCACGCCGTGGACGACGTGGACCTAGAGATCAGACGTGGTGAAATACTCGCGCTCGTGGGTGAGTCCGGCTCGGGTAAGACCACGATAGGCAGGATACTCGCAACGCTCGAGAAGCCGACGGGGGGCGAGCTCTACTTTGAGGGTGAGCGTGTCACACCCTCCAATGTTAAGCAGGTTAGGAAGAGGATACAGATGGTGTTCCAGAACCCCATGGAGAGCCTTGACCCCAGGATGAGTGTGCGCCAGGTCGTGGAGGAGCCGCTTCGCGCCCTGGGGCTCAGCGGTGACGAGAGGCGTAGGAGGGTTGAGGACGCGCTCACAGCGGTGGGCTTGGAGCCATCCATCTTTAACTACAGGAGGCCCCGAGACCTCTCAGGCGGCCAGAGGCAGCGTGTGGCCGTGGCGCGCGCCATAGTGTCCAACCCCAAGTTCATCGTGCTCGATGAGCCCACCTCCGCGCTCGACGCCTCCGTTCAGGCACAGGTGCTCAACCTCCTCGTGGAGTTGCACCGCGCCTACGGGTTCACCTACCTCTTCATAACACACAACATCTCCGTTGCGAGGTACATCGCTGATAGGGTGGCGGTGATGTACGCGGGTAAGATCGTTGAGAGTGGTGATGTTAGGAGTGTTATGAGTGAGCCCAGGCACCCCTACAGCCAGGCGCTGCTCAAGAGTGTGCCCACAGTGGAGAGAAGGGGTCTTGAGCCACCCACGGGTGAGGTGCCAAGCCTTATAGCTCCACCGAGTGGGTGCCGCTTCCATCCGAGGTGCCCATATGTGATGGATGTGTGTAGGAGGGAGGAGCCAGCGCTTCTTGGGGCGGATGGTGTGAGTGTGGCCTGCTGGCTTTACGGTGCTAAGAGAGTTGAGTCGGACGCTTAGACCCGTATTCAAGAAGACTTTTGTAAAGGGTGTGATAGCCCTCGCCCTCTTCTCCCTACTATTGGAAGTGAACGCCTCAAACCTGGTGAACTACCTTATATTCTTGGCTGTCTCCCTAGCGCTCATAGCTGGATACGCTGGCTACAAGCACGCCACAGTGTACACCATAGATGAAGAAGGAATAACACTGCAACCACCCCTACACAGGCCGCCTAAGAGGGTTGAATTCTCTAATGTGCTGGATATAAGCGTATCACAGGGATTCCTCGCGAAGCGTTTCGGCTGCGGCTCCGTATACCTCGTGCTAAAGAAGGGCAGGGGAGGCTACGCCCTCCTAGGGGGTGGATTCGCCGAAGCCCTACGCGACATCCCACAACCCGAACAGGTGCGTGAACACATATCCGAAATGCTTGGCGCATACAGATGATTTTGCTAATCACTGCAATGATTCTCTAGATTGGGCTCACCAATTCGTATTAAGAAATGTTACCATCATGAAGATGACACTGTGATGCTGGTGTTGGCATCTATGGAGTTTCCCACTAAGACTCCACGGATACCGTGATCCTAGCGTAGCCTGATGACTAAATTTCATAGCGTCCGGCTCGAATCCCTGGGGTTGAAGAATTTAGACACAGTCACCAGTAAATATAGCGCTCCTTTTTTAAACCTGATAAAGAGTAACATTTATATTATACTATGTGTGGGTGCGAACAATGCGCACCGTAAGCCGAAGGGGTATCAGTAGGGGTGCAACTATAGCAATCGTGGTTGTTATTGTTATAATAATAGTTTTGGCCTCCGTGCTCGCTACAAGAAGGCCTCCGCCCGCTGTGAGTAGCTCCACGATAACTACTCCTACGAGTGCATCCACTACGAGTAGCACTTCAACCTCCACCTCAAGCACAAGTTCAACCACCACTACTACAACCTTCGTGTTCGGTCCACCCAACGCGAGTCAACTAATTGATGATGCTGGGTTGGCGTTGATAGGACACGTCATAGCCCCCGACGCACTTGATCCAGCCACTGGCTTCTACGTACCCGATGGCGCAGTTTTCACCAACGTGTTTCAAAACCTTGTTGAATTCAACGGATCCAACTACCTTCAAGTGGTGCCAGTCATAGCGGAGAACTACACCACCTCGAACTACCAGACGTACGTTTTCCAGATAAGGCCAAACCTCACGTTTAGTAATGGGGATCCACTCAACGCCTACGATGTGTGGTTCAGCCTTGTGCGCGAGGACTACATGGGTCAGAGTGTGGGCCTCGCCAACTACGGTATGCTGACAATAAACCTCACAGAGTACTCGCAGACAGGGTACGCCTTCCCCTGGGGTATCAGGCATGCCATACAGGCGGTAACGGGTCTTCCAGCGGTGACCAACACCTCAATAGCGGTGCATGTGCTCAACAACATGCTGAGCAACTTTAACCCCAACAACCAGACTATAAGGGAGATCATGTCCTACCCCAACCAAGCGTATGTGGCGTCTGGTCCCCTTAGCTTTACAGTTAACCTCCTGAATCCCTACCGAGACTTCCCGCTTGTGCTTGCAGGCTGGTGGGGTGCCATTGTTGATCCCTCCTTCGTGGATGCCCACGGAGGTGTTCAGGCCAACACCCAGAACAGCTACTTTAACTCGAATGGTGGTATAGGCTCGGGGCCATACATGATTAAGTCGGTGAGTGTTGGGTTCACTCAGGTTGTGCTTGTGGCCAACCCCAACTACTGGGCCCTCAAACAGAGTGGTGTACCCGCGGTGGCTCAGCCTCCGCATATAAGGGTGGTTGTGATAAACTATGGGTTGTCACACAACCAACGTGTGGAGGACTTCGCCACAAACCGCGCCCAGATATCCTTTGTGAGCATCTCCTCACTCAACCAGTTCTACGATGCCTACCAGTACAGGCGTTACTTTAGTTTTAACCAGATATTCTATAATGCGGGCTTCCAGCCCGGTGTGGTCTACCTCGCCATGAACACCCAGATGCCCCCCACCAATAACAATGATTTCCGCTTGGCGATCGTGCACGCCATAAACTACACCCAAATACTGGACGACCTCTACACCTTTAACGGCACACTCTTGGGGCAGATGTACTTGGGCCCTGTCTCACCACAGTTCCCAGGGTTCTATAACCCGGGTAACCTACCACTCTACTCGTTTAACCTCACACTCGCCGAGATGTATTTGAACGCGAGTGGGTGGCAGGCCAACTTCCACGTTGTGCTTCCAAACGGCAGCATCCTCGGTAACCCCAACGCCCCCCAGCTTCAACCGATGTCCATATGGTACTTGGCCCCACTCAGCAGCTTCGACCAGGGGAAGCTAGAGATTATCCAGCATGACTTAGAGCTTATCGGCCTCTCAGTGTCGCTTGAGGGCGCTACCGCGGCAACCTTCGCCAGCTGGACTACGCCTCAGAGCACACCCAACCTCGTGTTGCTCGACTGGTTCCCCGACTGGGCTGACCCAATATTCCAGCAGATCTTCCCCGAGGTCACAACCTTTGCTTTCCTGCCAGCGTGGATGAATCTCTCAAAGGTGAACCAACTCCTCCAGGTGGCGCCCTTCACAACCAACCTAACAGAGCAGGTGCAGATGGTAAAGGAGATATACAATATAACCTACTGGTATGCGCCCTACGCGTGGCTACCCAACGCTGCGTTCTACTACTTTGTGCAACCCTACCTCAAAGGCTTTGTGTACAACGAGTTCTCAGGCTACTACTACAACATGATGTACTACCAGCCAGTGAACATCACAACCTAACACTCCTTCACCACTCCGCCACCACAACCCACCCTTATTGTGAAGGTTCCGTAGCAACCCTGCTACTTCCAATCTGATGGTTGTGTGTTTCTGTGAATCAGGGCGGGTTTAGGATCAACCACCTATGGATTCGTTCCCACTACGTGTCGGCGTATTCTTTCTACTCCGCCTTCCCGCGGGGATGGGGCGCTCCACCGCGATGTTTAGTAGCAGGCCTCCGCAGGCTGCTAGGAGTAGGAGGATTATGGTTTGCGGTTCGATTTTTAGGCTCAGTGTTAGGATTAGCAGGTTTAGGCTCTGCTGGGGTATGGTTGTGTGGGCTTGTGAGCCCACGAGTGTGATGGATGTGAGTGCTAGGAATACTAGGAATAGCTGTGTTCCGGTGTATCCCAGCCTGTAGACGTCGTACGCCAGGTATGCTAGGAGTATTGCGAGCGCGCCGAACACCGCCACGCTTGGGTCAACGTAGTAGATTGCCGCTGCCGCAACGAAGCACGTGTAGCCCACTAGTTTGGGGAGGAGCCCACCTGTGTTTTTGGGTTTGCGCCAAGCTTGTCGGCTGAGTGTTAGTAGCTCTCCTCGGGCCCCCTGTGTCAGCGCGGTAGCCGAGAGGCATATTACCCCGAGGCTTATTAGTGCGGTTATGTTGATCACGTTGACTAGGAAGTTCTGGTTTCCGAGTGCTAGTAGCAGGATTGCTCCCAGTGTGAAAACCCAGGAGTAGTTTGAGAACGACTTGGGTACGCATCCGTCCTCGCACAGTGAGGCAAGGTGTCTCGAAGCGGCTAGGAAGGCTGGTACAAACGTCGTGAAGGTGGCAAGCAGGAAGGCCAGCGCCATGAGTAGCTCGTGCGTTCTCCCCAAATAGGCTTCGGCCAAGTAGAGCGCGGGTATCGCTGAGGACTCAATCGATCCAAGGCTGGGGTGTGCGCTGAACACCGCCACCGCGTAGAGGATGTTTATGAATGCGGCTATGATGACGCTGAGTATCATTGTGGCCTTCATTGTCGACGGCTTATCCATAACATACTTTGAGGAAAGGGCTGATAGGCCCGGGATGCCGCTCTTCTCGTAGGTGTACTTTTCTAGGGACTGGATTTCTTGGAAGCCGTAGAAGAGTAGGTAGAGGTAGCCCGTGTCGATTATGAGCGCCCAAACCCAGCTCACTCCGTGCAGGGGTGTTATTAGCCCTTGAAGCCGCCAGCCAGTGGAGCCTCCTAGTGCTAGGCTCTCGTAGAGTAGGATGACCACTAACGCGGCTCCAAGCACTATCTGCATCCCCCCGGTGAACTTGAGGAGGCGCTTCTCGAAGAGTGCGCTCACGACGGTTTAGAATACGAAGACGCCCACAAGGAAGTATGTGAATACAAAGCTAAGCAGGCCGCTCACACCCAGTGCCTCAAAGAGTGGTGGGAGGTAGTCCACCGTGAATAGTACGAGAACAATTTTTGAGTACGCCGCGAGCGTCACGTTCGCAATCCACATGGACACCCTCGAAACAGAGTACCTAACACTCTTCGAGCCGTACGCGAGCTTTGTGAATGATGGTCCCCCCACGGCTTCAAGCCCACGTTTCCTCGCGTTTACGTACATGTCCCCGTAAACCTTCGCCATAAACACTGAGAGCACGGTGGCGATCACCAGGGCGCCCAAGGACACGAACTCGTACTGCATGATGTTTTCCGGGATTAGCACAAACAGAGGTGAGCCAAGGGTTGCGCCAACACCTATAGCCAGCAGGCTTCCGAAACCGTAGACCGGTTTGCCCACCTCCCTGAACGGGGTGCGGGGGAACCTGAACCTCAGGGCTTGTGGAAGGCTGAGACTAAGCGTGAGGCCGCAAAGAAGCAGGGTGGAGCCCGCTATGGTTGCGTACACATCGTATGCATCAAGTGGCTGGTGGCCCGCCGCGTATAGCAGGGCTTGTATGGAGAAGCCTAAGCCGTATATTGCTAGGCCCACGCCTAGAAGTGTGATTAGCACCTTCAGGGCTAAGATGAGGGAGCGATTCAGAGCTATTCACCACACAGCACTCAGCGATCACGACGCTAGGCCACGCCTTCTCGCAGCCTCGGCCGCATCCCTCAGAATGATGAGTGCACCCGCAACTAGCAGTAGCCCCAGAACCACGGTTATGGGCGCATAGATATGACCTATCAACCCACCTAGTAAACCACTGGGACCCGCCCCCTCAAAGTAGCCCCTAAGCGATGCTGGGCCACCGATTGCTACTGGTGCCAAGAGCACTATGCCCGTCACTATGAACATTGCCGAAAGCAGTAGTTCACCAAGCATCCTAAGCGTGCCGGGTCTATTCGAGGTACCTTCACTCACCACTAGCTGAATGAAGCCGCGAACATCGTCGTCCGCTGCTCGGATGAGCTTCTCTGAGACCAGGCTTCTCAGCTTTGCTTCAGAGCGGCTTAACAGCACAAGCGCTTTAACGTCAAGGATCAACCTGTCCACGGTCTCGAGCAGCTCACGCTCTCCCGATTCATCCCGGCTCATGCAAAGAAGAGCTTCTCATCATAATCATAAACCTTTTGGTCGACAAGCGGATGGTGTCCGGATTAGGGGTTGGCGGGCGCCGTGGCCTCCAAGCGTGGGAAACGCCTATCAGGACACCCTCCGACAAACCGCTGGGCCCCCATAAAAGCCGATCAAAGGTATAATTAGAGTGTAGACACTACCTATCTACATTCTCGATCGGTGCTTGAAGGTTGATTACGCTTCGGCTGCAAGCACAATCGTTGCGAGTGATCTTTGAGATTCCTTTTCCCCTGTGTCTGTTCGACTGATCGGGTGATGGTGTAAGTGGCAGTGATCATTAGGCCGTGGTGGGTTTACCGTGGACGGGCCTAGATTTCTGTGTGTGCGCGCACCGCTTGGTGCACCATCAGGAATTGTTGGGTCAAGCCACGTGTGACCAGTACTCGTTGACCCATTAAGTACACGTCTTCCAGTTATGCGTCTCGCTGCGCAGCTTGGAAAAGCTGATGGCCATATCCGGGTATGGTGTGTGGAGGTTGATGTGGGTTGCTGCTAGACGGGGAGGTTGAGCGAAGGTGGGTTTTTCTTTTTGCTAGCTCGTTTAGATAACGTTAGGAAGCTCTCGTGGGAGGAGGACCGTTTGGTGGTTAACGTTCAACCAACCTTTACACCCCTGCTCGTGGTAAGGGGTACACGGGGTCAGTCATAGTTCTGCTCAACGATCAGCCGTACTATAGTCTTGACGGCTACCACAAATATGTTCCTCTCCCGGTTGGGACGAGTAGGGTTAGAGTTGTTTTATCACCCTATTTGGCCTTCGGTGAAAAGGTGAGCGTCAATCGGGGGGAGCCCTACTACGTGGAGGTTGTGAGCGGGGTTTTCGAGCTCTGGATTCGCCTTAAAATTATCAACGAACTACGTAGGCTCACACATTATGAAGACCTCAGAGTTGAACTCGGTCAGACGCTCGAGGAGGCGCTTAGGATGAGCCCCTTCAGAGGTGTGTCACGCCTGCAGTTGGAGGTAGCGAGCGAATTCGACAGCGTCCAAGCTGAACTCTTACGCGTTGTACCAGAAGAGTATGTAGCGGGCCCATTTGGTGCGGAGATTTCTGAGGCCTTAAGACATCTGCGTGGGAGGCTGGCCGAATTGAGAGATGAGTATGGTAAGAGGGGAAGAATCTACGCGGTGGCCCACGCCCACATAGACGCCGCGTGGCTATGGGACTTCGATGAAACCAGACGTAAAATCGCGAGGACGTTCTGAATGGTGCTGACACTCATGGATGAATTCGACTTCAAGTATATCCAGAGTAGCGCCCAATACTATGAGTGGGTTAGGGAGGATTATCCCCAGCTCTTCGCAAGGATAAGGCGAGGAGTGGAGGAGGGGCGGTGGCTAGGAGTCCCAAAGCTGAATCTGGGGATGGAGGGCGCCCCCCGGCGGGAGTGGAGGGACCGGGTGGTTCTACCATCATTGCTGAGTGGGTGCGTCCTGACAGGGGCGGAGCGGAGTGGAGTGGAGGTAATCCGATGAACCCGTGAGGTCCCTAAATGGTGCATTGAAGCCCAAGCTCAGCTACGCGTGCGATAGCTTTGCGGACGCATACCTACGTATGCCTACGTAGAGTGAAACCCCGCTCAACCCTCCCTCCAACCTTAATGGTTTAAGAGCGGCTGCCCAGCGCTCTGACGGGTTAGTACACCTCTAAAAGCTCTTACTGCTCAGCGCCAAGTAGACACCTAGCAGGGTGATGGCTGAGCCCACAACCTCTAGCGGTGTTGGAATAGTGCGCAGGATTAGGTAGCTCGCGGCGTAGGCGACCACGGGTGTTACGAGTGACCCAGCGCTCGCCCTAACCGAGCCCAGCTCCCTTATGACGTTGAACCACAGGTAATAGGCAAGCGCTTGGGCGAGCACGCTGAGAACTAAGAGTAGTATAATTATTTTGACGCTGAACTCAAAGTAATAGTCAAATGGTGTGAGAGCCAACATGATGGGTAGGGCTGAGACCGACATGAACGCGTTGAGTTTGAGTACATTCTCCTTCTCAAGGTTCCGCGCATAGTAGACTGTGCCCACAGCCCACACCGCACCCCCCATAAGTGTGAGCAGTATGCCTAGGTCGAAGCTCACGGATGCCGCTGAGACCAGCACCCCGAGGAAACCCAGAATCACACCCAGTATGGTCCTCGACGAAAGCTTGGTTCCGAGTGCACGCTCAATCACTATGACGAAAACCGGCTGGGTGTACATCATCACCGCGGCTAACCCGGGGCTACTGGATACAGATGTGCCCACGTTTAGGAGGAGCATGAATATCACAAAGTATATCACCCCGTTCACGAATTGTTTCACACCCACCGAAAGCCCCCTGCCCGCTGCGAGGAAGAAGATTGCACCCACACCCACTCTGAACCAGGATATTATGATTGGGGAAACAGAGGTTGAAACAAGCTTTATGAGAGGGTAGGCTAGGCCCCAGGCTAATACGAGTGGCACCAGCCAAACCAAGCCCCGCAGAAGGTTGACCCTACTCGTGGTCGATGAAGACACAAAACACAACGACACAACACACGTTTAAACTTCACCCACCTTTACAGGACGCTAGGGAGACGGCTACTCGCCTATCTACGTTTAAGCTGAGCACTGGCTCCACAGCACCTTTAAACCCTCCCCGCACCCCCATGTTCAGTGCTCAAGGTGTGGAACACTCTGATTATCGTCTTCCCCCGCGTGGTCGAACCCCCTTAACACTCTGCGCTCAAAGGTTTCTGGGACTACTCAACCCAACAAATCGGGAGGCCTCGCTCCCCCGCTATCTTGATAAGTTGGTGAAGAGGGTGTTATTAGATGAGTGAATCAACAGTAGAACAGGATAGCGCACCCAGCGCTGCGGGTGGCGGGAGCAGTGAAAACAGGGGTGCAACAGGTCTAAGGCGTCTTCTAATGGTGGAGCTTCTATTCATCTTGGTGGAATTCGTAAGCGGCGTATACATGGTTGTCGTCGGCGTGAACACCGTGGGAGTGGGTATCCATGGGGCTTTCGGTGTGCTCGCAGGGCTCTTGGGGATAGTGATACTCATATACGCCATAAGAGAACCCTGGCTACACGTGGGTTCACACTGCACGCTTGGCCTAGTCTTCGTTGTGGTCGCCGGGCTAGGCGGATTACTATATCTGCGTGGAGTTGCTCCAGCGGAGGCCTACCTAGGCTTAATGGCGGTTGGCTTCATACTCTCAGGAGCCTTCTACTCCATGCCACTCAGCAGGCTCAGCCGCCAAGCAGATCACCGCAGAGCTGAATAAACACCCAGCCACCCCAGCCAGCTAGCAAAGCGTAGCTAATCCCCAACTTTTTTTGGCTTAATTGGGAAGTGGGCCGCAGTGACTCGGCTATAACTGTATCAATATTAATGGTTCCCATAATTGGCCCACTAGCTAAACCTGTTTTCCCCGTTTAACTCGGTGGGGTTTGGGGTGGAAGATCCCTCCCACTCCCTCCGTGAGCGAGGGTGGAGTCATGTCCCTCGAGTGTGCACTCACTATGACACGGGGGAAGGCTTAGATTAGGGTTCAAATAAATTCGGCTGAGCCCTGTGAGCCGTGAAAACCCGGATACGAAGATTCTACCTGTGTTCGTGTTTGATATTGGCGGTGTCGTGATTAAGTGGCGAAATAGTGGTCAGATTTACAGGTACATAGCCCAGAGGTACAGGCTACCCATCCACCCGCTAACGGGGGCGTTGGCCCCAGAGGTCAGGAGGCTTGAAAGCGGTGATGGTGATGCGGATGAATGTGTTGAGCGCGTTTTAGCTGGGTTTGGGAGGAGGCTCATCGCGGGTGATAGTGGCGGCCTACTTCTAGCTCAGCCATTCAAGGAGAAGGCGAGGCTTAGGAAGGGTGTGGTCCAAATCATCACCAAACTCCGCAGGGAGGGCTACAGGGTTTATGCATTGTCGAACACGTGTCTTCCCCATTTGAAGGTGATGCGTGAAAATGGGTGGCCACACCTCTTCGACGGCTTCTTCACCTCATGCGAGCTGGGTGCTGTTAAACCCCATCGCGACGCGTATCTCGCCGTGCTGGGGGCCGTGGGCACCGAACCAAGCCAAACCGTGTTCGTAGACGACAGAGAGGAGAATGTTATAGGCGCAAAGCTCGCCGGGATACGCTGGCCAATACACTACACATCAATCGAGCGGTTAAAACAGGATATAGAAAGGATTCTAGAGGTAACGACCCACGGTGAATGAGCTTGGGGCACACATTAAGTGCTCATTTAGAAGGCAAAACCCCCGTCAACTAGGGAATCCAACCACAATATACGCATTTAACCCTAATCATATATGGTAGTGGGGGGATCACTACTCCTTGCAGTAAGCTAACAGTGGAATCACCACAGTGTTTGGGTGACTACCCCTACCCTGGCTAATGTGGTTGTTTTAGGTGAGTGTCCCTGAGTGTAGCTTCCTAGTATACCTTGAGAGTCGGGGGTGATTGTTCCCTCTGCCTAGGGCTAGATCCACGGCGCGTCTCGCTATTGCCGGGGCGAAGCTCCAACCAAGCCTGAATCCACCTGTGGCGACCACCACGGCGTCCTTGGCTCCAACAACTGGCAACCCGTCTGGGGAGCATGGGCGGAAGCCCCATTTCGAATCTATGAGCCGGGCTTGACCAACGAACCTCTGGGTGTAACGCAGAACCGAGTCGGTTTTAGGCTTTGGCGGTGAGAAGCCGAACTCTAATCCAAGAGTGATTTTGACCCATTCGTCGAACCAGGCGAGTGCGAGTGAGCGCTCATACACTATTATGGGTCTCTCCTCCCTTCTACGGCCGCCCTCCACGCTGAGTCTGAAGCCCACGCCCCCCACCGCGGTGATTGGTACACCCAGCCTCCTGCAGGCTATGCCCGCCGCAACTATTGTGCGCTCGGGTCTGAGGGTTCCACCAGCCACCTCAACCTCCCCATCAAGGTTTACTCTTTCAGCCTTCGCGTGTATAACCCTCACCCGGGAGTCAACCAGCTCTTTCGCCATCCTCTGGGCGAATCGCTCGGTGTTGACTACACCCACATCTTCAAAGATTACTCCACCCGCGTAGCCATCCCGCTCAACGCGGCGCCACCCCTTCCTAGCCCTGAGTGAGTCGAGCTCCGCTTCAAAGCTACGCTTCTCCTCGTAGAGCTCGAGCAGGCCAGGCTGGGTATAGCACCAGGCGGAGTCCTCCTCCCCCAGCCTCCTATACTCAGCTATAGAATACTCGCTCATATTACCGAGGAGCTCAGTGTCCTCGGGGCTGAGTGTTTCGCCGAAGTGTCTAATATATGAGAGGAGCCAGCGGGGATTAACACTTTTAAACCTGAGAACACCTCTCCTCGCGAAGCTCAACGCATCCCTCAGATACTTGGAGTTGTTGATCTGGTAGAAAGTGGTTGGCTCTATCAGTCCAGCCGCGTGGACAGACCCCTCTCCAAGTTCCCCCTCCTCGATGAGGGTAACCGAAACCCCTTCACGTGCTAAGTAGTACGCGCAGAAAAGCCCCGTTATACCTCCCCCAACCACAACTGCTTGGCTCAATCCAGCAACCACCACGGGAAACCCGGAAGATAAGAAAATGCCGCCACCAAATTTTTAAGTATACCGGCCCAACTGGTTGGATCCACGCCGCGCCGCGATGAATCTTATTAAAGTGCGCACCAAAAGCAGTAGACTAGTGAGCGCCGTGTCCGCCACCAAAAACAACGATGGCCTGCGCCTACACACATAGTCCTCCGTATTAACACGTAATCATGGTTGGGTAGTTGGGTAGGGGGGAATGACTTGGCCTTTTTAGCCGACGAATAAGGATCAAGGCCTCGTTGAAGCCTTTCAGCGGGTGAAGTGGATACTCTCAGCGTTGACAGCTTGAAACCGAGTGCGAGATATAGGTTTAAGCGTTGCTAGAAAGAAACCACATACGGTGTGTTGGAATCCAATCCACAGTGTGCTAGGGTTATTGGGCTTCGTAAAACACCAAAAGCTCATGAGCCTCAAAAGACCTTAAAGCTAGGCTTGTGTGGGAGCTAACATGAAGAACCTGCTTAGAGAAAAGCTTTTGAGAGGAGAGCCCACCCTTGGCTGCTGGGTAACCATACCCCACCCGGAGATACCCGAAATACTCTCCCTCCTCGAGTTTGACTGGTTCCTATTCGACATGGAGCACGCACCAATCACGGTTACATCACTAGAGGGTCTACTCCAAGTCACACCCCAAAAGATAACACCGATAGTGAGGGTTCCAGCAAACGACTTAGTGTACATAAAACACGCGCTCGACTTGGGGGCGCATGGTGTAATGATTCCAATGGTGAGTAACCGGGAACAAGCAGAGCAAGCTACAAGATGCGTGAAGTACCCGCCCTCAGGGGTGCGGGGTCTGGGTGCTAGAAGGGCGTCATCCTACTACACGAGGCATTCAGAGTACCTTAAAACAGCGAACCGGGAAACCATGACAATAGTTCAAATCGAAACAAGGCAGGCTATTGAGAACTTCGAGGAAATCATTGACACACCCAACGTTGACGCCTGGTTTGTGGGCCCAAACGACCTCGCCGCATCGCTTGGATACCTAGGCAACCCCGACGCTGCCGACGTTCAGGAGGCAATGGATAAAATATTGAAGATAGGTATAAAGCATGATATCCCCGGAGGCACACTCGCATTCTCACCCAAAACCGCCAGAGCGTACCTCGAGAAAGGGTACAAACTCATAGCCGTGGGCTCAGACGACCAACTCCTAATAAGCGGTGCTTCCTCAATGCTTTCAGCCTTAAAACAAGGTTAGCCAGCACCGGTTAGTCTAACCAGCTACAAGCAATGTCGAGAGAAAGTAGTCAAGGCTGATTAATCAGAATTATAACTGGGTCTTCCTATAAGTTTCCAAAGCCTCGTCACACACTATAAATAAAAAATCTGTTTTTGCTAACTGCGGATACTGAGGGTGATTTTGCTCTACCGTCCCGCATGGCGTAGTTCAGAGTAACATTATAAACTTTCCAAAACCTCGCCTTTTAACGCGGGGATCCCAAAGGCATAAATACATACGCAAAGAATATTTGGCAATGCGTGTAAGAGCATACCGCTTCAGAGCTTACTCATCGAAAACCACGGCGAGGGTGTTGAAAACCCAGCTCGAAGCAGCGTGTAAGCTTTACAACACGCTCCTACACGCAGAGCAAGAAGAATATGAGGAGAACAAGCACACTATGAATAAAACCGAACTCAGGCAGCTCGCTTTAGACCTGAGAAAACAGAACCCTGAGTTTCAAGTGTTACACTCCCAAGTTACCCAGCAGGTTGCTGATAGGTTCTACCAGGCACGGGAGAGGTTCCTCGACGGCTTAGCGAACAAGCCGAAGAAAAAGAAGCCGTACAAGTTTCTTTCTTTGGTTTATCCTCAATCTGGTTGGAGGCTTTCTAACACGAGGGATGCTGGACAAGGCAAAAACAAAAAGAGGAGGGCTCGGCTCTACCTGAGTAAAATCGGCTTCTTTACCCTAGTGGTGCACAGGGTGTTCCCAGAGAGCCAAGTGTCTCAGGTGTGCGTCAAACTCAACCCTTCAGGCAGAATCAACGTGATCTTCTTGGTGGAGGAGGCTGAGAGCCAAGAGCATTCATCGGGGGAGGGGGAGCCCAAGAACGCTGTGGGTGTGGACTTGGGGATCACTAGGCTCGCCACTCTCTCCGATGGGCGCTACTTGGAAAACCCGAAACCGCTTGAGCGCTCACTTGAAAGAATCAGGATGCTTCAAAGGACACTTTCAAGAAAAAGGTTTCTTTCGAATAACTGGCTAAAAACAAAGACGAAACTTGCGAAGGAGCACGAACACTTAAAGGATTTTAGGCGTGACTTGTTCTTTAAACTCGGGGCGCTACTCGCACAGGAGTACGACCTCTTAGTGCTGGAGGATTTGGGTGTCCGAAATTTGGTTCA
>NEXG01000025.1 GCA_003019535.1 Candidatus Marsarchaeota G2 archaeon ECH_B_1
GGTTTAACTGTCACCCTGAGTTTTTCACCTTCAAGCTTTATGAGTGTTTGCTTGGCTCTGGCGAAGAGTCTTTTGGCGGTGGGCCTCCTCCTCTTCCTGTCTCCTTTAACATAGTTTTTCCTCCAAGACTTGAGTATTGAGTAGGCTGTCTTTATGGCGGAGTCCACCCAGTGCGCCGCGTAGGGCCACTCTTGGAGTAGGCTGTCCCTGAGCTCCTTCTTGTACTCCCCGCTGTGGATGTCCACTTTATACTTGGGTAGGAGCCTCCACTGCCTCTTTCCATTAACCTTCCTCTTCTCCCACTCTATGTTGCCCCAGAGCTCTCCAAGTATTTGGTTTACAGCGTCCCTGTATTCTCGTAGCAGTGGTTCGAGCTCCTCTCCACACTCGTGTTGGAGTGAATAGCTCCTTAACACCTCGAACAGCCTCCCTGTGTTCGCGGCCTCTTGAGGGCGTACACCCACTCACACATCCACAGATATATTTCATAAACCTATATAAACCCTTATAGCCTGACACTGCTGACAACGGCGTAGTCCTCTGATTGGGGTGAAGGCCCCAGCTCCAAACAGGGTGTGGTGGCCCGCGAAGACCCTAAAATAGGCGCTAGGTGAGTGTTCGATCCATAGATGGTAACATTTAATCAGTGTATGATATTACTCAAATCGAAGGTATAATTATTCCATAAGTAACATTTTTTAAAAAAAGAAGATGGAAAAGAGTAAGTTGAGTGTAAAAAGGTGGGGTGTGGTTTTTACGAGTCGTTGTTGTCCGATGTTACTGGTCTGCAGCTAGCTGGGCTCACAGGGACTGTGCATTCGAGTTTTTGCTCGGCGCTGTTGGAGGCTATTATGTGGATGGTGTATGTTGAACCAGCGGTTAGTGATGGGACTAGTGTTAGATTTGATGATCCGAAGCCTATTACGCCTTTGAACACTAGCTCTACGCATTCGTGTGGCTGGATCACTATGCCTGCTGGCTGCTGGTTTTCATTTCCTTGAGAGTTGTCGTTGCCGTCTTCGCCGTTTACTACACTCATGTTGAATACCTGGCACTTGGCGTTACTAGCACTGGTGGTTGTAGTTGATGTACTACTTGATGTGGTGGTTGAGGTGGCCTGTGTGGATGAGGTGTTCAATGGTATGAATACGACTTGGTCTGGATGTTCGCATTCACCGTGGTCGGCTGGGTTTAGTGTAACAACTGAGGCAGAGTCGCCTGAGTTGCCTTCTCCACCTTGCTGGTCACCCATCCCATTGCCACCCTGATTGTGGTCGCCTTGGCCCTGGTTGTGGTCTCCTTCTTGACCAGCCCTGCACGCCGAGCCGGTAACGTTGAATTCACCGTGCAGTCCAATAGCGACTAGTTGGACGGGTATGCTCCCTGTGTTGTTGACTAGTAGCATGAATGTTGTATTGCTCCCGCTGACCGAGAGTGTTAGGATTTTGACGCTGAGGTTACCTGTGGCCTCCTCTAATTCCTTCTCTTCCTGCTGGCTCAGTGTGGACATGCCACCCTCATGTTCTTGGCCGTGGCTCGGAGTGATGACAGCTACAGTTGAAGGTATGAGTTGATAGCCGCTTGGCGTGTTTACCACTACTGGGTTGAGCTGGATAAGAGCTTCATTGTCACCCGTCAGAGACTTAGGATTCGCTATTACAGCCTGCAGTGTGGTTGCTCCACCAGTGATGGTAACTGGTGACTGGGTACCGTTTACATCAATCACTATCTTTGACACAGTGAATGTTACAGAGTACACCACTGAACCTTGGGTTAAATTGGCTTGCGCGAGAGTGTATGTATAGTTTTGTAGAGCCAGTAGGTCTATTGTAGCTGACCCACCCTGCGGGGTAATAGTAACACTCTTCGTGATAACCTGACCGCTCGACCCCGTCGGCTCAGCAATCAGTAGTGACACCTGTGTGAACGTCACGTTTAACCACTGTGTACCATCCGGCACCTGGGGTGGATCCGTTAGCTTGATTGCCAGAACACTGTAAGAGCTGGGCGGCGTCTTCGTTTGTACACCCATATATATGGCCGTTGCCGCTATTATAACCACCGCGAGTAAAACAGCGGCGGCTGGGTAGACCCAAAACCTTTTTCCGTAAGCCATTTTTGCTCAACATAATAGTGCGCCCAACAAGATAATCCTGCACACTTGAATAATCATACAGTGGCTTTGAAAAGCCTTGAACACCCTTAGAGTCAGCCACTCTAGGTCTACTGCTAAACCTATACCTTCACAAGTGTGTTTGCTGTGTATAAAAGAGGTTTCAAAATATTTGAACGCGTATTTAGGCTGCCTAGTCACACCTTAAAGTAGACGGCTTATCACCAAATCTGGCGCATACATGATCTTGCACTCACCACGTTCAATTTAGGATGCTATACACAGTTTAGTGTAATGAAAATATGTGTATACCAATAAGTTATTCTAATTATATTTATTGCGACAAATGTTTTGCTCTAGTTGATATGAATTATTTGTGACTGTTTGGTTTGTCTTTAATGCTCTATTCCCCATTCGAGCCCCCACTTCTCCATCTCGTAGAGCACATCTTTGAGCGCTCTACCTTTTGGCGTGAGTTCGTAGAGCACGAGTACTGGTCTTGCATCAGCAACTATTCTCCGCTTAACTATCCCTTGAGTTTCTAGGCTAGCCAAATTCTGGGATAAAACCTTTGAAGAGATTCCTGGTATAAGCCTCCGTATTTCACTGAATCTTTTTGGTCCATCAAGAAGCCTGTTCACAATCACCGGTTTCCATTTATTTGATAGCGCAGATGCCGTAACTGTTACTGGACATATAGTGGGTGTTTCAGAGAGTCTCTCCATATACTAAGAAAAATATACTAGGTTACTTAAGACTATCTCGACGTATTCAGTGGAAGAGATGGTTACTCTTTGGTATCCATGTTTCGTTGTGGTTGATATAGCTTATTAGATACAAAATATTTACTATATTGAGTGGTTTAAATGCCAGAAGTTGTTGTGAGAAGCACCGAAAATGGGCCGAACTTGGTCGTGTTAGATGGGAAGGTTGTTGCGGCACTCTGTAGATGTGGTGGGTCGTCTAAGAAGCCTTACTGCGATGGCACGCATAGGAAAAACGGCTTCCAAGCGGCCGCTGCAGAAGTAAAGGTGCTTTAATAGCACAACACGCTTTTTTCTCCCCTGGCTCATAGGAGTCTCGTTAAAACTCCCGATATGGTGGAGATATATAGTTATCATCAAAGACTCTTAACCAGATACTTAATTATATTTTGATACTATATTAGGGATTTTGTGCGGATAAAAAGCCTTCACTCGACATTAGGCTCACCACCCCTTAATCTGGGCACCATTTATGGTAGTGTTACAACTTAGGTCACCCTGCGCGGTGAATATTACCTTCGAAGCCGTGTTTAGTGGGTCTTAAATTTTGTCAAGGCGAATGGAGACATATGCGGAATCTGGTAATCATCGGGTCTGGTCCAGCGGGGTACACCGCGGCCATCTATGCGGCTCGGGCTCAGCTTGAACCATTGATTTTCACGGGTTCAAGCCCAGGAGGTCAGCTGATGTTGACCTCTGAGGTTGAGAATTTCCCTGGGTTTCCTGATGGGGTGCTCGGACCCGACTTTATGGATGCTTTGAGGAGGCAGGCTGAGAAGTTCGGGGCCCAGATCGTGGATGAGGAAGTCGTGGGCGTGGATTTAAGGGTTCACCCATTCAAAATTAGCACCAACTCTAGGGTGGAGGAGGCGCTCAGCGTGATAGTGGCCACCGGGGCCTCGGCTAAGTGGTTGGGGTTACCCGGAGAGCAGAGGCTTAGGGGTAAGGGTGTCTCCGGGTGCGCTGTCTGCGACGGCTACTTCTTCAGGGGTAGAGATGTGGTTGTGGTGGGTGGTGGCGACTCAGCCATGGAGGACGCCCTATTCCTAACCAAGTACGCCTCCCATGTAACCATAGTGCACAGGAGAAGGGAGTTCAGGGCGAGCAAAATAATGCAGCGGAGAGTGCTCACCAACCCAAAAATCAATGTAATATTCGATAGTGTTGTGGAGGACGTGGTGGGCACAAACAAACTAGAGGGGGTTGTTGTGAAGAACTTTGTTACCGGTGAGCGTACACATCTCGCTGTAGCCGGCCTCTTCGTAGCCATAGGCCACGAGCCGAACACCAAGCTATTCAGGGGTCAATTAGAGCTGGGTGAAAAGGGCTACATCAGGGTCTATGATCAGACCACGCGCACAAATGTTGAGGGAGTTTTCGCAGCTGGCGATGTGCGTGACCCCCGCTACAGGCAGGCGGTTACCGCTGCGGGTGATGGCTGCAAGGCCGCGATGGATGCAGAGAAATACTTGGAATCACTCGCCGAAAAGGAGGGTATCAGGCTTCCAGCGTAGCCCCTCAGGTCGCCGTAGTGCTATGGTTGGGGTTCTATGCTGAAAACCCACTCCCACCTGTGCCGACAAGCATTTGGCTCACCCTCCCATGCTTACCGTAGACAAAAATTCGCGCCCAGCTCTGACTGTACCCCACACACGAATTTTTGGTCCACGCCTCTAAAGGCGGGGATGGATGGCTCATACCCCCTCCCACTAGTTATGGTTGGGTAAGCACCCAGTCGAGCCTTTGGAGCCAGCGGCCTACCCCTACCCGGGCACCCTCGTTTCACCTTTGACCAGTTACCTGTTCTTTAGAACAGCACCCACTATGGCGAATATTATTCCCACGATGAATAGGAAGCCACCCATAACTATTAGTAGGCCGCTCGCTGCAATCGAGCCCAGAGCTGAGGCCTCTGATAATCCATAGTAGACTCTGACCGCCGTGGTTTGGTTGTTGGTTAAAACAACAGTTGAGTTGGCACCAGCCACGAAGACCGCCATAAACAATCTGCCCCCGTTGGCCTCAGCCGATCCATATACCACCGAGGTCGCCCCCGGTATACTCACATTCAGGGGGTGTCAGCCGAGTCGTTGTATGCGACCACTCCAAACTCCCCCGCGTGAACCCGGGCGATGGGATACGATTCCCCCACTCCGATAACAGTTGTGTTAGACAGCCCACCACTGAAACCCTGTACTAGTGGGGTGACTGACTTGGTTGTGAGTAGTAGACCCACCCCCGCGACCACGACACCCAACCCGAGTAGAGCCAGCCCCACGATAACTATACCTTTTCTCACGAGTATGAGACGGACACCCAAAGGTTTAAAGGTTTTCAGTATCAGAGTTGCTTGCTGATCCCCCCCGATTAGGAGGGTAACCAAGTAGCATAGAAGCTCCCTCACCGGTAAATTAGATGAGAAACCATCCTTTTATGATAACCAAAAATCTTTGTTTCCAATAAAGAGCGCCGAGCATGATTTTGATCTACCTAGGGGGAGGATAGTAGGCGGGGGCCACTGTCTGAGAGTTCCGAGATAATCACTTCCCCTCCCCCTATTGCTCCCCTAATCCAGGTGACGAATGAGTCGAGTTTGGGCTTCTCCACGAGGCAGTGCACAGCGTTTCCTATCATGTTCTGGGTTGCACCCACTGCGCCTCTCCGTGCGGCCGCGTCCGCTAGCTTTAGGTGCTCGGGTGTGGCTATGCCGCTCTTCTCCGCGAAGACTCTGGAGTATCGTAAAAGCGCCTCGGGTGTGCGCTCCTCCATGATGCGCTGCATCGCTTCCCTACCGTGAGTGTTCACGAGGGTTAGTTTGTCCTCGCTTAGGAGCACAGTGGATTTCTCGATAGGTCCAAACCAGGCGCACACGATCACGTACTCGCTGTAATCCTTTAGGATGGCGTCCACGCGGCCAAGGCTAAACCCACCCGGCTCGGTGACCAGACCCATAGCCCCACCCCCATATGCGAGCGCCGTGACTGTGCCAAGCCCAGTCACGCTCTCAACCTCGGCTCTATGGGCGTGGTCAGCGGCTTGGGAGAGTGTGAGGTTGAGGCCGAAGAGGTCTGAGATAGCGATCGCCGTGGTGAGCGCACCAGCTCCACTGGTGCCGAAGCCTGAACCCACGGGTAGCTCAACCGTGTGCTCTATTCTCACAGGGCCGAAGCCATATATTCTCCTCAAATTATCTATGACTCGTTTGGTCGTCCTAGCCTGAGTTTGCACCCCGTTAATGAGCACAGTGTCTGAACCGTCTGGTACCTCAAACGCCAAAGTATATGTTCCCTTCTTTAGTTTGAAGCCTCCTCCACGGGAACCGATCCTTAAAGGGTCTGCTATCTTCACGCCAGTATTATCCCTATCACACACCTCAAAAAAGCTTGAAACCGCGGAGGGCGAATACACGCGCCTAGAAACCTTACCAGCCAAACCCACCGCCATATACATAGCCTAAGAGAATTATAAGTAATACCGCTAATCTACCTGTCTCCCGTTATAACGTGAATCAGTGGATTCATCATTCATTCACTCTTAGTGTGATTACCCAAATCTAGATTATTCTTTTAGGTTCAACCAATGTTTGGATGGCATCAAGTTTAGCGGGTGGTGAGTGTGGTGGTTCAGCAAGCAAAACTGTTATCCAGACACCTTCAGTATTTGGCAAGCCTATAAAACCCCTGAAATTGACTCAACCGTGTCGAGACAAGATTCAAATATTCTATAACACACGTACTTGTATCCGTGGCAACTGTTAGGCCACCGTGCATGTGTTAACACCAGAAATCAGCATGCCTTTATGGGAACAGAGTGGTTTGAGCACAAGGCTGCGAATGTTTTGCTTAAAGTTTACGATTTGACCCCCCGTCACGGCCCTCATTTAAACTTGTCCCCGCGATGAGCTAGTGTGACAGTCAATAACACTATGGAAGTGGGCTTCGTTGGCAAGAAGTCTATCGAGGAAGGATCAAAGGAGAAGCCTGGAACTCTGTTAATGTGAGTGCGGTGGACTACACCAAACGGTAGACCTCGTAATCTCTATAAATTATGTTTATAATAATGTTGGGGGTTTGGGTGGGTGAAGCTGTAAGACTCCGACCATCCTGTAGGGAGGTAATACACGGACTCCCCAACTCAAGTTATATTAAAGTTCGCATTGTACTCACATGAACACCTGTGATGCGCGTGGCGGGGAGCACACGTCTGTGGGCACCCATAGGTGCCACCGTGGCCCCCCCATGGGGATCGAATGTATGGGTGGCTGAAGCATAGGCTCTGAGGCCTCAGCTGAGGCTTAACTCACACAATCACGATATGTCTGATCTCTTTGCCTATATTAACAAAAATAAGTTTTCATGATATCAATCATGCGTGTAAGAGATTTAAGCAGGCAGTGGGGATAGGTCATAAATGAATACTTTGTGAAACGAATCCCACGTGCGATGGTTACGTTTCACGATGATCCAGGTATAGTTTAAGTAGCCCTCCTGCTAAGAAAAGGAAAATTACCGTGAGTAGGAAATATGTGCCATTCAGCGTCAGAGATGCGACGAGTGTCGAGAATACAAAAATGTTCATGGCTTCGGTTCTGAAACCTTCCTTAAGGTTAAAAGGAGTTTGTGCGGAGGGTGTACGCCGCTTAAGAGAGGGGAATAAGAGGGGGACAGAGTTCTGGTAAGCGAGGTATTCGGGTCCTCCCACATCAATATGAGCTTTTTGTTCGATTCCTATCAGAACGGCGACGAGAAGTGCGTTTGAAACCAACAGAAATATGAAGCCGATGAGCGAAAGTTCAGGTAGGAAGCCGAGTGCAATGAGTAGAAGTCCGAAATAGAGTGGATTCCTAGTGTGGGCGTAGGGCCCCTGTGTAATAACCATACTAGTTACTATGTTTTGCGAGTGCACGGTCTCAGATCCGATGTAGCCTGCCGCCCACAGTCTAAAGAAGAACCCCACGATACCCACAATAGAGAAGGCGAGAGAGAAGAGCATAAGCTCGAGTCTTCCGGGGTTGAAAAGCGAATAAAGATCTTCGTCGACAGTTGCTCCACGCATCGAGAGGGAAAAAGCCCCGATGTATGTCATGATAAATAGGAAGTATCTATGCCTGAAAGCAAAGGCCATTTCCAGACTCTTTTTGCCATGGGCTCGCTGGTAATACGTCTTATCTTCCTTCTTCTCCATTAGGTTCCACGGCCCTTCACTCATTTAAGTATAACTCATACTGTGTGAAACTGATATTCAGGGAACGTTGCGACACAGAGATAAAAAAGTTTATCCAACTTATCTAGAGTGGGGAGGGTGGCTCCGAAAGCTCATTAGTCGAGCCGTGCCACACTTGGGTGTCAGCTTCCCTTGACCACTGCTCCAGCCTTAATCACCCATTTAGCCTTCGCTAGGTCCCTTATATGTGTTGCCGGGTCACCATCTATAACCACTATATCCGCGGGTTGACCTTGGGCTATTAGCCCTACGTTCAAACCTAATTTCCTTATGTTAGAAGTTGCAGCCCTGAGCGCTTCGAGATTAGTGAGGCCGCCCACTTCAACTAGCAATACCGGCTCCATAAAGTTCCTACCCACATCTATCTCTAGACCCGACTCGAAACCGAGGTCTGTTCCTGTGAGGATTGTTATACCCAGCCTCTTAGCCGTAGCCAAGACCCGTGGTATGTTCTCCCTGACGCTGCCAATCTTTTCAAGCCCCCAATCGTTTACACCTATCTGTTTCCCATGTTTGTGTATGAGCTCCTGTATTGAAAGCGTGGGTACGAGCACAACTCCTCTCTCCGCCATGAGTTTTAGTGTCTCCTCGCTTAATAGCGAGCCGTGCTCGATGGATTTCACACCCGACTCGACGGCCACGCGGGCGCCTCTGTCTCCGTGGGCGTGAGCCGCAACATAGGTGCCCACTTTCTCCGCTTCGTGAACAATCGCTGATATCTCTTCGTGGGTGAACTGCGGCCACTCTGGCTTATCCCTCTGAGAGAGCACTCCCCCAGTAGCCATGATCTTGATGAAGTCTGATCCCTCCCTGAGCACCCGCCTCGCCCCACGAATACACTCCTCTCTACCGTCACATATCTCAGCGAACCCAAAGTATTCATTCCACTCCACCGGCACCGTGTGGAGGAATTCCCCGTGCCCGAATGTCTGGGAGAGAGGTCTACCCGCCGCGAAGATACGTGGACCCTTAAGCCACCCCTCATTCACACCCTGCCTGAGGGGTATAGCGTTGGGTTCACCGCAATCCCTCACGGTTGTGATGCCAGCCTCCACAATCCTCGACGCCCACGTGGTTGCTCTAAGAAGCCTCACCTTAGAGTCCTCCGCAAGCGTACCACGCACTAGGTCACCCCCCTTAGAGCCGCCGAAGTGGAAGTGGGCGTCAACCATTCCAGGCATCACGAACATGCCCCTGGCATCCACCTCAACATCGAACTGTCCACCCGCCTCCCCTACACCCTTTATAACGCCATCCTCAACTACTATGTCACTCTTACCCACAACCTCTAAACCATTAAACATCGTTCCGCCACGAATAAGAATACGCATACCATTTATAGCCCAACCCAAAATTAAAGTATTTTGTCGCACCACTAATGGTGTCTAGATAACAATTTTTCAAGCTCGGCCGCCACGCTCACCACCCCTAATCCGGGCATCGTGGTACCTAATAATGATGTTCCCTTAAAAGCCTCAGCCCTAGTCATAAAGATGGAGGGTCTCAGCTGTTTGTGGAAGGCAGGCGAGACGCCCCGTGGGTAAGAGATGAGTACGCCTCTGCCTCCGACATCTTAGAGTGCTTTTCGCGTATCCCACGTGTGAAGGTAAGTGTGCCCGTGAACCGGGAAGCCCCATCCGCGACGGTAGATCAAAATTCGCGTTCAGCGCTGATCGTAGCCCGCGCATGAATTTTGGGTCTACACGTGAGGGCGGGGTAGTTCACCCTCTAATCGTAAGCTGGGTGTTCTCATCTACTACGACCGCACCGCGCGGCTCAGTATCCACCGTGGAGAAGGGTGCTTGCCGCCCTAGAACCGGCACTAGAACAATGTCTCCCACCACTAATGGGTAGCCTGTTAATTTACCCTTAACGTACCTAGTGAATGGTTGGTCGAACAGTGTTGGGTATGAGACGCTTGAGATGTTCACGATGCCCAGAGCCTCTAGGTCCTCCTTTGGCCCAGGATAACTCTTTGGTGTGAGCACTACGTTAAGCGCTGGTTTTGGTGTAAGCTTAAAAACCACGACGCGTCCCCCTACTCTTGTATCACAGTTCTGCCTTATGACGCTATCCATACTCACCGAGTTAGCCTCTTCTGGTCTCGAAAGAATCCAGCCTACCCTTGCAACCGTTCTCCTGCCACCTTCAACACCCACACAGTCTCCAACCGCGGCGCCCAAGCTGCTCAGGGAGGCTCTGTGAAGCCCAACCCTATTCTTGCCAACGTAGAGACCCCTAGCCTCAATCACCCTGCAGAACACCATATCAGAGATTGAAGTCAACCATTCCCGCCCCACTTGGAATCTCGGATGAGCAATCTGTGTTCATATGTTGTAAGCGACAATAAATCTTGTGTTCTCCACGTTTTTGTTAATCGCTTCCGTGTTGTGGGTCCATCAGAAAACTATGACTTCCATGTATATAGCCGCGTTCATTTGAGCTACGATTCGTATGTGGTTCTGTATTCGGCTTCGGGGTCGGGTAACGTGTTAATCGACGCCCCATGATATTGTCCTCCCCCCACTACTTGTAAAGTCTTACGATGGAAAAAATTCATTATTATCATGTTATATTGAATAACTTATTACTAGTTCCAACGAAAACTTTATATATAACACTTTCTTGTCTATATTATGTCTGAGACCCAGAGGAGTTCTTTGGGGACTAAGACAGCTCAGCCGTTTATGCGTGAGTCATCTGGCCTAGTTCGAGCGATGCCACCATACTCGGCTTTCGCGTACAACATTCTAAACATTGGCGTAATATTCCCGTGGGTCTACCTGCTTTCGGCGGGTGCGTTTCCAGGCTCAAACATCGCGCTGGGCATTCTTCTCACGGGTGTGTTTGCATCACTGCTGGCCTACGTTTACTCTGGTTTGGCCAGTGTGATGCCTAGGACGGGTGGCGACTATCTGTTCCAGTCGAGGGTTCTTAGCCCTTGGGTTGGCTTCCCGATTGTGGCTACAATGGTGCTCTTCTGGTTCCTTCAATGGGATGCGCTTGGGGGGTGGTTGACTTCGCTTTTGGGTATAGCACCCATGCTAACCGGGCTTGGCCTCACAACTGGCTCAGCTTGGCTGATTAGTGCTGGCTCATGGTTTACCACACCCCTCGGCATATGGATCACCACGATAGTCTTCGGTGCGATAGCCACATTCACACTTATCAGGGGTTTTGAGTTGTTCGTGAAAATACAGTGGTTCATGTGGTACGGGTTCCTCATCTCGTTCGCGACAATTGTGGGCCTCCTACTGCTCACACCGCACGCCTCCTTCGTTTCCCACTTTAACGCGGCGGTAAGCAAGGTCTCGCCCAGTGCTGGCTCAAACTACTATGATTATGTCATCAGCTATGAGCGATCACAGGGGTTCAACCCAAGCCTAGCATTCAGCTGGGCTGCCACGCTAGGCGTGATGCCCATCGCCCTCACTAGTCTTGGATGGGTTGGCTACGCACAGTACCAGGCGGGTGAGATAAGGCAGGCGTCGAGCTTCCGCAAACAGTTGTTTATCAATTTGGGTGGGGGCGTTGCCGCAACGCTAATGATGGCTCTACTCGCCTTCGCGCTCACAAGGAGTGTGGGTTACAGCTGGCTATCCGCGGCTGCCTACGGTAGCTACATGACTGGTAACCTCAGCATGCCCATCCCACCCTGGTTCAGCAACTTGGTGGTGGTGCTCACATCCAACCCATTAATAGTGGTGTTGGCGACAGTTGGCGTATTCCTCAACGCGTTGCAGGTTGTGTACAATGTGTATGTAGGTCAAACCAGGATGGCTTTCGCAACAGCTATGGATAGGATCCTTCCAGCGTGGGTGTTTAAGATAAACGATAGGACTGGTACCCCTGTGAACGCTCAATTACTATTCTTCGTGCTCGGCGGTGTCGTGTACTCCTACGTGTACAACTTTGTCCCCGGGTGGATAACCTATACCCTCGCGGTCACCGCTGTGGCCACGGTGATGTATATAGCCACGAGCCTAGCGGGCGCCCTTCTCCCATACAGGATGAGGGAGGTGTACCAGAAGTCTGAGGTGAGCAGATTGAAGGTGTTCGGCGTACCACTAATAACCATAGCTGGTGCAGTATCAGCGGTGTTCTCTGCGTGGATGCTCTACTACTACCTCACAGTACCAAGCCTAGGGGTGGCATCCCTACCATCAGAGTTACTCATGCTAGCCATATTCCTGGGATGGCTCGTATACTTCGCCATCAGAAGATGGTATGTTAAGAAGAGGACGGGAATAGAGGTCGACCTAGCATTCAAAGAGATCCCTCCAGACTAAACTTTTTAATCTACAACACCACGAGGAGCCTATTTCTATTTTTGAATAACACAGACTCGTTACCGAAGCTTAACCATAAGGATGCTTCTCTCCACCTTTTCGGTGGTAAGTCGGCTCACACCGAATTTTGAGTCAAAAGCCTTTGTGACCCAAGAAATATTGTAGTCTACTCATCTTGCGGGCGTATCCTAGAGGAACCGGGGAGTGTGTTGTTTGTGTGGCTAAGTCAACACTCTACGTCGCGTATTTATTGTTTTCAATGGAGTTCTGCCCTATCTATACGAGCGAAGACCATTTTGTTACGACTTTACCTTTAATAATTACCTATATTCGACCACTTCCTTATTGAAAGTGGTCGATTTTAGACAACTTTTATTAATATCTACATTATCGTTCAAAAGGGGTTGGGCGAATTGAGTGTTGAGGATTTCAGGTCGCTTGTGGCGGAGTGGGTTACGAGTTCGATACCCAGTGTCAAGAAGAGAGAGTTTGATCTACCGCTTGAACCCACGAGTATTATATCGGTTATTGGTCCACGGAGGGCGGGGAAGACCTATCTCCTGTACCACACACTGTCCAGGTTACTTGCGAGGGGTGTGCCGAAGGGAAATACGTTGTACGTGGACTTCGAGCACCCTAGGCTTACCCGGATATCCGTAGAGAACTTGGACAATATGCTTGAGGCCTTCTATGAGCTTTCGAGGCCCGATCCCACTATGCCTATCTACCTCTTTTTGGATGAAATACAAAATGTGCGAAACTATGGTAGATGGTTCAGGAAGAGATTGAACGCTAAATTCTATATTTCGGGTTCAACATCAAGGCTGTCTTCAAAGGGTGTTGCCGAAGAGTTAAGGGGAAGAAGCATCGACTACACCGTTTACCCCCTTTCGTTTAGAGAGTACCTAAGCTTTAAGGATGTGGCGGTTGATAGACCCGAGCTCATACTCTATAACCGTGAGAAGAGAGGCCTTGTTCTCTCGATGCTACGTGAATACCTACGCTTCGGGGGGTACCCAGCTGTTGTTCTCGAGAGGGATGAGCCGGAGAAAATCAGGCTTTTGAGAGCCTACTTTAACTCGGTTGTTGTCAGAGATTTCGCTAACTTGCAGCCAATACTCGCTGAGCCTTTTGTAAAATTTGTGGTTCAGAACTACGCTGGCTACTTCTCGGTTAACCGCGTATACAACTATTTAAGGAGTCTGGGATACAGGCTAGGTAAGGAAAAAGTCCTAGAGCTACTTAACACAGGTGTAGAGTGTTTCTTTGTTTTTCCGTTAGAGTTATTTGCAAAGAGTGAAAGAAGAAGACAGATGAATCTGAAAAAACTCTATGTGGTCGACACGGGGTACCCCACCGCGCTCGGCTACGAGTTCTCAGTAGGCCGCTCAATGGAGAACGCCGTGATGCTTGAGCTCAAAAGGCGAGAAAAGGAGGTCTACTATTGGAAGGAATACGGAAGAAGTGAGGGACAAGAGGTTGATTTTGTGATAACCAGAAACTATACCGTAGAGGAGCTCATCCAAGTCACCTACGCTGAGGAGAGTGTGCGGGAACGCGAGCTCAAAGCACTAAACAAGGCCAAGAATGAGACGGGTGCAAAGAGCCTCACATTAATAACTTGGGACCACTACTCCCAGCAAGAAGGCGTACGAATCATACCCCTCTGGTACTGGCTTCTCGAACAGCCTTAAACAAAATAGTAAAGTCGTGATCATATGCGACTTTAAAGCTTATAAAATTTTAGATTGCACTTAGATCAACCCACAAGAAGTTGATACCCAAATGCGTAAAGCAGTTGTCGGCGTCAATTTTGGTGTGCGGTATAGGAGCCTCGCAAAACGGTCTAGACCTGAGCGTGCCCTCAGAGAGACGTGAACTCACAATAAGCGTTTCAATATGGGTGCATGTGATTTGTGGAACCCGAGTGCTTCTACAGTGATGGCTTGGGGCGCGACGAGGGTTAGGGGATAAAAGAATGATTGTGTAGCATGACAGCGTAGTACTTTTTATCTGTAATAGTTATATGGACCTCAAGGCTTCGGTCCATCATTCATAGGGTGGGGGGTTAAGGGGTACGTGACCCCTTCTCTCACTTTAGTCTTCGAGTTTAAAGCCGAATCTATAGCGTTTGACTGTAACGTTATAGGTTTTGGCGGTGAAGTCCAGTATGCGCTGTTTGTGTTTGCAGATTATCCACCCTTTAACGTCACTTGTGCCCCCACGCATGTTTTCACCCACCCACTTCATCTCGGCGAGCAGTCTCCCCAGGTCCTCCTCGGTTGCCCAGCCCGGCTTGACTTTGATGACAACGAACGAGCCCGTGTCCACCTCTACGGCTAGCATGTCTATCTGACCTATAGGTGTGGGATATCTCCAGCCCACTTGTCCCTCATCGTCCACGTAGAGCCTTAGGCGTCCCCCGAACACCTTTTCAAAGTTATTCGCTAGGAACTCGTCTAGGCAGAAGTCGAGCTCGTACTCCCACTCACCGCCCACCCCAGTTGTCGGCTCCCCCAACCCCCCTACACCTCCACTCCTGTGGGCACCACGCTCTGTGGGAACAACATCCTCGGTCAACTCTGGTCACCGCAAAAAGAAGGGTGGATGCCCTATGGCGAGTACTTAGCGAAGGCTCTTAGGTGCTCAATCGATGCTTCGAAACCTATGAACCAGGCTGTGAGTGCGAAGAGCACTAGGAAGAGTGTTAGGGCGGCTACTGTGGCCTTGCTTGGCTTGTGCACCGCGACTGGTGAAAGCAGACCCGCGATACCTCCGAAGATGTACATGGCGGCCGCTATCGCCGGCTCAGAGGTCATCCCATTTATGAGTATACCGTAGGCATCTGTGAGTCCCCACAGCCCAAGTATGGCTCCAACGTATGACGCGGCTTTAAGGTCATATCCAAGCAGGTAAGAGATGCTACCCATCAAGAGCACAAGGCCGAAACCAGCGTAGATTTCACCGAAGAGGATGTTATAACTACTCACAAGCGGCCAAGTGGTGTTCATCCATAGACCCATTATGAGGGCGAAGCCCCCGAGCACCCCAACGCTCACAGCGAGTGATCCCATACTTTTTCTTTCAACAAGCTCGGCGCCTGCCTCCTTCGAGCCGAAGGTCTGAGTTACAGCGGAGCCAGCGCCCATTCTGACCGCTTTCTCGGCGCCAGGCGCTTTGGCGCCGAACATCTCCGTCTTTATAAAGAACACGGCGACTAGGACGGCGCTAGCCGCCGTTAACCACAACATCCCTGCCAGGGGGTCTATCACGTTTATCACCGAGTATATAGAGCTTCTAGTCCTATTATACCTGAGTGTGTAAGAGTTAAAGGAAGTGCACAGGCATAGCCGAAGCATGTGGGAGTGTATACTCTTTCACATAGATATGAAAGGCATCGGCTCATGATTAAGCCCGCGTGGCCCGGGTCTCCGTGGTTGAGTAATAGCTTGTATGCCGTACATAGGTAGTATTCATCTTTGAACTCGCCGAAAGCGCAATACCCATGCTTAGGCTGGCGTGTGGGTCATCTGCGACGGTGTGTTACCTGTTTGTAGGCATGTGGTTCCTAAAGCAAAACAATGGATAGAGAGGTGTGTGAGGTGAAAATGGGTGTGCATGTATGATCCACCGATACTGGAGGCTTCCTCCTAGGCCAGAGGTGTGGGTGTAATAGTCAAGCTACTCAGCCGGAACCGATTTAGCTCATCGCATAGTATATAATATGAGCTACATCTAAAGAGAAGTGAGGATAATGGGAAGGCGTGCACCAAAACACGTAACCGCGAAAGAAAACCTATGCACCCGCCACCTGATTGTGATATCCCTATTTATAATGCTAATCGCAGCCGGTTTTCTAGTCTACGCGCACAGTATAAATGTGCATAAATGGTTCAGTTTTAATGAGCGAGTGGTGCCCGGTTATAATCTTTGGATGAGTGTTTCAGGTGTACCATGCAGTGTTTTTTTGAAACCTTGGGGAGATGGCTTACTTGGATTCAACATAACCGAAAACTTGGGTTGGGGTGTGAGCGCCGTCGTACCAGAGGTGGCGGATCTGAGTAATGGTAGCACCGTCTCCGTGAATCTGACCGCGGGGGGCAGCGGGTTACCCTTTTTTGTTTACACCATTACGGTCGACATTTACACCCCGGCGGTATTGGGTGGGAATCTGAGTTTCAATCTGCAGAGCTGCTCGTTTAAAGCCACAGACTTGGATGCTAGAGGAGTGTATGTCTACGTAGGGCTCGGCGATGTTTATGTGAACCTTACAAGCCCACTCAATCATGCGGCCTACAGTGTTGTAACCCAGACTGGAGACATTCTCATGGCGTTACCAGCCGGGCAGGGCTTCGCTGTTAACGCCACCACTGTCAACGGTGAAATCCATATCAAAGGAGCCAACCTAGCCACACTCATCCACAACAATCAAAATGTGTATGGTATAGTAGGAGGAGGCGGACCGCATATATATCTTGCATCTGTAGATGGGAGCATAACAATAGAGACATATCCTCAAAACTCATGACTTCAACTTTCAACAGAGGCTGGTTTCCACAGTTAACATGCAGATTAGTGGGTGGTCAAACAATCTATCATGGTGTGGGTGTTTTACACTGTTGGTTGGGGGCTACCCCGTCGTATCACGGTGCAAAGTATATCGAGTGCTAACACATATTTGTATTAGGTGAAATTGTTTGGTTACTGTAGTTATAAAACACGAATGGGAACAGCGGAATGAGGCCAAGGCTTTCGAAACAGTCTCGGGGATTATTAAGATGGCGAAGGAGTCCAAACTCCCCCAGGGTTTCAGGTTGCTCTCAGCTTACGCTGACTCAGGCTCTAGGACGGCGTTCTGCATTTACGAAGCACCATCAAAGCAGGCCTTTCAGGAGCTCGTCTCCAAAATTAATCCGCCAACAGCCTACAAAGTGTACGAAGTGAGCAAGCTCTACTAAGGCGAAGAGCATGGCTGAAAAGGTTCTGGTTTTAGGCGGCAGGTTCGGCGGCCTCACTGCCGCCTATACCTTAAAGCGGCTAGTGGGTGATAGGGCGGAGATTACGCTTGTCGACAGGTATAGGACGACCTATTTTAGACCCAGCATACCCCATATAGCCATAAATGTGAGGGAGCCAGAGGAAATAGGCCTGGACTTAGCCAGTGTTCTCCCGAGGAAGGGTATCGCCTTCCAGCAGGCGCTTGTGAAGCAAATATCGCCTGATGAGGATAGTGTCACACTCGAAAGGACGGATGGCTCCACTTTTAAGGCATCCTATGACTACTTGGTGGTGGCTCTTGGAGCCCACCTAGCCAAGGAAAGTGTGAAGGGTGCTGCTGAGAATGGTTACTCGCTCTGTGAAGTCGAGGACACGCTCAGACTCAGGGAGAAGCTAGCCGGCTTTAAAGGCGGGAACATAACAATAGGCTCAGGGATATTTGAGCAGGGTTCGAATCCGAAGCCCAAGTTCCCCAACAACTTTGTGCCAAGAGCTGACTCGGCATGTGAAGGTCCAATATTCGAGTTCTCACTCATGTTAAAAGGCTATCTAAAGGCTAAGGGTCTGCTTGGTAAGACTAAGATAACGGTGTACTCACCGGGAGAGTACTTATCCGACCTCTCAAGGCAGAGTAGGCAGGCTGTGAGGCAAATATATGAGCAGATGGGTGTAACACTGGTTGAGAAATTTAGGCTGTCCGAGATAACCACTGACAGCGTGGTGTCTGAGGATGGCAGAAGGATCCCCTCGGATGTGTCGGTGTACAAGCCACCCTACACTGGTCATCCCGTGCTCAAAAAGCTTTCGGGTTCACTTGCGGATGATGCGGGCTTCGTGCCCACAGACCTGAACATGGTGAGTGCCTATCCAAATGTGTACGCTGTGGGCGACGCCAACGCGGGCTCGATACCCAAGCTTGGGTACTTGGCGGTTAGAATGGGTGAAATAGCGGCTCAACACTTGGCTAACCGTATGGGTGTGCCCACCAAGGTGGATGAGTATAGGCCAACCATCTTCTGCGTTGCTGACAATCCATATGAGGGCTACGCTGTAGCCGTGGCCGATGACACGTGGTATGGGGGAACCCTGGCGAAGGCTGAAATCGCTCCCGTGAATCACATGAAGAAGGAGTTATTCACGAAGTACTATATGTGGTCAAAGGGCGACATGGTGCTGGAGAAATACCTAGCAAGCTGGTAGGTTGAATGGCGTGTCGTCCACCACTGCTACTCGGTCAGGCTTTTCTTCGCTGAAGGCTGCTACCCCCGAGGACAAGCTTCGCAGTATAGTCGCCTCACTCGACCGGCTGGGTCTTCTCGACCTGGCCTCCGGCTTCCTAGAAGATGAACACCAGCTCGAAAAACTCCTCAAACTAGCAGCTTCAGATAGTAACCTAGAACTCCTCGCAAAGGTCGAGTCACTGAGCCGACTCGTTGCCAAACCAGACTACCGTGGCCTGGAAAACATTCTCACGTTGGTCTCAGAAACACGTGGCTCCATGGCGATTACAAAAGCAATTGAGCTACTACGTCTTCTAGATGAGAAGGGCCTAATCGACCCCTTAATAGGGGTGCTCCAAGATGACCAAACATTTGGCAAGATTATAGGCCTATTGTCGGATGAGAAGGTGCTCAGCCTTCTTGCTCAAAGGGATAAAATACTCGGTGTGATATCGACGCTCGACTACGACAAGGTTCACCGATTACTCGACGCACTCAACAACACTCCCGGCATCGTCGAGGCGCTCACACGTCTGGTCGAGCTCCTAGCAGAGTTGAGTAGACGCGGTGTGATCGACCCCTTGATTGGTTTGCTACAGGATGAGAAAATGTTTGGCGCAATAGTTAACCTTGTAGCAAGCGACCAATTCCTCGAACTCGTCCAACACTCACAGAAACTATTCACACTCCTACTCAACTTGGCCGACGTCGACGAAGAACTCCTCAACCTCATCACCGCGATGCAGACCACCACATTCAAAAGGTTCCTCTCAGCCTTCAGCTCAATAGGTAAAGAAGAGCCAAAACCCGTCAGAGGAGTCTTGGGCACGATGCGACAGCTAGGTGATAGAGATGTGTCCGTTGGCTTAGGTGTAGTCTTCCAATTCCTAGCCAAACTCGGCCAAGAGTACACCAAAGAACAAACCTCTTCAACCAAACAAACCACAACCAGTAGCTAAAAGCGTGAAACTCTGAGAACAATCAAAGTCTTTTAATGACTTCGACGACCTTCACGATGTGTTTGCCTCGGAACGCCAGGTTAAGCAAACAGGGAGCCCAAAAACCCTATAGTACCGGTTTGCGTCATACATATGTCAAACATGTTTGAACGAATCCTCGTAGCGTATGATGGTAGCGAGCCATCCGAGAAGGCTTTGGAAGTGGCTTTAGACATAGCTACGAAGTACTCCTCCCAGCTAGAAATAGTTAGGGTCGTGGACACCTCGGCGATCTACTCTTACCTCGATGTGGTTCCCGTGGACTTGGAAAAACAGATGTACGACGAAGCGCGCAAAGACCTTGAGCGAGCCGAGCTCAGAGCCAAACGAAAGCTTCCTAATGCGAAGACAACTCTGCTCTCAGGTGACCCCGCGTCGGAAATACTGGAATACTCCCACAAAAACGGTTTCAACCTCCTAGTGTGCGGTAACCGTGGACGGTCAAAGCTCAAAAGAGTGCTACTTGGAAGCGTGTCCTCCAGGTTCGCCCACGAATCTAGGGTGCCAGTGCTCATCATAAGATGAGTTGTAACCCCTCTACCGTGGTTAAAAACCGCCTGGGTGTGGGGTTGGCTTAGACGCACGGTTCCTGTTTCAGTGCGTTCAGCTGGGTTCTCCGTGGGGTGAATAAAGGTGGGTAGTGGGAGGCGACTTTATGTTGGTAGGGCCTTCGCCTTCAGTGTGCTTGTGATAGTGTTGGCCACGTTCTGCGTTAGGGCGAGCAACAATATGTTGGCTACAAGCATCCCCCTACTCACCCGCTATGTGTTCGACTTCAGCGGTCTGCAGGTTGGTTTAGCCTCCGCCCTCTTCTCTGTTTCAACGTTTCTTATGAGTGCTTATATTAACACCAAGCTAACCTCACACGTGAGGCGGAATCTCTTCGTGGGTTCCACACTGGTGTACGCGCTCACTTTCCCCCTCTTCTACTTTTCAAGCGAATACTCTATCTGGCCACTAGTGTTCCTCGCGGGCTTCGTATTGGGCGCCGTGATGCCCAACATAATAACCTCGGCGGGTCTATTCCCAGATAGGAGGATACGGGAGAGGGTGCTGGCTATCTATACATTTACGCTTAGCGCCTCTTTAATAGCTGGCCCAGCGATCGATTCAGCGGTTCTACGGTTCTTCACACTTAGGGAATCATTCCTGTTCTTCACAATTTTCCCAGCGATACTGTTTATTGCATCGTTTTTCATTAGGTTCCCAGAATCCGAGGACACAGGACCCACCACTAAGGTTTGGCGTAATCCAGGCTTCAGGGTGTCTGTCTACAACATCTTAGCCTACAACATCCCCTTCGGCGTAATCCTAACCTTCGGTGGAATATTTGCTAGGGATAGCTTCCACGCATCATACTCCCTTATAACGCTGCTGTTCAGCCTTTTCTTCGCGACTTCACTTCTCGGGAGACTTCTTCTAACCATCAGGACACCCGAGAATCTATGGAGGCTAATGAGTGTATCTGTGGCCCTCACAGTGGTGGGGCTAACGGTTCTAGGAGTCTCCCACAGCCTGTATGGTTATGCTCTAAGTCTCCTAATCCTGGGTTTACCACACGGCCTCACATACCCCCTATCACTACTCACGCTTTCGAGAAGCTTTGACGAACGCACGCGTAGCGCAGCTAACAGCTACTTCTTCTCTATTATGATGGCCTCCGGGGCCATTATGCCCTTCGCGGCCGGCGCCCTCGTAGAGCTAATAGGAATACAACACTCCTTTATAGCCATTATACCCCCCGTGGGAGCACTATACTATCTACTAAAAAGGGAGATGGGTCGAAAAACCAGTATACCAGCAGAGCCTCGCCCCTAGGAATTAAGGCGCCTCACCTGGTGAGTGGTGGTGTCGAGATAACGGTTTTCCACGCTTGGGCCTCACACCCTAATACTTCTAATCCGCACACCATGTGGTGACCTATTCACTCACCCCTGCTTGGTGTATGGGAAGAGGTAGGGCGTGTTCGGCTTGTCACTGTAATCCACATAAACAGTCTTGAGCTGAGTATAGTTATAGAGGCCGTAAACGGAGTTTTCGCCGCCCAAACCAGACTGTTTGAAGCCTATGTGTATGCCTTGGAGTAGTTCCGGTCCGACTTGGTTTATATATGTCTCCCCAAATCTAAGGGTGTTTGCGGCCTTGAGTGCGATGTTTAGGTCGCGTGTGAATATGTAGGAAGCTAAACCATACTTTGAATCGTTGGCCTTCTCTACTGCTTCATCAAAGCTCTCGACCTCGAGTATGGGCACTATTGGACCGAACACCTCCTCCTGTACGAGTGGAGCCTTCTGGTCGACGTCCGCGAACACAGTCGGCTCATAGTAGTATCCCCGTGTGAGGCTCGGCGGCCTCCTCCCACCCGTAAGCAGCTTTGCACCGCGGGCCAGCGCTTCCTCAACGAACCTTTCACGCGCTTCGAGCTCCGACTTACTCACTTGGGGACCCATATCCACATCCCCCATGGGGTCGCCTATCCTAAGCTTCCTTGCTGCCTCAACAAAGGAGGAAACAAATCTCTCCGCCACCTCCCTGTGAACATAGATCCTCTCAGCGCATATACACGTTTGACCAGCATTCCAAAAGCGCGCCCAGAGCGCGTTCTTAACCGCCCAAGCGATATCCGCATCCCTCCAAACAATAAAGGGAGCCTTACCACCCAGCTCGAGTATCAGCCTCGCAACGTGGCCCGACGCATCACGCATTATCTGCTTACCCACCTCAGTGCTACCCGTCATCGTCACCAGCTGTGTCTTATTATTGGATGTGAGCTCGCGGCCGACGCTTGAGCCCGAACCCGTGACCAAGTTGAGTACTCCTCGGGGTAGCTTGGCGCGTTCGAACGCCTCCACAATTTTTATGGCTGAGAGAGGCGTATAGCTTGAAGGCTTGACCACCACGGTGTTACCCGTTATCAGAGCCGGCGCAACCTTCCTCGTCACCATGGCGCTCGGAAAGTTCCAGGGAGTGATGGCGGCCACAACGCCGAGCGGCAGCCTCAGAATCATAACCGAGCGGTTTGGGAAATCGCTCGGCAACACATCCCCCTGGATCCTCCTCGCGAACTCGGCGTAATAGCGAAGATTCTCTATGGAGCCCTCAACCTCTAGCCGTGCCTCATACAATGGTTTACCCTGTTCGAGGGTTATTGTCCTCGCCAAATCCCCCTTGACAGCCTCCATCTCATCCGCTGCCTTGAAGAGGTACTTAGCGCGATCAAGCGGCGTAAGTGAAGACCACGCGTCGAACGCCGCCTCAGCCGCGTCAAGCGCGGCTCTAGCGTCTTCAACCGTGCCCGCTGGAACCGTGGCCACAACATCCTCAGTCGCGGGGTTCACAACGCTAGCTACTTGACCAGACGAAGAATCCCCCCATACCCCGTTAATATAGATTCGTTTAGTTTCAACCATGGGCAAAACCATCAGCAAGCATCCTTAAACCTTACTGAACCCCATAATCAATATACAAGAGAAAGGGTGTGTTGTTTGGGCTGCCTACACGCGGCTCAGTCCTGAGATGCTTCTATCCTTAGTAGTGGAGCTCGCTTGGCGTAATAAGTAGCGCATAGCTGCAGGGTTAAATGGGTCACTGGCAAGGGCAAATCAGCGGCCGCCACGCTGAGCGTTCAGCGATAAAAGTAATCAGGTCGCTAGAATGTTATGACCTCGTATCCCTGGTTCACATAATGGGCTATCCGTTCACCCGCGGGTAGGAGGTCGAGCCCCAACGATTCCAATTGCTGCTTTATGTTCATTCTCTCGGCCACCGCCACGCACGCTGAGTCCACGGCCTTCTCCTTGAGGAGTATTTCGAAGTGCTCCTTTGCAGCCCCCGTGAGCCTAGTCAAGTACTCTTGGCTTGGCCCGAAAAATATCACTTTTAGGTCCTCGTACCTTTTGGCCTTGACAGACCTGGCCGCGGCCACGATTCCAAGCTCAGCCTTAGCGGGCGCCTCGGCGCCACTTATAATCAAGAACAGTGCTTTTGCCATGTTTTTTAACACGTCATAAGGACTAATTAGGGTTACACTAATATGCTAACACCCAAATCAAGCATGCCGAATACGCAAGCTAGACTCGAAGTCTCCAAGTATCAGGAGAACATGGGCTCTAGGTTCTTTTGGTCTTAAGCCACCTTATGAGCCCGCTGATGTTTATCCCCGTGGGGCATACCTCGTTGCACGCGTTACACCCAAGGCAGAAGTATGATAGTGGGTTTGCCACATCCACGCCCTCGGTAATAGCGGTCCACACTATGCCTATTGCCCCCGTGTACGTTTGGCCACCCCACGTTGGGCCGTCCACCGCGAACACGGGGCACACAAGCTGGCAGGCGCCGCATTTGATACACTTTAAAGTCCCCGCGAGGGGTCCCCTAGCAGCCTGGAGACGGCCGTTATCCACGAGCACGACGTGCATCTCCTTCGAGCCCTGCGCTGGTCTTACGATGACCTTCTCTATGTCGCCTGTACCACTCGGAGTGGATGTGAGGCTAATGTACGTGGGCTTATCGTAGCCAGCGAAGTACGACTGTGCGAGCGCCTCCTTTACACAGTCGAGTGTGGTCGGGTAAACTTTATCTATGCTGCTCACAACCAGGTGCTTCTTGGGTATGGTCATGGTCATGCGCACATTCCCCTCGTTTTCAACCGTGACCACTGTGCCCTCCTTCGCAGATATCGCGTTCGCCCCGGTGACGCCAACATCGGCTGCGTAGATCTTACCCCTCAGAAACTCGCGCGCCGCGGCCACCATCCCCTGCAGGTCATCCGGGTTAAAGCTTCTGCCGAAGTGTTTTTCGAATAGTTGGGCCACCCTCTCCCGCGGTATGTGGAGGGCTGGGGCTATCATCTGCGCCGGCTTGTCGCCGCTCAGCTGGATTATGAACTCTCCAAGATCGGTCTCCCACACCTCATTACCCCTGCTCTCCAAGAACCGTCTGAGCCCGATTTCCTCGAATACAAGACTCTTGGACTTAACCACCAGCTCCCCTGGCTCCACGATCTTACCGATTATTGAGAGCGCCTCCTCCTTCGTCTTGGCGTAGTGGGCTCCCACACCGTTACTTGTAAGCGCCTCTAACGCCTGCCTGTAAAGCTCCTCGATATGGGTCAAAGTGTACCTTCTAATCTCGGCTATCTCCCGCTTCAACTCCATAACGTCGCTACGCGCAATCACAGCGGAATACCTCTGAGAGAAGTGGGTCATACCCCTCTCAACGCCGATCCTCATCGGGACATCCTCCAATGCCTCGTACATCTGCTTCTTGGCTTCAGCGAAACTCGAACCCAACTACCCCACCACCTCAAGCAAATCAACAACACGGGGACCGCTACCCTTCCTCTTACACGCCCTACCCAAGTTGGATAGACATATGGGGCAAGCCACGAGCGCTGCGCCCCCAGCCTCCCCGAGCTGAGAGCACCTCTTCTCAGCGATTGCTCCCGACACACGCGGAGCAATATTCTCGATTGGGCCACCACAGCAGAAGGTAGACCTACGAGAAAGCTGTGGCTCGGCGATCTTCAGGCCAGCTTTGAGCGCAAAATCCCTGTACCTGTCGGAGAGGCCAAGGTTCCTCGCGAGTAGACATGGGTCGTGAACCGCGAACACCCCGTCTGCGAGCTTATCGCTACGCGTCGCTCCTCCAGGTTCCAACACCTCCAAGTAGTGATTAACCTCAACATCGAAGGCGTCGACAAATTTCGGGTAGACCTCCTTGAGGATTAGGGTCGAGTGTGGATCCATGGTTATAAGCCGCTTAACACCTCTATCCCTAAGCATCCGAGTGAGGCGCTCGGCTGACTCTTGGAACTCCGAGTCAAAGCCCATATCGTAAAACAGCACTCCGCTATACTGCTCATCCGAACCGAGGAAACCAAACTCGTATCCCTGCCTAACAAGAAGCGTGTAGAGGTTCCTAATTATACCCTCATACCTCACAGCCTCCTTTTCGGCGACGGATGAATATAGCGATGAGAGATTAATGCCAAGCCTACCCAGCGCCTTAACTAAACCCAGCCCCACCCCACCCGCTACGCTACCCTCAAGCCTCTCGAGCGCTTCAATAAAGGAGTCAATATAGGCAGCCATCTGGTAGAGCCCCCCCGTATAGAGATAAGTCCCACTCGACGCGTTAAACTTCAACCCCTGCGCCCAACGCGCAAGCCTCGCGCCGTCCAAGCCAAGAGGATTACCAGTCTTCCTCTGATTCTGAAGCATGACGCCAACCAAGTCCTCAACTCCCAAAAACTGCGGCATCACCTCTTCCACCCAACTTTGCTTTTAAACCTTACCCTAACACAAATGTCTGAGAACAATCCAGAAACCCATAAGCGTCTAATGTTCAAGTCAACTACGCGGTTTATCGATTCTAAAACNCCCCCCTCCAGGGGCGGGGGCCTCAAGCCGCAGGCCTTAAACCGGATCTTCGTAGAATATCCGAGGGTACCCGTGTTACGCGGAGTGGGTAATTCACGTCTGTGGGCGCAGAGGGGGCGGAGACCTCCGCCTACATGTGGGTGTGGCTCACACAACCCATAAAATATCATCCGCCTCTGTTGGGGTGCCACGAAGATACTATGGTACTTGAGAATTAGCATCAGCCTGTCTTCCGCTCACAGTCTCTGGTAACTGTGTTGTTGAGGTTAGCACCAGTATGCTGGACGCTATGAGCGCCAGTGAGAGGCTTCTTCCGAGGCTGAATGGTAGAAGTAGAACTAGGCTCACACCGAATCCGCCACCCAAAAGTCTGCCGAGAAAGAGTGTGGTGTTGGTGCCCGTAGCCCTAATTTCAGCGGGATAGATTTCACTCATCCACACCCCGAAGTATGCGAAGAAGGAGGAGCCCAGCATGAGTGCGATGATTGATGCCTCATCTATGAGCGGGGAAACATTTAGGAAGAGAATGGCTGCAAATATCCCCGATAAACCAGCAAAGAGATAAGTAGTGAGCCTTCTACCTAGTCTATCCGAAACCCTCCCCGACACCGCGAAGCCAACCAGCCCAACACTTAGACCCACAAGTAGCACCCTATACGCGGGGAGCCCTAAGCCTGAAAGATAGGTATAGCTTAGCGAGACGAGTGGCACCAAAAACAGGAATGAGCCGACTGCGAAGAGCGAACCGAACACTGTTGTCCCCATAAGACGCCCATCATGTAGGAGGGTCCCACTCCTAAATCGTTTAACTGAATGTGCACCCGATTCGGGTATAAAGAACCAGAGAGGTAGGCTTATCAGCCCCACACTGAACAGTATAAGGAAGTAGGTTGAGATGCCATGCGTATACGAGGCTAGCACAAGATCAGTTATACCTCCAAGATAGTAGAGCCCCTGCATCACGCTTCCTATGAACCCGCGCTTCTGCGGGCTGGAGAGCTCCGCGGCGTACACATAGCTCAACCCGTTCTCCCCGTTAACCCCGAACCCTATTAGGAACCAGACTGCTAGTAGCTCGATCAGACTCCCCATCCTGATGTTCAAGCCGAGCGGTAGGGTGAAGAGTAGGATCGAAACGAGAAGCGCATATTTTCTACTTCGAACATCACCCACCATCGAGAGAACAACTCCCCCAACCGCCCCACCTACCCAGCTTAGAGGCACAGAGAAAGCCGCCGCCGAACCAAACTCTAGGATAACATTGGGCAACACAAAGCTGATGGAGTATACTGCTGCAGCCGAAAGCAGGAACACAACAAGAAGGGAAGTAAGGCCCGCCTTCACAGAGCATTCATTCAAAGCAGGGAATTTAAGATTAGTTTAAACCAGACATCTCTGACTCCTCGCTGCTACTAGGTAAGTGTCGAATACACGTGAGCACAGTCTTTGAGGGTATTTACCCAGTCACACTTGGTAAGCGTCCAAATATTTGGCTACGAATAGGGACTTCCGAGAGTTCTCTACATTGCCTCCTCAACACCTCATGCGGAATCCTCGGACTCCCCTGGAACTCCTATAAAAACCTTTTCGTTCAACCATTACTGGTTCAAGTTTAACACCACTCACGTATTCCTCTAAGCTATGGGTGGAAATCCAACCTCAGGCCCGACTGCGCTGGATATAATTGGCCTCTTAAAGCACAGACTGCGCCTATTTCTGGGGGGTCTATGGCTGCTCGATGGCCTGCTACAAATGCAGCCCCAAATGTTCACATCAAACTTTCCAGCACAAGTTCTCTTACCATCATTTCAAAGCCTCCCCCAGCCACTCCGTGCGTTCGCACTGGGCACGCTCTACCCATACATCCAGTTGCACGAGCAGGTGTTCAACACACTGGCACTCTTAGTCCAAGTGGCGCTTGGCGCCATCATACTGGTGGCGCCAAAACGACTCTACGGGGTTTCACTCGTCACCTCGATTGTTTGGTCGACTCTCATATGGGTGTTCGGCCAAGCATTCGGCTCTATATTTGCCTTCACTGGCGGGGGCACCCTTATGCTGGGTACGCCGAGTATATACACGGGGTTCCCAGGCTCCGGCCTACTTTATATCTACTTATCCCTAATCCTACTCTTACCTGACAAAGTGTGGGAAAACCATTCCCGAAAGAGTCTCTCACCGCTATGGGACTTCGCCCCCCTACTTCTGACCGGAGCCCTAATCGCCCAGCTCAACCCAAACCTCTTCACAGCGAGTGGGCAGGCCACGATATTTCAATCAAACCTTGACACCAATATTCCGCAAGCCCTGGCTTGGAGTGTTGCTTCGCTAGCTGGATACTCGATGGCTTCACCCTTCCTCGCCAACATTCTCGAGGTGATCCCCATAATATCCCTCATAGCGCTCTGGCTCACAGGGCACAGGCGCACCGCCTTCATCCTCTCATGTGTATACCTCGCCTTTGCGTGGTGGTTTGGCATGGGTCTAGGAGGGCTGCTCACAGGGCTCGGAACAGACCCCAACACTCCCCCACTACTTCTCGCAATATCATACTTAACCCTAGAGAAACAAGTATTTGAAAAGAGGGTTTTAGTTGAAAACACAATGAGCGCACCAAGATATAACTAAGAGGGTTCTAGTCTACTTAAAAGGCAACCTGGCTTGAAGCCCTCCTATCATCCGTGGGCCTCGTTGAGCTACGAGTTTGGTTTGCGGATTAAGAGAAGAGAAATATTTGGGTGGGTGTTAATCTCTTTGGGGTTAGATTTGGATTACGGGGAACCCGAGATTAGAGGCTTCAACACGGATGCTTTCAACCCGAGCTTTGGGCGTGGATGGCTTGTGGCGGGTGGCGCTGATAAAGTTCTGGGGGACGACGGTAAACCCAAGGAGTTAGAAGGTTCGCTTGGACCTGTTCGCTTCAGTATGCGCAAGGGTGCTGGTCACATGTGGACACGTTTCTGTGAGGATTCTATACTCATTTATGCCAAGCCCAACGGGGTCGTGACCGCAGTGTTCGACGGCGTGAGCGGAGAGGGGGATGGCTCAGGAGGCCTCGCTTCACGTAGGGCCGCGAACACACTCCTCGAATATGTTGACAGAATTCTAGAGCGGGAGCAACCCGATGAAGTGTTAGAGGAGTACAGGGAGAAGTGTGCGTCCAGCATACCTCTAGGCGCCACCACAGCGCTGATACTCGTGATAAAACAGGACGGTGAGTGCCTACTCTACAATAAGGGGGACTCCATGTGCTACGCGGGCGGCCGCCTTATCAACACGCTTGACAGCGTTGGTAACCTCCTCCTCAAATGGCTCAATGACGACAAACCCTTCAGCCGCTACACGTTCAAAAGGCAAGGTGAGATAACCCTGTGCAGTGATGGTGTACTCAACTCTTGGGACGACTCGACAGAGATAAACATAAACTCAATACAAACAGAGCATTAATCTACGAATTGCACTGCGGATAATTTTTGCCCTAATTTACCTTGGGCTAGTTCAGCGGATAACCCCCCGTTACCGTAGTATGGGTAAGTTAAGCGTTGTTTTTCATTTGCGGCTGGGAGAGCTATGCGGCCGTGGAGCCAGAAGCCTGATAGAGCTAGTAAAATCAGCATGGCAAGTTGTACTAAGAGGGCGGGTACATACCTATATGCCTCGCTTGTTTTAGTGGTGTGTTTGGTAGCGAGTAATATCACATTGTTTATACACGTGTGTATGCTACCAGTGAACGTGTTATGAATTCTCGATATTTCTTAGAATTTTTAATAACTCCTCTGTGAATTTGAGCGCTAGCTATACATCATCTTCAGTTATATATTCATCTCCATAATCCGCCTTCTTTCTTAGCTCGTATAACTCCATGAAGTGTATGGATGCTTCTAGGTACCCGGTGTGTCTAAGGATGTTGGCGAGCTTATCGTCTCTTCTCGGTAGCCGGTATCCCATACGCTTAACCAAGTCCTCTAATTCCTTCCTGACCGAAAAATAGAGAGCTGAAGCCGCTTTGTTCAGGTTCCCAACCTCGATATCCTTCCTTGCTTCACTTAATAGTTTCTCTGATTTTTTTGAACTCATTTATGAGTCCCTCGTCGGATGGTGTGGCTATGTAGTAGCTGATTGTGCATTCGTGTTTGTCGTTTACTTCTAGGGCGCTCTTGGCTATTAGCCTCTTAACATCCTCCGTCAGCTTATCCACTATTATAAGCGTGTTGCTGTCATAAATGTAGCGATCTCCAATAAATACCATGTCGGATACGTGGTGCCCGACTTTGTCGTGGAATTCTCTAAAAGCCTCTTCACAGTCCTCCCTAACCTTTCCCTGCACGTTAGAAAAGAGTTCAATTACGTTCTTATCACTATTCTTAGCTATGTAGTAGCTGATTGTGCATTCGTGTTTGTCGTTTACTTCTAGGGCGCTCTTGGCTATTAGCCTCCTCACCTCATCATCCAGAGCCTTAACCACAACCAGAACGTTACTATCATAAACACTGGAATCCTCCTCTAAACCGATAATCGTCACCAAATTGTCACCTAGGAGCTGAATCAATTTGTGGCTGAATTCGTGTAGAGCTAGGTTCCAGTCATTCCTGACAAGCTTGTACACAATAAGCCCTCACAAAGAGCAAATTTAAGCTTTAGCGAGAACCCTAACATGTGAAAGTACATGCATATATTTATATGCACATCAAAAATCAGCGCTCATCCATCCCACTCAAACATACAAAACTAGAGCTCAACTGTTCCACCGGACCTTGCATCCACCCATTCGACCCTAGTCTTATCTCTGAGTACTAGCTCGACACGGTAGAGGGGGTAAAGAAATGGTTTACAAGATTCAACCTCAGAGTACCGCAGCAAGCCTCTTATCACCTCCCGGAGCTCCGCCTCCCCAACTCTTAGCTCCTGGATCTGAGCGTCCGCGAAGCTGCCAACATCCCCCAGTTGAACGCTCCTTTCACTCTGCTTTATGACTGGTATATCCACGAGCCTGTAGAAAACCTTTGTTCTCCCAACCCTGCGGGAACCCGCAAGCCTTCTTCTCACGAGTGATGCGAGGTGTTTGCGCACAGCTCCTTCGGGAAGCTTAGCTCTGAGTGCTAAGTCAACCACGCCAAGAGGGGTCCCCGTATCCAAGCACCTTAACACAGCCACCTCCTCCTCGCTAAGCCCAATGAGCTCTTCAAGTCCGCCTCTAATTGTTAGAGTCCCAGACACATCGGCTTGACACCCACTGACGCCGTCGAAGACTGCGAACCTCGTCTCATACCTATGCCTGAGGAGGCCGCTCCTAATCCTTACGCGTATACCGAGCTCTAGGAGGGGTCGCATTACGAGTTGGACGGATGACACGGTCTCCTCCCTGCCAAAAAGCGGGAAACTCCTCTCACGTTTAACGTAGAGCGCCGCATCCGACGCCGATATCAGGGGTCGCAGCCCCAAACGAGCACTATTGGATGCACCCTCTAAGCCAGCCTTTAAACCCCCGGGGGAAATTATCTGGGCATCCTCCGTGGGGATTGTACGCCGGGTACGCGGGACACCAACNCCCTCCCCGTCACTCCTAGTGAGCGTGAATCTACCAAGCCATTCAGACACACCTGTCCCAAGCTCAACCTCTTGACCCAGCTTGGGAGCAGACCCACCCGGAGGCGTCTCCCTCTCACGTATCTTAACACACACGGGTACCGCGGAGAAGCCACCCGCCGCGTAAAAGTAGCCCGGCTGCAGTGTGGTAAGCTGCTCCGGTAGCCCCCGCCCCTGGAAGAATTGCTCAACCGCCTGAAGATCGTTCCTAATCACGAGTTTCCCTATAAGCTGGTTACCGCATTGACTCAAAACATTCTTATCCACGAGGGAGGGCCTCTGAGTGCACACCATGAGCCCCAGCCCCCTCTTACGACCCCTACGAGCCACCTCCCCCAATACCTCAAGCCTATCACCATACTGGGGAACAAACTTGTCCGCCTCCTCAACAATCAACAAGTAGGGAACCCTCCTAGCCGACACCTGCTCATAGAGGGCCGACACGAATCTAGCAACCTTCACTTGTAGATTATCCGTCTCCGAAACATCCAGTATAAACGGTGGAGCCTCGAGTATGTGTGAGCCCACCTCAGCCGGGTCAAACCCCGACCACTTCAGGTCGCACCCTTCATCCTCCCCCACCCAAACCGCCTCGTATTTCCGCTTAAGACCAATGTGCTCACCCTCCGTATCCACCAACGCGAAGCGAACACCAACCCTACAAAGCTCCTCACACAGGACGCCGACCGCGTAGCTCTTACCACTCCCACTCGCACCAATCACACACGTCCTCCCAGTCGCCACAACATCCGCATCAACATCAAACGGCTTACCATCAACACTCCCAAGACGAAGGGGCGGCATAACCTCGAACCAAATACCACGAAAACCCATATAAACCCACTGTAAAACCCCCATAAAACTAGTATCCGACTACTAACTTCAGCTGCATACAATCCCTATAATAGCTCTAAATTCAATATAGGTAGGCTACCAAATATAGAGGAAGGTAGCATTTTCTCCCAGAGGTGGTAAATACCTGAAAAGTGGCTCATCTGATCAATTATTCTCGAAAACTGCATTCACAATACCCAATTACCGATGCAAAATCCACAGGCAACCTTTTTCAATCCAATGTAATGATGTTGTATCCAATAGTCTCCCATATTGGTGATACAGCAACAATCCTCTTCTCATTCTTTTCAGGCTACTCGTTACCAGTATTTATAATTTTTCACCTTGATATTCACGGTGCTCAGACTTAACCACATTGGACTAATAGCTGATTCCTGTTTCTCATCACTTTCTAATAAGCCTCATCTGCCGCTCTACCTCAAGTTACTATAAACCTATAACCACGTAACTCAATCAAGCACGAATCATATATCCGTGTGGGCGATGCGAAACGGAGTATCTGAATGCTTGTGGAGAGCGTTCAGTAAAGTAAAAAGGTGTTTTATTCGGGGGGTATCTCTTTGAATGCCAGTGTGATGTCGACGCCCTGTCTTCTCCTATAGTAGTAGGAGGCCACGAATATCACTATTCCCACACCGTAGGCCAGGGCGTAGAAGATGTAGTCGGGTAGTGTGAAGTTCATGAAGCCCCCGATTCTCAGGCTGTAGGTGCCGATCATCAGGGATACAAGTGAAACCCCACCTAGCCAGGTGACGACGGGTATACCGAGGATTTTACGCTTCACGACGAACACTGCCTCGTAGAGGTCCTTTCTCAAGTATGGGAAGAGTAGTCCAGAGAGCGCCGGTAGAATGTAGCCGAACGTGAAGATTGGCACAATCACACCCGGGGTTGCTTGCGGGAAAAATATGATGAGCACCGCCCCCAGCGTTGCAACCACGAAGGCTATTAGAGTGGCTATTATAGGAGTGTGTAGCCTCTCACTAACACTAGATATTCTCTCAGGCAGAACCCTGTCGAAACTCCACGCAAAGATATACCTGGTAGCCGCTATTGTGAGTGGTGGACCAGACATCAGGTTGGGTAGAAACAGTGCGAGGAAGGCTATGATGCTAAGCGGCGCCGCTTTATAAACAATCTGTATGAAGAAGGGTATATAGGTACTAACGGTGTAAGGTAACCCGTAGCTACTGTTTGTTGATAGCTCTGACCAAGATGTGAGGAATGGTTGGCCGAACGCGTGGTTCACGAGGAATAGGAAAAGCAGGTAGTAGGCCGCTATCCACAGTGTAGCCCCAAGTATGGCTATGGGTATACTCTTCTTAGCCTGCTTTATCTCACCAGCCCAAGTGCTTGGCAGCGTATACCACGTATAACTGTACCATGCGAGTGGGAACACTGAGAGGGTTGCGAGAAGAACACTCTTAGGAGGAGACCAACCGCCAGCCACAATCGTCTGCTGGTAGGTTGTTATATTCGTATAGCCCTCACTGGTGAGAGTTGCATTATTGGCTGTTACAAAGCCATTATACTTGGTGGCGAACGTGTGCACATTGATGAATCCTAGGGTGGCGAACATTATAGCCGTCAAAATAAGAGAAGCCACGCCAACCCAGTACACCGTGCCCCAAGAATACTTCGGCCTCAGGATTGCCAGTGTGTATATGAACACTAAGAGAATCATTGTTACCACGAACAGGTGAACAGGTGTCTCAACCGTGGATGCGAGAGATTGCAGCGAAGTCGACCCGGATATTATACCCTGAGTGTACAGTTGGTAGCCAATATAGTATCCCAAAAACGCTGCGTAAACCCCTTGCGAGATGAGGAAGGCTGCAGCAAGCGAAAACGAGTTAACAAACCCGAGAAACGGATGCAACCCCCTGCTCACAAACACATAGTCACCACCCGAGCGAGGCATCGACACGCTGAATACAGTGTAGAGACCCGCCAATGCCAGTGTTGGTAGTAATGCCAACACAAACGCCAACAGAAAGTTGGCTCCAGGATATACATAATAGTAAGTTATGATAAAAATGGGTACACCACCGGTCACTAGGAACCACGTGGCCATAAAGGACGCCCAACCACTGACCTCCTTAACAAGCCCCGTGGCTTCCCTTGCGAACACCTTAGACGGCACACTTGGTTTGCCGCCCATAATACTTCTCTAACAAAAACCCAAGCACCTATAAAAACTTTTCTAAACTGAGAGTCACCCTAGGAAAAAATAACAATGGAGCATAACAAACAAAACACTATTCAAATCACATATTAATATTTGGGCACATAACAAGCCATGATACGTGGATCATCAGAGCTCGTTCGTACTTGGCTGCCCCTACGTAGACCATTTATCTACACATTGTCCAAGTGGGCAGTAGCATCCGAAGAGGTGGCCTCCATGCTTGGACTGCACCATCACCCACCCATCTACCTGTTAGTTTCATAGGGGCGGGAATAGGGGTACTAATGGTAGGTGAATGATTAGTGGGTTTTGAACCGCATGGTTCGTCTGGATTGAGGGATAGGACACGCCTCGTTAAATTCGGTCAAACTCACCGAGATTATGCCCTGTGGAGGGGTTTGACACTGACTGGGAGTTTGGCTCCGAATGGGTAATTGGTATAATGCCGCCCACCTCTCTTTCTATTCTTCCTCCCCTCCCCCCTTGGGGAGGGTGATTGTTGGTGGTAGCACGCTTGTTTTATAAAGCCTCCAAAGCCTCGCCCTTCAGGGTCGAGTAGCTCACCTACTCTGAGTGTAGTCCTACCAGCGCCGCTAGTGTTACTCGGAAAGACGCCCAAACGGTGTTCAACAATATACAAACCCAACTTTAAGGGTTCAATATAGGCTAACATGGTGGAGGCCTTAGAGGGTGGGCTGGGACACCCAAACGTAGAGTTCTGCGTTGGCATCTGTTGGGCTCAGGTGTCCACGTGTGATGCGCACATCAGGGTAGCCTCCCCACCACAGTGTTACACTATTTTTGGACACAGTATTTGAGGATTGTTCTGACGTATACTTGGGCGGCCCTAACTATATCTTCTATATCCACGTGTTCATTGAAGCAGTGAGCCACACCCATATGGCCCGGACCATACAGGCATGTGGGTATTCCGTGCGCTCTGAACACGTTGGCGTCACTCGTGGCTTGGGTCACATACGCCTTTGGGCGATCCCCCAAAGTTTCCTTTACAGCCTCAGAGAGGGCGCCCACTATCCTGCTCTGAGGGGGAGTATAGCTTGGATCGCTCTGGGAGCCCTCCACCACGGATGGCTCAACCTCTCGGTGCCCATTTGATCTCAGGGTGCTCAGAACCCTGTTGTGCAGCTCTCTCCACGTCATACCTATGGGCACACAGAATGCTACCTCCGCCTCACACTCGTCAGGCAGGACGTTGACCATAACACCGCCACGAACCCTACCAACATTCATGCTGGGGGATTCAAGCATCCTCTTAGCCCGAAGCTCCGCTACGGGCACACCGAGCTCCACAGCTAAAACTGGATACGAATCCTCAAGTAGAGGCGCAACCTCAGGTGGTGGGAGGGCAACGTGGGAGCACACCGCCCTATGTAGCTCGTCTAGAGCCCTGAAGAGCCTGACGAACACGTTATCACCATACACCGCCAGACTGCCGTGACCAGCGTCACCCCTCACTCTTAGAGTAACCCAGTAGTCACCCCGCTCACCCACACATACACCACCGATACCGCTTGGCTCACCCATAATACACGCCCCACCAGTGAGCTTCCCAGTTCTAAGAAGCCAATCCGAGAACCCCCAACCAGTAGGAGTCCTCCTCCAATCCTCTTCGTCAGGAACCGAAACAAAGCTCACTCCCCTTGAAAACTCAGCCTCGAAGCCAACCAAAGCAGAGAGAGCGAAAACCTCAGCGGCCAAGCCGCCAAGCATGTCAGCCGAGCCCCTACCGTAAACCCTGCCGCCGACAACCCTACCCTCAAAGGGAGGATACAGCCATCTAGCCGACCCGCCAGGCGGCACAACATCACAATGTGAATACAAGATCAAACCGTCACGGCGATTCCCACCAATACTGGAAGTTATAGCTGAAACGCCCTCCACGCTATGGGTTTCCACGCTGAGACCAACACCCTCCAAGTAATCCTTCAAAAATGTCTGCACGCCAACCAAGGACCCCGCCTGGTCGCCTCCCTCCAAAGATATAAGCCTCCTCAAGAGGGCCACAAGCTCCTCCCGGCCGCGGCTAACCCTCTCAGCTAAAACATCGGCATCAAGCATAAAAAACAGTAATCAAACACAAAAATAAATCCACCCCACCTAAACCAAACCCGCAAGGAAGCGCAGGGCGGGAGAGGCTCACCCCCACGAGGAGGGGACCACGTCACTACACCCCACAGCCAATGGGGATTAATTGGTGAAGAAATTCTTTTGCCCTAAACAAAATGATGAAGAGGCTAGTCGAAATTTATAAGGTTTCCAAAACCTCGCCTTTGAAGGGGGAATCACGAGGCTACAAATACTGATGGAGGACTTGTTTGGGTGTGATGTGGGAGCCCACCCCCACCGTCACGCCCCAGATACAACATCCTACAAGTATCCATATACGCTTATTAAGAGATGAGAGTCGGCAACCACTTCTACTCATTGCAAGGACACGTGAGTTCTATATATAAAACGTTGAGTTAAAGTCCCTCAATCTATACTCAGTCCAAATTTTTAGGTAGAGTTTAAATATTTTTACGATTTGTAAGCGTGCTTACGGTGATTATACTATGAATGAAAATAAATTGGCGGTTGGAGCAATATCCCCTTGGCTATCCCTGTTTCAAAGCCTAGCACAGCTCGCACCTCTTCCAACACTAATATTCACGATTCAGGAAATCTTCGGGTATTCGAACGCTCCCGCCCTATCATACCTCATAGCTCTTGTAATAGTCCTGTTTTCGGCCAACACGGTGATCCAGATGGGGAGCAGGTTCCCCCATGCTGGAGGCTACTACGGGTACGTCGCAAACGGAATATCCAGGAGTACAGGAGTGTACACCCAATTCATATATCTGTTCTATCAGGTTCTGAATACGGCTGCTGTGGTTATAAACTTTCCAAAACCTCGCCCCTTCTAGGGGCGGGGATTCTAAAAGTATAAATACGAGTCTGGAAAACACTTGTTAATGCGTGTACGGGCATATAGG